>JACKHH010000002.1 GCA_020639095.1 Phycisphaerales bacterium | reverse complement strand
TTGGGAATTTGTAAATCCCGCTGCCGATGCGTCGACCTACGAGCAGGTCGGTGGCGAGCTGCGTCTGAATCCAGATCCGTCCGTCGTTCACGAGCCGTGGATCGACGACAACAACGTGCCGCGTTTGCGTCAGTCCGTGCCGCTGGGTGACAGCGATTTTGAGATCGAGGTCAAGTTCAACTCGTCGCTCGACTCCGGCATGAACGCGGGTCAGGGTGTGTTGATTGAGCAGGACAATCGTCGTTTCCTTCGCGTCGAGTTGCTCGACTTCAACAACAACCCCGCGATCTATGTGGCTGACATTTCGACGAACGCCCTGATCGACGATGTCTTCCAGACGCTGCCGACCAATTCGGACGCACCATTCTGGTTGAAGATCTCCCGGGCCGAGAGCGCGTTCACCGTCGGCTACTCGTTGAACGGCACCAACTACACGACGGTCGCAGCCGACATGGTTTCATCGCTCGATGTGACCGCAGTCAGCCTGTTCGCCGCGAACGCGAACGGCACCAATCACACGGCCAAGTTCGATTACTTCTTTGACACGTCGGCTCCGATCAATCCGGAGGATGCCGGGCTGTATGAGTTGACGGTCAACGTGGCGGGTGCGGGTTCGGTGTCGGTCAATCCCGATCAGCACGCGTACGCCCCGGGCACGAACGTTGCGCTCACCGCGACGCCCGACTTCGGCTCGCAGTTTGACGGTTGGACCGGTGGCGTGGTCTCAGCCAACAACCCGCTGAACATCGTGATGAACAGCGATGTGTCGGTGACCGCGAACTTCCTGTCGGATGCCATTCCGCTGGGCTTCGCGTCGGACAACTTCAGCACGACGTGCGGCAAGTCGTCGCCGAACTCGGCATGGACGTTTGAGAATCCGCTGAACGACGCCTCATCGGCGAGCGTTACCAATGACGAACTGCTGATCACCGTCGATCCGACGCACAACCACTCGGCGTTCATCACCACGAACAACGTCCCCGTGGTCATGCAGGATGTCGACAATGTTGACTTCGTCATCGAGGCGAAGTTCACGCCCGAGTTCGACACGAACGCGGTGATGATCCAGCAGACGCAGGGCATTCTCATCGAGGAGTCACGCAACCGCTTCTTCCGCGTCGACGCTTCGAACCTTGATGGCCGCTCGTTCTTTTACTCGGGTGTCGCGAAGGTCGGTGCTCCGAATGCTGAAGTGCAGAAGTTCCAGTTCGACACCGTTTTCGACCTGGCCAATCCCTTGTGGGTGCGGATCACCCGGTCAGGCAACGTGTGGATCGTTGCCAAGTCGACGAACGGCACGACCTTTACGAACTTCCACACCTTCGTGCGTACGTTGAACGTGTCGCGCATCGGCGTCTTCGCTGAGAACGAGGTCGGCAGTGCGTTCACCGCGCGGTTTGACTACTTCGTGGACGTTACGGCCGGCAGCACGGACTGCAACACGAACGACACGGTCGATGGCCGCGAGATCGCCGACCACACCGAATTCGACTGCAACGGCGACGGCATGCTCGATTCGTGCGTCGCGCCGTTTGAAGACTGCAACAACAACGGCGTGGACGATGCCGATGACATCGCGGGTGGCACCAGCACCGACTGCGATGCGAGCAACGTGCCCGACGAGTGCGAACTGGTGGGCAATGATTGCGACAACAGCGGCGTGCATGACGCGTGCGAGCTTGACGCCAATAGCGACTGCAACGCCAACGACGTGCTCGACGTTTGCGAAATCAACGCGGGCAACGACTGCGATACCAACGGCGTGCTCGACGTGTGCGAGCTCGCGACGCACGATCCCGATGCCGACGGCATCATCGACGCCTGCGACAACTGTCCGGACGATTACAACCCGGATCAGAAGGACAAGGACACCGACGGGATCGGCGACGCCTGCGACACGTTCGACGATTGCAACGGCAACAACGTGCCCGACTCGTACGACGTCGTCGGTGGTACCAGCGACGACTGCGACGCCAACGGCGTGCCCGACGAGTGCGATACGGACTGCAACACCAATGGCATCGTCGACGCGTGCGAGGTCTTCGCCGACTGCAACACGAACGGCGTGCCGGATGAGTGCGAGTTCCCCGACAACGATTGCAACTCGAACGGCATTCTGGATGGTTGCGACATATTCGCCGGAACGGCAGATGATCTTGACGGCGACGTCGTGATCGACGAGTGCGACAACTGCCCGCTCGATTCCAACCCCAGTCAGGCCGATAGCGACGGCGACGGTCTGGGCGACGCCTGCGATTCGTCCGGTGGTGGCGGTGGCGGCGGAGGTGGTGGTGGCGGCGGTGGAGGCGGTGGCTTCCCCATCGACAGCGACGACGACGGCGTGAACAACAACGATGACCTCTGCCCGAACACGCCCGCCAATGCCGAGGTGGACGAAGTGGGTTGTGCGGCATCGCAGCTTGATGACGACGACGATGGTGTGAGCAACGACATCGATATGTGCGACGATACGCCGGTTGACGAAGAGGCGAACGCGGACGGCTGCTCGCCGTCGCAGATCGTGGTCGAACCGACCCCGACGCCCACGCCCACACCCGAACCGACGCCGACGCCGGAACCGACAGCTACGCCCACCCCGACGCCGCAGCCCACGCCTCCGGGTCAGGACATCCCGGACGACGCGGACGGTGACGGCGTCGCCGACGAGGACGATATGTGCCCGGACACGCCGGAAGGGGTGACGGTTGATGCCGACGGCTGCCCGGTTGACGAGACGGCGCAGTGCGGCGCCGCGCCCTGCGGTGCGATGGGTGGCATGAGCCTGTGGATGATGTTCGCCGCGTTCGGCAGGATGAAGTACCAGCGTCGCCGCCGGAAGTAACCGCAGCGGACGCGCACAACCAGTTGTAACACTCTCAAGCCCCGGGCATTCGTGTCCGGGGCTTTTCTTTTTGCACAGGATCACAGTTATCGAACGCAGGTCGTCTTCCCCCGAAACCGCCGGCGACACCGGTGTTTCATTGCGTTTTGCCCCGCGATTCTGCTAGCATGGATGTTCCGTCGGGCGATCGGAATAATGCCGGAGTTGTGGACCATAGCGACGGGCGGGGGAAATCACCGTGATGGGCAGGGGTGAAGTGTGCGCGCCGGGACGCGGCGGCTCGGTTCGGGCTGCGGTGCTCGCGGTCTGCGCGCTATTCGCCGCATGCGGAATCGCCCGCGCCGACTCAATCGGACCCACGGTGAACCTCTGGTACGGTCCGGAGCAGACCTTCGGCGCACCGGGCATCGCCCAGCGCTGGGTCAACGTGCTCGGCAACGTGTCCGATCCCGACGGTGTCAGCAGTCTGGCATATTCACTCAACGGCGGGTCGTCGCACGCGCTTTCGATCGGGCCCGATACGCGTCGCCTGCTCAAGCCCGGCGACTTCAACATTGAGATCGACTTCATCGACCTCAATGCCGGGTCCAACGGTATCGTCATCACCGCGACCGACAACGCAGCCAACACGTCGATCACGCAGATGTCGCTCAACTTCGCCGCGGGCAACGTCTGGCCGCTACCGGTCACGCCCGATTTGTCCGGCGCATCTGCCATACAAGACGTCGCGCAAGTCGTCGATGGCGAGTGGTTGATCGAGTCGAACGGACTGCGCTGCCCGGTGATGGGCTATGATCGCGTGCTGGCGATCGGCGATCTCGATTGGACCAACTACGAGATCACCGCGACGATCACGATGCTCGACCTCGACCCAGCCGGTTATGCCTGGCCGAGCGTCAGCCCCGGGTTTGGGATTACCCTGCGCTGGCCCGGGCACAGCAATTCGCCGGTGGTGTGTTCGCAGCCACATTGCGGCTGGCTGCCGTCGGGCGCGACCGTCTGGTACAACGCGGGCGGTAACGGTCCGTTGACACTCGACGGCGACCTCGGGCTGTTCGACTCCGAGAATCGCACGCTCAGCTACGACGTGCCCTACGTCTTCAAGATGCGCGCCGAAACCGTTCCGGGAAGCGGTACGTTCTACGCCACCAAGGTTTGGGACGCAGCCACCGCGGAACCGGGCGCGTGGGACCTTTCGGGCTTCGACGGCATCGGTGACGAACCCAGCGGAACCGCGATCTTCATCGCCCACCACGTCGATATCCTCGTACAGGACGTGAACGTCGTGCCGATCAGCGACACCACGCCGCCGGTGATCAGCAACGTGCAGGTGGTCACGACCGACGGCGGAGCCACCGTGTCATGGAACACCGACGAAGTGACGACCGGTGCGGTCGCTTACGGACCGACTGTCGCTTACGAGGATGGCAGCGTTGCATCGCCGACGAGCGGTACGAGTCACAGCGTCGTGCTGAGCGGTTTGGCGAATGGCGCGACGTATCACTTTCAGATTACGGCCGACGATCTGAACTCGAATGAAACGAGCACGCCGGACGACACGTTCGTCGTGCAATCCGACACCGATCCGCCGGTGATTTCCAACCTTCAGATCATACCAGCAGTCACGTCGGCGCTGGTGACGTGGACAACCGACGAGCCCGCGACCAGCCTGGTTGATTACGGCGTGACGACGGGATACGGCGATGCGTCGTCGAACGGTGCGCTGACGACGTTGCACAGCGTAAGCCTGAGCGGGCTCGACGCGGACACGCTGTACCACTGCCGGATCGCGTCGGCGGACGCGAACGGCAACGCAGCGTCATCGGCCGATCAAACATTCACCACGCTCGCAATCCCGCCGGGTGTGCTCACCACCGATCAATTCAACGAAGTGAGCCTGGACACCAACGCGTGGACATTCGTGAATCCGCTCGGTGATGCCACAGTGGCGATGACCGGGACGCAGGTGAACATCAGCATTCCGGTTACCGGCAGCGATCATGAGATTTGGATCGACGGGAATTCCGCGCCGCGCATCGTACAGGCTGCTCCCGACAGCGACTTCGAATTCGTGGTGAAGTTCGACTCGCCGCTGACGCAGCAGTTGCAGATTCAGGGCATAGCGGTCGAGCAGGACGCGAACAACGTCGTCCGCGCTGAGTTTCACCGGCTTTTGGGTAGCACGCGGATCTACGTCGCGACGATCTTTGGTGGTGTTGCGAATACCCGCATCCACCAATCCGTTCCGCTTACGGCACCCATGTACCTGAAGGTGCGACGCGAAGGGGATACCTTCACGGTGAGTCGTTCGCAGAATGGCGAGAGCTACACGGTCGCGACCAGCTTCAGCCAGCCCATGACCGTGACGGGCGTTGCGATTCACGCGGGGGCATCGGCTGGTACTGCGCACAGCCTGCTTGCGGACTACTTCCTCGACACCAGCGACCCGCCCCCGCCCGATTGCAACGGCAACGGTATCGATGATGCAGAGGACATCACCGCGGGCACCTCCGCGGACTGCAACGCGAGCAATATCCCGGATGAGTGCGAACTGGCGGGCGATGATTGTAATGCCAACGGCACACCGGACGAGTGCGACAGCGATTGCAACAGCAACGGTACGCCAGACGATTGCGAAGCGTTCACCGACTGCAATGCGAACAGCGTGCCCGACGAATGCGAACTGGTCGGCAACGATTGCAATACGAACGGTGTCCCGGACGAGTGCGACGCGGATTGCGACGCCAGCGGAACCCCGGACGACTGTGAGGTGTTCGCAGACTGCAACGCGAATGGTGTTCCCGATGCGTGCGAGTTGGTCGCGAATGATTGCAATTCCAACGGCGTACCGGATGAGTGCGACGCCGATTGCAACAACAACGGCACACCGGACGATTGTGAGACGTTCAGCGATTGCAATGCGAACAACGTGCCCGACGAATGCGACCTTGTCGGCAATGACTGCAATTCAAACGGTGCCCCCGATGAGTGTGACGCGGACTGTGACGCCAACGGCACGCCGGATGACTGCGAACCGTTCGCAGACTGCAACGCATCGGGCATCCCCGATCGCTGCGAACTCGCGGGTAATGATTGCAACGCGAACCTGATCCCGGACGAGTGCGAGCCCGACTGCAATTCGAACGGAACACCCGACGATTGCGAAGGTCTGACCGACTGCAACACGAACGCGATTCCGGACGTGTGCGAATTGGCGGGCAACGATTGCGACAGCAACGGCGTGCCCGACGAGTGCGACGTGGATTGCAACGGCAACGGCACTCCGGACGCCTGCGAGGTCTTCGCGGACTGCAATCTGAACGCAATCCCCGACGAATGCGAGCTTACCGGCAACGATTGCAACGCCAACGCGGTGCCTGATGAGTGCGATAGCGACTGCAATTCAAACGGGACGCCGGACGCCTGCGAAACCTTCGACGACTGCAACACGAACGGAGTTCCGGACGCGTGTGAACTCGCCGGCAACGACTGCAACACAAATGCGATCCCCGATGAGTGCGATGTCGATTGCAACGCCAACGGCACACCGGACGATTGCGAGACGTTCACCGACTGCAACACAAACCACGTTCCGGACGCGTGCGAACTGGCGGGGAATGACTGCAACAGCAACGGCGTACCCGACGAGTGTGATGCCGACTGCGATGGCAACGGTACGCCGGACAATTGCGAATCGTTCGTAGACTGCAACCTCTCTGGCGTACCCGATCGCTGCGAACTTATCGCGAACGATTGCGACAGCAATGGCGTCCCCGACGAATGTGACGTTGACTGCAACACGAACGGAACGCCCGATGACTGCGAGGTCTACGCCGACTGCAATACCAACGGTGTACCGGACGAGTGCGAGCTGGCTGGTGACGATTGCAATACCAACGCGGTCCCGGATGAATGCGACACCGACTGTAATCTCAATGGCACGCCCGATGATTGTGAAGCCTTCACCGACTGCAACGCCAGCGGCATACCCGACGAGTGCGAACTGCTCGACAACGACTGCAACACGAACGGCGTGCCCGATGAGTGCGACGTGGACTGCGATTCGAGCGGAATTCCCGACGATTGCGAAGCGCTCGCCGATTGCAACGGTAATTGGACGCCCGATGTGTGCGAGAGCTTCGCGGACTGCAACGCCACCGGCGTACCCGATGAATGTGAATTGGCGGGCAACGATTGCAACGCCAACGGCATTCCCGACGAATGCGAAACCGACTGCAACAGCAATGGCACCCCGGACGATTGCGAATCGTTCGCGGACTGCAACGCCTCGGGCGTACCCGATGAGTGTGAGCTGGTCGGCAATGACTGCAACACGAACGGCGTCCCCGACGAGTGCGACAGCGATTGCGATGCGAGCGGCACGCCGGACGATTGTGAGGCTCACGCGGACTGCAATACGAACGCGCTGCCGGACGCGTGCGATATTCTCGCGGGCACCAGCCTCGATGAAAACGCGGACACGGTTCCGGACGAGTGCCAGGTACACAACCTGACGCAACAGACCGTGCACGCGTCGATTGCGGACGCGATCGCGGCGGCGTTCGGCGGCGATACGCTGCGCGCACCGGCTGGTCAGTTCGCGATAGAATCGCTCATCGATTTCGCGGACAAGGATTTGCGGCTGGAAAGCACGTTAGGCATTTCCCAGCCCACTGGTGGCCTGATAACGCTGGCGAATGGTGTCCACCTTGCGACTGCAAGCGGGGCGCACATGACCATCGACGGCACGGTCACCAGCGGCCCGTTCGACGACGCGGAACTTGCGTCCACCAATCTGTTGGTCGGCAAGTCGGGCCAGATCGTCGTGCCCGTATCGGCTGGTCTGGAGATCGCGACGCATAACGGTGTCGTAGTATACGGCAGCGCACAAGTTCAGCCGCTGGCAACGCTGGTCGTCAGCGATGCACTTTCCGTCGCGGGCAACGTGTCGCTCTACGGCGGCGTGCTGGCGGCATACCCGACGTCCATCACCACCAGCGGCGTGCTGACTGGTTACGGCGACGTCATGGGCGACGTGTACAACACCGGATCAACCATCCTGATCGCCGACACGCAGTTCATTGGGAATTACACAAACGACGGCACGACGATGATCCAGGGCGGAACGCTCACGATCACCGGCTCGTACATGGGCAGCGGCGATGTCATCGGGGCGTTCGACAAGTCCAAGCCAAGCCCAAGTAAAGCACGGTCAGCCGGTAACGGTTTGCTGATCGCAGGCGATTTCCAGATCGACTCCGTCGCATCCTTATTGCTTCCCGATGCGCAGTGGAGCTTGCGCGTCGGTGGCGACTTCGACGTCGCGATCGACGACTATTCCGCGTTCGATCTTGTGACAGCGGAACTGCGCATGGTGGGCCTGGGCAAGTCGGTGCAAACGCTCGAAGTGATGTCGGCTGACATCGGCGCGGACCTCGCCGGTCTCACATGTTCAACCGCAGGCCGCTTCCCGATCGGAACGCTGCGCATCGGCCCGACGCCGACAACCGTGCGTCTGGTCGATTTGCAAGAAAACGCTTCAGGTGAGGAAGCCATTTATGTCGATCACCTGGTAATTGACGCGGGCGCTACCCTGCTGACCAACGGGCACGTGGTTTATTACCGCACGTTGGACCTCGCGGGCAGCGTCGATGTATCCGGCAATCTGGTCATGCTCGAGGGCCAGCCGGGCGACTGCGACGTGGATGGAGACGTGGACGTCGCCGACTTCGCGGGCTTGGTGGATTGCCTGTCGGGGCCGGGCGGCACGCCGCCTGCGACGGCTTCCGCGGGCTGCGGTTGCCTTGCAACGTTCGACCTGGACGCCGACGGCGATGTTGATCTGCGGGATGTAGCCGGCCTGCTGAGCGGGCTGTAGACCATTGCGATCCCGCGGATGCATGTTGCGTTGTACCTACGCTGTAATTTTATTCTTTTGCTGGACTTACGGAGGAGCGCAGCCAATCATTATCGGCGGAAAAATAGACCGAAATCACGCCAGGAACGTGGCTGACAATCCTGAAACAGGTGTTTTCACCCCAACGGCCTAAACTTGGGCAAGCTAGCCGACCGGCAGAAATCGCGCCGTATTGGCCAAGTTTTGGATCGCCAAACAGGTTGTCCATTGTGCCCAGTGTGCGGTATCCTACCCTCGCAATCAGGATACCCCATGGGTGGCGATCGGCGCGATCGCAGCCAAGGAAGTGGGTAACTCACAGCATCCCGTAAGACCTCCGAGCCAGTGGATGCGGCTCGACCCAGGCTGGTCGCGAGATTGACCGGCCCACCGAAGACAAAATCGCCGTGCATGGCGAAGACCTCGTGGCCCGATAACGTGCGCTGCTCCGGCAGCCCCCGACGTTGCGTGCATTAGCGAAATCACAATCGGCACGCGACGCAAACGCACGACATTCGTCCACGAATCCAAGGAGTAGAGCGTGGATCGTTTTATGAGTTTCAAGCTCATGTTGAACCAGTGGTGCAGCTTGTCGCGAAGCGCGCTGGTGTGCGCAATTGTTGCCGTGGGACTCGCGGCGATTTCGGGCGGATGCGAAGCGCTACCGGTGGACGATGGTGTCGGTAACGAAGTTCCGGACAGCAGTGATCCCGACGTCACCAGCAACAACTTCGAGATTGCGCCGCAGTTCTACGAGATCACCGCGCGGCAGATCAACTCGGGCACGTACGACTTCAGCGTCGTGCGTAACGACGAGAACCCGCTCGGCGACTTGCGCTTCATCTGGGACTCGGGCATCTCCGGCAACTCGCCGCGCGAAGGCGAGACGCAGCGGTTCGCGTACCCCACCGACGGTGACTACACGGTCACGATGACGGCGATCGACGAAGACAACGTCCCGCTCTTTTCGATCACCTACAGCCTCGATGTTGCGCCGCCGCTCGACCTGCCGCCGATCGCACGCGCAGGCGCCGACCTGTCCGCGTCTTCCGGTGAAACGGTGTGTCTCGACGCGACGGACAGCTACGACGTGAACGGGGGCGAGATCCGTTACGATTGGTGGCAGCTTTCCGGCCCGCCCGTCGTGTTGCGTTCCGACACCATTCCGGCCCGCACTTGTTTTACCGCACCGACGGTGGACGGCTCTGCGATCCTGCAATTCGGACTGCGCGTCAGCGGCGAGAAGGGCGCGACCGAAGACACGGTGGTCGTCGAAGTCGTCAACGACAAGCTTGAGATCATCGCGAACGCGGGGGGCGACGTGATCGTTCCTGTCGGCGGAAGCGTCACGCTTGACGGTTCGCGCAGCTACGTGTCCGACGGCAGCGATCCCGACTTCGAATGGACGCAGATTGCGGGTCCAGCCGTGACGCTCAATGGCGCGGACGAACCGTACGCCACGTTCAAAGCTCCGCAGATTTCGGAAGTGCAGCAGGAGTTCGCATTCCGTTTGCGTGTATCTTCTGGTGACGCCGATGCGGAAGATGAAGTCCGCGTGATCGTCTGGCAGTACCTGACTTCCGAGACGGAATATTCCGAGGATTTCAACGGCGTTGCCACCGGTTCCGATCCGCCAAACTGGATCGACACCGGCGCCGGCAACAGCATGTCGGGCGATGACAGCCTCTTCGACGTGATGCCGGTTGACGGCGATCCGGCGTTCGGCACCGCGTCCACGCTGACGAACATCCACTCGCACTACTTGGGCACCGGCTCGGATGCGTGGAGCGGTTATACCTACACCGGCCGAATGATGACCGAAACAACCGGTGGCGGTATCGGGGTTACGTTCCTTTCGGATTATCCCAACGGCGACCGCTACTATCGCCTCCGGAGCTTCACCGATCCGAACATTCCCGACGGTCGCTACTTCCACATCGCACCGCACGGCACCAGCATCACCAGCGGCGACACGGGCACGAGCATTCAACCCGTCGGCGGTCAGTGGTATTACTTCGAAGTGCGGATCGATGACAGCGATACCGAAACGCGCATTCGCGCACGCATCTGGCCCGACACGTCGCCCAAGCCGGTGAACTGGTCGATCGATTGCGTCGATGCGAGCAGCACGCGTTTCCGCGAAGGCACCGTCGGTTTGTGGTGCATGGGGCCGGGCGAGAAATACTGGGATGATCTGCGCGTCACCAACGTGCAGGGCATCGTCTATCCGCCCGCGTGTCTGGAAGACAGCGACAACGACGGCGTGAACGATTGCCTCGACGATTGCCCCGACGATTCCGACAAGACGGAACCGGGCGATTGTGGGTGCGGCGTAGCCGATGATGATCTCGACGGCAACGGTCAGCTCGATTGCTTCGAGCAGTCGCCGTCGCTGCTCGTTAGCCGAACGCTGCTCAATTTCAGCGTCTCGCAGACCTCGATGACCTTTGACGTCTGGAATGCGGGCGGTGAAACGCTGTCGTATTCCATCTCTGAGAACGCGAGTTGGCTGTCGATCACGCCAAGCTCCGGTGAGAGCAGCGGCGAGCACGACGTGATCACCGCGCGGGTGAATCGCAGCGGACTGGCCAACGGTACGTATCAAACGGAGGTAACCGTGACTCCCAACGTGGGCGCTCCCTTTGTGATCCTCGCCACCATGCTCGTTCAGCCGGCATCGAGCGGGCTGACGCCGATTGCGCGTTGGGATGTCGTGCCGCGTCAGCGCATCAACGCGGGCGAGGTGTTCAATGCCGGTGTGATCGCGTTCAGCAAGTTCGGCGTCAAAGAGGTGCAGGTACACATTTCGGGCCAGGGGTATACCGGTACCTCGCCAAAGGTTGCCACGGAGATGACCTTCAACGATCGCGTCGGCGTTTGGGAATACAACGTACCGATTTCCGCGAGCGAGTTTACCTCTGACGGGCAAATTACGCTGGAGGCTGTGGTCATCGGCAACGATGGCGGCGTGCGCGACAAGAACACAACACCGGGCAACGGCCTGGAAGCGCTGACGATGTTCGTGAATCCGCGCGGTACGCTGCGCTCGAATGTTGCGTACGTGGATACCGGCGGGAACGACGATACCGGCCAGGTGAATAACGCGTCGCGTCCGTACCGCCAAATCGGCAAAGCCATGCAGGCGATCGCGACGTTCCAGGGCGGTGCTGCCGATGGTGGTATTGTTCGGCTGCGTCCCGGCAATCACATCGCGGACGGTGGTGGCATTTACAACGGCGCGACCGCACGCGTGGACAACGAGTGGATCACGATTACGCACGATCCATCCGCCGGTGGCACCAAGGAAAACACCAAGATCGTCGGCCAAGCCGAGGGCGACCTCACTGCGTACTACCTCAAGGTGCAGGCGCTGACGCTGTCCGCACCGAACATCATCAATGGTGGCAGCACGGCTGACACCGGGCGTAACTCGCGAAGTGTTTGGCTGAAAGACTGCACGATCGAAGGCGGCGGTAGTGACTTCGAATTCCCGGTGGGTTCGGGTTGGCGTGGGCCGCACTATTACACTGAGTGTTTGATCATGGATCAGCGGCGGGCTTCTGGTAATGGTCAGAACCACCGGCTGATGCGTAATCTGACCATGCTGCGCACGCGGGAGGACAACTTCCAGAGCGTGCCGTTCGGCGTGAACATCTTCGTCGACGGCAGCGATCCTGGTGCGGGCGACAATCCTGAGCACTCCGACGTGATTCAAGGACCACCCGCCATCGCTCCGGAGGCTGCGTATATCCACAACTGGATCTGGTACAACGTCATCGCCAAGGACCTGCACTACCAGGGCATCTTTGTCCGCAGCGGTGCGACCAGCAAGAACAACGCATTCGTGAACTGCTTCATGGAAATGCGTTCGCCGGTGCGCAACGAACTGAGCGGCCGCGGCACGACCTTCGGTGGCAAGTACGATCACCTGCTGTTCTGGCACTGCACGTTCATTGGGACGGGCACGAAGAACAAGTTCAACCTCGGCCAGTATGAGGGGACGACGATCCCGACGAATGGCTGGCAGCTTGATAACATTTCGGTGCGTGGCTGCGTGTTCGAGCGTTTCCGTTCGACGCTGAGCGCTGCGGAGAATCAGTGGATTCACGATGCCGACGTCGACATTCGCGACAACCACTACATCACGCAGTCGGACTCGAGCGATTTCAGCATGCTCTTCCCGAACTCCGCCGGTGGTACGATCACGACGGGGAATCCCAGCATGATCCTCAGCACGAGTTCGGACGACTTTGGCAGACCCCAGCCGAACTCGCCGCTGGTCGGCAGAATCGATCCGCCGCTGATCCCGGCAGACGCAACCGGCAAAGCCTACGGCAGCAAAGCCGACGCCGGTGCGCTGAGTCATTGATCACGCGGAATCGTGCCACGGGCGGTGGTCCACAAGACTTGAACCACCAAGACGCCAAGGCACCAAGAACAACGGATTGTGTTTTGAACGGCGGGCTTTCGCCCGCCGTTTTTTCTTGCGCACCGTCAGTGGTGGGAGCGCTTGGTGATCTGTTTTTGCGTTTCTCCTGCTTCTTGGGGTTGGTCTAATTCCTATTGATATTGTTACTTGCGTTTCTTGGTGGGGTGTTGCATGCTCGGATTCCTTGCAGGTTGGTTTGCGGTGCGCGGATGCGTACCGTTCTTGGTTTGAGGGCCTTGCTTTGGCGGTGGCTTCGGACAGTCGGGTGGCTTCGCGAGCGTTGATGCGGATCGAGGGGGCGGGGCGCGTCTTTCGGATGGGCGAGGTGGAGGTGCCGGCGCTAGTCGATGCCGATATGTCGATCAACGCCGGCGAATTCGTGGTTATTCTCGGCCCGTCGGGGTCGGGCAAGAGCACGCTGCTGAATCTGATTGGCGGGACCGATCGTGCGACTTGCGGGCATGTCTGGCACGGCGACAGCGACCTTGCGGGGATGAGTGACGGCGAACTCACCGAGTACCGGCGGACGGTCGTGGGGTTCGTTTTTCAGTTTTACAACCTGATTCCAACGCTGACAGCATACGAAAATGTGCAGGTGGCGACAGAACTCGTGGCGAACGCGCTCAACCCGACCGAGGCACTCGCGATGGTCGGGCTTGGCGAGCGGGCGGATCACTTTCCGGCGCAGCTATCCGGTGGCGAGCAGCAGCGCGTCGCAATCGCGCGCGCCCTGGCGAAGCGACCGGCATTGCTCCTTGCGGACGAGCCGACCGGCGCGCTTGATCTGCCGATGGCGCGCAATGTTCTTGCGATACTTCAGCGTTCAAATCGCGAGCAGGGTCTTACGATCGTGCTCATCACGCACAATCCCGCGATCGCGGGCATTGCCGATCGCGTGATTCGCCTGGTGAGTGGACGCGTGGCTGAGAAGCGCGTGAACGAGAAACCTCTGGCCGCGGCTGACGTGGCGTGGTAAGGGGCGGCGGAACGTGCGCGCGCTGCATCGAAAACTCATTCGCGATTTGCTCGGCAGTGCCGGAACGCTCGTCAGCGTGATTGCGATTATCGCAATCGGTACCGGTTCGTTCATCGGCCTGGGGTCCGCGCAGCGAATACTTGAGGCGTCGCAGCAAGCCTACTATCGCGACTACCGCTTTGCTGACTTCTGGGTCGATGTGAAGAAGGCGCCGCTCAGCGCCGTCGAACGCATCGCGGAATATCCGGAAATCTCCGCGCTGCACTCGCGCGTGGTTTTCGACGTGATTCTCGATCTTGAAGGTGAGGTTCGCCCGCTTACCGGCAGGTTGATCTCGACGCCTGACCAGGGATTCGATCACACGATCAACGGGATCTGCCTCGTACGCGGCTCGGGATTCTCCGACGACCGCAATGAGGAGGTGATCCTCAGCGAAGCGTTCGCAGCCGCTCACGGACTGAATATCGGCGAGCGCATCACGCTTATCCTCAATCGCAAGCGGCAATCGTTTGTCATCGTCGGAACGGCGGTCAGCCCGGAATACGTGTACATGGTGCGCGGGGTGGGCGACCTCGTGCCCGACGCGGAGCACTTTGGAATCCTCTATGTGAAGGATCGCTACGCCCGCGACGTGCTCGACTTCAAGGACTCTTGCAATCAGATTGTGGGACGCGTGGCACGCGGTGGGCAGGTTGATGTTGACACGCTGCTCGACCGCATCAGCCGGGACCTCGCTCCGTACGGTGTCATCGAGACGACACCGCGGAAACGGCAGGCGTCACACCGCTTTCTTTCGGACGAAATCACCGGGCTGGGCGTGTCGGCGACGATCATGCCGGCCATCTTTCTCGGTGTGGCTGCGCTCATTCTCAATATCCTGATGCTGCGCTTGGCGCAGCGGCAGCGCACGAATATCGGCACGCTGAAGGCGCTGGGCTATTCCGATCGCAGGTTGATGGCGCACTTCCTTGGGTTTGGCGTGGTGGTGGGGGTGCTGGGCGGAGTGGCGGGGATGGGCCTGGGCGTCGGGCTCGCGTACGCGATGATTGGGGTTTACCGCACCTTCTTCCAGTTTCCGGAATTCCTCACACGCGCGCAGCCTGATCTTCTGCTCATCGGCATGGTGATCAGCGTGGTTTTCGCGGTCTTCGGCGCGGCGCGGGGCGTACGCGAGGTGTTGAGGCTGCAACCGGCTGAGGCGATGCGGCAGAAACCGCCCGAGCGCGGCGGAACGATCGTGCTCGAACGCTTGCCCTGGTTCTGGCGAATGCTCGGATTCCGTACGCAGATGGCGATGCGATCGGTGTTTCGCAATCGCACGCGCAGCGTCACGGCGATCGTCGCGACGGCGCTGGCGACGGCAATCACGTTCATGGCGCTCGCGATGTACGACTCGTTCTTGTACCTCGTGGATTACCAGTTCGACATGGTGGCGCACAGCGACGTTGACATCGGCATGCGTGACGAGGCGTCGATGCCGGCGCTGTACGAGAGTCGCGCGCTGCCCGGTGTCGACGAGGCGGAACCCGTGCTGGGCGTGCGCTGCGATCTGCAACATGGCGCGCAAAGCCGAAGAATGACCGTCACGGGTCTGTCAACAGAGCATCGTCTGACGACGCCGCGCGACGCGAGTGGGGAAGCCATTCAAATCCCGGACGAGGGTCTGGTGCTATCGCGCAAGCTGGCTGAATTGCTCGATGCCCGCGTCGGCGACGTCATCGAACTCACGCCCGTGCGCGGCCGGCGCGAGACGCGCAACGTCCATGTCGCGTCGATCGTCAAGAGCTTTCTGGGTATCGATTGCTACGCCGATTTGCACTACCTCAGTCGGATCGTCGGCGAGTCGCTGGCGGTGAACTCGATTCAACTCGCGGTCGACCCGGTGCAATCGGCTGCCTTGTTTCGCGAGATTAAGGAATTGCCCAACGCGCAGGGGCTTAGCGTGCGCGCCGACGCGAAGCACAATATCGAGAAAACACTGGTGGAAACGAGCGTTTTCTCGATCGGTCTCATGGTGATTTTCGCCGGGGTGATCAGCTTTGGCAGCACGCTGAACAATGCGCTGGTCGAGATCGGCGACCGGATTCGCGAAATCTCCACGCTGCGGGTGTTGGGCTACCGGCCTGGGCAGGTTGCGGGAATTTTATTTCGCCAGAGCGCGGTGACGTTTCTGGTGGGATTGCTGCTTGCGTTCCCGCTGGGTTACGGCATGGTGAAGTTGGTGGCTGCGGCGTACGATTCGGAGTTGTACCGCATGCCGGTGATCATCAGGCCGGTGACAGTGGTACTCACTGCGGTCCTGGCAGTTGGGTTTTTGCTGGTGGCGCAGTGGATCGTATATCGGCAGATCGCCAAGCTTGATTGGCGCGCGGGCGTGCAGGTGAAGGAATAGGAGTGCGGACGATGAAGAAAGGTTGGGTGATCGCGGCGCTCGTGGTGGTGGTCATCGTCGCTGTCGGTGCGTGGTCGCATTTTCAACCGGAGGCGACGGTCGCGGTCATCACACCCACGGTGCAGACCATTCGCGCCTACGTCGAAGAGCAGGCGGTGACCGAACTGCCGCAGGATTACCTGGTCGCGATGCCCATCGCCGGATGGTTGCAGCAGATCGAGTTGCGCGAGGGCGACGCGGTGACGGCGGGCCAGGTGGTGGCACATTTGGAAAAGGATGATCTTGAAGATCACGTACACCAGGTTGAGCAGCGGATCGCGGTGCTTGAGACGCAGATCGCGGAGACGTCGGACCACCGGCTTGAGGAGAACGCGCTGGTCGAGACGCAGGCGACGGTGAAGGCGATTGATGAGACAGTGGCAGCCGCAGAGGCCAAGCTGGAGGCGAGCAAGGCGCTGCGCGACTTCACCGAGTCGGAGGCGATGCGCCTGCGGAATCTGGCGGAAACGACTTCGGCATCGGACCGCGAACTCCGCCAAGCCGAGATGGAGTATCGCCGTGCCCGCGCCGAATACGAGAGCGACAAACTTGAGCTTGCGGCGCTCAAGACGGTGGCTGCGGTCAGCTATATCGGGCCGAAATTCATCACCGATTACATCGATCGCAAGTCGTTCACACTGGAACAGCGGAAGAAGGAACTGAACGAGACGCGCACGCAGCTTCAGATTGAGCAGCGCAACCTTGCCCGCGCCGACATTCAGTCGCCAGTCGATGGAGTGATTCTCCAGCGGCACCAGACGCGGCGGCAGTATCTTGCTGCTGGCACACCACTGCTATCGATCGGCAGGCTCGATGAGATGGAGGTGGTTGCGGACGTGCTGACCGAGCGGGCGGTGCACATATCGCCGGGTGACACGGTCGAGGTTTTCGGGCAGGCGATCGTCGATGGACCAATTGGTGGGCAGGTGGTGCGGGTTTATCCCGAAGGGTTCAAGAAGATCAGCTCGCTGGGCGTGGAGCAGCAACGGGTGAAGGTGACCGTAAAACTCGATGAGCGTCCGGAGCGACTTGGCGTGGGGTTTCGCGTGTACGTGCGGATCATCTACGACGCGCGTGCGGATGCGGTGACGCTTCCGCGGACCTCACTGTTTCGCGGCCGTGGGGGGAACTGGAATGTCATGCTCGTGCGCGACGGGCATACCGCGCTTCAGCCAGTTACGATTGGATTGGTGAACGACGACTGGGCGGAGGTTGTTGATGGGTTGTCGGGCGATGCCAGCGTCGTTGCGCGGCCTGCACGCGAGATCACTGCCGGTATGCGTGTTGAGGTCGAGCGCTCGGAGTGAGATGCGTTTTGCGTTTAGGTTTGAACCACCAAGACGCCAAGGCGCCAAGAACCACGGATTGGTTCTTGGCTTCGCTTCGCTTGCCTTGCTTATGTGGATTGGTTGTGGCGCGGGCGCTTGTTCACTTCATCGAACGTTCTTGATTTGCTGCCCCGGGCTTGGCGCCCGGGGTTCTGATTGGGTGTTCCCTATATGCTGCACTACTTCGCGTAGACTACCAGGCAGCCGGTGGCGGTGTCGTGAAGCGTTTGGCGGCGTTTGTTCCAGAGCGGCATGAGGTAGCCGATGCCTAGCGTGAGCATGGACAGGCTCTTGGCCAGGTTGCGCATGGATGACTTGCGGAAGGTGATGCGTTCGCCGTTCACGTCTACGACTTTGAGGCCCAGCAGCGCTTTGCCGGGGGTTGCCTGCCAGGTCGAACTTTCCAGCCAAACGCTGTAGATCAGTCCGACAACGCTGCCGAAGACGAGTGGGCCGAACGTAGCAGCCAGTATCGTGCCCGTGTTCATGTTGCTCAGCACGGCTCCGGCGAACAGGCCGTCGATGACGAGCGAAATAACCTGCAAGATTACGAAGTCGATGACCGCGGCACAGACGCGCGCGCCGAAACCGGCATAGCGCAGTGCACTTGCGGACGAATTTGTGTAATCGAAGGTCGGAACGTGCAGTGGTGCGACGGCTTGCCGGCCTATCGGACGTGCTTCGGGCACGCGCCGGGCCAGGGGAATTGTAGCAGCATCGCTGCCGTGAAAGGCCGTGAACGTGTCTTGTTGCGCTTGCTGCACTCAATCATCCCCTTCCGTACTGCCGGCGCCCCGCGTCGCGTACTACGCATTGAGTGTACGATACTCACACTTGGGATGGGGCGAGGATGATATCAGACGTTGCGAACACGATACGGCGACGGATCGAGCGCTACACCGGTTGTGCGACGGCTTTGCGCATGCTTTGCAGGGCGTTGGCGACCCAATCCTGATTGCGGATTGCGCTGATTGGATCACATGATAGGATGGGTTCGTTGGAGTGGGCGAAGAGCTGCACGCCGACTTCGTGGATCATGCCCTCCGCGTGCCGGCAAAACGCGACGACACCGGCGACGTATAGAGTTGGCTTTCCCTTTACCGGAATGGCCACTTCAATCGGCTGGCCGCGCATGACGAATCGCGGTGTCAAGATGCCGACACCGCCTGTTGAGATGTTGCGCACGAATCCGGTTTCGGGTTTCACGTCGAGCGTGGCGCCATCCAGCACGCAGACAGTACACGATGTAAACAACTGCTTGCGGTCGGCCTTGCGCATGTTGACGACGCGTTGCGGTTGATTAACATCGAGTGCTCGGGCGACGCGGCGGTAGTCGCTTGGAAGGACTGCTTTCGTGCCCGACTTGGCTGCGGATTTATTCACCGCATTGGCGCGTGCGTCACCGGCAGCTTTATCCGACTCAAGATGCTTGACGTTGTATACGTCGCTTTGTGCCCGGAAGCAGCAGCGGTTTTTTCCGGAGCGTTTGGCTTGGTACATCAGTTCGTCGGCGGCTTTCGTGATGCTGTCGCCGGTGACGTCAGCGCCAGGCATGGCCCAGAGCGCACCGAGGCTGCAGGTCACCGGACCGGGCAAACCCAGCGCGGAGAAATCGATCGCGCGGATGCTGGCAACGACCTTCTCGCCTAGCGCGTGGGCGTCCGGCTCGGTGAGCCCGGTCGTGACCAGCACGAACTCCTCGCCGCCATAGCGTCCCACGTTGCCCGCGTTGGGAACGCACTCCTTCAACGCCTGGGCCGCACCCCGGAGCACTTCGTCACCCGCATGGTGACCGAAGTTGTCGTTGAGCTTTTTGAAATTGTCGAGGTCGAGAAACAGCACGGTGACTGCTTGATGCGTTTGCCGCGCTTGCTGGACAGCGAGGCTGATCGATTCCGTGAGCGCGCCGCGATTCAACACGCCGGTCAACGGGTCGCGCGCCGCGCGATCGCGGTACTCGCCAAGTGCCGTCTTCAACTGCGCTTGCTGCTCGCTGGACTCGCGACGTTCGGTTTCGACCGCCGATGTCAGGTGCGCGTTGGCTTTGCTGAGCAGATCGGTGACGTCAAGATCGTCGGGCACGATGCCTTTGAGCGCACGTGCCATCTCGTCATACGCCTCAGCCGCGGCAGCAATCACCAATTCGATGCCGGATTCATCCAACCCGAAGTGCTCGTATGCAAACTGGCCGAGCGCGGGCTCGTTCTTGTTATCCGTTTCGCCATTGCCAAGTGAAATCGCCCCGATCAGATAGGTGACGCTGCGTAACTGATCAGCCACCGTGGGCGACTCAACGAACGGTGGTTCCGTGTGGTGGGCTGCGAGGTTCTCCACGATCGTGGGAGGCAGCTTCCATTCGCGGGCCAGCGCACCCGCAGTCTCAGCATGGTCATAGCGCTGCGAGCGCTTTTCCGCCAGGTAAAACGCGGTTGGCGTCAAGGAGGTATCGCCGCACAGCTCCGCGTAGGTCTGCCCGAGCAACTGCACGAGCATCAGCATGCCACAATCCTGCAACAATCCAATCAGGAACGCTTCGTCGGCGCAGGACGGAACAACGTGTTCAGCGAGTTCTCGCCCAAGGCAGCCGCGAAGCAAAGATTGCTGCCAGAAATGCGGCATGTCGAACGAGCAGCCGCCAAGTCGCCCGAGGTGCCCGACGAGCTGGAACCCGAGGCTGACGGTCCGCACGCGATAGATGCCCAGTACGCTTACAGCCCGTTGTATCGTGGTGACTTCGTGACGCTGCCCGTACGCGGCGGAGTTGGTCATGCTCAACAGACGCGCCACCAACGCAGGATCAAGTTGAATGATGTTTGCGAACTGATCGACCGTTGAGTTGGGATCTTCCGCCAGTTCGATAATCTGAGCGGCCAATGCCGGGCTGCTCGGCATTTTCGCTCTGGCGAAGAGTTCGCGAAGCTCGGCCTGCAGCGCGTCGGACATGGTAAATTCAGTACCTCGCGCAGCGCCGCCAATCATGCGACGCGCGGACAATTCGAAACCTTACCGTCGAAATCGGTTGCGGGAGCGGCTGAGTTGTGAACCGGACGACGCTGCGGATCATCCTTATGGCCGATGGCGCATATGGCTCATGGGCCGGGGTGTTATCGGGCTGTCGGACGCACGGCGCCGGTGCAACATCCGATATTGCGTCATGCAGTGTCCGAGCGGACGCGGTGGATCCGAACTTCGCCGACTCCGGATCGTCAGTCTTCGAAGCTCGTGCCCAGGCTGTGACACAAGTCGCAGGATACGATATCGCCCGCACTCAGCGTTACGCGGACACGTCCCTCCGCGTCGCGCAAGATGCGGTTGACCGGGACGCGTGCCAAGCGCGTACCGAGATGGTCGGCGCCGTGGCATGGCGCGCAGCGGTCGCCGTTTGAGTGGTCGCTTGCGTAGTGACCATGCCAGCCGTCGCCTTCGCCCTTGATCCATTGGGGATCGTTGACCGGATGCATCCCGTGCGGACCGTTGAGCGTGCCGTTGGGAAAAGCATTGGCACGGTGGCACACCGAGCACTCGCGGATCGGGCCGGCGTACCCCTGCAACTCGATCGCCTGGACATTGTCGTTCGCGTTGGGATCGCGGTGCGGCCAGATGGCGTGCGGACTTCCGTGGCACGCCTCGCACGCGAGGCTGGCGTGCCCGTCGAGGCTGTTGCGGTAGAGCGTGTCGGGGTTCTCGGCGAAGCGTGTATTCGTTGGGGCAAGCGGCGTGGCGGCTGGGTCCTGCGGATCGTACGCAATCGTGCCGACGGGATCGCTTCCCTGTCCGGTATGGCACGAACCGCACTTCGGTTCATCCGCCCACGGTTCGCGAACGTGGCCGCTTTGCAGCGTGAACTCGCCTCCGACTGAAAGCATGCTGCCGTGACACGTCACGCAGGTTTGACCCGCGGTGAACATCACGCCGCGGAAGCATTGTGTGACCTTGCCGGGGTGACATTTGAAGCAGTTGTCCTCCATCGGCGTATCAAGCGCGGTTGGGATAAGCGTTGTCTCGTTTGGCTGGGGATTGAGCGGATCGATCAGGATGGGCTCACCGGCTGGATCGCGCATGAGCGCGCCGGATTGATCGACCTGAAGCCGGCCGTGGAAACCATGCGCTACCCGCGACATGCTGTGGCGCGCTGGATCACCACCCGGTCCGCCGACACCTGCCAGCGCATTCGAACGGTGGCAGACGGCGCACAGAACAGGTTGATCATTCGCGACCATCGTGGTTCCGTGCTTGAAATCATGGAGCACGAGCAGATTGTGCTTCGCGGCGGTTTCGACGTCGATGCGGTCGGGGCTGAGCGGCGCGGCGAAGACGGGCCCGCCAACGCGCGCCGTGGGATCGGCGCCCACCTCACCGAGCGTATGACAGTCGCGGCAGTCCACTTCCGTCGAAACCGGAACAACCGTGTCGGTCGTCGCGAGAATCGTTCCAGTGCTTGATTCAACAACCTGCACGCGAGCCAGCGGATACGAATTCGGCCTGCCGCGATCGTCCACGGCGGTCATGGGAATTCCCTGCGCTGTGAACCAGCGCGTGTCATCGATGAACTTGCCGAATTCCTGCGGATCGTTTGCGTAGTACGGGTTGGCGATGCCGGGCATGTAGCGGCCATGGTCCGGGTTGTCGATCGTTTGCAACCCCTCATCGGGAACAGGATTGAGTCCCGGGAGCAACAGCGACACGACGGTATTGCCGGTATTTTGAAAGTCATCCCAGAAGTCGGTCTTGCGTACCTGCGCATCGCGCAGTGTCGAGCCAATCGGATAGTTTTGACTGGTCGAGGTGATCGATCCGGGACCGGCGGGATCGTTGGGATTCGATGCCGCGGAATACTTCAGCTCGATGCCGTTGGAATCAAGGATTGCGGGCAACAACGCGCCGCCGCCCGGTTTGCGGACGACTTGTGCGTTCACGGTGTTGAACGGCGGCAGAATACTCATCGGATATGACGACAAGTCGGCGCAGTGCATGCCCAGATCATTGAAGGCCAGCACAACGTGGTCCGCACCACCGGCTCCGGGTTGACCCGGAGCGGGTTGCTGCGCGACCATGGGTGGTAGACCCTCCGGTGGCAAGCCGACCTCGACGACCACGGTGTCGGTGCAGCGTTCGCCGAAGTTGTCGGTCACGATGAACGTCACCAGAAAGCTGCCGTTGTTCCAGTCGAAGACGACCGGGCCGGGGTTGAGCACGTTGGGGCGCAGGTCGGCACCGCCGCCGAAATCCCACTCGTAGGTCAGTGCGCCGCCTTCCGGGTCCGCGGCTTCTCCGGTGAAGAAGACGGATTCGCCAAGCGCGATCGCGACATCGGTTGCGGGCGTGAGGATGGCGCACGTCGGCGGAAGGCTTCCGCCACCAGGACTGGTGCAGAATGTCGGAGCGCCCTGCACCTCGACGGCAGAGCATCCCGCGCCGATCTGAACGCGCACGCTGCACGGAATATCACCGACGTTCGTGATTGAGAATTCAAAATCGCCCGTACCGCCCTGTACGTCTTGCTGGGCGATGAACTGATCGGTCACGTCATCGAACAGACGCGCGACGGGATTGGGCGCGTTCGTGCTGTACGTGCCGCTCACATCCAGCCGGTTGTCGTTGTTGTTGAACGTCGCGGTCTGGATATACACCATCGTGGGCACGGAGGCTTGAAACGCGGCGAAGTCCGCAAGGTCGACATCGAAATCGCCGTTGGCGTCGAGCGCGGCGCACGAGGCTGCGTATGGTCCCGCGTTGGGACCGGTCATACACGCTGCAAGGTCGGCAAAGCAGCCGCCGTCTGCTGGGCAAATCGCTGGTGCGACACCCTGGGCGATCACCGACAATGCGACCGCTAGGCGAACGCGCAGGCATGCGCCCATTTCCGAACATTTCGTACCCGCATCTGTGGAATCAAAACGTTGCGTTGAAGTCTTGATGTGTTTCATCGCGTTGCTCCTTGAAGTCGATCATTGTCGAACAGCAGCCCGATGTCGGAACGACGATGCCGCGACACGTTTGCAGCAACCATGTCGCGGATGACGGTCGCATGATGCACTGAACGAACTAGCTAATCGAATCGCAGCGGCGATTGTGAGTGGGATTAGCGATCACTAAATTGCAAAATCTGCAATGTTGGCGCGGATACGAATTGGAAACGGGATGGAGTCTCCCAAGCTCTGATACGCAGCATTCGCGGCGTTGAAATGCAAGAATGCGGGCCGAGTAGCGCGATTGGCGCACCGCAACGATCGCAATGGGATATCTAGTACTTGCTCGCGTACCACAACTCGCTGAACGTGTGGTTGCCGCCCCAGACTTCCCAGTAGGGATTGACCGTGCCGCCGTCACCGAGGTTGACCCACTGACCGGTGTGGCCGCCCGCGTGGCCGTCGAAGTATGCCAGGTTGGTGCGGCCCTTGAATTGGATTTCCGGCAGCGTATCTGTGCCTTGCTTGAGGTGACTCGACACCGTGTTCGACTTGATGTTGTGATACGGACGGTCGGGGATGACCGCGCGATACGTTTCCTGCTTGGGCGCGAACGTGCCCAGCCAGCGGCGTTTGACCGTGCCGCCTCGCCCGCCGACCGTGGGAATCTTGCGATACCACGCGTCGCCGATGGCCCACTCGCTCGCGGCGAACTTGATCTTGTCGATGTTCTTCGGTTTCCAGGCTTGGTTGTTGCTGACTGGTGATGGATCGCAATAGTGCCACGTGCCAAAGTACGCGGGCGGATCGGTGGAACTCCACTCCGATGAGTCGCGGTCGAACGATGAGCCCGGCGAACCGATGATGCCCCAGGTGTTCGCGACGTAGCTGTACGGTCGTTCGCGCCAGCAGCCGGTCTGGTTGTCGGCGACCTGAAAGAACTCCTCGTCGGGAACGATACGCGCTGCGGTGGGGCAGTCGGAGATGTCGTCCGCCATTTTGTTCTGCGATTTCGGGTCGGAGGTCTTGGCGCCGTAGTACGGTCGAAGAATCCAGGTCAGCGATTTCTGACGGTCCGCGTCCACGCTCGCCGGGCTCGTGCCCGTCACACCGAAGCTGAAGAGCTTGCGTTTGATCGCGGGATGGATCGGGCCCGGCAGCACGCCGTCGTAATCAACGGTGTAGCTGAGCACCGCCAGGATCTGCGCGTGCAGGTTGGAGAGGCATTTGACCGAGCGCGCCTGTTCCCGTGCTTTCTGCAATGACGGCAGCAGGATTGCGATCAGCAGCGCGATGATGGAAATCACCACGAGCAACTCGACCAATGTGAACGCGCGTTTCGACCGCATTGCCCCGACCACCTTCGAATACCAGATGCGACAACGCCGCGCGATTGCGCACGGCACAGGTGGTCAATCGACGGGAATACACTCCGCGATCACAAGCGCAGCGACGGTACTGCCGAGCGCACGCAATCTGCTCGCGAAATGACCCACCACCCGTCGTTATTTTACCGACACAGATGGCGCGGGTCGACTGACAAATACGCGACATATCGCCGCACGCTATGCGGAGATGTCCGATATCATCATCGGGCTAACCCGCAGCGCGCGGGCGTCGTCGTGCGTTTTCGCAGCCTTGCTACCGCCATCACGCGCCGGGCTTCGCGACGTGCTGGTCGATGAGCACCTGATTGCCATCGGGATCGACCAGGACGATGTTCGCGGGACCGGTGGAAGACGCATCGGCTTCGCTTGCGAGGGTGAGGCCTTGCGCCTTGAGTTCCGCCTGGATGGCGCGCACATCATCAAACTCGGGCAGCGTGGTGCACGCGCGATCCCAGCCGGGATTGAACGTGAGAATGTTCTTGTCGAACATGCCCTGGAACAGACCGATGGTGCAGGTGTCGTTCTGCATGATCGAGAAGTTCTTGCCGTTGCCGCCGGTGACGTGCAGTCCGAGCTTTTCATAGAATGCGCGCGACGCCTGCAAATCCTTCACCGCGAGACTGATTGAGAAGTTGCCGAGTTGCATGCCGCGATCCTCTGTCTTCCAATCGAGTTTGGTATCCTGATGCACGTGTTCGTGTTTGCCGTGCGACGAGGCGCAGCCAGCCAGTGCGCACGCGAACGCGCAGACGATGAATCGAGCCATAAAGCCACTCCGAATCGAACCTGACCCTGGTCATGACACTCCGACCTGACGACGTCTGATACGCCTGCTATCATACGCTCGGGTCACAGGAGGTCTTGCCAAATCTTGCGAACTTCACGGAAAACGCGCGGGACGACACGGGCTGCGTACGTCGAGCGGGTCAATCTCGCGATTGATCACATGGTGACGCACCTGGCGGAACCGCTCAGCCTCTCCAAGGTGGCGCGGGTGGCTATGTTTTCGCCGTACCATTTTCACCGGGTGTTTCAGGCGCTGGTTGGCGAGACCCCGGCTGACTTTGTGAAGCGACTGCGACTAGATCGGGCGTTATTCATGATGGCGCACGGTCGCCGCGCGTCGCTGACGCGGATCGCGCTGGCGTGTGGGTTTGCGTCGTCGTCCGACTTCTCGCGGAGTTTCAAGCAGCGCTTCGGCGTCGCGCCGAGCGCGTTCGATATGGCTGCGTGGCGCGAAGCGCACCGCGCGGAGCTGGAGGAACGCGTTCTCGCATCGGCCGATCGTTTGCATCTGCGCAAGTTGCCCGCGCGGGCGAATCCCGACGGGTTCAAGGTGAAGATTCGCGACCTGCCGGCGCGGACGGTCGCGTACATCCGCGTGTCCGATCCGTACAAACCCAATGCGGTGACCGGAGCAGCCGACAGGCTCATGGCGTGGGCGGACGAACGCAATTTGTCGGACGGTCAGTGGCTGGGCTATCAATGGGAAAACCCTGAGTTGGTGCCGCTGGAGCAGTGTCGCTACCACGTCGCGGTCGAGGCCACCCGTTTCACGGCGGCGGGGGAGGTGGGGCGATTCCGCTTCCCAGCCATGAATGTCGCGCAGGTCGAAATCCGCGGCCCGATCGACCTGGAACTCCGCGCCCTTCAATGGCTCTACAGCCAATGGCTACCCCGCAGCAGCTACGAACCCGCGAACCACCCTGCCTTCGAAGCCTGGATCGGCAAACCATTTGCCCACGGGTTGGAGCACTTCGAACTCAGCGCGCAGCTGCCGATCAGAAGTGCGTGAGTCATCAGTCCACTCTGTTG
Organism: Phycisphaerales bacterium; assembly: GCA_020639095.1. Taxonomy (GTDB): domain Bacteria; phylum Planctomycetota; class Phycisphaerae; order UBA1845; family UBA1845; genus JACKHG01. The sequence continues at coordinate 206,440 of JACKHH010000002.1, read as the reverse complement.
CATGCAAGTTCGGCCCAAAACAAAAACCCCGGGCTTGGCGCCCGGGGCTCTGATTGGTTTTATCAAATTTGCGGGTGTTTGCTGCGTCGCGGCTATGCCGTGCGGAGCAGGCCCTTGTCTTCCAGGTACTTGATGACCTGGGCGGCGGCTTCTTGCGGGGTACACTCGCCATTGCGGACGGTGATCTCCGGTTTCTCCGGGGCTTCGTACGGGTCGTCGATGCCGGTGAAGCCTTTGATCTCGCCGGCGCGGGCTTTCTTGTAGAGGCCCTTCGGGTCGCGCTCCTCGCACGTCTCGATCGGCACGTCGACCAGCACCTCGATGAACTCGCCATCCTTGAGCAGCGCACGGGCTGCATCGCGGTCGGCGCGGTAGGGACTGATGAATGCGGTCATCGTGATCACGCCGGTGTCGACGAACAGCTTGCCCACCTCGCCGATGCGGCGGATGTTTTCCGCGCGATCCTCAGCCGAGAAGCCCAGGTTCTTGTTCAGGCCGTGGCGGATGTTGTCCCCGTCGAGGACGTAGCAGAGGTGTCCGCGCTTCACCAGTTCGTGCTCCACGGTGTAGGCGATGGTGCTCTTGCCCGAACCGCTCAAACCGGTGAACCAAATCAGGCAGCCGCCTTGCTTGAGCAGACGCTCGCGCTCCTCGCGGCTGACGTGGCCCTCGTGCCAAGTGATGTTCGTTGCTTTGATTTCCGTCACGGTCCGTAACCTCGCTTTCGTCAGTTTTCACAGCTTGCCAATTGAGGCGGCGAGTATAGAGACCAATCGGGCAATGTGGCAAGGCGGGCGAACGCGGTTATCGGCCTGTGGTGTCGGGCGAGCCCTCATGCGTCAAGGCGAATGCGGTTCGCGATTGCGAGCGGTGGGTGCGAGCCTATACTGAGGATGTGCGATCGATTGCGGAAATATTGCTGGCCATAGGGGTTGCGCGCGTGCGGGTGGCTATTGTGGTGCTCGCGTGTGCGGCGGGCTTGCCCGCGGCGATTTCGGCGGCAGCGGAGGTCAGCCCGGCGGACTTCAGCATCGTCGGCGTGCGATCCACGGAGAATCCCCGCGATTTCAGTTGGACGATCGTCAACAACAGCCGGCACGCAATCGTGCGCTTCCGAGCGTCGCGGTACCTGAGCCAAGAGGTGGAACCGCTGCCGGGCTGGTCGGGCGAAACGCTCGACGGGCAGGGATCGGGGGGCGACGTCGAGTTCAAGTCCGACGGGGGCACGCGAGGCATTCTGCCGGGCGCGAAGCAAACGTTCACCATTCACGATCGCCGCCTCCGCGGTTCCACGCGCATGGAATCCGTCGAAGTCGAATTGGTCACGGGCGAGGTGGTCACCATTCCTGACGTGCTGTGTCCCTGTGCTGAGTCGATTCTGGCGCAGAACCTGCCGCTCATCGGTTTGGGGGCAATGTTTGGCGTGTTCCTCGCGGTCCAGGCGATACGTCGCAAGCGACGACTTGGGCGGGAGCGCCGTGCGGCGGCTGACGCGTCGTCGGCTGGTTGACCCTTTCACGCCCGCGCTCGATTGGGCGCGATTCCTATGCCCACTACCGATACTGAACCGAACACGGATTCACCACCGTCGCGAATGACGGTCGGTGCATACGTTTGGTGCGCGCTGCGCATCGCGCTGATTGGTTGCGTGCTCGTGGCAGTGGGGGAGTGCATAGCAGCCGGCTGGGTAACGCTGCCGCTCTACTCGCCGGATCACTGGCCTTGGGGAATTCTCATTGCGGCGGTGGGCAAGGCGCTGGTGACGCACCTGCTCGCTTGGGGGCCGGTGTGTGTGGTTGTCGCGATCGTGTGCGGGTTGTTACTGCGACGCCGCGCTGGGATCGTGCCGGAAGCGGTGATGGTGCCGGTGTTCGTGTTGCTCGCGGGTGGTTTGATCGCGCCGTTCGACTTGACGCTTGCGGAGCGCGACACGCCGACGCGCATCGTGCTGTTGCGCGTACTTGCGTGCGTGGTTGCGGTTGGTTTGTTCTTGGTGGTTCGCTGGGTTGCGCGGCGTTGTGGGCGTCGTGCGGTGCTGCGCGTATTGAATGCCGCGACGATGGCCGCCGGTGTTGTGACGGTGATTGTGGGGCTCGCGTTCGCGGGTTCTCCGATGTTCGATCCCGCGGCCTATCGCGCGGCGATTCCCCAACAGAACATCAAGTACAGGCCGGAGCATCCCAACCTGCTGTGGATCGTGATGGACACGGTTCGCGGCGATCATCTCAACTACCACGGGTATTCCCAGGAAACGGCTCCGCGTGTCGCGGAATTCTCGAAGGATGCGGTGGTGTTCGATCATGCCGTGTCGAATGGCACCTGGACATTGCCCTCGCACAGTTCGATGTTTACCGGCAAGAGCGTGCGCGAGCACGGTGCCGAGCATCGCTATCGCCACCTGAGCGCGTCTTTTGGCACGGTTGCGGAAGTGCTGCGCGATCATGGGTACGCGACGGCTGCCTTTTCGAACAATCCCTGGGTGTCGCCGGATACCGATCTGACGCGTGGGTTCGACGTCGCGCGTGTGGTTTACCACCTGCGACACGTGAATCGGTCATCGGCTGGTGCGATGGCGGAGGCGCTGGGCTGGTCGCCGGTGCTGCCCTGGCTCGATGAGGACTTCGGTGGGGCGATGACCAACGCGCTGATTGCAGATTGGCTCGCGCAGCAGGTGAACGAGGCAGAGCCGTTTTTCCTCTTCGTGAACTACATGGATGCGCACCTGCCGTACCGCGTGCCGCGCGAATATCGCGCCAAGTTCATGAGTGACGAGCAGGTTTATCGATCGTACGAACTCGCGCAGAGCGCGTATGGCGGAATCGTTCGTGTGATCGACTACGACTTCAACTTCGATGGCCGCGACTTTTTTGCGATGTCGGATCGCGAGGTCTTGCGCCGGCAGTACGATGCAGGTATTCGCTATACCGACATGCGCATGGGTGAGTTGCTCGACATGTTCGACAAGAGCGGGCTGCTCGACAACACGCTGGTGGTGATCGTCTCGGACCACGGCGAGTATCTCGACACGCACGGCATGTGGGCGCACCGCATGCAGGCGTACCAGGATTTGTTGCACGTCACGATGATTCTCAGACCGCCCGGTGGCGGGGTTACGCTGCGCGTGGATACACCGGTGCAGCATTCCGATTTGTATGGCACGATCTTGAACGCGACGGTGGGGCTGGCGGACGGGAAAACCGCGTGGCACGCGCGCGATCTGTTCGCGCTGGCTGGGGAAGCTGAGGCGCAGGATCGCGTCGTCGTCAGCGAGTATTGCGGGCCGGCACCGGGAAATCTCAAGCGGATTCTTGCGAGCAAGGACCCGGACATTCCACCGCGTGCCTCACCGCAGATCGCGGCGCAGGATATGCGCTATAAGTTTATCGCAACGGCTGATGGTCGCCGCGAGTTGTACGACCTCCTCGAAGATCCCGGCGAACTGAACAACCTGGTGGATCAGCTGCCGGCTGAAGCGCAGCGACTCGCGGACTACCTCACGGCGTGGCACGAACAGACCCCACTCTTCAAACCGCCCGCCGGCGAAGAGGCGGACGATCTCGACCCCGACGTGATCCGCGCGCTCAAGAGCCTGGGCTACCTCGGCGAGGACGACAAGTAGCGCATTCGCCACCCACCTCAACGATTTCCGAATGACAACTTTGCGCGGGTAGCGACATCGGCCTACGGTTTGGTCATTGTGACACCGCGACGTTCATGGCAGAATCGCAGCCATCAGGGGTATGCCGAAATACTGGAGTTGAGCTTGTCCATCTTGCGCGTCGACAATCTGTGCAGGCGCTTTGATCGCATCCAGGCGGTTGACGGAGTGTCCTTCGCGATCGAACCCGGCGAAATCTACGGATTGCTCGGTCCCAACGGCGCGGGCAAAACCACAACGATCAGCATCATCGCGCGCCTCTTGGATGCCGACAGCGGCAGTGTGGTGATCGGTACGGGTAAGGGCGATCCACGGCGGCAACTCGGACTAGTACCGCAGGAAATGGCGCTCGCGGAGAAGCTTACCGGCCGGGAGTGTCTCGCGTTTACTGGCAAACTGTACGACCTGAGTGGAAGCGACCTGCGCCGTCGCGTGCAGCAGCGACTTGCCGACGTGGGATTGCAGGATCGCGCTGACGATCGCGTGGCTGCGTACTCGGGCGGCATGCAACGCCGGTTGAATATCGCGGCTGCTTTGCTTCACGATCCTAAATTGGTGTTGCTTGACGAGCCGACGGCTGGCGTCGATCCGCAGGCGCGCGTCTACATCTTCGAGATTGTCGAGAAGCTTGCTGCCGGTGGGGCGGCAGTGTTGTACACGACGCACTACATGGAAGAGGCGCAGCGGCTCTGTCATCGCATCGGCATCATGGATCAGGGGAAGCTGCTGGCTGAGGGTACGCTCGGCGAACTGGTTGCGAAGATCGGAGCGCGGCGAGGATTGTGCGTTACGGCTGACGGTTTGAATGAACCGGTTGCGACGCAGCTTGCGGCGAGCCTTGAGTGCGCGGAATTCGAGTATGAAGGCGACAATTTGCGCATGTCCGTTGCCGACGCACAAGGGTCGCTGCTGGCTGCGGTGCGCTCAGCCGATCAAATGAAGCTGGCGCTGCGTGGCGTATCGATCGAGGAACCGAATCTTGAGGCGATCTTTCTCAAGCTGACGGGCAAGGCGCTGCGCGATTGATGATTGGGATTATCTGATGATGCGACACGTGCGCTTGGTACTCCTGCTTGCGGGCTGGAAGCTGCGTACGCTCGCGCGCATGCCCGGGATCCTCGCGGTCATCTTTTTGCCCGGTATGGTGTTGTATGCGGTCTTCACGATGGTGCTGCCGACGGGCAATGCCGGCGGCGGGGGCTTACCGCAGATGCGCGTGGCGCTCGTGGACGAGGACGATTCGCCCGCATCGCGCTCACTGGTGGACGCGCTTGAGAAAATGTCGGTCAATATCCGTCGCGAATTGCGCGAGGGGGACGCGCTCACGCGGGAGACGGCTGGTTGGCTGGTTGAGAAGGGGCATGTGTCCGCTGCACTGGTCATACCGGCGGGCTATGGCGCGAATCAGTTTGCGCTCGATGTGGGCGGTGCGCGCGTGGAACTCATCATTGATGAAACCCAACCGATGGGCGGTGACATCATCAGTGGCATGCTGCAAATGGCTGCGGGCATGGCGCTGTTCGACATGTTCGACGACGCGATCGCCAAGCTGACCGGCCAACATTGGTTGGGCAAGCCGGGGAAATCGGGCACAACCGCGGAGAGTCCGCTAGCGAGTGCAGGTGCCACGGCGGAGAGCAGCGCGAAGCCCGCGAGTCTGCTGCGTGTCGACAAGGTCGGCGTGTCAGCCGAGCACGGCGATGCACTTCCACCGCCGAGTCTGCTCTACCTGGCTGGGCTCGTACCGATGTTTTTGCTGTTCAATGCGTCAGGCGCGGCATCGGGAATGCTCGAAGAACTCAAGCTGGGCATGACGCGCCGCATACTCGCAGCCCCTGTCGATGCGGGCCACTATCTCTGCGGGCACCTGCTCATGTCACTGGTGCTAAGCCTTTTGCAAGTGTCGTCGATCTACGCGCTGGCGTGGGTGCTGTTCAAAGCGCCGATCTTCCAATTCGCGGGCGGGCTGGCAGCGGTGACAATCGCAACCGCTTTCGCGACGGTGGGGTTTGGCGTGCTCATGGCGAGTGTCGCGCGAACGGCGGAGCAGCTCAACAGCATCGGCACGGTTGTCATTCTGGGCATGTCCGCGGTGGGCGGCAGCATGTTCCCGCGCATCTTCATGCCGGAATGGATCAAACCGGCTGGTCTGTTCACGATCAACGCGTGGGCGTACGACGGGCTGATCGATGTGATTCGCGGCAAGGGGATCGCTGGAGCAGCCGTGGAAATCGCGGTGCTCGTGTGTGTGGGGGTAGCGTGTGCAATGATCGGGTCGATGCTGCTGAGTCGGCGCTTGCGCACAGCACCCGCGTCAGGATAATCCCAATGCCCAAGCAGTGTTGTTCGCGCGCGGATGTTCGCTGCGGGCCGGCGAATCCGTTACGCACCGACCGCGTCGCCGATGGCCTTGGCACTGTTCTGGTAGTTGTCCCGGACGTGCCAGCCAATGAGCTTCACGGTGGCCACGACAGCCATGATGATGATTGAGAGCATGACGGCGTATTCGGTGGCCGTCGGGCCGTCTTCTTCACGCAGGAACTGACGCCAGGTTTTCATCGCTTCCCTCCCTCTCGAACAGAGCGATCGTGCAAATTGTCCGTCGCCGCAACACGCACGCGGCAAGTATTATTGTTTAGGCAGCGAGACTGCGAAGAGTCAATTCGCAGCGGACGGTGAGTTGGAGCGTCCGGTATAACCGAGTGTTGCGCGCAATCGTTGCGAGTAAGCAAATGTCCACGCGGTTATGGTTCCAGTTCAACCATAGCGGCGCCGGCGCGCTCGTGTGGGTGCGGTGAAGCAGAGGTTTATTGTAACGCAAACACGTCGACGCCAAAGGCGTCGCGGCCCATAGCCCAGGGTTGTCGCGCAGCGGTCACTCTGGGTTCGTTGGGTCATGGTAAACCCAACCCCAACGCGGTTGCGGCCCCGGATGCGATACCGCGTCTGTGTGCGTAACGGGCCGTGACACCTTCGGGGTCAATTGGGTTGCGCATCCGTACTTGCGGTAGCTTCGACCACGCTGTCAGCGGTTTGCGGTTTGAAGTCGGGTTGTTCCTTTCGTCGGCGTTTGGCGATGCGGTGCCGATCTGGACGGTATAGGAAAAACCAAGGCACGCCGGGGAGCAGGGCGAGTATCCAAATCGGTACGATCAACCAGCCGCTGACCGTATTCACCATGTTGAAAGGCCACAACCACGTCTCGAACGACACGAAGCCATCCAGTCCGACGCTGAAGTCGCGATCCGCGGGATCGACGTTGCCCCGGCCAAACAGCGCGATCGTGCCCCAGACAATCCGGCAGTTGAACCAGGGCGTGCGAAACGTCGGACGCACGTAGCTGAGCGGCCAGAGTATGAAAAGGGACGCGGTCAGGACGAAAGCAACCCGCGCGAGCCTGCGTCGCGAACGCTGTGTCAGATAGATATCCCGCCAACTGGCTGCACGCTCCTGTCGAGCGAGGTACCGGGCAGCCGCTTGCGCGCGCTGCTCCAGGTCGAACGCGCGCCCACACTCGGGGCAACGCTCGATCGCGATACCGGAAAGGTCGTAACCACAGCGTCGGCAATCGCCCCGGCGTGCACGTAGAACACTGCGTACGGGACCGCGCATGAACGCGATAATGGGATAGGTTCCGAATACGACAAAGAGCAACCAGATCGGGAAAGAAATGGCGTGAGCGCGCAGCGACGGGCCCGGTGGTCCGTATTGACTCGGGAGCGAGGACCTTGTGGATAGATTCTTCACAGAATAGCGAAACACGCTGAATTCGGTCTCCGACTCCGCCGGGGGATTGGCGGTACCAATATCCTCAAGTACGCCAAGATTGATGATCCCGTGAGAAAGCGCGACGCAGATACACGTGTCTTCCGAGCTGCGCCACATGTAGTGCGTTAGCTCAAATGAATTGAGCACGCCTGCGTGATGTGCATACGTGAGGAATTGAGTTGTCCCAAGCCACAGTTGAAAGTGCTGTTCGCTTGGTTGGTTGAGGATGTCGGTCAGCGAGATCGTCCGGTAGCTGAGGCGATAGAGCTGTATTGCCCCTAGAGTTGCCAGCAGAAGCAGAATGACAATGCCGCGTCGGATCATGGGGGTGATGCTCCGGCGTTCGGGCCCACCGTCTTGTACCTGACGGCGGGTGGTAGGGCATAGGGAAATCTGTGGCGCGAAACAAAGGTGTTAATCTTTGGTGCGGCAACGCGGTTTGCGTCCCCGATTTGCGAGTCTCGTAGGGATGCATCTTCGATGCCAACGGCGTCGCGGCCCATAGCCCAGGGTTGCCGCGCAGTGGCTACCCTGGGCATCCGTTGTGCATGAGCAATCAACCCCAAGGGGGTTGCGGTCAGGGATGCGATATGTCGCCTGTGTGCGTAACGGGCCGCGACCCTTTCAGGGTCGAATTCAATTTCCGCCGCTCGTCCCAGGGTAGCACCTTCGGTGCAACCCTGAGCTAGGTGACGTGACCCCTCTGGGGTCAAATCAGCCTACACCCCCGTGGCGTCGGCCTGGATCGATGCATCGACCGCAGGTGCCCGTTCGCCGACTGACGACGCACCGTGCTTTTTCGCGTAGCGGTGACGATCCGGTCGATAGAGGAAAAACCAAACGACGCCGACACCGCCGGCGAGCATCCACAGCGGTATGATCAACCACCCGTTGACCGCATCCACCATGTCGAACGGCCACCAACAGGTTTCCAGCGACACGTAGCCGTCGATGCTGGTGTCGAAGTCGCGATCCTCCGGGTCAATCTGACTGCGGCCGAAGATCGCGATCGTCCCCCACACAATGCGGCAGTTGAACCAGGGCGTGCGAAACGCCGGACGCACGTAGCTGAGTGGCCAGAGCAACAGCAAGCCGATGGCCAGAATGAATGCAACGTGCGCAAACCTTCGCCGCCGGCGCTGTGTCATGTAGATCTCGCACCAGCGCGCGCTACGCTCCATACGAACGCGATGCTTCGCAGCCGCCCGCGCCCGATTGTTCATGTCGAAACGGCGACCGCACTCAGGGCAGCGCTGCGTCTCAACACCGGTCAGGTCATAACCGCACCGGTGGCAGTCACCCCGCCGCGCACGCAGCATGCTCCGAATGGGCCCGCGCAGGAATGCGATGCAGGGGTACGCGCCGAAGACGGCGATCATCGACCAGATGGGCGTGGAGAACGTTCTCGCACGCATACCCGAACCGCCCGCGCCAGCGAAGGTGGGAGGTGAGTACGCATTGCCGGGCCACATTCTGTAGGTGATGTTCTTCGCCGAGTATCGGAAATCGCCAAATCCCTTGTCCGATTCCGCGGGCGGATTGTTCAAATCGAGCACCTCGATGATGCCAATTCTCAATACTCCGCGCGACGCGCCAACGTAGATGTTCGTGTTTTCCGTAATAGGCATTGCATGGTACGCCAACGCCAGTGAGTAAAAAGCATCCAGCCAGAATCGCGCACCTGAGTCTGATGTGGATTGCAGCCAAGTCAGGAGTTGGTCGCCGAAGGGTTCGTCCAGAAGCTGTCCGAGTTGGATCGACCTGTTGCTTAGCCGGTGCAGGTAAGCGGAACAAACCGTCGCAATCAGCAAAAGAATGATGATGCCGCGTCGGATCATGGTGGCGATGCTCCGGCGTTTGGGGCCCATCGTGTTGTACCGGAGAAACGCCGAAAGGTTTTAGGGAAATCCGCGGCGCGTGACGATGGTGTTGCGGAGTTAACGGCGCAGCCGCCTAGGCCGGTCGTTTACGGCCGGTCACGCGACGCTCCATTGCTTCGCCCTCCCCGCCGCCGCCCGGAGGGCGGCGGCGGGGAGGGGGATTCATATATCCAACCGTGTTACCGGTGCTGAAGCACCGGCCTAGGCGGCTGCGCCGTGGGGAACGGCACTGGCTCGAATTCGTGACGCGGTGCAACGCCGGCGACGTGATCCCGCGCCGACGGACTTAACCGCAATCCCGCGCCAAAGGAGTTGACCCCTTCGGGGTCAACTCCCTCGGGGTCAACTCCCCGCCGAACGACTACTTGCCAGCTGCTTTCAGCATCTCCAGTACGATGGCAGCCGCATTTTGGCTGGCGCCGGTCTTGATCATGGGGTTCATCAGATCGGCGAGTTCCTGGCGTTTGGCAGCCAGTCGTTCGGGATTTCCCAGCAGGTCGAGTGCCGCGCGTTTGATCGGTTCGGTTGAACGGTAGAAGGGCATGAACTCGGGAACGATCTCGCGGTCCGCGAGGATGTTCACCAGCGACAAGTGCTTCGTGCAAACTGCCCATTTGCCTAACGCGTACCAGCCCAGGCGTGTCGTATTGTACATCACGATCATCGGTAGGTGGTAGTACGCCGTCTCCAGCGATGCCGTCCCACTCGCGACGAGCGCAAGGTCGGACGCGCTCATCAGCACGCCGTTCGCGTCGCGATGCAGGCTGTACGGTATGTTGGTTTTCGCAAGCGCTTCTTCGACGATCGGCAGCGTGCGTTCGTTCGCGACGGAGATGGCGAAATGCGCGTCCGGATGCTGTTCAAGAATCGCGTCTGCCACTTCGAGTTGCCCGCCGAACACTTCGTCCACCACGTGCTTGCGCGACCCTGGCAGAATCGTGATCAGCGGGCTCCCCTTCGCGCGCACTGCCGCGACGTCGCAATCGGAAATGACGCGCTGCGCCAACGTGTCGAACAACGGATGGCCGACGTAGTCCGCCTGAATGCCGTAGCGTCGGAAGAACGCTTCCTCAAACGGCAGGATCACCCCAAGCCGGTTCGTCCGCCGTCGAACGCGATACACCCGAACCTTTCCCCACGCCCAGACTTGCGGGGCAATGTAGTAGAGCACCGGCACGCGGTTGCGGCGGGCGTACTTGGCGACAGGCAGATTGAGCGTGGGGGAGTCGATGACCACAGCCAGGTCGACCGGATTCGAGCGGAGGTAGGCTTTGCTGCGTTTGAGCATCTCCCAGGCATGGGGAGCCACCTTGAATACGCCCGCGAGCATGGCCGCGTGGGAGGTCATGTCAAAAACGACTTCGCAGCCCGCCTCACGCATGAGCGGCCCGGCGATGCCCACGAAGCGGACGCTGGGATCCTGCTCGCGGACTGCCCGGATGAGCTTGGAGCCGTGCAGATCGGCACTGGGCTCAGCCGCTGAGATAAACACGACCGGGCCGGTCTTCTGGGGCGTAGCGCCGGAACTCGTTGGCTGGTCGGTGGTTACGGGCATTCCTGCATTCCTCACGTGGCAGAGACTGTACCGCAGCCGCGGGGCAGTGGCCAGAACGAGGTCGCACGATGCCCACGGCTTGGCTGCGCCAGACTGTGCCACCCTGACTTTACGCCACTCCTGACCCGCCAAAACACGCCTGATCGCACTCCGGTTTGCTTGAAGGATAGCGGGAATCTGCTAACCTGCATGGTTCTGCACGCGGCGCAACTGTGCCCGCGCTTGTGGTGGGGACGCGGTGTCCCCGAAAACGCTCTGGAGGTGCCCTTTGTCAACAGCGTTGGTTAAGGAACTTGTGGATTCAGGAATCCACTTTGGGCATCGCGCGAGCCGCTGGAATCCGAAGATGGGTCAGTTCATCTTCGGGAAGCGCAACCTCATCCACATCATCGATCTGCGTGAGACGGTGAAGGGATTGTTGCGTGCGAAGCGGTTTATCACGCGAACCGTGGCCGAAGGTGGAGACGTGCTCTTTGTGGGCACGAAACGTCAGGCGCGGCATTCGGTCGAGCACTTTGCTCGGGGTTGCGACATGCCCTGGGTCACCGAACGGTGGCTCGGTGGTACGCTCACGAATTTCCGCACGGTGCGCTCCCGGCTTGGCCGGCTTGAAGAACTCGAAACCGAGGAAGCAAGCGGAAAGCTGATGGAGTTCAGCAAGAAGGCGATCGCCACGCGTACGCGCGAACGGCTGAAGATCAAGCGCAACTTGGACGGCATCCGCACGATGAACCGTCTGCCGAAGGCGCTGATCATCATCGACGTTCAGCGCGAGCATATCGCGGTGCGCGAAGCCAAGGCGTTGGGCATTCCGACGGTTTGCCTGATTGATACCGATTCCGATCCGGACTTCGCGGACATTCCCATTCCGGGCAATGACGACGCGATCCGTTCGATCGAGACCGTGTTGAAGCACCTGTCCGAAGCCGTGGAACAGGGCAAGCGTTCGCGTCCGGAGAAGCCCGTGAAGGACGACTCCGCCGGTGATCAGGGTCCGCGTCGGCGTTCGCGTCGCGCGATGGCGCGTGCCGATGGCGACGAAGGCGATCGCTCGGGCATGGCCGCTGAACCGGCAGCCTCCGCTCCGGCGGATGGTGGCGATGCGGGTGCCGCCCCCAGTGCCGATGCACCGGCCGCGAGCTAGTTGCGGCCTCTCGGTCTGTTGATCATCACCGTGTCGCATTGCCACTGACTGCATCTAGCGGTCGGTGCTCATGGCGAATGCGGTTTTTCCAGGACATCGCCGATGCGGCGTACATTTGTGCGCCGCATCGGTTCATCAGAGAAAATCACGTACAGAACAAGCGCACCGCTTTGCCGGCTGCGTGCCAACGGGAGATCAGGAACGATGGCAGAATTGACCGCCGCCCAGGTGATGGCGCTGCGTAAGAAGACCGGCTTGCCCATGATGGAGTGCAAGGAAGCCCTTGCCGAGAGCAATGGCGACGAGGTGGCGGCCATCGAGTGGCTCACCAAGAAGCATAAGGGCAAGATGGACGCGCGCAGCGATCGCGAGACCGGCGAAGGCCGCATCGGCACGTACATCTCACCGGACGGCAAATCGGGCGGGATCATCGAGCTGCGCTGCGAGACCGCGCCCGTGGCGAAGAACGAAATGTTCATCGACCTAGCGAACAACATCGCCAAGGTGGTCGCGGAAGGCAGCGAGGGCTCGCCGTCGGCGGACAGCGTGAAGGGTGCCGTCGATACGGAGTTCACCGAGGTGTACGGCAAGCTGCGCGAGACGATGAAGATCGGCGCGTGCCACAAGGTGACGGGCGACGCGCTCACCGCGTACGTGCACCACGACGGCAAGAGTGGCGTGCTCATCGGTATGACCGGTACGCCGAAGGACGCCGACGTTGGCAAGCAGCTCGCGATGCACGCGACGTCGCTGAAGCCGCTCGCCGCCAATCGTGACGGCATCCCGGCTGACGAGGTCGAAAAGGTCCGCCAGTTGGCCATCGATCAGGCGAAGGACGAGGGCAAGCCCGCCCAGATCGTCGAGAAGATCGCGGAGGGCAAGGTCAACGCATTCTACGCCGAGCAGGTGCTCGTCGAGCAGGAGCACGTCCGCAGCGATCTCTACGGCAAGAAGAAGGTCAAAGACGTTCTTGCGGAAAATGGTGTCACCGGCGTGAGCCAGATGGTATACCTCGCCGTCGGCGGCTAGCCGACGCATCGCGTAACGACAAGGAGCCGCAAGGCTCCTTTTTTTTGTCCGGACATGATGGGCGTCGCAGCGCAAGGGCGCCAGGTGAGCATGGGATGGCCGATATCAAATACCATCGCGTTTTGTTGAAGATCAGTGGCGAAGGGCTTTGCCGGCCCGGTGGGTTCGGGATCGATGCCGACGAACTCAAACGCATCGGCAAGGAACTCAAGAGCGTCTGCGAGCTTGGCGTGCAGCTTGCGATCGTGGTCGGGGGCGGCAACATCGTCCGAGGCCGGGAGATCGCAGCCCACGGCGGAATCGAAGAAGTCACCGGCCACTACATGGGCATGCTGGGCACGGTGATCAACGCGCTGGCGGTTCAGGACACGTTGGAACTGCTCGGGTTGAACACGCGGGTGCAGAGCGCCGTCGCGGTCGATCGCGTGTGCGAGAAGTTCATCCGCCGGCGTGCGATCCGCCACCTTGAGAAGGGCCGCGTCGTGATCTTCGCGGGCGGGACGGGCAATCCGTTCGTAACGACGGACACGGGGGCGGCACTGCGTGCGTCGGAGATTGGCGCGGACGTGTTGCTGAAAGCCACCAAAGTTGACGGTGTGTACGATCGCGACCCGGTGCAGGATCCGACGGCGAAGCTGCTCGATCATCTGAATTACAACGCGGTGATTGATGCGCGCCTTGAAGTAATGGATGTGGCTGCGATCGACATGTGCCAGCGCAACGGCGTGCCGGTGGTGGTGTTCAACCTGAAGCGCGAGGGCAACATGCGCGACGTTGTTCAGGGAAAACCGATCGGTACACTGGTCGACAGTGCCGGTGCGGAGAATGTCAGCGCGGCCATCTAGGGAAGAATCGCTGCTGGGCGATATCGATATTGGCGTAGGAGATTACCAGCATCATGAGCAATTACGAGAACGAATGCGAAAAAGCGATGTCGAAGGTGATCGAGTACCTCCGCGACGAGTTGCGCGGGGTGCGCACCGGACGGGCCACGTCGGGTCTGGTCGAGCATCTGAAGATCGATGTTTCGTCGTACGGCAGCACGATGGAGCTGCGCGAGCTGGCGAGCATTACCGCGCCCGAGCCCGCAGCCCTCGTTGTTAAGCCGTTCGATCCGACGACGATCAAGGACATCGAGAAAGGCATCCAGTCGTCCGATGTCGGGATTACCCCATCGTCGGACGGCAAGGTGATCCGCCTGCCGATTCCGCCGCTGTCCGGCGAGCGTCGCAAGCAGCTTTCCGGCCAGGTGCGCAAGATGGGCGAGGAGCAGAAGATCGCCCTGCGCAATGTCCGCCGCGACATCAACAAACGCATCGACGCCGACAAGAAGGCGTCGACCATCACCGAGGACGCAGCCGAGGGCGCCAAGGACGGCATCCAAAAACTCATCAAACGCTACGAGGACGAGGTCGACAAGCTGGTCGACTCGAAGTCGAAAGAGATCGAAGAAACGTAGGGAAGTGCGTAGTACAGAATGCTGAATGCTGAATGATGAATGATGAATGATTGATGCGGAGTCATGGTCGATCGGGCGCATGGCAATGCACGCGTCGCTGACGCCCAGAACTCTGCATACTGCACTCTGATCTCTGCACTCAGAATACTGTTGCCGTCGGCGCGCGAGTGGCGGAACTGGCAGACGCGCAGGATTTAGGTTCCTGTGGGGAAACCCGTCCCGGTTCGACTCCGGGCTCGCGCAATTTGTTGAACCATTTCGCGGCGTTCGATTGGGTATTCGCTCGCGCACGAAGTTTGATCCTATTGTGCCAATCAACCAGGCGCGTCGTTGCGCTTAGGTGTGCGCGGTAGGTTTGTCGGTCGTGCTGACTTTCCTGTTCGCTGGCAGCCGCACAACGACTTCCGTACCGACATCGAGTCGACTCGCCATGGTGATGGTGCCGCCGTGCGCTTCGGCGATTGAGCGGCAGATGGACAAGCCCAATCCGCATCCGCCGGTGGTCCGTGTCCTGGCTGCGTCCACTCGGTAGAAACGATCGAATACGTGTGCGATGTGTTCCGGTGCGATGCCCGGCCCGTTGTCGCAAACGCGCACCTCGGCTTTGTTCTCGTACCGGGCCATGCCGACGGTGACTCGTCCTCCGGGTGGGGTGTACTTCAGTGCGTTGTCCAGCAGGTTGCTGAACAGTTGGCGGATGCGCATGGCGTCCGCATCGACTTCGATCGCAACCATGCGCTCACAGACGAGCTCAATCCGGTGTTCGTTGGCGGTCGCACTGTAGAGGTCAACCAAGTCGCGAATCGTTTCGGTCAAGTCGAAGCGATCCAGATTCAGGAAGTTTCGTCCGGCATCGGCGCGCGCCAGCAGCAGAAGGTCATTGGTGATGCGGGAGAGCGTGTCGAACTGGCCGAGGCTTTCCTCCAGCAACTGACGCCATTCGTTTTCATCGCATTGATGATCGAGCGCCAGCTCGACGCGACAGCGCAGGGCTGCGAGTGGCGTGCGGAGTTCGTGTGCCGCGTCGGCGGTGAATCGCTGAACTTCTCCGAACTGGCGTTCGATTCGCGCCAACATTTCGTTCAGCACGCCGGCGAGATCATCCAGCTCGTCGCCGTTTCGCGAACGGGCGAGTCGTTCCGCCAGATTCTGCGCGCCGATGTGTCGGGCGGTATTGGTCATCTGCTGAACCGGACGCAGGCTCTTGCCCGCGAGCACCACTCCGCAAACCACGGACAAGCCGGTTGCAATCGCCATCGCTGCGACGGAGAGCCTGCGGAATCCAGTCAGCGACGCAGCCACCTGGTCCATGCGGTACGCCGCTTGCGCTTGATACCGACCTCGGTTGGCGAGATCGACCTGCTGACTGCACACCCGGTACGGCCACGATGTGCTCGCGGGTTGTTCCGTCGTGCAGACCGGTCCCTCAACGTCCACAACTTGTGTACCCGCACCATCATCGTTCGTGAGCACGTCGTGCGCGTCGCTGGAAAAAACCAATCCCGCATCCTCGCCGACGAGGCGGAACGTCAGGTCCCCGCGCAACCGGCTGCCGAGTTCATGCCGAATGTCGGCTTCGATTTCCGCGAACGAATGGTGTTCCTCCTCGTTCAGGATTGACGTGAACTCCTGCACCTCGCCTTTGAGGAAGCTGTCGACCTCGCGGCGCAGCGAATACGAGAGTCCGAAGTACAGCAGCAGGCACAGCGCGGCGCACGAGCACAACGTGATCGCGGTCCACCACAGCGTCAGGCGAAACCGAATGGTGCTGCCGAATCGGCGTGATTCAACCTGCTTGGAGGACATAGCCGGTTCCGCGAACAGTTCGAATCAGAGGTGCATCGAAGTTGCTGTCCACCTTGCGACGCAGGCGATTGATATGCACGTCCACGACATTCGTCTGCGGATCGTGATTCATGTCCCAGATTCGCTCAAGGATCATCGTTCGCGATACCACTTCGCCCGCATGCCGCGCGAGGTACTCAAGCAGGGAAAACTCGCGGGCGGTAAGCTCGATCTTCTGCCCGGCGCGCTCGACGGTATGCGCGATAACGTCAACCGCGAGGTCACCAACGACGATCGGATTATCAATCTGCGTGGGGCCGCGTCGCAGCACCGCGCGTACCCGCGCCAGCAACTCGACGAAGCTGAACGGTTTTACGAGATAGTCGTCGGCGCCCGCGTTCAAACCGCGAACGCGATCGTCTATCGCATCGCGCGCGGTCAGGCAGATCACCGGTGTAGTAATTCCGCGTCCGCGCATCGCCCGCAGCACGCTAAGGCCATCGCACTTCGGCAGCATGAGGTCGAGCACGATGACGTCGTACTGCGCCGAGCAGGCCAGATGCAGACCAGTTTCCCCATCGCCAGCCTTATCAACGGCGAACAGTGCCTCTTGTAGCCCGCGTTCAATCAGCGCGGCAACGTCGCGATCATCTTCGACAACCAATGCACGCATATGGGGTGGTTACCTTCCCGTTAGGCAAATATCCAGATTGTACGTGGTATGACGGGCATCGCCACGTCAGCCCGCATGGCAATACTAGCCGTGTCCCTAGCGACGGCTCAGCCGATACTTACAGGATTGTAATAATCGCTCCATCAGTGCGTCATTTCGATGCGGTATCGTTCCCTCCTTCGCGTGCGTAGGTGTGGAATCAGGCAATTCACATCAAGCGACTGCGATCTGTTGCTCGTGATACCGGCATTGTTGCTCGCTGAACGAACCGCGCCGTTCGCTGAGCACTGCCGGTTCGAGGTGTGGACGGGTGCTTGGACCCAGTTGCCACGCATGGGGTGGCTGCGGTCCACACCCGGCCTGTTTGTTTTTCTAATCGCGATTTGACGCTTTCGCCAAGTGCGTTGCAGGCGCGCAGCGCAGCGAGAGTTGGACGACAGTTGAATACCGGTCTTGTGCGGTCACGGGACTGGTTGGCTCATGGGAGACACGAAATGACGAACCGAACACGGATGTCGCTGTGCGTTTTCACAATGATTGCAATGGCATGGATGGCCGGTCCGGCAGTCGGACAGGGCACCATGCAGGATCCCGATGCGGCGCTGGTGAGCCGCCCGTACGATTTCCAGTTGCACGCCGACGACGCTGCGCCATCGACGCGCCTCGCGCAGTACGAGCCATCGTTCCTGCCCCAAGGGGACGATGACGCGATGGGCGGAGGTGATGAAACGGACGAAATGAATTGGGACCTCGCCGGCCCGTATGAGATGCGCAGTGCCGATCCGGAACCCAACGGTGTGGTCGAAATGAAGAACATCTTCGGTTGGAGCACGACCAAGGGTGAGAGCGACGAGTTTGAATACGAATTCGAGATCGAGTGGGGCGTTGCGGAGGATCATGAATTGATCTTCGAGGTCCCGGTCGAACTGGGCGACGGAGCCGTTGACGGCAACGGCGACTTGGAGGTTGGCTGGCACTGGCGACTGTGGCGTGAAAGCGATTGGATGCCGGCATTCGCGATGCGGAATTTCCTACGCCTCCCCACGGGCTACCATTCGAGCGGCGTGGACTACGAGTGGATTGGTTTGTTCACGAAGAGCATCATTCCCGGAAGGCTGCGCTTCGACGCTAACCCATTTATCAAGTTTGTGAACGGTGACAACGAACAGGATGCCCGCGACTTCCTGTGGGGCGGCTCTTTCGGTCTTGACTGGCGCGCGAACGATGATCTCGTGCTCGTCGCGCTGTATCGCTACGAAACGGGCGAACTTGAGGGCACGCGCGACAATCACTACATGCAGCTGGGTGGCGAGTGGGATATTGACGAACACAGTGAAATTGGTTTCAGCGCGACCGTCGGCCTGGACGGTGACGATAGTGGCCCGGCATTCGGCGCGAACGTCAGTTACATTTACTCGTTCTGATGTGACGAGGACCTGTTCAGCCTCCACGCTGGGCAGCATGTTGCCCTGTGATGCGATCTGTTCTGAGTTGCTGTTCGTCCATGGTTGAGACTTCCGGCGTTAACCCAATTGGCTGGCAGGTGGTGTCGCGAGCAATGTGCGTCGCTGCCTGCGCATCCATGGCGTGCGTCCTTGCGTGTGCTCCGGTGGACGCGCGCGAGGACTTCGGCAGGGCGGGGCAACTGATTCAGGAGCGCACCGCCGTTGCTGACGCCTACGATCCATCGGCGGCTGATGCCCTTGACGCCAAGGTGACGGGCCTGCTTGATGGCGGGCTGACCGTCACCGAGGCGGTTCAACTCGCGCTGCTCAACAATCGCGAACTCCAGGATATCTTCGCGGAGATCGGCGTCTCGCGCGCCGATCTCGTGCAGTCGCAACTGCTCTCGAACCCATCGTTGGCGCTGGGGTTCAACTTTCCCGAAGGCGGCGGCGTGGTCGATCTCACCCTCGGTTTCACGCAGCAGGTCGCCGAACTCTGGCAGATTCCCATGCGCCGTCGCGTCGCCGAGCGGCAACTCGACCGTACCATCACACTGGCTGCACAACGCGCCATTGAGTTGCGCGCGAAGGTTCGCACGCAGTGCTACGACGTTTTGGCGCTTCGCCGCAGTGACGAACTGGCTGGGCAAAACGTCGAGCTGTCCGAGCGCATCGTGCAGGCGGCGCAGAAACAGTTTGAAGGCGGTCAGGTCAGCGAGTTCGACGTCAACCGCACGCGCACCAGCCTGCTCAATGTCCGCGCGGATCGCATGGCCATTCGCGGCGCGCTGGGGACTTCGGAAGCAACGCTTGGAGACCTGCTGGGACTTGCGCGTGCGCAACGATCTTGGCAATTGGTCGACGAACTTCCCGAGAACTATGCGGGAACGATTGATTCGGACGCGTTGCTGCGCTGCGCAATGGATCAGCGACTTGACGCACGGGCTGCGGAACTCGACGTTGAGTCGGCTGAAGCAGAGTTGGCGTTGCAGGTTCGCCGCGTGTACCCCGACGTGCAAGTGGGCTTCGCGCTCGAACGTAACGAACGTCGCGGGGCACCCGGGCGGAAACTGCTCGCCGACACGGCGCGCAGCTCAATTGCGGCTGGTCAGCTAACTGCGCCTTCGATCGAGTCGCGCGGTCAGCGCAGCCTCGCGCGCAGCCAGATCATCGACGCCAAACTCGGACCGTCGCTCGCGGTCACGCTGCCGATCTGGGACCAGAACCAGGCGCAGATAGCCAAGGCGCGTTTTCGCGCGATGCAAGCGCGAACCCGTTACGAGCGGTTGCTCGACGCGATTGCCGTTCAGGTCAACCAAGCCGCGATTCAGGCGACAACCACTGCGGATCTGATTCACCTTTATGAATCGGAAAGTCTGCCCGTCGGCGAATCGACGGTGGATGGTGCCACGCGCCTCTACGAAGCCGGTGAACAGAGCGTGCTCGCGGTGGTTGATGCACAGGAGCAGCTTATCCAACGCCGCCGCGATCTGGTACGTGCGCTGCGCGACCATGCAGCCGCGGTCACCGAATTGGAGAATGCGGTGGGCGGCAAGTTGCCGGATTCATCGCTCAACGCGCAGAGCATAAGCGATTGAGGAGGAACGCTTGATGAACAAGCCACTGCCAAAGCGTCGCGTTCATGCCAAACGGAAAAGCACCCTGTTGTTGCTATGCGCGATTGGGCTGTTCGTCGCAAGCGGATGCGACGGAATCACGATCGATTCCAGCGCATCGTTGGATATTCCCACGTTCGTAGTCGACCTGGCGCGCAATGCACTGGCGGCACTGGCGACGTGATTGCGTGAGATTCGATTCCCAACCGAGCTAATCCATGATGCCACGCTTGAAATACAAAACCGTGCTCGCCTTGTGTTGCTGCACGTGGGCGCAAATGAGTTTGGCGGCAGCTCCGGCCATTGATGCCGGCATCACTGCTCTCATGGTCATGGCAGCCGATGAACCTGATGGTGGCGAAGAGGACGCGTCACCGGTGCAAATCGCGCGCAACGACGCGGGGCAGGTCGTGCTCACCGTCAACGACGAGGTGAAGCAGCGCATCGGTCTGCGCGTCGCGCAGCTCGAATCCGTTGAGCGGCAGCCCAGCGTTACCGCGTACGGCATGCTCGAGGATGATCCGGCGCGGACGGTAACAGTTCGGGCACCGGTCAACGGCTACCTGCGCCCCTCAGCCGAGGGCGGTTGGCCGCAAGTCGGCGCGACCGTCCATCAAGGGGACATCATCGGCGCGATCCAGCCGCGATTCACCGCAGGGGAATCCTTCGATCTGCTCACGCGTTGGACGGAAGCGTCCGCTGAGGTCGAGCAACTCACCGCGGAAACCGCCGCCGCCCGCGCGTCCTTCGAAAACAAGCAGAATCTGAACGCGACCGGCGGACTCGTTTCCTCGCGTGCCGTCGAGGACGCGGAAGCGTTGCTCAAGGGCGACGAAGCACGCCTGGCGGCGGCGCGGAAAAAGGCGGCGATGCTCGAAGGTCTGCTCGCGGGAACGGGAGATGCTGTTACGAACTTCGCCTTGAGTATTCCCCAGGACGGCGAGGTGGCGGAGGTCGCCGCGTCGCTCGATGAGTCGGTTGACAGCGGTCAGGCGTTGCTGCGCGTAACGGACCCGTCATACCAGATTGCGCGCGTGAGCCTTCCGATTGGCACGGCAGTCCCCGCGCCCGACAAGCCGGCGCAGATCGTCGTCACCGGCGACAACGCACACGTGCTATTGGGTAAGCCAATGGGCTTCTCTGCGATGCGCGTGCTCGCAACGCGCGGCCCGACGCTGCTCTATCAAGTGCAGACGGACGAAGCTGCGTCGTTGCGCGCGGGTACGCCGGTTGTCGCGCATGTGCCGCTTTCCGGAGACAAGGTCGCCGGTGTGCTGGTTCCGCGCTCTGCGATCATTCGGCTTGGCGGGTTGACCTGGGTCTATGTGCAGACCGCGGCGGACACGTTCGAGCGGCGCAGCATCACGCTGCGTGCGCCGGAGCAAACCGGCTGGTTCGCCGATGCCGACCCCGTTAGCACCGTCGTGGTTGACGGTGCTCAGCTACTCCTATCTGAAGAGCAGAAAGCGCAAATCGAAAGCGAGGAGGAGGCTTCGGAGTAGCCGCGTCCTCCGCGCGCAAACGCAACAACCCGACGACACAAAACCATGCTGCGATTTCTTGTCGAACATTCCCTGCGGTACCGCGCCATCGTGCTCATCCTGGCGGCAGTCGCCATCGGCTATGGCGTGGTTACGGCGAAGCACGCGAAGCTCGACGTGTTTCCCGATTTCGTTCAGCCGCAGGCAGTCATTCAGACGGAAGCACCCGGGCTGTCGCCGCAGCAGGTTGAAGCGCTGATCACGCGTCCCGTCGAGAGTGCGGTGAGCGGCGTGCTGAACATCGAGTCGGTGCGTTCGCAGTCGATCCAAGGACTTTCGATCATCACGGTTGTGTTTCAGGACAACACAAACGTATTCATTGCGCGGCAGATGCTCGCGGAGCAGATTTCGTCGGTGGCGGGCGATCTTCCGCAAGGCGTCGGCACGCCCAAGCTGACGCCGCTCACCTCGTCGACGATGGACCTGCTCAAAATCGGCATTGTGTCGCCGTCGAAATCGCTCATGGAGTTGCGCGAGTTCGCGACCTGGACGCTGCGCCCGCGTTTGCAGGCGGTGTCCGGTATCGCCGACGTGGGTATCATGGGCGGCGATCTCCGCCAGTTGCAGATTCAGGTTTTCCCAGATCGACTTGTCGCCTACGATTTGAGCCTCGATGAGATCATCGCAGCCGCGCAACGCGCCACCGGTGCACGCGGCGCCGGTTTCATTGAAACCGCCAACCAGCGCGTCGTCATTCAAACCGAAGGGCAGTCCATCACCGCGGACGAACTGCGCCACATCGTTCTGCGCCACATCGACGGCGGTGTCGTGCAACTCGGCGACGTCGCCGACGTCGTGCAGGCCGCGGCGCCCAAGTTCGGCGACGCCAGCATTCAGGGGCAACCCGGCATTCTCGTCAAGCTCCTCAGCCAGTATGGCACGAACACGATGGAGGTCACGGAAGCAGTCGAAGCCGCGCTCGCCGAATTGCAGCCCGTCTTCGATCGCGAGGATATCACGGTCTACCCGCGACTCCACCGTCCCGCCACGTTCATCGAGACCGCGCTGCATCACGTGTCGGTGTCACTCTATATTGGTGCGGCGTTGGTCACCGTGGTGCTTCTGCTTTTCCTGATGAATCTGCGCACCGCGTTCATCTCGCTCACGGCGATTCCGCTATCGCTGCTCGTGGCGATCATCATTCTCGAACGGCTTGGCGTGTCGCTGAATACGATCACGCTCGGCGGGTTGGCCATCGCGATCGGCGAAGTTGTTGACGACGCAATCATCGACGTCGAGAACATCTTTCGCAGGTTGCGTGAGAATGAGCACGCGGGCCGGCCTCGTTCCACCTTGCAGGTCGTTTTCGAAGCATCGATGGAGGTGCGGTCTGCCGTCGTCTATGCCACGTTTGTCGTCGTGCTGGTATTTGTTCCGGTGCTCACAATGACGGGTTTGCAGGGAAGGATGTTCGCGCCGCTCGGGATCGCGTACATCGCAGCCATTCTTGCGTCGCTGGTCGTCGCCTTGACGGTTACCCCGGCATTGTGCTGCCTGCTGCTTCCGAAGTCGGCGCGGCGATCCGGTGATTCCATGTTCTTGCGCGGAATCAAACGCGCATACGCAGCCGTCATCACCCGCGCCGCTCACCACCCGCGGTGGACGATTATCGCAAGCGTACTCGCTTTCGCCGCGACGCTATTTCTCGCGTCAGGTTTCGGAGAGGAGTTCCTGCCGGAATTCCGCGAGGGGCATTTCGTATTGCAGGTTTCGACCGTGCCCGGCACGTCGCTGCCCGCGATGATGGCCTTGGGCAACCGCATCTCCCACGACCTGCTCACCGACGTCAAAGTTGACGGCGAACCGGTCATCGCCACCGTCGAATTTCAAGCCGGCCGCGCCGAACTTGGCGAAGACCCCTGGGGCCCGCACCGTGGGGAAATCCACGTCGAACTCAAACCCGACGTGTCCGGCGACGACCAAGCCGACACGCAAGCGCAGATTCGCAAACTCCTCGCGAGCTACCCCGGCATCACCTACGAAGTGCTTACCTTCTTGGGCGACCGCATCAGCGAGACGATTACCGGCGAAGCCTCCCCAGTCGTGATCAACATCTACGGCGACGACCTCGACAAACTCGACGCAACGGCAGAACGGATCGCCGCGCGCGTTGCGACCGTTCCCGGAGCGACCGACGTGAAGGTTGTGTCGCCACCGGGATCGCCGCACTATGTCGTGCATCTGCGGCAGGAGCGACTCACGCAGTTCGGTTTTGCGCCCGTTGATGTGCTGGCGTCGTTGCAGACGGCGTATCAGGGCACGACCGTCGCGCAAACTTACGATGGCGATCGTGTGTTTGACGTGACCGTGACGCTGCCCCCGGGGCTGCGCCAGGACCCCGAGTCAATCGGTACGTTGCTCTTGCGCAACACGGAAGGCACGTTCGTTCCCCTGGCGGAGTTGGCGGATCTGGAAGCCGTCACTGGTCGCTACATGATCATGCACGACGGCGCGCGGCGACGGCAGGCGGTGACGTGCGATGCCGAGCACCGCGACCTGGCGAGTTTCGTGGAAGACGCGAAGAATGCCGTGGCGGACATGTCGATTCCATCGGGCGTATACACGGTTTTCGGTGGAGAGGCTGAAACGCAGCAGGAAGCGCGCAACGAGATCCTTACGCATTCATCCGTCGCCGGTGTGGGGATTCTACTGCTGCTCTCAATCGTCTTCCGCCGCCCGCGCAATCTCCTGCTCGTGCTCGTGAACTTACCGTTCGCGATGATCGGTGGTATTCTGGCTGTCGCGATCACCGGTGCATCGCTATCGATCGGATCGATTGTCGGATTCGTGACCCTGTTCGGCATCACCATGCGCAACTCGGTCATGATGATGTCGCACTTCGAGCACCTCGTGCTCAGCGAAGGACGCACCTGGAATCAGGACACTGCCGTGCTGGGCGCGACCGAGCGCATTGTTCCGATACTGATGACAGCAGCCGTCACCGGCCTGGGTTTATTGCCCATCGCCCTGGGCGCCGGTGAAGTCGGCCGGGAAATCGAAGGCCCGCTGGCAATCGTCATCCTCGGCGGACTGATCACGTCCACGATGTTGAATCTGCTGGTTCTCCCCACGCTCGCGCTTCGCTATGCCCGCTTTGATGCGGACGATAGATTGGAATTGCCGCGCGCGTCGACGTCTTGAATGATGGCGTGAAGCAATGCTGGCGTGAAGCAATGCTGGCGTGAAGCGGATGGCGCGGTTCGACGATTTGACTGTGGACGCGCGATCACTGTCCAGACCCGCAAAGTTGTTTGCGTCAGTATATTCCCGGCGCGGCTGCGGACCGTGCATCGTGGATTGGGCGTGGGTCGGACACACCTGAGCAAAACCCCAGCGCCGAGTGGGTTTCATGCGGTGCGCAGGCGGTGGCCGTGTCGCGCTCGGGCAGGTTCGCGATGAGCAGGGTTTCATCGAGGCGCGACATCCAGACTCGACCTGCGTTGTCCACCTGGACCTGGTGTCGGGGGCCGTAGGGGTAGTAGCGCAGTTCACGGTTCGCCGGCCCGCCCAATTCCATACACACACCGAAGAGGCTGTTGCCGTAACCCGCGAGGTGGACCGCGTTCGGGAACCAATCAGATTGAGCGCTTGCGAGCAGCCGCGATTCAACACGCATCCCGCCATAGTGTACGCCGCGAATACGTACGCGTTGCGACGGCGTCATCGCCTCCGCCAGTCGCTGGAGCATGACCGGCGTCGTGAAAATCACTTCGATCGGTTCGGTTGCGATGACGTCCATCGCCTGATTGATGAGGTGCTTCAGGTAGCGTTCGCTGCCGGTGCTGTCGGCGGGTAGTTTGCGAAACCAACGCGGATCGAAGTCGATAGCGAACGGTTGGGGGCTACCGAGGGCGGTGGCGCAAGCGGCTGCCGCCTGTCCGATGATGTGCGGCCCGCCGGGGCCAACCCAAAGCCACGTCGCGCCCTTGGGAAAGCCAGCGTGCTTCGCCGCGCGGACGAACGGTTCGACGAAGCCGGTGTGGAATTCATCGCGTGAGAAAATGGTTCGCTTGGGTTTTCCGGTTGCGCCGCCCGTCTCGGCAGTGATTGCGCCGACAAGGTTCGCGCGGCGACTCAAGGGTACCAAGTGGTGCACTGGTCGCTCACGCAGTGCGTTCTCGTCCATCGGGCCAAGGCGTGAAAGATCTGCAAGTGAACGCACGCGTTCACGCGGATCCCAGCCGAGTGCTTCCGCACGCTCCAGCCAGTACGGCGCGCCGCCATCGGGATCGAAGTGGATCGCAACGATGCGGCGAACGTGAGCGTCAAGGTCTACGGGTGCAGCCATGTTGTGATCTCACCGACCAGCCGATCCTCCTGCCTGCGAAAGAAATGTTCCGCGGACTCCAGTACAATAAGTGTCGCATCGCCGGCGCAACGCGCTGCCCAGGTTTCCACGGCATCGAGCGGTGTTGCGAAGTCGTTGTTCGACGCAATCACCAGCTTGGGAAGCGACGACCGGGCTACTTCAGTGAAGTCATGGTGCGCGATGGTGGGGCAAATGAGCACCAGCTGCGTCGCGCCGACCAAGTCGATCATTTCCGCAAGGATCGATGCGCCGAAGGAATACCCGACGAGCACCGTCGGGCCAATGACGTTGTGCGCAAACCAAATCGCGGCGGATCTTGCGTCATCCACACGCGCCGGGTCGTCCGGGGCGTGGCCAGTACGCCAGAATTCGTCCATCACCTCCGATGTAGGGCCATCGCCCGCAAACGCGAAGCGCAGCGTCGTCAAACCATACTCTGCGAGCCCGCGCGCGACAGAGCGAACCACGTTGTTTTCAAGTCGCCCGCCCATCAACGGGTGCGGACCGACGACAAGCGCAGCCCGCGTGGGCACGCCGGCGAGCGGATACGCGAGCACGCCCGCGAGTTCGCCGTGCGCCGCGTCGATCGCGACCGATTCTTCGAGAATGTCGACCGGGTCAACCGGCATCGGGCGTCCATTGCGCGACGTCATAGGGAAACTCACTTACGAAGTCCTGAATGATGCCGGCGAACTTCAACGCGCGCTCGACGTCGCCTTCGATTCGCGCGCCGCCGGAGAGGAAGATTTCCGATGTCGTCGATCTACCAGCGACCAGCCGCCAGAATACGGATGCGTCGAGTCGATAGGTGATGTCAGCCGGTGTTGTCGGCGCACGCTGCACTGTTTGCAGGTGACCTCGGCAAAACTGGCACAACCAGTCGCCGTCTTGTGCGCCGTCGATCACGTAGCGCACCGAAAGGTCGAGATTGCGCAGTTGCGAAAGTTTGGACTGGGCGATGGTCCGTGGCATGAAGTGTTCGAAATAGTCGGACAAATGTGCGCTGTCACTGCGCGCTGGGTCCATCTGTGTTGGCGGTCGCCAATCGCAGCCTTCCGCGAATTCGAGAAGCTTCACAAGCCGGGACAGCGACCACGGCGTCGGATGCTGACGCACGCAACGATCCGTATGGTTGCGATCGAAACGCGGCGCGTTGAGCAAATAGTCCGACATCGCGCCGAGCGCGCCGGTGAACAGCTGATCGTAGGTTGAGTCGTCCAGCGCATCGTCGCAACGCGCGTTCTCAGTGAATGTTCCCCCACCGATGTTGTAAAACGTTTCAAGGGCGCGCTTGATGACGGCATTGCTCGGTGGCTTTGGATGCGTGAGGTGAAACACGCCGCCGGTCGCGGCTGGGCTATCGAATATGTCGACCAGTTCGCGAGCGACGTCATCGACGAACGACAAGTTGGGCCGAGCGTCACCCGCTGCCCGAATACGCAACGGGATGTGCCGGCGATCATCGCCGTGCTGATCGGCTGCTTTCGCGAGCAGTGAGACGGCACGGAAAAGATAGTAAATGCCGGTGAAACGCGAGGCCGCTCCCGTGCGACTGTGTCCGACGATCACACCTGGGCGATATACCGTAAGCGTCGCACCGGCTGACTGTGCGGCGCGACGTGTCTCGTGCTCCGCGGTCCACTTGCTGTACTCGTAGTCGTTGCGATATGCGGTCGGTTCATCGTGCATGACTTCATCGGCATCGGCGCACCGGCCACAGACGTATGCGGTGCTGACGAGGTGCCAATCGCGACATCCACACGACGACGCAAACGCAAATACCGCGCGAGTTCCCTCGATGTTCGTGCGCGACGGTTCGCCGTCGCGCCGCGCAGTGAACACAACACTGCCAGCCGAGTGAATGACCGAGCGAATCGTACCGCGTAGTCGTTCACCAACAGCACGGCTGAGTCCGAGCATGGGCAAGTGCAGGTCACCACGCACAACCGCCAACTGGCCGGTCTCAAAGTAGCGCT
Source organism: Phycisphaerales bacterium (assembly GCA_020639095.1). Lineage (GTDB taxonomy): Bacteria > Planctomycetota > Phycisphaerae > UBA1845 > UBA1845 > JACKHG01. The sequence continues at coordinate 178,602 of JACKHH010000002.1, read as the reverse complement.
CAACGTCGCCACAAGCGTGTACGGTGCAATCGGCAAGTCGGCGACGCGCTTCACCCGGCGTATCCGCGCGCACAAGGCAAAGTACGCGGTGGTTGCGTGCCAGCAGTTCGTGCAGCACCTGCGATCCCAGCACACCGGTCGCGCCTGTGAGCATCACCCAAGGCCGGCGCGTTGGTGATGGTGTCGCATTTGCGCTGATCATCGCGTGAAATCCGCCTGGGTTGCGCGCTCGTCAGAACGTGCTGGGCAGGCGCAGGTTGCGTTCGAGAAGGCGCGGGTCGTCGTAGTCGTAGGCGTCCATGCGGATCTTCATGGTACCAAGCTGTCGCGGGCGACCGGCTTGCAGCATGCCGGTGGGCGCGAGCATCCAACCTTCGGGGCGGGCGGCGCCGTACACCAGTCCTTCGCCGTTGAACATGCTCGCGACCTGATCGCCGACAGGCAAATGCGTCAGGTCGTCGTAAGGTTCGAGCCGGTATGTTTGCGGCGGAGCAGCCGATCGTTCGTAGTGGCCGGAATCACTGGTATCGATCGTCAGTACGAGGTGTTCGCCTGCGTTGACCATCACGGCTGGTCGATGCGGACTCGCGCCGTCGTCGCCGACCAGAGCGGGCATGAAGAGTTCGCGGTTGCGTTCGGATTTCTGTTGCACTGCGTACGCCATGCCGGCAAGCGGCCCGCCGAATTCCGTTTTCGCATCCCGCTCAATGAAGTCCGCGACCCACAACGTGTGATAGCACCCGCAGGTGCGCACGAATTCATACACGGCGGGGCGGCGATGGTGGTCGAGCGTCATGCGCACGACGACGCCGTCGATGCGGCCCGCTTGTGGATCGCCTGACGAAAGCGCGGGACGACTCGGGTACCACGCGACGTAGACGAGTTGGTCGAAGCGCTGATCGTGAATGCGCGCGGTTGTGTGCTTCCAGTACACGACCGGATCGTCGACGTCGATGTTGACCTGATAGTCGCCGGGCGCGCCGCTGAGCACGACCCTGCCGATGCGGTCGTCGCTGGACGCGTACGTGGCGGACGGGTTGATCTCCTGCACGAAGACCGGAGCATAGCGCCGCGCAAGTTCGTTGAGGCTTGCGGTTTCCCAATCGCGGCCCGCGGACGCGGTCTCCGCCACGGCGGGACGATACACCTGCACCTCGTCGAACTCGGCGATTGTCGTGCGTTTGGTGGCGCCGGCGTCGGCAAGCTCCGCGCCGATGGCGGCTGGCAAGTACATCGGGGAGGTCAGGAGCACGCGTCCCAGCCGTCCAGCGTTGCCGGCCTGCGGTTCGATGCGTTTGCGAATGTCCGCGAGGAACCCGTCAAGCTCTTCGGTGGAACCGGCGCTGGAGATACGTTCGAGGTCGTTGGAAAGTGCGGCAGCGCTTTCCTGATCGTAGCGTTCCGTGAGCGATGTGCGCAGGTCGGCAGTGCTCAGATCGTCGGGCAACTCCATACCGTATTCGCCAGCCAGCTTGTGCAGTGCGTCGGGCGACATGCGGGCAAGTTCGCTATCGGTCGCGTGAACGGCGAGGTTGTGCGCCGCATTCAGAACTTCGCGGGCTGCCGGCTTCGCTTTGTCGATATCCGACACCGCCAGCGCGTCGTCGAGGTTGCTGCGCAGCGCGGTATCGAAGCGCAGGTGGCCCATCCCGCGAACCGCTGACGCCGTGGCGTCGCGCACGTTTTCCTGCTTGGCGGTGTACGCGACGCCCTCGGTGAACTGAGCGGGCGCACAACCTGCCAGCACAACAGCAACGGTGAAAAGCACCACCGATGCCGCGCGATATCGATGTGTTTCCGCAATCAACCTAGTCACGCAGATTGCCTCCGCCATACATGCGATCGAGCGCTCGCCAGAACGTGTTGATCCACCGAGTCGAGGCTTCGCGCGTGCCGATCTCGATTTCTTCGTTCAGAAACTTCCCCCATGACGCCTGCTTCCACGCGACGAACTTGGCGATCGCGGCATTGCCGAGATCACCGGGCTGTGGTTTGACCTGGTTGAGTGGCGAGTAGAGCGCGCGGAGTTGTGCGTTCGCCCCCGGGCCCGCGCTGATGCAATGTGCATAAACGTTGATGTTTTTCTCAAGGTCCCAGAGGCACACCAGCCCCACGACCGTGCCGTCATCCACGTCGCGTGCGTCGGTCGGAAAGATCATCCGCACCATGCGCTCGTCGATGCGCTTCATCAACCGAGGCCGGTCGGCTACGCTGATTCCGCCGCGACCCAGGTACGCGGTCTCCACGCGGAACGCGTCGCTGTTCACCGTTTGCTGAATGATGTCACTGTCCGTCATGCTCATGTTGAATCCTCCCAGGTGTTTGCGCACAGTTGCAATTACGAAGTCGACGGCGTGTCGGCAGGCGCGTCCTGCTGATACACGTCGAGACTTTGCAGGTAGGTGATCGCAAGCCAGATCTGCTCGCGAGCGAGTTTGTCGCCAAAGGCGGGCATGGCGGTGCTCGGTCCGTCGGCGTACGCGACCGTATCGCCGAAACCTTCGTTGATCTTGCGGAACCAGGCACGCGGCGCGCCGCCGTGAAGCGTGGCGGCGAAGCGTTGGGCGAAGGCGTGCATGTCGCGCGGTTTGTGATCCGCGAGCAGGTCGCCGCCGTCACCCCGTGCGTCCTCCCCGTGGCAACGTTGGCAGTACGCGCGGTAGATAATCGCTCCGCGGCTCACCGCATCGGGGTCGCGCTTGGCGTTGAAGGGATTGCGCGTGGTCGACAGTGCGGCATCATCCTCGGCGGCCTGCGCAACGGTAATGTCGTGCTGCTTCGCCTGCCACGCGTACCACGATTCTTTCGGGCTTGCGGGGTGGGTAGCCAGCAGGTCGCGAAATTCCTGGTCGTGTTGCGGCCAGATCGCACGCGACAGTGGTATTGGCCCGGCGCATGCCCAGGGGAGCGTGACCGTCAGTCCGCTGATAGCAAGAATGCCGATGCGACGCCCGTGTCGTGCAATCCGCACACGAGCGCTTCGCCGTATTCCCGCAGTTTGTTTCACGGTTCGATTCATACCCTATAGAATAGGGCGGACGGCTTGTCGCGACATAGCGATTGCAACAATTGCAATTGCAAAGCACAGACCCGGATAGCGGGGATAATAGATATGTGCCCGCGAAACATGACAAACTTGTAATGACCCTCGCGCGACGCATCGTAGTCAAGACCGTCGTGCTGACAGCCGCACTGCTGGCTGCCGGCGCGGGCATGCTCACCGGCATGCTCACACTGCAAAAGATGTCCGCGAGCACGCGCGAGGAGTTTGATGAGCTGCGCGGCGTCCGCAGTGTCGATCGCAACCTGCAAACGGCGATTCGGCAGGTCACTTCCGGCGAGGTCGACGGCGCACGCGAATCGCTCGCCGAAGCGCTGACTGGTCTTGCGGCGTTCGACGACTATCAACAGGAGAAACCGTCCGCGTTCAGCGAGGAGCACGCCGAGACCGAGGTGCATTTCGGGTCAGAGGCACTGGCGGCGATTCGGGCGGCGATGGCGTGCGTCGAAACCGCGGCGAAGGACGATTCGTGCTTGGCGACCGCGGAAGCCGAGCTGCACCGCGCGACCGCGACGCTTGATCGACTTGCCGACGAGATCGAGGACGCCGTGGCGGCCGTTCACGAGCGGACAGCCAAGCGCTTCCGCGCGACGACGTGGTTGCTGCTGTCGCTTGCGTTGGTGTCGGTCGGCGCGGGGCTCATCATCAGCATCTCGCATTATCGCAGCGTGGTGAAACCCCTTCGAGAACTGCGCGCCGGGACGGATCGCCTGGCAATGCGCGAACTCGGCGTTCGCCTTGAGCCCGGTGGCGATCACGAATTCACCGACCTCAAACGCAGCTTCAACCACATGGCGGAAGAATTGGAATCGTTGTGTCACAATCTTGAGGACCGGGTGACGCAGCAGAGCAAGGAACTGGCGGTCGCGGAGCGCCTTGCCAGTGTGGGTTTTCTCGCCGCCGGCGTAGCGCACGAAGTGAACAACCCGCTTGCGATCATCGCGGGGTACGCCGAGTCGATGCTGCGGCGTATGGGCGATGGTGCTTACGACCAATCGGGCAATGGCGCTTGGAAGCACGACCTGGAGGCGATTCGCGACGAGGCATTTCGGTGCAAGCGCATCACCCAGAACCTGCTGGACCTGTCGCGGATGGGCGACGCACACCGCGAAGCCGTTTCACTGCGCGGCGTGGCCGAGGCGTGCATCCGGCTGATCGGCGCGTGGCCCGGGTGCGGGAATACGCGGATCGAGTTCCGCCCGTCGAACGGCGATCCTTGTGTCGTTCACGCGTCCGAGCAGGAGCTGCGTCAGGTCGTGCTCAACCTGCTGACCAACGCAGTCGAAGCGGCGGCGGTGGATGGCGGTCGCGTCGACGTTTCGCTGCACCGCGATAACGGATGGGTCGAGCTTCGCGTCCGGGACAATGGCTGCGGGATGTCCGCGGAAACGCTCGACCACGTCTTTGAGCCGTTCTTCACGACCGGCAAGGGACGCCGCGGGCTGGGGCTCGGGCTGTCGATCAGTCACGCGATCGCGCAGCGTCAGGATGGTATGCTGACGGCACGCAGTGACGGTGCTGGATGCGGAAGCGAGTTTGTGTTGCGACTGCCGGCGCATGGGGAGGTGACTGCGTGAGCGATACGGATCCCGCCATTCTGGACGTCTGCGTTGTCGAAGACGAGTCGCGCCTTCGGGAATTGCTCGTGCGCGAGGTCGTCGCGATGGGGCATCGTGGCACGGGGTTTGAGTCGGCTGAGTCTGCTTGGGAGCACATCGCAGCCGGTGTTGACGCGGTTATCCTCGATCTGAACCTGCCCGGAATGACGGGTATGGAGTTGCTTGAGAAAATCCGAAACGCGTCGCTCGATACCGCCGTTGTCATCCTTACGGGATTCGGTGGCTTTGAAAGTGCCGTGCAATCACTACGTTGGAAAGTCGAGGACTATCTGACGAAACCGTGCAGCCTTGCGGATATTGACCGCGTACTTGCCGGGATACTTTCCCGCAAACGCGAGTCGGGCCGGCAGTCTGCCGCCGCCGTGGCTAAAGAGGTTGAGCCCGCAGCATCGCCGCCACCGAGTCAAACACCCGGAAGCGAACGCCGAGCGCAGACGGTTGAAGAGATCGAACGGATCCACATTCTCAAAGTTCTAGCGGCGCACAATGATGACAAGCGAACGGCAGCCGATGAACTCGGCATCAGCCTTCGCACGCTCTACAACAAGCTCAACGCGTACCGCCAACAGGGCTATCTGCGTTAGGCAATACACCAATCAACAAAAAAGCGGGCGCAGCTCCCGGCTGCGCCCGCTGAGATTGCACGTTGACTGTCGTCGGACCACGCCCGTTAGTTCGGGCCGCCGGCGGACAGGCTGGTGACGAGCATGTCGAAGTCGGCCAGGTCGATCAAGCCGTCGCCCGTGAGGTTGCCCGGGTAACAGGCTGGGCCGGCGACGCTGCCGAAGCACTCCTGGAAGCGCATATAGTCGTACAGGTCGTGGTCGCCGTCGCTGTCCATGTCGCCGTCACCGTACAGGATGCACGCGGACGCAGACTCGCTGCACCAGTCGTCATTCGCGGTGCAGGGATCGCCCGTGGTCAGGCAGCCGTCGGTCACATCGCAGTACGGCGTACCATTGCAGAACAAACCGTCGTCCGGGCAATTGCCGTCGTTCGCCGTGAAGACGCAGCCCGTCACCGAATCGCAGGTGTCATCGGTACACGTGTTGGTGTCGTCGCAGATCAGCGGCGTTCCCGGTTCGCAGGCACCATTGTTGCAATGTTCGATGCCGTTGCAGACGTTGTTGTCGTCGCACTCGCCATCGCCCGAGCATTGCGGAACGCCGGTGATGCGGAGGTCGTCGATTGCAGCTTCGATGATGTTGCCCGATGACGTTCCGTCACTCGCGCCGAAGCGAATTCTCACGGTGCTGGTGAGCGAAACGAAGTTTTCGAGATCGAAGGCACGCTGCGTCCACGAGTTGGCACGCTGGCTGCTCGGAATCGTCTCCAGCGTGACCCACGACGACCCGTTGTTTGCCGACACCTGAGCCACGTAGTAGTCGCCGGAATCGACGCCGAGATCGCGGTTGTAGTACCAGCGTTCAAACACCAGTTGCGCCGATGCCTGACCGCTCAGGTCGATCGCCGGCGACACCAGGTAGATCACACCGCCATCGACGTCGTCCGTGCCCAGGCTGCTGTTCTGTCCGGTGAAGGCACAATCAACGCCTTCATATGCGTCTTCGGGCTGTGCCTGCTGGCCATCGTTTGACGTTCCGTTGGGATTGCCAAATACCCAATCGCCCGTCGATGCCGTGCTACCGGATCCGCGCAGCGACCAACCTTGCACGTTACCGTTCTCGAAGTCCTCGACGAACAACGCGGGTACACAGGCATCGATCGTGTCGTTGCAGTATTCGCCGACGCATGGGTCGCTGCCCGCCGAGCAGAAGCCGCTGACGCAGGTTTCCTCGCCGTTGCAGTACACGCCGTCATCGCAATCCTCGTCGCCCGCGCAGGTGCAGTCGAAGACCTCGAAGTCGTCGATGTACCAGCCGTCAATGCCGTTGCAGTAGTCCTTGCCGAAGTCGAAACGCACTTGCAGCGTATCGCCACCGGACACGATCCCACTGAGATCGATCACCGAGGTCCCCCAACCACCGCCGGCGCCATGCCACGCGGGCTGCGACGCGAGCGGGTTGGTGTTGTCGCCGCCGTTGAGCGTGCCGTTGTAGGTGTTGTAGGTGAAGTCCGACGCCTCAACGAGCGTCCACGCCCCGCCGTTGACTTTCACCCGCACGTTTCCGCCGTCATACCCGGCTTCGACTGCCATGAAATGGGTGAACTTCAACGTCGGCGAACCGACGATCGTGGGAATGTTGATGACTGGGCTGATCAACTGATGAACGGCTGATTCCTCGCCGCCGCTCGGGCAACCGTCCGCCAGATCCTCGCAATACCAAGCGGACCCGGTGCGGCCAATGGGCAGCCCGGTCGCCTGCACCCAGTTGTACGGCGTGTCGGGCGAACCGGTAATCGCAGTGGTCCACCCATTCACGCCACCTTCGAAATCATCCGCGAAGATCGCGGATCGCGGATCGCAAAGCGTTGGTGGGATCGAGCTGAGCACGTTGGCTGTTGCGCCGCACGAGCCGTCGGTATCCATTTCGGTCGCGAGCATGGCTTTGTTGACCTCGGCAGCGTCCGCGGCAGTGAACATACTGGCCGAAGGCGCGCCGGTGATCGGATTGTTCGGGAACGTGCCGATCAGATCATTGGCTGCGGTGTTGATTGCGGCGTACGCATCCGCGTAGTCGGACGAAGGCGTAAGATACGTCGCGAGCGCACGATAAAACACCGCGCCGGACTTGATCGCCCCGATACCGGTGACCGTCTGGCCGTTGAACGTCTTGCCGTCGGTGATGATCGCAAACGTGTGATTCAAAACGCCGCTGCCGCTGTGTACGCCACCGTTGTCCAACGGGTTACAGGTTTGCAGCGGGCTGTTGTTGCGATCGGGATCGCCCTCACACACCGGATTCCACATGTCGCGAATGGCGCCGCCGAATGCGGTCGCGTCCTCACCCATCAACCAACGGACGCCATCGGGGTAGCCGGGCGCAGAACTGCAAGCGCTGCGTGCGTTGTTCGGTGTGTCCTGTCCTGATCCGGTCGGATGCGCCGGCCAGTTTGGCGAACCAGCCGGTGGGCCGATCTCCGAAACGTCGCCGTTGTAAAGGTCGATGAGTTCGCCAAAGATGTCGGAATATGCTTCGTTCATCTGGCCCGACTGGTTCTGATAGATCAGGTTGGCGGTGTGTTGCGTAACACCATGGGTTAACTCATGCGCGGTGATGTCGTCAGTCACGGTGCCGCTACAGAAAACCATCAGCGAACCGGTCCACTGCGCGTTCGGGCAGGGCGGGTAGTTCGAGTTGACGGTGAGCACCATCGTCATGCCGTTGCCGTCGATGCTGTCTCGGCCATGCGCGCGATCGTAGTAGTCGTAGATGTCGCCCGCGAAGTCGTACGCGTAGTTGGCATCGTCGGGGCTGGCGACGGGTTCGTCACCTTCCGCGCGAATCAGCGTGCCAGGCAGCGTCGAGCCACCATTGCCGTTGTAGACGGCGCGGTTCCGCACGGAAACCTCGAGCGACCACGCGTCCAGCGTTTCGCCGGTGTGTGCGTCGATGAATGAGGCTTCGCGCTTTGAAAAGTCCGTGTCGCTTACGATGACGTAGTACGCCAGGTGCGCGCCGCGGGCGGGATCGCCATACCAACCCGGATCGACAATCACCAGATCAGCCCGCTCCACATTCATCGTGCCGGCGTTCCAGTCGGTCGCGATCGTCGCGATGACTTCGTCAACCGACAAGGCGGGCACGGTATTGAGCTTGTCGCCAATCGGATGGAACGCGCCATTGGCCGCCACCACCTCGCCTCTGGCATTCTGGTGTACCTTCAGGATGCCCGAGAAAACGCTGACGCCGTTGTAAACCTGCTCGAAGTCGGTGTGCGTCTGGCCCAGGTCGTCGTTGAGCGCACGCGTCTCGACGAGTTCGGTCGCGACGTCGCTCACGCCGAAGAGCGGACCGTACTGCGCGAGGAAGTCTTCCGGTTGGATCGCGGAACGTCCGCCGGCGGTCGCCACCGGAATGGCTTGCCGGTCCTTGCCGGTGATGAACGTCGCGTAGCCCTCGTCACCGGTTTTGAGAATCTCAACTTGCGCCGTGAGCTGCGCGCCCGTCGGGTTGGCGTTGCGCTGATTGGGGGCGTTCTGGGCGAGCACAGAACTGCCAGCCGCCAGTGTCGCGACGATACTCCATGTGAGGTACTGTACGGGTCGATTCGATTGCACTTTCTGCCTCCTGGTGCGATCCCTGTGCGAATGATGATTCCATACGCCAAGCCGGTTTCGCCGGCGCATCATGATGGTCCTGTATCCTTGACGCGTGCGGTCGCGTCGGCGAGCGACGCGGGGATTGACGCCAACTGCGGACTGCGCGCTGGGCGTCGTCTGAGTTGAACCCCAAGCGCAGTGTATCGGATGCGATGCGCCGGTGCACGACTGACTTTATGAACGCAATAGAGCAACACTATTGAAACGATCTCGACATGATTGTTGCGCCCGCGTTCGTCGTGAACGCGACGGTTCAGTTTCCATTGTGAACACCCGACGCGTCGCGCGGCGCGGCGACCATCGGCGTCAACTTGTTGACGACCTGCGGCGCGTGGAAGTTCGAAACCCATTTGGATTATCGGTCCTTGGCGAGCGCGACTTCGGATCCGTGGGACGGGGAACTGGCTGGCGCTGCTGGCGTCGGGGTTTGGCGCCCCCAGACTGCGGCGCGTGCCGATGATACTGGGGTAAGCAGTCTGGCGGGCCGGCATTCGGGCAACATGACGCTCACGATCCGGCGATCCCAAAGCGATGAAACTTCGCCGCCCTTTTCGCGGTACAATCTCCAAGCGGCACCTGTCGGGCGGTGCCGGTAAACTCGGCGTATGGTGAATTGCAGATGATGGAACCACAGACCGATTCCATTCAGCCGCGAGCGTACTCGGATGATGTGCGCGCCGACGGTTCCGCGCTCTGGCCGGTGGCTGCGTTGCTGCTCGCGATCGGTGGGTGGGTTGCGTTTCGCTGGTTCACCGGCATCCAACTCGAAGACGCGCTGATCACCTATCGCTATGCCGAGAACCTGGCGCAGGGCAACGGATTCGTCTTCAACGTCGGCGAGCACGTGCTGGGCACGACCACGCCGCTGCTCACGTTGCTGCTCGGCCTGGGCGGTCTGCTCTTTGGCATTGAGCACATACCGCTGATTGCGAATGTACTCGGCATCTCGGCTGGTGCGCTTGCCGCCATCGCGGTGTATCGCGTGCTGCGCTTTGCCAACGTTGGCGTGCGTTGGTCTGCAATCACAATGCTCGTGCTCAGTCTGCACCCGACGATGCTGTGGACGACGACCGGGGGCATGGAGACGCCGTTGGTCATCTGCTTCATGGCCACAAGTCTGCTGGCTGTTTTGCGATCGCGTTGGGCGCTTGCGAGCACGCTTGTCGCACTGCTGGCGCTGACGCGCCCGGATGCGCTGATCTGGGCGGGGCTTGTGCTGCTCGTGATGATCTGGCGCGCAGGGCGACGCTCAGTCGGTCCGCTGATCGCGTTCATCGTGATCGTGGGGGCGTGGACCGGGTTCGCGCAGTGGTACTTCGGGTCACCGGTCCCGCATTCGGTGACGGCCAAGCGCGCTCTTGAACTCAAGTATTCGGTCGAACGCGGGCCGATGAAGGAGTTCTGCGCCTACGGCCACTGGTACCTGGCCAACCTCTGGCTGCCGCACACCTATGGCATCGCCAAGCATCAGGTGTGGGGTTGGCTCGTGCTGCTGGCGCTCGGCGTCTTGGGAATTGCCCGTCGGCGTGTCGCTGGTGGGCCGTTGTTCCTGCTGCCCGTTTTCATCATTGGCTTCTGCGCTGCTTTCTATGCTGGGCACGCTCCGACATTTCCTTGGTACGCAATGCCGCTGACTTGGGCATCTGTGCTTTTGGGTATGCTCGGGTTGTGGGAGCTGTGGATTCTGTTTTCCCTGTACTGGCGCGAATATGACCTGCCGCGTTTCGCGCTGGGCGTGGGCGTGGGTGTCGTTGTGCTGGTGATCGCAGGCTCGTTGGCCAATCGTGATCGCGTGACGTACCAATATGAAAAAGCCAATCAGGTCAACGAGACCGGCCTGCGCAGGGTGGCGGGGGAGTGGCTGGCGGATCACGCCAAGCCAACTGACGTCGTCGCCACTGAAGCCATCGGATACCAGGGTTACTATTCCAAGCTGCCGATTCTCGACATTGCGGGTTTGGTGAGTCCGCAAGTCGTCAAGGTTATGAAATGCAGCGAGTCGAATGCCGAGACCTTCCACCACATCGTTCGCGATTTGGCGCCGGAGTACATCGTGCTGCGTACCTTCGAGGTGCAAAAGAATCGCCATTTCCACGGTGGACCGCTCTTCGCCGATGCGCTGCAGGAACGCGATTTTCGCGATTGCTACTCCGCTGCCTGGGTGGGTGAAGCGCCCCAGCCCGACGCGTGGAACTGGCGGCTGATGATCGACGGCGAGTCGTGTTCCATGTCGAGGCTGACCATTTATCAGCGAAAAACCGATGCACCTGCCAAGGTCCGAAAGCATCCCGAGTCCCCGGACGCCAGCCCCGGACCAACTGTCAAGATCCCGTAAACATGGTGCTAGGGGCGTGTTTTGTGCTTGAATTAGTGCCAAGACCGCGCGTAGACTACTAGGGATGGTACCGCGTGAACGGCGGCAGGTGCTGCGCCAATCACGTTTCGGTTCTGATGAGGGCCTGATATGTTTGGTGGCCGACGAGTGCCCAGGTTGCATTCGAAATCGGACTTTACGAGGAGGTATTGCCTTCCCACATCACCAATCCATTCCAACGCGAGCTACTCATTCGGGTCTGCAAGCCAGTGTGCTGATGCTCAACGCCCACTACATGGCGCTGCGCGTAATCTCCGCGCGGCGTGCGTTCTCCTTGCTCTGCAAGGATGACGTGGACAACAACCCCGTCGCCGAAATCGTACATGTCGAGGACGGTAAGTACGTTTCGTACAATTTCGAGGACTGGGCGGAGTTGAGCCGGTTCCGGCGCGAGTTTGAACCCGCCGGCCACGACTGGGTGCGCACCGTGCGCTTCGACATCGCCGTGCCGCGGATCATCCGCGTGCTCACCTATAACCGTATTCCCAAGCAGCAGGTGAAGTTCAACCGGCGGAATATTTACGCCCGCGACCGCAGCCTGTGCCAGTATTGCGGCAAGCGGTTCGCGACGGCTGACCTGAGCCTGGACCACGTGGTCCCACGTTCGCAGGGCGGCGACACCACTTGGGAAAACCTCGTGTGCTGCTGCCTCAAGTGCAACGTGCGCAAGGGCGGCAGGACGCCGGAACAGGCGAACATGAAGCTGATCTCCATCCCGCGCAAACCCGCACGGAGCCCGGTCATCAGCATAAAGCTGTCCGACGCCCGCTACCACTCTTGGCGCCAGTTCCTCGATCACGCGTACTGGGACGTCGAACTGACGTAGAGGCAACGCGTATTCATGTAACTCTCAAGGGCATTGCTGATTCACGTAGCGAATCAGCAATGCCTTTTTTCATGTGTGAGCCCTTGGAACTTCAATTCCGAAGTCAATACTGGGACGACCCCGCGGCGCAGGCGGAGTACATCCGGTTCACGCGTGGGATTCACGGGCTCGATCTGTCGGCGTGGCGCGATCGCGGATTCTGGGATGAGCATTATGTGCCGTTTTCGTTCTTCGAAGGGGACCGGATCGTCTCCAACGTTTCGCTCTACCTGCTGCCGATGGTTATCGCCGGTGAGCCGTGCGTGGTGCCGCAGGTGTCTGGTGTTGGCACCGAGCCTCTGTATCGCCGGCGCGGATTGAATCGCGAACTGACCAACCGTGCGCTCGCTTGGTGCCGGGGGCTCACTTCGGAATTCAGCTTTCTCTTCGCCGATTTGGACGCTTTCCCCTTCTACAAGAAATGCGGGTTTCGCTGCACGCCGCAGCATCGCTTCGTTACTCCGGTGCAGTCGTTGTCGGGCGATGGCTCCGCGCGACGCCTGAACTTCAATGACGGCGACGACCTGGCGCTGCTGCACGATCTCGCCCGGCAACGAACGGCTGTGTCCGACGAAATCGGCTGCCTTTCGCCGAACCTGCTGATGTTCCATGCGCTGTATACGCTGAGCGACTGCGCGTACTGGGTGGAGGAACTCGGTGTGGTTGCGTTCGCCGGTATGACAGGGAAAACGCTTCGCGTGTTTGACATCGTGGGGCCACAAATCCCGGCACTAGATGACGTCCTGAGCTATCTGCCAGCATTCAAAGCCAACCAGATCGAATGCATGTTCATGCCCGACAAGGTCGCGCTCGCGCACGTGCGCACGCTGGCTGGTGACGATCCCGACGGCACGCACATCGGCGGAGGCGATTTTCCATACGAGGATAGACCGTTCCGCTTCCCGTTCACGGCACACGCGTAGTGACGCGCAGGCACGGCGTCTACAACGGCCCGCCGATCATCTGCTCGAGCGCGGTCCAATCGTTCAAGTCGACGATGTCGTTTCCATTATCCACGTTGGCGCAGGTGCATGCGGGCTGAGCGATGACATCAACTCCGAAGCAGACCATGAACTGTTGCATGTCGATCAGGTCGAAGTCGCCGTCGTTGTCCATATCGCCGCCGGAGTTCGGGCAGGGCGGGCACTCGCCGATCGCCTTTGCGGAAAGCGTCGCGGTGTCGCTGACGTTCGCGCACGACGGGTTCACCACGATCGCCCGCAGGTAGAATTGCCTGCCATCATCGCCCGCGTCCACGTTGTGCACTGTCAGTGTGTCGGTGGTCGTTCCGCTGAACTTGCTGCCATTGCTGAGCAGCACGCCGTTTTCATACCAGCGGTAGACGAAGAAGTAGGGGCTGGTGGCGCTCCCGTGGAACACGGCATCGCCGCCGAACTCCACGCACATGTCCCGCGGCTGCTGCTCGAACACCGGATCAACCAGTTCAATCACGCCCGTGGTGGTAATCGCATCGGCTTCGGCGAAGCAGTCGTTCCACACGCGGCAGGTGTATTCGCCGCTGTCCGTCGGCAGCAGGCCGTTGATCAGAATCTGCTTCGTCGATGTGCCGGTGATGTGCCCATCATCCGTAAGGTCAGTGCCGCCTCGACTCCACCGGTACTTCGCGCCGATGGGATCATCGACCGCGACAGTGAAAATCACAATCCCGCCCTCGTCCTCGACGCAGTCGGTGATCGGCGAAGGCGAAGTCAGTGAAACGTCGATCTCCGTCGGCGCCAGATTCAATAGCGCCTGTTTGCTGAAGGGTTGCAGGCAGCCGTAATCCACGCGACAACTGAACTTGCTCAGGTCGCTGATGTCACCGGCTGGGTCGATGGTGAGCGTGGGCGTGTCGGTGCCCGAATACGGCCCGCCCTCCGAGAGCATCTCCGTGCCGTCGCGGAACCACTGATACGCTTCGCCGCCGGGCGCGGACACGCTGAAGACGGCAATGCCGTCGGGGCACGGTGTTTGCAGGGATGGGCCGACCATCGTTGCGGTCAGATCGGCTTCGTCGCAATCGTCAGGCCGGTTGTTTGCGTTGCAGTCATTGCCGACAATCTGGCACTCGTCGGGCACGGTGTCATCATTGCAGTCGAGACTTCCGCCCGATGCCGTGTCACAAACGTCGGGAATGTCGTTGACGTTGCAATCAAACGCGCTGCCCGCCGCCAATTCGCACTCGTCGGGATACGCGTTGACGTTGCAGTCCGGCGAAAATCCGCTCCCCAGGTCACAAGTGTCCGGGATCCCGTTGCCGTTGCAGTCACGGCTCGACAGCAACGCGATGTCGCAGTCGTCTGGAACGGTGTTCGCATTGCAGTCTTCCGATGTGCTGCCCGCGATGTCGCAATCGTCCGGGACGCCATTCGAATTGCAGTCGTTGCCACCAAGCTGGCACTCGTCGGGAATGACGTCGTCGTTGCAGTCGAGACTGGTGCCACCGGTGATGTCGAACTGGTCGGTGATGTCATTGTTGTTGCAGTCGCCATAGGCGAGTCGGGCGATGTATGTTCCCCACACGTTGTTCGAGTACGTGTATTCCTGAATGGTCCACATCTCGCGGTCATTGTCCGGATCGAGCGAGCACAGACTGTAGTCGCCGAAACGGTTGCGCCCAAACTGATCAAGCAGGTTCTGCGCAGCCAGCCCAAGCTGATAGAGCGTTGGCGGGCCCATCACACCGAGCGGGTCGAGGTACGACCTTCCGGTGAAGTATGTCGAGGCGTACATCCCGGAGTGCGAGCCGGAGAAACCCATGATCGCGTCGCCCCGGCCATTGACCATGATCGTCGGGAAGAAGTAATAGAGCACCGGGTCGCTGACCGTTCCGAAGTCGGTCAAGGTCGGCGACGCACCCAAGGGATTGACGACATACCAGCGACATGCGGACCTGCCGGCGATGTTGATCGCGTGTGTCGTCCAAATGCGACCATCGCGATAGACCGCATTCATCAGCCGAGCGCCCACGGTGTCGAGCGGCGTGGTGCTGCCCATCGCCGGTGCGTCCGGCGGCGAGCTGTAGCTGGGCACGAAGAACGCACCCAGGTTGGCAAGCGTGGAAGTCGCGATCGGGCCGGTGAGGTGTCGCACGCGTAACTGTGACGACGATGCCGCGTCAATGAAGTACTCGCCGTCAACAGTGCCGAACGAGTGAACGGGCTGAATTGCGCCGGTCTGCGTCAACCCGCGAAAGGCTTTGATTGCGCCCAGCGACGGCGATACCGCGATGAGCGGAGCCTTGTCGATTGCGAAAATCGTCATCCCGCACCCGACCATGTAGGTCGTGATGTACACGCCGTCTGCGTTGACGCCCAGCGTGGGGTAGTCCGGCCAGCACCCGGTGTCGCTGCCCTGATCGACGGAGAATTGCGTCTTGAACCACGTGCCGGTTGGATCGCTGGTGTGTGACGCCGCCAGTTGAATGGTTCTTCCGCCGGAGAAGGTCGTCGAAATCGCGAACCAGCGCCCACTGTATTGATCGTACAGGATGCGGGGGTCGCCACCGGTTGAGTACGGCGAGAAGAAGGTGTTCAGGCTCATGCTCGCAAGCTTGGCACCGGTGGCTTTCAGATAGACCGAAACATTGCGATTCACGATGCTGACGAAATGGTTCGGGCCGACCGCGCCGCAGGTGTCCGGCGGAAAGCTGTTGCCCGCTTCGCTCATGTTGGGCCCGCGGAAGCTGAAGAGCAGTTGCGGCGGCGTGCCGGTTGCTCCGCGCAGGGCGCCGCTTTGCGCGTCGGGTACCGGCGGACCGGGTGGCAACTCGACGGTCTGCGGTGCGGGAATGCCGACGCTTTCATCGAAGTCCCCGCTGCCCATTTCCCAATCGAGGCCCGCGTAATTCGTGCCGGTGAGCACCTGGCGGTAGTCCGCGTCCTCGAAGTCAACGACGACGCGCTGGGGTTTCTCATCCGAGTTGCGATCGGGCAACAGCGTATACGTGAGATCGTCGAGTCCGAACCAGCCGCCGCCCTGAATGACCGGTGTACACTCGAAGACCACGCGGTCGATCGACTCCAGGTTCATCTCGAACCACGCCGGCGTTTGGCCAATATCGGTGAACCATTCTGTTGTCGTCACCGCTTCGCCATCACGGTAGCCGATGGCGCGGAGCGATTTGGTCCAGATTCCCGCACCCTCCTGGCCGGCGATGTATGCGCCGTGCAGGAACACCTTTTGTGGAAAACCGATCGCCATTCGCGTGTCGCCCCATTCGTTGATGGCGTTGTGCTTGCCGGAATGGGGGTAGCTGTCGCTGCGCTGCGTGGGGACGCGCCATCGGCCTTGCGCGCCGTTGCGACCCTTCGGCGTGTCCACGTCGGTGCGGGCAGCCTCCCGCGCAAGCATTTCGCCGAGCGTTTCGTTGACCCCCGTCGCGTAACCGACTGGGTCGAGCAACTCGCCGGTAAGGACCTCAGGCTCGGACGTCTGCGCCTGCACGCTCCACGCGAGCAGCACACAACACACAAATGCGATTCGGCTCATGCTGGTGGTCACAATGCGATTGAAGTGAAGCCGATGCATATCTCACCTATCGGCCAAGTGGAAAGTGGAACCGACTAACCCCCGAAGGTCGAATTCCACTCTACGGAGTTGAGATTCGCGATTCAACCGGAAGATTGTGTTAACACGTCCTGCCGGGCGGTCCTATCGCACAGGAAGCGATGACGCTTGACGGCTGGGCGGTCCCGGCATAGTTTGACGCCCCACGCGACGTAGTGCGGTAGCCGGGCGTTGCGTTGACGACCGGATGCATACCTCAGACCGCTGTTTTTCGGCACGCGCGATGCTGCCTTGTTCCCCGCTTATGATTGCTCTTCGCATTTGTCTGGTTATCGGTTTGCTCGGCGCTTCCGGGTGCGACATCGTCTGGAACACGACGAAGAAACGCCCCGACGTCGAGAAGGGTTTCGTGGACGCCAACATCGAAGGCCTCTCCGATTCGCTCGCCTATCGCGACACCGTCGCGCAGCAGGCGTGGATCGAGGGTCTGCGTTTCATGCGCGTTCGCGGGTACGGCATTATCGCCGGGTTGGGCAAGCGCGGTTCCAGCGAGTGCCCCGAACGCATCCGCGATCGTCTGATCCAGGAGATGTACAAGCGCGCCGAACTTGCCGGTCCCGGTATCAAACCGGCGCGCATCACGCCTGAGCAGATCGTGGATGATCCCGATACCGCGGTGGTCATCATCGAGGGTGAAATCCCCGCAGCCGCTCAGGTTGGCGATACGTTTGATCTCAATGTGCGGGCGCTACCGGGTACCCAAACGACTTCGCTGGAAGGCGGGCGACTCTACACGGCTGAGCTGCACGTGTACCGCGACGCGGGCAGCGGTTCCGTCGTCGAAGGCAAGACGCTCGCGGAAGCCGCAGGCCCCGTGTTCATCAACCCGTTCTCCGGTAGCGACAAGGATGGGATTCAACTCAGTGCGCGCGAAGGCACGGTGATCGGCGGTGGCAAGGTGATCGAGCCGCGACGTCTGCGCCTGGTGCTGACGCGTCCTTCGTTCCAACGCGTGCGGCAGATCGCGAGTACGATCAATGAACGCTTCGCCGGCGGACGCAAAGTCGCCAAAGCCACCTCGCCGTCGTACGTCGAGCTGCGCGTGCCCGAGGCGTACCATGATGATCCCTTCCATTTTCTCGCGCTGGTTCGTCACTTGTATTTGCCGCAGCGTCCGGGATTTGATGAGCTGCGCGCACGGCAACTTGCGGACGAACTGGCGGAACCTGGCGCGTCGCATCCGGATATTGCGCTCGCTTGGGAAGGCCTCGGTCGCACGGTGTTGCCGGTGGTGCAGAAGCTCTATACCGACAAGAAGGAAGTTGTGCGCTTCTACGCTGCTGTGACCGGCCTGCGACTCGGTGACAACGTCGCGGTCGAAGTGCTCGCTGCCGTTGCGCTCGACGAGGGGAGTTCGCTGCGCCTGACGGCAATCGACGAGTTGGCGCATGCGCGCGATTCCGCACGGGCGGCGGGCGTTCTGCGACAAATGCTCGACGACCCTGATCCGCGCATCCGCGTCGAAGCGTACGAAGGGTTACTCGCGCGTGGCGATCGTGTGATTCGCAGCGAGCAGGTTGGCGACAGCAATTTCATGCTCGATCGCGTGCCATCTGCCGCCGGAAATCTGATCTACGTGCGGCGCACCGGCGGGCAGCGGATCGCGCTGCTCGGAAGCGGTTTGCGTTGCGGCACGCCGGTGTACTATCGCGATCCCAACGGGATGATCACGATTTCCGCCGATGCGGGTGCGGACCAGCTCACGCTCGTGAGGCGTACGCCGTTTGGTGATCGGCAATCGCCGCCATTGCCTTGCTCGCCGCTGCTTGGCGATCTGATTCTCATGTTGGGCGATGATCCAGTGGTGATCAGCGAGAACGACGTACACGGCCTGGCGCTCGACTACTCGACGATCGCGAGCACGCTCTACGAACTGACCCAAGACGGTGCCCTGAACGCGAGCTTCATGCTCCAGACCACGAGCGTGCGCGAGATGTTCGGCCCGCTGACCACGTCGGGCAGAGCGGAGTCCGACCTGTAGGATTCCAGCGGCAAAGAGACGTATCACAAGTATTCATCATCCATTCCGGGTGGCACTGACAAGCTTTGCTTGTCAGTGGGCAATTACAGAAATGACCCAACCCAAGTATGCCCCACGGACAAGCGGAGCTTGTCCGTGCCACCCGACCGACCTGTAGGATTTCAGCAGGAAATCGAGCGCCGCGCGATTTCGTCATTCGTCATTCCGCACTCATCATTCAATCGCTCGCGAGAGCGATTGATGTGTCCTAGAATGCAGCCATGAAGCGTGACGACGGTCCCAAGGCATGGTTGCTCTACGCCCTGGCTCGCGCGCTGATTGCGCTTCTTCGCATTTTCCCGGTGAATTGGAATCTGGTGACCGCGCGTGTCGTCGCGCGGATCTGGTGGTACGTGCTGCCGCGGCATCGCAAGCGCGCCACCGCGCACATCCGCATGGCGCTGGGCAGCGAGATGTCCGATGTCGAGGTGGAACGCATGGCGCTGCGTTCGCTTGAAGGCCTCGCGATGCTGGCGATGGACTTCATCTTCCTGCCGCACCTGGTGACGGCTGCTACGTGGGGTCGCTACGTTCGCTTGAACAACATGTCGGCTGCCCTGCGCGTCATGCTCGACGGCAAGGGCGCTTTGCTGCTCACGCCGCACTTCGGCAACTGGGAACTCGCGGGCTATTTGCTTGCGCTGTTCGGTTTCGACGTGGCTGCGATCATGCGACCGCTCGATAACGTCTACCTCAATCGTTACGTTGTCAGCGTGCGCCGCCGCACGGGTTTGTCGCTGATCGACAAGAAGGGCGCGACGGAATCCGCCGAGCAGATTCTCCGCGACGGCGGGGCGCTCGGTTTTATTGCCGATCAAAACGCGGGCAGCAAGGGCATGTTCGTCGACTTCTTCGGCATCAAAGCCTCGACGTACAAATCCATCGGGCTGCTCGCGATGTCGCACAACGTGCCGATCATCGTCGGCTACGCCGTTCGCCTGGGGAATCGCTTCGAGTTCGAGGTGGGTGTGGAGCGGGTGATTCATCCGCACGAGTGGGCCGACCGCGACGACCCGCTGCGCTGGATCACGCAGGAGTACAGCCACGCGATGGAGGCATCGATCCGCCGCGCGCCGGAGCAGTACCTCTGGATTCACCGCCGGTGGAAGTCGCGTCCGAAAGGGGAACGCCAACCGCTTCCCGTCACCTGATACCGCGGGTCGCGGTTACGCCGGTGTGACGTTTTCAGCGGGAAATTCGCGGCTTTTGGTTTGCCTTGACCCTTGGTGAGGCGATTCCTACAATCGCCCTCGCAGGCGAAAAGATGGTCGCCGAGTTGGCAATTAGGTTCTGCTCGGCTGGACGGATGACAAAGGAGTCGATGATGGCGGGTCCCGACACAATCGAATTCAAGGACGACAGCTTCGAGCAAGATGTCTTGCAGAGCGACAAGCCAGTTTTGGTGGATTTCTGGGCGGAGTGGTGTGCTCCGTGCAAGGCGCTGGGCCCGACGATCGACTCGATCGCGACGGAATACAAGGGCAAAGCCAGCGTCGGCAAGCTCGACACCGATGCCAATCCGCAGACCTCGGCACGTTTCGGCATCAGCGCCATTCCGACGGTGATCCTCTTCCAGGGTGGGGAGATCAAGGAGAAGTTCGTCGGTTTGCGTAGCGAGAAGGACTTCAAGGACGCCCTCGATGCGACGCTGGGCTAGTCGCTCGCGGCGTACAATTGATTGACGATTGATGCGGGCGCTCGCGGTATCATTGCCGTGGGCGCCCGCTTTTTGTTTGCCGCATCGCCGCTGTCGTGGCTGGCAGAGCCAATGTTCGGGCTGGCGACCGGGCAGCCAGCGCGATAAGCTATTGTTGTACAGGCGGTTCCGGTGTTTTGGGCCGCCCTGAGGTTCGGGCTGAAATCCTGCGCAACGCCATGGGACCATGAGCGCTGGTGTGCGCGGAACTCGGCGAAATCGACAATTCACCGCGGAAGGCGGTTTCTGATGGTCATCAACGTACACAATGGCGAGAACGACTCGGGCCACGAGGCGTCGGGCGGCGGGTGCGGGAGCGGCTCGTGCGGCACGGGGCAGTGCGGCAACGGGTTGGAGAAGGTCTATCCGACCGCGGTCATCCGCTACGGCTACATGCGTTCGGTGGGTGAGTTCCGCTATCCCAACAAGGACATGAAATTCGGGTGCGGCGCGCAGGTCATCATCCAGACCAATCGCGGCATCGAGATGGGCGAGATGGTGTCCGTCTCGTGCGACGGGTGCGACAAGTGCGTCTCGCGCGACCAGATCAAACGCTACGTTGACGAGAGCGGGCCAGACTATTTCCACTTCAGCAACGGTCGCATTCTCCGCCTCGCTTCGCCCGAAGACGTTTCCGATTGGGAGCACATTCGCGCCGAGTCGCTGCGCAAGAAGAAGTTCTGCCAGGAGCGCGCGGACCAAGCCAATTTGCCGATGAAGGTTATCGAATGCGAACACCTCTTCGGCGGTGAACGCGTGATCTTCTACTTCATGGCTGAGGGCCGCGTCGACTTCCGCACGCTCGTTCGCGGACTGGCGGATGAGTTCCAGACGCGCATCGAAATGCGTCAGGTTGGCGCACGCGACGAAGCCCGTTTGCTCGCCGACTACGAAACCTGCGGGCGTGAGTGCTGCTGCAAGAGCTTCCTCAAAACGCTCAGGCCGATCAGTATGAAAATGGCCAAGATGCAAAAGGCCACGCTCGATCCCGCGAAGGTGTCGGGGCGTTGTGGCCGGTTGAAGTGCTGCCTGCGCTACGAACACACCACGTACGAGGATCTCAACCGCAAGCTGCCCAACGTCGGCAAGAAAGTCTTTACGGAGCAGGGGAGCGGCACTGTTGTCGCGCGGCAGATTCTCACGCAGCTTCTGCAAATCCAGACACCGGACGGTGGTCGCCTGACGGTGACGATCGAAGACCTCATCGATGAAGCGGAAGCCACACGTCGCGCCGAGGAACGCGCGCGTGCTGCCGAGCAGCAGCGCGCCGAAGCAGCCGCTGCCGCTGCGGAACGTCGCAAACCACGCGAACGCCAGGCAAACAACGCTGGGGGCGGCAACGGCAACGGCGGCGGCAACGACAAGGCCAACGGCGACAAGCCGCGCAGCTCGCGGAGTCGTCGCGGGCGTCGTCGTGGCAAATCGCAGACGAATTCCGCCGGGCCGGCACCAGCAGCCGATGCGCCGCTGACCGATGCCTCATCAGGCGGTGGACCCGCGAACGCTTCCGGAAACAGCGCCGACTCTGCCGGTAAGTCCGATGGCAGCAAACCTGACGGCGCAAAGCGTCGTCGCCGACGCGGTCGCCGTTCGTCACGCGGGCGTCGCGGCGGCGATCCCAGCCAGCCAAATTCCGGCAACGGCGGGCCGCCGACCGAATCGTGAGTTTTGTCGCTATAATTGACCGAGACCGAGCAGAAATGATGACGCGTGCGAACGGGCGGATCCCCTTTCGCGATCGTGGTAGCGTCGCATACGGACTGAGCGAAACGAACTGATGGCGGAGACGGGAGAAAAATCGCTGCGTGAACTGGTGGCGAAGGTGGGGCGTTACCCCGAGGACGCCTACCATTTCGTGCGCGAAGGTCTGGGGTACGCCGTGCATCGCGTACACGGTCCCGAGTCGGCTGCTCAGATCACGGTGATGAAGTACCTCGTGCAGAAGAACCTTGACCTCGTCGACCTCCGCGAACTTTACGAGAAGGGCGAGTTGAGCAAGACGGTGGTGGCTGCGATCGACGATGCCGGTGGGTTTGAGAGTTTGAACCGGCACGTGAGCGGCAGCGATTTGTGCTGGGGGCTGCGCGACTACGCGTTGCAGCGCTGGGGACGCATGACGCGTTCGGTGCTCGCGGGCTGGAACATCACCGAGACCGTCGATTTCGGCAACATCGTTTTCGCGATGATCGAGTTCGAGTTCATGCAGAAGCAGCCCAGCGATTCGCTTGAGGATTTCCGCAACGTCTTCGACTTTGCCGAAGCGTTTGACGGATACGACATTCCTTTTGACGGGTAGTGGAAGCGCGACCGGTTGCGGTTGGGGCTGCGACTATTCCGTTGATTCGACGGCGTGCGTTTTCGGTGCTTCAGTCTGTCGTGGTGCGTTCGAGTCAGGCAACGCTTGCGGTGACTGCGACTGCGCTACCGTGTTCTGAGGACGCGGTGTGTCGCCCGCGTTCTTGATTTCGTCCTTCACCCCAGCCATGCCCTGCTTGAACTCGACGATCGACTGGCCCAGCGAGCGCGCGACCTCGGGAAGCCGCTTGCCAAAAAGCAGCAAACCGACGAAAGCGACGACGAGCAATTCCGCCCAACCAGGAAGCCCGATGAGGGCCAACAGGGAAGTCGTGTGACCAACCATGGCTCAGTCTCCTTACCGCGAGAACGCCCGCTCTCGCCGCAGCGCCGGGGTAGACGCACGTAACGTCTTGTCGGCATATTGATTATAAACCTGGAGGGGCTAGCGTCAAAACAGCAATACGTCCGTTACACAGCCGGTTTTCGCGGTTGTGAAGTGGGTTCCACATACACGTACAGCGACAACTGGGCGGGCGACAATGCGGCTGCGGTATGCGGAATCGCGAGTCCTGACGACAATGTTCGTGATGGTCGCGCGGGACGGATCAACTGAAAAACGCGCGCTGCAAAAACCTCTCGAAACACCTTCGATGCACCTTGGGCGCGGGTTGGCAATAATCGACTCTCTGCTGTCGCGCGTTGGCATACTCTAATCTTGAACCGCGCGCGCCGTTTCTCTACGATTGAGTTTGTTCGGTTGGCGCTTGGGGGCGCTTGCTGAATCGCCGGACGGCGTTTGGGGGACGACGCGGGATGCCGAATGTGGTTTTCGCAATCCCGCGATCGAACTTCTTCCGGGTTCGGACACCGACCAGCAGTTGAGTTGAATGTCTTCGATGGCGCCGTGCAAACGCAGGCGCTACCGAATGCGGTACCGTTGGAGAGACGCAAGATGGGGAAAGTCGGGCGATCCTTGGCCACATGTTTGGTTGTGCTTCTTGCATGCGCTGCCGCGTTCGCTGCCGACAAATCGGTCTCGCCCGTGTTGCACCACGTGCGCGTTCCGGTCACACAGGCTGAGGGGGTCGCAAACACTTCCGCCATCACGTATCCCGGCTTCGTTTGGATGACGCTGACGGATGCGCAGATGGCGCAACTGCGAACCGCCAACGTGCCGTTTCAAGAGGACACCGAAGGTTTCGCGCTGACGCTCGGCGGGGAGACGTTTGATCCCATTGAACGCGTGCCCGCGTCGCCTGCCGGTCTCGCCATGTCGCGCGCTAGCCGACCCGATCTGCATCTCGTCCAGTTCTCCGGTCCGGCGCAGAACGATTGGCTCGACGAGTTGCACGCGGCGGGTCTGGAGGTGGTGGAATACATCGCGCCGCACACATATGTGGTTTGGGGGAAATCTGAACAGTGCACGCAGGCCGCAACGCGCACGCCGGTGCGCTGGAGTGGCGATTTCGCGCCGGCGTATCGCATTCTGCCAGCCAATCGCACGATGGCTGCTGCGGGACCGATCGCGGCTCGCGCACTGGTCTATCGCGGTGCGGATGTTGATGAAATCCGCCAGGGCATTGCCGCATTGGGCGCTATGCCGACAATGCAGGGCGTAAACGATCAACTGGCGGTCGTCACGTTCAACCTTCCGCCGGCACAACTGGTTGACGTTGCAAAGCTTCCCGGTGTGCTCACGGTTCAGCCCGTTCCGCAAGACGGCGGAGCCCGCGGCGAGTTGAGCGATCAGGTTTGCGTGAACAACATCAACGGGTCGAACATTGCCTTCCCGGGCTACGAAACCTGGTTGTCCACCGTCGGTTTGAGTGGGGCTGGCGTCATCATCGCGAACGTTGATCAGGGCATCGACGAAACGCATCCGGATCTGGTCAATCGCATGCTCCCGTGCCTGGGCACGACGTGCGGTGGCGCGATGTACTACAGCGGCCATGGCACGCACACTGCGGGCATCATGGTCGCGGACGGCTCTGCGGGTGTGCTCGACGGGCAGGGATTCCTCCGCGGCCTGGGCATGGCGCCGGGTGCGAACCTCGTCGAGCAGGTTTACGGACCGATCTTCGGTCAGCCGGGATTCATGCTCACGTTGATCCAGGAATCGTATGCGAACGGCGCATCGCTCTCGGGCAACAGTTGGGGCCCCGCGGGTTCGCCGCACGGCTACGATATCGACACGCAGAACGTGGACATCGGTGTGCGTGATGCCGATCCCAACACACCCGGAAACCAGTCGTTTCATTTCGTCGTTAGCATCATGAACGGCAACGGCGGAACGAGCACGCAAGGCACGCCCGACGAAGGCAAGAACCTCATCGCTGTGGGGTCGACTCGGCTTCAGTCTTCGTCCGGTGCGCAGTACACGCAGATCAACGATGTCTCGGCGAACTCCGCACACGGCCCGGCGCTCGATGGGCGCAACCTGCCGCAAATCGTCGCGCCGGGTTGTCGCGTTGATTCGACGGTTTCGGGCGGGGGGTATGCCGTTTCGGGTTACTGCGGAACGAGTATGGCGTCGCCGCACGTGACCGGAACCATTGCCCTCTTCATCGAGTACTACCGCAGCCTTCCGGGTTACGTGGCTGACCCGAGTCCCGCACTGGTCAAAGCCGCGTTGACTGCCGTTGCTCACGATCTCGCGGGCCATCTCGATGCCGATGGCGGTGTGCTTGGTCATCCGTTTGACAGCAAGCAGGGTTGGGGGCGTTTGGACGCGGAGGCTGTGCTCGATCCACCGCTCGCGGTGAAGTACTTCGATAATCCGGTGGTGCTCGACAACACGAGCGAGGAGTGGTCGGTCATGCTGGAAGCCGATGACCCGCTCCAGGACATGCGGCTGATGCTGGCGTGGACGGATGCTCCGGGCCACGGTCTGGGCGGCGGCACCCCGGCATGGAACAACGATCTCGACCTCGTCGTGGAAGTGGGCGCAAACACGTATCTGGGTAACCATTTCGGCGCAAACGGATACTCAACGACGGGCGGGACCGCGGAGTTCCGGAACAATACCGAGGGCGTGTTCCTCCCGGCAGTGGGGTCCGGACCGGTGACGGTTCGGGTCGTGGCCGCCAGCATCAACTCGGACGCGATTCCGGGGGAGGGCGACGCGACCGACCAGGACTTCTCGCTGGTCTGCTACAACTGCAAGGACCTCACCATTCGCGGCGACTACAACGACGACGGTGACGTCGATCTAGGCGACTATGCCGCGTGGACGGACTGCATGACCGGCCCGGGTGGCGGGCCGGTGGACCCGAGCTGCGACGCGTTCGACCTGGATACGGACGACGATGTCGACGCCCAGGACTTCAGCGCGTTCCAGAGCATTTTGGGCGGCGGCAGCTAGGCCCAGCCAATTTCTGCATCATCCCCAAAGCGTAGGCTGAGCAGCTTACGACCATGGACGAGCGGAGCTTGTCTATGCCACCCTTGCCAGGCTGTGAGTTTTACTGGAGTGTCGCTTGTAAGTGCTTTGATTCAAGGGGGAAAGAAACGTCGCCCGGCCGCGTTGCCTTCCACCTCCTGGACATGATAGTCGCGGAACAGCTTACTGGGATCGTCGGTCCGGGCGACTCCGCTGAGAGTCCATTGATTGTGCCAGGACGCCTCCTGGAAGGTCAAGCGATAAGCTTGCCTCCATCTTCATTCTTCACGTCATAAGAACATGAATCCAGCTTTGCTAACGCGCCTCACGTTACAACCGCGCGCGAACATGGGGTCTAATCCCCATCGCTTTCTTGCTGAAAAGAGACGGACCACCGGCGACCCGCAAGATCGCCGGTGGTCCGATATGACAAAACGCGACGAGCCTGCCTACTGTGCTGCGTCGGCGTTGGTTTCCGATCGTTCACCCACCGCGCGAATCAACTCGACGAACGGATCGTCAAGCGGCACGATGAACAGGTGTCCGTCGAGGAGCATGCGCTTGCGCTCCAGCGGACCGAAACCGTCAATGTCCACGTCAGCCGTCAGGTTGAACACCTGATCCATGACGAGGTTGACCAGGGCGACCGCGGTGAAGACATCCACCGGTGTGTCGCGATCGAGCCCGCGCGTACCGTCGAAGAACTCTGGCGGGAGGAACGCGGTCAACAGGTTGATCGCGGTGTTCGGCCGGCCGAAGCGGAAGGCGTTGCGTCGCGGCTTGTAGTCGCGGGCGACGAGTTCCACACCTTCGAAGGTCTGCGGTGTGTCGGATTCGAAATCGACTTCATCGAAGCCCACCGGTTCGCCGTTGTCCGCGCGGCGGTAGTACGACGCGATGTCGGTCGCGCGCCAATCGCGCGGGTCGAACAGCAACGGGCGATACGACGCGGTCGGTTCGCCGGCATCCTGCTTGTCGTTGCCGTTGATGTCGTCGTAGTACGGATCGGCGTCCGCGTCGTACCGCGCGTTCTCCGCGTCCGTGCCGAAGACACGCGTAAACGACTGGAGATCGACCTGCAAACCTGAGATCTCGCGCGCGGTGACGATGATGCGACCGCTCTCGTCGATGAACTCCGCCGGTTCGATGCCGTTGGTGTCGGCTGGATCATCGACGAAGTCGTCCATCGGATCGTCGACGAAGTCATCCATCGGATCGAAGTCGTCGGGCGGCGGTGGCGGGCCGTTGGTATCGCCATTCGGGAAGTCATCGATGAAGTCGTCGAAGTTGTCAGGATTGCGATCGTCGGAATCGTTGAAGAAGTCCTCGAAGTTGTCGGGCAGTTCCGGCGGAGCGTTGAAGAAGGCGTTCGGGTCCTCATCGCGCGCCTCGCGGCCTGCCTGCTCGTTGAAGAGCACGAACTCGCCGGTTTCCTCGGTGTCCGGCGTGAACATCAGCAGGTAGCGGCCGTTGCGGTCGTATGACGAGTCGCCGGTCTCGCGGTTGTAGTTGACGCGCACCGGTTCGGCGTCGGGACCGAAGCCCGTGGCCAGGACGAAGATGCGCATGACTTCGACTTCCTCGAACTCAGCCGGTGCCGGACCTTGCAGAGGATCACCGGCGGGACCAGCAGTGCCATCGCCAGGTGGCGGAGGCGGCGGCTGGTTCGGATCGCCGTTGGGATCACCGGCATTTGGATCGCTATTGGGATTCCCAGCGTTCGGGTCACCGTTTGGAGCGCCGGTGTTCGGGTCGCCTCCGTTGGGGCCGAACGGATCATCGCCCGGCGGTGGGAGGTTCGGATCGGTCTGGCCATCCGGAGCGGGCGGCGGCGTGAAGTCCACGCGACGCACGGCAACGTCAACACCGGGATAGAACCGGCCGGACTGCGATACGAAATCGAAGAACGGCACGCCGTCGATGGACTCGAAGACATCGTCGTTCATGCTCAGGCGAACCGGGCCGCGCTGACCATGCAGACGCCGGCCGGTCTCGCGCACGATAAACTCGACGACTCCGCCCTGTTCCGTGCGCTCGGTGAAACCGAGGTAGTATTTGCCTTCGCCGCTTGTGTTGTACGACACATTGGAGATTCGCCCATCGATATCGACGTCCGCGTCGACCGTGACGGCTTCGGCGCTGCTGTCGGGATCGAAGGGATCGCCGTCCGCTACAACGTAGAACGTTTCCGCGCCCGACCGGTTGAACGGCAGATGCACGCGTGCGCCACGGATGCGCTCCGACAGATCGCCGATGCCGCCGATGCGGTCGTCGACGATGTCGCCGAAGAGCAGGTCGAAGTCGGGCGGAACGGTCGTTCCGAGCAGGTCGACCATCGCCTGATGCAGGTCCGCGTTGATATCGTCGAGCGACTGATCGTCGACGCGATTCAGACCGGACTCGAAGATACGCCGGTAAATCTGTTCGAGATCGATCGCCTTGCCTCGACCGTCTTCTGTCTGGAATACCGTGAGTGGCGGGCCGGCGAAGTTGGGATCGAACAGTTCGTGCGTGAGTCGCGCGCCGAGACCGTCTTCGATATCCGTCAGCGCGGCGTAGAGTTCCGCGAGCGTGATGCGATTACCGAGCACGTCGATCCGCGCCATCTTCAGCAGCACGCGATCGAAGATGAGCGGGAGGTGCGGCACGCCGCCGTCGTCCTGCGCGTCGTCGAGGTTGCCGAAGTTGCGGTCGGGCTCGGTGGTGGTGTCGTAGTAAACGATTGGCTCTTCGCCGTTCTCTGCCGGTTCGAGCACGCTGAAATCGTCGAAGAAATCCTCGCCCAAATCGGCTGACTCTTCAAATTCGTCGAGTTGCGGCTCGTTGCCGTAGAGTTCGCTGAGCGGGACCGCCTCCACTCCCGCCATGTCGGCGAGGGCGGAGAGATCAATGCCGCCCGGTTCGTCTACGATCGGGAAACCTGCACGTAAGAAGACCTCAGCCGCGGCGCCGGCGCGCGATTCCGCGTCCTGTGACTGCGCCAGGTCGAGATTGCCCTCCACGATGAGCATGCCCGCGCGCGCACCGGCTGGGATGATCGTGTCGAAGAGGTCGCCGAACTGATCCTGCGTGAGGTTCGCGAGGTCGTCGATCGTGATCGTGTGATCGATGCCGCTTTCCTCGAACAGGTGGGTGTAGGCGTCGACGATGCGGCGAACGATCGCGACCGGGCTGACCGGCAGGTCGCGCGGCGACAGACCGCGTGCGCGCATGAGCTCGCGCAGCTTGCCGAGCACGAGCGTCGTGAGCGGGTCGACCTGCGCGTTGTTGAGTTCGCCGGCGATGCCGTTCGAGTCTGCTGGTATGTTCGTGCAGCTCACGACGTCACAGCGGTTGGCGTTGTCGAAATCGGCGCAGATGTTGAAGTCAGTGCCGACCGGTAAGTTGTTCGCGTCGAACGATCCGTCTGGGTTGAGCGGGATCGGTGGAATCGGGTTGCCGTTTTCATCGACGAGCGGGGCACCCGCGATATCCTGAAAACGCACAACCGAATTCCCGTTGACGTTCGTCAGCGGCGCGCTCTGACCAGCCGATTCGTCGGTGATCGACGTGCGCGTAGACTGCGACTCGGACACTTGTCCGCTGATCTTGCCCTGATAACTGACGGCGTCGTTGAGCAGCGTGTTGCCGTCGTCGTTCGTTCCCGGGGCAGCCGAGTTACAGGCCACACCCACAAGCAGCAATGCAACGGCTGCACAGGTCCAGGCGCAGCGGTGAAGCTGCGTTGCTCGAAGCATCGTTGATACGGTGCTACCGTCTCTCATCAGCCGGTCTCCCTGAATGTCGATTAAGTTTGCGGGCCACCGCGCAGGCGCCCAACCCGAATGTGTCGATTCTCCGGTCCCTATCGACGGATGGCCGGGTTGATCTGAGCGGTTGCGGGCGTGCGTATGAGCGAGATTAGAAGGGCCGCTATAACCCGCGTGCCAGCAACGTGAGGGGAATTCGGATTCCGTGCGCGCATCCTGCGAATGCGCACAGTTCAGTGAGATTGAATCGAATTCAGAATCCGAGCCGCGCCCGTAAGGAAGCGGAGTAATGCTCACGTGTCGATGTTGCGATCCCGCAGTAAATGCTCAGTCGCCCATCGTCGCGATTTCGAACAGGCAGCCCAGTTGCGCGAGCAGCCCAAACGCGAGGACGATCAGGAACATCATGACGGTTTGCCAGTGTGCGGAGATCATTGACGTTTTCACAAACCCGCGTCGAAGGTATCGAAGCAGCAGGTAGGTGAACCCAGCCACGAGCATCGCTTCAGGAAAGTACACTGTTGCGCAAAGGTAGTGCGCGGGTGCCGGAAGATTGTGCACGATCCATTCGCGTGATCGTGGTCCCGTTCGTGCGGAGTAGGCGACTTGCTGGATGGCGATGGATAGCACGGTGCATGCGAACATCAAGCCAATGGCGTAGCCGACGTGCAATGCGAAACGGGTCCAGGAGGCGCGCTGCATCGCCGCCTGTCGCGCACGCAGTTCGTCAAGATTGAAATCCGTGCCGCACTCCGGACAGCGACACCGGTCGAGACCGCGCAGATCGTAGCCGCAGGTTTCGCAGGCGAGCGTATTGCACTTGCTCGGCTCATTCTGAGGCAATTCAAGAGTCATTGAACGGCCCTGCCAGCCACCAAGGTGGATTGGGATTAAGCAAGTTTGCGCTTACCTGCTCGCCCCGGGCTTGGCGCCCGGGGTTCTGATTTGGTCGGCCATTACGGCACCAGCTTCAGGTCGTCCTCGGTCAGTGGTTGCATCCCGCCTGCGGCTGCGTTTTCGGTGGCCTGCTCGGGAGTCTTTGCGCCTGGGATGGCTGTGTGGCAGGCGGGGTGGGTGATGCAGGAGCGCAGGCTTACCTGCGTCATGGTTTGGTCGGGGTAGCGGGCGTAGAGCGGTTGCAAGTTGTCGAGTTGCTTGAGGTGTTCGTCCAGTTTTTCGGGTGAGAGGTTCATCTTGCGGTGATCGTCCTCGCCGAAGCGCGAATCGCGCGTGAACTTGCCGGTGAGCAAGCCGAAGAGAATCGGAATGCGCACGATCACCCCGATGCCGTATTGCTGCGCTTTGGGGAAGAGGACTTTCTCGGCTTCGCGTTCGAGCAGGTTGTAGCGCACCTGGATTACGTCGAGGATGTCGTGGTGCGCGTCGAGGATGTCGGCTTGCGTGGTTTCCTGGAACGACTGCACGCTCCAGCCGGCGTGCTTGATTTTTCCCTGTCGCTTCAGCGTGGCGAGCGCGTCCCAGGGATCGTCGCGGTCGAGCTGCTCGCGATCGCCGCTGTGCAGTTGCAGGATGTCGAGCGCGTCGACGCCGAGACGCGTGAGGCTCTGCTCGGCAGCGTGGATGATGTAGTCCTTGTCGTAGTTCTGACGGATCGGCCCGTAGCCTTTGTCGTCGCCCGCGTCGGCGTGGTAGAAGTCGTTGCCCGCCTTCGTTGCGACGACGACGTCGGTGCCGGGCCGCTCGCTCAGCGCACGCGCGACGAGCTTCTCACTGTGCCCGAAGCCGTAAACATCGGCGGTGTCGATGAAGGTGACGCCCGCATCGAGGGCTGCGTGCAGGGCACGCAACGAGACGGCATCGTCGGTCCTGCCCCAGTTCATTCCGCCGATCGCCCACGCACCGAATCCGATGCGCGAGACCGTCGGCCCGCGTTCGCCAAGCTTGGTGTATTGCATGCGGGCTATGCTACGACGCGCCGCGTGCGGTCACAAGTTTGGGCGGCGGCACGTCACGAGCGGCGATGATGTCCGACGGCATTGCTGATTGCGAACCGGGCGAAGCGCGATGGCGCTGTCACACCATGCCCTCCCCCTGCCCCCTCCCGGAGGGAGGGGAGTTGTAACGCGTCTGGGTGGCATGGTCTGACGACGTCGGGCCATGGGCGCTTCCTTATTTGCCCCCACGGCCTCGCTGTGCGAGACCGTGCCACCCTTCTACTTGCACCACTTTCCTGGCCGCACATCCCTAGTCGCACGGTGATGCGATTGTGCCGGTGTACGCTTGCTGGAAGCCTGCGAAGTCTTCGAGGTCCACGTCGCCGTCGAGGTCGGCATCGAGCGCGTCCTGGCACGTGGGGCTCGCGGCTGACCCTGGTCCCGTGATGCACGCGGTCAACTCGATGAGGTCGGCATTGTCGACGTCGCCGTCGTGATCGGTGTCGAACAACGCATCGCAGGCGTCGCCGTATGCGTCGAAGTCGGCGTTCTCCTGCAACGTGTTGGGCACGCTCGGGCAGTTGTCCTCGGCATCGCAGATGGTGTCGCCGTCGCAGTCGAGGAACCGGCCTATGCACGCACCGTTGGAGCAGACGTTCAAGGTACACGCATCGCCATCATCGGTACACGCGAGGTCCTCGTTGATCGCATCGGCGGCACACATGCCGGTCGTTCCCACGCACACGCCGACCGCACACTCGCCGTCGAGGAACGAGCAATCGAGCGTGTCGTGTACGCAGACCTTGTTCTCGCAAGCGTCAATGGTGCAGCCATTGCCGTCGTCGCAGTCGCCCGTCTCGGCGTAGTATTCGCTGACCTTGAGGTCGTCCCAGTACTTGCTGCCGGTCGCGAAGCTCCACACGCCGACCGTGCCTTGCGTCAAACGTGTGGCGGAAGCATCCGTCGCGTCGACCTGCCACGTCGCGGGCTCGGTCGAACCGTCGGTCCAGATGCGCGCGAGAATCTGTGTTTCCGCGGGCAGTGAAAGCACGCGAATGCGGAATCGGTACCACTGGTTGGCTGCGGGCACCACGCCGCTGTCGAGATCGCCGGACAGCGTGTTGGGGTCGTCCGGATGCTGATCGAGATGGAACGCGGTGAAGCCTGCCTGGTTGAAGCGGCGCAGGCGGTAGTACGCGTCCTGATTGGGATAATTCGAAAGCACGGTCACGCCGATCGCACTGCCGGTGCTGGTGATCCGCATTCTGCCGGTGTACTCGTAGTTCGACCAGGTGTGGCCACCGGCAGCGACGTAGTGCGAGTGGATGTTCGTCGCGGTGGAGTCGGTTCCGAACGCGAGGTCCGTGCCCACCTGCTTCACGTTGAAGAGTGTGTCGTTCTCGATGAGGCTGTTGTTCGCGCCGGTGTCGAGCCAGCCCGTCGGGTTGCCGCCGACGCTGTAGCTGTCGAAGTTGTCGTCGAGCAGCGCTTCGGGCAGCAGGCAATCGACGCAGCCGCCCGTTTCCGGATCGCAAATCTGCGCGCCGCAATCGACGGCGGGATATTCGCACGTGCCATTGTTGCACACGTTGACCGTGCAGAGGTTGTCGTCGTCGCAGTCGTCGTCGATGAAGCACTCACCGGGCTCGACGATTGTGACGGTGTTGGAGGCTTCGGTTGCGCCCGTAGCGGCGCTGGAGAAAGGCGTCACGCGACACTGCCAGTCGTCGCCGACGGTGGTTTCGTCCGCGACGATGGTGTCGCTGTCGCCTGCGCCGCCGGCATAGAGCGCGGTGATCTGTGCGGGCGAAAGCGCGCGGGGGTACACGCGAACGTCATCGAGCCAGCCCGCCCAGCGGTAACCGGTCGTGCCGAATGAACCGATCGCGATCGTCGCATCGGTGACGACCTGATCGGCTGGCGGGGCAATGGCGAAGTCCACCACGCTGCCGTTCTTGTAGAGCACCATTTCGTGCGTCGTCTGGTCGTACGTCACGGCGACGTGGAACCAGGTGTTGAGCGCGAGCGGGACGCTGTCCTCGACAATGTTCCAGTTCTGATTGTGACCTGCGGACAGGTGATTGCTGAAGGTGTCCGGCGCCCAGAAAGCGTGACCACCGCCGTCGACATCGCCGGAGATGATGTTGTTGCCGCCGTTGCTGCCGCTACCGGTGCGATAGACCCAGGCGACCTTGGTGTAGGACGAGCTGGTTGGGAAATTCTCACCCGCGATCAAACCGTCATCGCCGTCGAAATTGATCGCGCCGTTGCCATCGTGGCCGCTGTTGAGTGACCACGTCGGGTCGCCGTTCGCGGTCACGGTGATGGCGTTGCCGGATTGATCCGCCAATGCGCCGGACGCGCCGCCTTCCATAGGAAGGTAGAGGCGCATGAGCGGATTGCCGTCGAGATACCATGCCGTCGCGCCGAGTGTCGCGCTCCCAGCGAAGGTGTAGTCGCACGTCAGGTCGTCGTCGTCGATGTTGAAACCGGACTCGGAGTTGAGCGTGACGTCGGTCACGGACGGGGCTGGTGCGCTTGCGATCGTGACTGCCGACGCAACACCGGGCGTGCCCGCTTCGGTGGAAGAGAACGGCGTGACGGTGCACGACCAGTCTTCACCAACCGTCGTTTCGGTCGGCGCAATGGTGTCGCCGTCGCCCGTGCCACCGGCATACAGCGCGGCGATCTGTTCGGGCGTCAGCGCGACGCTGTAAATCCGCGCGTCGTCGATCTGGCCGTTGTACCAGCAGCAACCGCCGCTGAACGAACCGATGTAGGCGCGCGGATCGGAGTTGATCTGCGGGACGCTGGTGGCGCTGTCCACGATAGCGCCGTCGCGATAGAGCGTCAGGTTGCTGCCGTCGTACGTCACTGCGACGAACACCCAGGTGTTCTCAGGGAACGGCGCGGGATCGAAGACCATCTCCCACGAGCCGTTGTGCCCTGCGGTCAGGCGGAACGCGCCCGAGTAGTTCTCGACCCAGAACGCGTGCGCGGTTTGGCCGGAGATGATGTTGTTGTAGGTCTGGCCGGGCACGTAGCGAATCCACGCGGTTTTTGAGTAGACCGGTAGCGGCAGGGCGTTGCCCAGATCGATGTGATCGTTGCCGTCGAACTCGAAGCAGCCATTGCCGTCATGTCCGCCGTTGGGCAGCCAGGTGGGGTCGCCACCGGTCGTGCCGTTGTGACCGCTGCCCGAGTAATCGAGCAGCGCATTGGTCGCGCCGCCTTCGAAGGGCAGATACGCGGTCATGATCGGCGTGCTGTTGACCGACCATGCGGTCGCGCTGGTGACGGCTGACCCGTCGAGGTCGTAATCGCAAGTGAGGTAGTCGGAGTCGTACGTGTTGCCGGTTGAGGAATCCACCACGACGTTGTCGACGAGCGGATCATCGACCACGCAGGTACCGCTTGCGTTGCAGATTTCGCCACCGTCACACGTGCCGCACGAACCCAGGCACCCGTCGTCGCCGCACTCCTTGCCCGTGCAATCGGGTACGCAAGGCCCACCGATGAACACGGTGTTGGAGATTTGCTCCGGCCCGGTTTCGCTGTCGGAGAATGCCGTCACGCGACACTGCCACGCGTCGTCGTCCTCGGTCTCCTCGGAGACGATGACGTTCTGACCCGTGGTGTAGAGCGATGCGACCTGCTCCGGCGAAAGGGTGTAGGGGTAAACGCGTACGTCGTCGATGCTGCCGAGCCACGCGTATTCGGTATTGCGAAACGCGCCGACGTTAATCGTCGGGTCGGTGACAGCGCGATCCGCCACCGGTACGGTCGCGGAATCGATCACCGCGCCGTTCTTGTAAAGGACCATCTCTGCCGTTGTGCTGTCGTAGCTGACCGCGACGTGGAACCAGGTGTTCAACGCGAGCGGGACGCTGTCCTGCACGATGTCCCAGTTCATGTTCTGGCCGGCGGACAGTTGATTGTTGTACAGGTCCGGGGCCCAGAAGGCATGGCCGCCGGGATCGGTGTCGCCGGAGATGATGTTGTTGCCGCCGTTGGTGCCCGCACCGGTGCGGTAGACCCACGCAGCTTTCGTGTACGACGAATTGGTCGGGAAATTCTCGCCGCAGTTCAGCTTTTCATCGCCGTCGAAGGCGAATGCGCCGTTGCCGTCGTGCCCACCCGTCGCGTTCCAGGTCGGCGCGCCGACGGGGGTGACGGTGAGGTTATTGCCCGAGTAGTCGATCAGCGCGTTCGCGGCGCCGCCTTCCATGGGAAGGTACAGACGCATGATTGGCGACGCGTTGAGGTACCATGCGGTGGCTGCGGTTGTCGCGGGTCCTGCGAGCGTGTACTCGCAGGTGAGGTCGTCGGTGGTCAGGTCGTTGCCGGATGTTGAGGTGAGCTGCAAGCCGCTTGCGCTGGGCCCGGTGTAGACGCCGCAGGTGTCGGCATCGCAGACCTCGCCAAACCCGCACGTACCGCACAGGCCGCCGCAACCGTCGTCACCGCATTCCTTGTCGGTGCAATCGGGCACGCAGGGGCCGACGTTGACCGTATTGGAGTTTTCCGTAGTACCGGCATCGGCGTCGGTGAACGGCGTCACGCGACACTGCCAGGCCTCGCCGTCGTCGGTCTCGACGGGCACGACCACATTCGGGCCATTGGCGTACATCGACGCAATCTGCTGCGAAGAGAGCACGAAATCGAAGACGCGGGCGTCATCGATTGCGCCGTTCCACGCGAAGTTGCCACCGAATCCGCCGACGGTGATCGTCGCGTCGGTGACATCGCGATCCGCGACCGGGACGGTCGCCGAATCAATGGGCGCGCCGTTCTTGTAGAGCACCATTTCATGCGTCGTGCGGTCGTATGAGACGGCGACGAAGAACCAGGTGTTGAGCGCGAGCACTTCGTCATCGATGACGATGTTCCAATTCTGATTGTGCCCGGCTGAGAGTTGACTGCCGAATCCGCTGTAGCACCAGAACGCGTGTCCGCCGGGATCGGTGTCACCGGTGATGATATTGTTGCCGCCGTTGGCAGTGCGATAGACCCATGCGGTCTTGGTGTACGAAGACAGCGTCGGGAAATTGTCGCCGTAGTTGATCGCGTCATTCCCATCGAATTCGATAGCGCCGTTGCTGTCCGCGCCGGCGGTCGCGTTCCACGTGGGATCGCCGATCGGCGTGGCTGGCAAGGCGTTGCCGGAGTAGTCGAGGAAACCGTTCGAAGTACCGCCTTCCATCGGCAGGTACAAACGCATCCAGGGCGCGCCGTCGACGTACCACGCGGTTGCGGACTTCGTGGCAGGGCCAACGAGCGTGTAGTCGCAAACGAGATCGCCGAATGCGGTGCGTGCGCCGGTTTCGGTGAGCGTGAGGTTCGTCACCCACGATCCGGAGAGCAGGGCGGAAAGCTCCGCGTACCAGACATCCGCCATCTTGGCGTAACCCGCATCGTTGGGGTGGACGACGTCCGCCATGTCGCTGGGATAGCTCAGGGCGGCTTCGTGGTCGACGACGACGATGCGATCACCCGCGGCGATGCGCGCATTGGCCATGGCCAGGAGTTGATCGTTGTAGTCGGTCGTGATGATGCCCAGCGCGTCGAACGGGTTTTGCCGGTTGATGATCTGCGCGAGCACGACGGTGATGAGCACGTCGTGATCGCTTTCGTATTGATCAATGAGGTCGAGGATTTGGATGACCTCGTTCTTGGTGCTGGTTGCGCCCTGGCCTTGACTGATATCGTTGGTGCCGATGTGCAGCAGGACGTAGTCCGCCGGCGTGTTCGTGAGCCACGCGTAGATGTTGTCGCGGATCTGGTCGGCGCGCCAGCCGGGGTGCCCTTCATGGTCGCGATCGAAATCCGCCGTACCGTCCACGGCACTGCCCACGAAGTCCACGTCAAATCCCGCGCCGGTGAGCGTGAACCAGAGCGCTCGGCGGTAGCCGTTGTTGTTCGTGCTCGACGTGCCGAACGTGATCGAATCGCCCAGGCACATGACGCGATCCGTCGCGTGCGCCGGCGTTGCAATGAGAAGCATCGCCGCGACCGTCAACACAGCACCGATCGGCCCGAATTGGTTTATCTTAAACGACTGCCGCGCACCGCTCTTGCCCCGTGTGATCATCAGCTGTCTCCGGATGTCGTGTCACCATGACGAGGGGATTGGGATTACGCCTGTAGATGTGTTGATATGCGCGCCCGACCCTGACCGGAAAACCTGGTACAGAATTCAAAATGCACCGCGCCGCATCTATCCTTTCCCCACAACCCGGCAGAATACAAGTCCGATGCGTGCACTTCAAGGCGATGTGGCGGTAAAGCCTGTGTTTGCAGGGCAATTGCACGGCTTCGCACGCCCGCGGACGAGGGCGGAGAATACACAAGACGCGGTAACGGCCTTATTTGCAAGCAGATGTGACGATTGTGCGGATTCCCCGGCCGGCACCGCGGTGACGACCGCTACACGGGGAACTGCCGCGGTGTCCACACGCCGCTATTTCTTGTCCGAGCCATTGACGTACTCCGCGCCGACAACGAACAGATCGGCGTGTACACGATTGACGCGGCGCACGGCTGCCGTTTTTCCGCGTTGACCGCGTTTGGTGGGCGGCTGATCGAGCGTTTCGATGTGCATGCCCAGAATCGGCGTGTGTCGGCCACGTGTGAGGAATGCGATTCCGCGCCGCGATGTTTCGAGGATCCACGCCGGGTGTGCACCCTGCGCCAGGGGCGACGCCCACCAGATGGTATCGTTGCGACTTTCCCGCGGCGCGCACCGCTTCTCCTGTTGGATTCGGCGATTCATACTCTCCGGCCTCCGCTGGGGTCTAGGTGTTTATGAACTCGGCTGCGACCAAAACTCTGCCGTCCGCGACCGGGTCGATGCGTACGACCTCGGCTTGTCGGCGCCAGGTTTTTCCATTTACATGTAGTCGAAAAACGCTCCCGATGGTCGGGACGCTTGCGGATCGTCCCATGACTGCCAGCCCGCTTTCCGATGCTTCGATCAACTGGCAAGCGCCACGGCTATTGCCCGCAGCCGATCGCCAAAGCGCGTCGAGCGCCATGTAGCTGCGAAATGCGCTGCGACGCCCGGGCTCGCGTCGGGAAAATCTGCGACGGTCGAAGGGCACGTTGTCATCTCCTACGCCTCGATCTCCGCGACCAGTTCGCACGATTTCGCTGTTGCGTTTTCGATGCGACGGACCACGGCAGATCGACAACCAAGTCGTTCACGCAGATGTTTGGCGATGACTAAACGCGACCCGACCGAAACCTGCTCATTGTGCGGGGCGAAGATCAACAGGCCGTCCAGCGACCGTTCCTTCAACAGCCCAGAACAGCTTTGTCGCCGACCCTGCACGCGCCACTGGATCGAGCGATTCATCGCCCAGCGCGATGAGCGTCGGCGGTCGACGTCACCGCGCGGCGTGTTTCGACGATCTTGCTTCACGTGCTTGACCTCGTTGGACCGGCAAATCCCCGGCACGGGTTTGTCGTCGTCAACTTCGGCGTTTTGGTTCAAAGGATAACATGCGCGGGACGCGAGAAGTTTGCGGGGTCCCAAAGCAGTGTGCGTGTGGTGATGCTGCCGCCACATTGAAGTTGTCGTGCAATCAACCGCGAATTGCCGCTGTTTGCGCAAGAAAGCGAACGGCTTGCCTGGGGGCGTGGTTGTAGATGTGACGTTCGATGGTCTTGAGGCTGGTGGTGCCGATAACCGAGTTTGCCAGGCACCCCGTCTGGCAGATGCGACGTTTCCCCCCTCCGGGTTTCTGCGCAAGCGCGCGGCGCTTTGCGGTACGCGGCATCGATTGTCTTGGGTTGGTCGGTACGTTGGGACATCAGTGGGTGATTGTATTCGGACGTGGTGGGGTTCGTTCGCGAATTTCGGGGCAGAGAAATCTACTTGCCAAGCGTGCGCCTGCCGAACAGAATGACAGCGGAGAAGGCGTGCCGGCTGGTCACCGCGCCGCGTCTCGGATTCGGGCAGGGGCTGGACTTTCGTACAGGTCGCCTTCGGATCAGGCAGCACAACCGCACCTCGGAACGTTTAGACGAATTCCGTGGACTGCCTGCCGGGATTTTCGCAGGTCAGACCATTTGGGTGTGATTGCGCATGTCTGTGCCTCCAAACGCTGGTTCGGGTGTGACGCAAACGAGCGCTCGTCGCCCGTCCGCAGTGGGACGTGCCGACGGCGCTCCGACCGGCGACGGGCCGGCGATTCAATCCGACGATCCGCTCTTCCGCAAAGTGTTCGAAGCCGCTCCGACGGCGCTGATTCTTTCCGATGCCACCGGGCGGATCACCCAGGTCAATAAACGGGCCGAGCTGCTCTTCGGCTACGCGCGCGCGGATTTCGCCGGGATGCAGATTGAGGAACTTGTGCCTGAAGCGCTCCGCGCCGCCCATGTCCAGCACCGGACTGCCTTCTTCAAGGCACCGTCTGAGCGAATGATGTCCGTCCGCGATGATCTGCAAGGTCGGCACAAGGATGGGCGGTTGATTCCCATCGAAGTAGG
Organism: Phycisphaerales bacterium; assembly: GCA_020639095.1. Classification (GTDB taxonomy): domain Bacteria; phylum Planctomycetota; class Phycisphaerae; order UBA1845; family UBA1845; genus JACKHG01. Next base: position 138,362 of record JACKHH010000002.1, on the reverse strand, counting down.
TCTGAGCCCGGTAAAGACTGCCGATGGCGTTCAGGTGATCAGCGCGATTGTCGACATTTCGCAATGGCGGGAGTCGGAGTCAGCGCTACGGCGCAGCGAAGCACGTTTTCGTCAGGTCTTCGAGACGGCGCCGAATGCGCTGATCATGTCGGATCCGTCGGGCACGATCACAATGGTCAACGGCACGACTGAGAAGCTCTTCGGATATGCCCGCGAGGAGCTGGTCGGTCAGTCCATCGATATCCTCGTACCGGATTCGATGCGCAGCGCGCACGCAGTGCAGCGGTCCACGTACTGTTCATCACCAGCCGTACGCCGCATGTCCGAACGAGACGACCTCGTGGGCAGGCACAAAGACGGAAGGCAAATTCAGCTGAGCATCGGGTTGAGTCCGGTGGATACTGAGGACGGCGTGCAAATCCTCAGCGCTGTCGTGGATATTTCCCGACGGAAGGCCGCGGAGGAAGCGCTCAAACGCGAGGCGGCGGAGCTTGCGCAGCGTAATAAGGAGCTTGATGAGTTCACCTACCTCGCGTCGCACGACTTGCAGGAACCGCTGCGCAAGTTGATCAGCTTCAGCGATTTACTCCGGCAAGATATTGGCGGCGATCTTTCGGAGCACGCCGCGACAGATATCGACGTGATCTCCCGGTCGGCGCAGCGCATGCGCACGCTTGTGCAGGATCTTCTCGCGCTCTCGCGCTCGGGCAAGTCGGAGATGAAGCGGGCACGTGTGCCACTCGATCGCCTTGTCGATGATGCGCTGGATGCGCTTTCCGTGCAAATCGACTCGACCGGTGCGGTTGTCACGCGCGATCCACTGCCGGAAATCGAAGTCGACAAGACGCTGATTACCCAGGTCTATCAGAATCTGATCGGCAACGCGCTGAAGTTTGCCGCGCCCGATCGCAATCCAGCCGTGCACTTGGCGGCTGAGGAAACCGACGAAGGTGTCCGCCTCAGCGTGATTGACAACGGCATTGGCATTGCGAGCGAGTACTCGGAGAAGGTTTTCGCTCCGTTCAAACGGCTCCACAGCCGTTCGCAAAAGGAGGGCAGCGGCGTGGGGCTCTCCATTTGTCGTCGCGCCGTGGAGCGTCACGGCGGCCGCATCTGGGTTGAGTCCAAGGAGGGGACAGGTAGCCGATTCATCTTCGTGCTGCCCCAGGGTAAGGATGCTCTATGCAAAGAAACCTAGCCAGGCCCGCGACAATTCTCTACGTTGAAGATGATCCGGATGACTTCCGACTGACGCAGCGCGCGTTGGAGGACGATCAGGTCAGGGTTGATCTCAAGCACGTTCAGGATGGCGAGGAGGCGCTTGACTACCTGTTGTGCCGTGGCCAGTACGCCGGCAAAGGTGTGTCACCGCCCGACATCGTATTCCTCGATCTCAACCTGCCGCGCATGGATGGGCGCGAAGTGCTTGAAGAGATGCGTCGAACGGACTCGCTGCGCCACATTCCAGTCGTCGTGTTAACCACTTCCGACCAGGAGGCTGACATCGTCCGCATGTACAAGATCGGGTGCAATTCATTTGTCACCAAACCGGTCGATACCGCGAAGTTTATCGACACCATTCGCGAACTTCGTCACTACTGGTTGCAGCTCGTGAGCATTCCACCGCAGTAGACGGCGCGTCGCGTTGCACGTGTTTCTCCGTATAAGACTCACCGGCGTTTGCTGAGATACAACGGCGCATAATACGCATGATTGGCCGTCATGCGCACGCGCGCTTCCGACCCAAGTTCACGTCGAGTCGCACAACCTATTAAAGCGCTGCCGGACGCTCAGCGCCTGCTGCTATCCTGCCGATCAAACCTAGGTATTTCGGCTGGAGTAGTTGATGACACACGCGTTGAATATCCTCTTGATTGATGACGATCCGGACCATTGCGAGTTGATCTCGCGCGCGCTGCGGGACGGGTCACGCGACGTCCGGATACAGTGCGCCACGAACTGCTCGGATGCGCTGGCAGCGCTTTCACGCGAGAAGTTCGATCTCGTGCTCACGGACTTCAATCTTGAGGACGGCCAAGCCGACGCGCTGCTGTGCTTCATTCGCGAGCACCAGCTCGCGTGCCCAACCATCGTTGTATCAGGCAGCGACGAACAGGATGTCGTCATTCGCAGCATGCGATCGGGTAGCTTCGATTTCCTCCACAAGGATGATGCGGTCGTTTCCGCGAAGCTCTGGGATCGGCTGGACGCGGTTATCGGCAACCACGCGAACCAACAGCGCGAGCGCCGCAGAATGGAACGCCGCGTATTCCGTCTCGAACAACTCGCGACGCGCGATCCACTTACCGGACTGGCCAATCGCCGCGCGCTCGAACGCCAGTTCGGCGACCAGGGCCGGCACCTGATGGATCGCCGCGGCGAGTGCGTGGTCATCATGGTCGACATCGACCATTTCAAACAGATCAACGATTCGTATGGGCACGACTGCGGTGACCGCGTGCTGCGCACGGTGGCGCGCGCCATGCGGCAACACTGCGAACGCAGCGACTTGCTCGCGCGCTGGGGCGGTGAAGAGTTCATCATGTGCAGGCCCGACTCTTCGTTGGCGGTGGGCATGCATTGGGCGGAGCAGGTGCGCAATGCGGTAGCGCAAATCACCGTGCGCTGGCGCAAGAAGCGGATTGGCGTCACCATCAGCATTGGCGTACACGCAGAACCGTGTGTCGACATCGCGCGCATTGCGGTGAGCAGCGCTGATCAGGCCATGTACTACGCAAAGCAAAACGGGCGCGATCGGGTGTGCAGCACCCGGCACGCGCTTTTCGCCGACCTGGTGGGCCGGCTGGCGCCGGGCGATCCCGTCGGACGCTACCGCGACCTGCTCGCAGCAGCCGATGGGCACCTTGGCCCGACGCAGCGCGCGCATCTCACCGCGCACTCGATGCAGGTTAGTGATGCCGCGTGGCAGCTTGCGCGCTTGCTCAACATTCCTCAGGAACTGCGTCAACGCGTGCGCTGCGCCGGCATGCTGCACGATATTGGGAAATTCTGCGTGCCCGAGTGCGTGCTCGACAAGCCCAGTGGGCTAAGCGAAGAGGAGTGTCAACTCATCCGCCGTCATCCACACGACGGCGCGGACTTCGCAAGGCTGCTGGGCGTCGATGTCTTGACCGCAGCTTGTATTTTGCGACACCATGATCGCCACGATACCCCGCGCCCGACGAATGATCTGCGGGAAGTGCTCGGCGGGCAGGTGCTGCACGTCGCGGACGCGTTCGTCACGATGACGAGCGATCGATCGTATCAGCCCGCGCGGTCGCCGGAAGAAGCGTTGACGGAATTGCGCCGTCAACGGGGAAGGCAGTTCGCGCCACATGTGGTCGATGCGGCGCTGAACTGCTTCGCCGGCGTCGCGATCGCGTAGTGATTGAACGAGTCGAGCGCATGGCATCAGAACCCCAGGCGCCAAGCCTGGGGCGAACGCGCACAGCGTCGCACCGCGCATCTATCCGCCCACAAGCTGTGTCGCGACGGTGCGCGCGTTGGCGGCACAAAAAGTTCACCTTTCACCGCAACAATCCACATCCCGTCAGCATTTGCAGACGCCGACAGTTACGAAAGAACTCACAGGTTTGCTCACACCTTTGCCGTCAGTTGCGCGGGTTGACCGCGGTGCGGCGCGTTGCATACTCTCCCGCTTTGCTGGTCCTTAATGAGTGAATCGAAGGCGCGGGCATGAGGCCCGCAGGCCGCAGGGAGATGTTCCATGGGATTCGTTTCGGGTCGAGTGACCTTTCGTCGTTTTCGCATGCCGGGATTCGTACACACGTCGATCGACGATGTGTTCCTGGAGAGGTTGAACGCGGCTGCTTTTGGTCGGTATGGCAGTGCAGCCGCCGATGGCGTGGACATGGGTTGGATCACGCCGCAGCATCTCTTCGACGTCGACTTCGGCGCGGAGAAGATCGCGGTGGGGCGGTTCGCGCAGGTCAACATGCGCCTCGAACGCAACACGCCGCCGTCGTCCATTCTGCGCAGCTACTTCGCGATCGAGCAGGAGGTCGCCCGCGAAGCCTCCGGCCGAGACTTCCTCAGCAAGAAGGAACTCCGCGAAGCCAAGGACGCAGCCAAGCGTCGCGCGGAATCGGAAGCACGCAGCGGTGCGTTTCGCCGCATCACGTCGATCCCCGTGATCATCGATCTCGAACGCAGCATGCTCTACGTTGGGACGACATCGGCTGGTGCGGGCGAAAAGTTGCAGCGGCTCTTCGCGGACACGTTCGAGACGCCGCTTGAACCAGTCACCGCGCACGAACTCGCGGGCCGGCGTGCGGAAGAACTCGGGCTGATGCGCGCGTATGAAGACGCGAAACCGGCGCATTTCATCGACCCGCCCGACGAGATCGACGCCGACGCGTATACGCTCGACCCGGAGGATCGTGGATTCTTCGGGCGAGAGTTTCTGACCTGGATCTGGTACACCGTCGAGAACGTCGAGGGCGTCTTTGAGTTGGTGCGCAACGCGGACGTCGCAGCCACGCTCATCGATCTCGCGCAGCTCAAATGCGATTTCAACCTTACGGGGACCGCCAACCTGCGCTGCGATTCGCCGGCGCGCTCGGTGGAGGCGCGTGCGGCCCTTTCCGTCGGCAAGCAGCCCGTGAAGCTCGGTCTGATCCTCGCGGCACGCGCGGGCGAGTGGACGCTGACACTCGACGGAACCAAGCTTGATGTCACCGGTCTGGTGCTCCCGCAGATCGAGCAGAAGGAGAAAGCCGCCATTCTGGAAGCCCGTTGCGAATCGATGGCGGATCTGAGTGAGGTGCTGGACGAACTCTTCACCAAGTTCGTGCAGACGCGGTTGTCCAGCGAGTGGAATGCTGTTCAAAAGGCGATGCGGCAGTGGGTCGCGGGCAGAAAGCAGGCAGCGCAATCGGCGCTGCTTGCTTCGGCGTAATCGACGGTCCCGTATTCTTGGTTCTGTGTGGACTACCCCGCGAGGATCGAGGGGACGTGTTGCTGTTCCAGTATTTTGAGGATGTGCAGCAACTGGCCGTTGTCGATGATGCCGTAGCGCACCATCACCAGCCCGATGAGCATGCGCGGAAAACCGCGCGCTTCCAGATCATCCTGAATGCTGACGGCGCGCAGCACGTCGGCTGGTGTGCAGTATCCCATTTCGACCGCGTACTCACCGAATCGCTTCATGCCCGCCATGTGCCACCTCCCACGGTGTGTCCCAGGCTTCGTTGCGCCGGTATGCCTGACCGGCGATGCTATTGGGAGTATCGGCATTGGGCGGGTGGTGAACGTGTTGCGTCCGAAAATCCGCTGCCGGTGATTGGCCAAAGCGGAATCGTTTGTGAGAGCGGCGTCCGATAAGCACGGGTGACATGTGGTGGCAGAATGCGCCTTGTGTGCCACTGCTCTTGAGCAGTGGACGTGAAGCGTTTTGCCCGCGCTTGTTCCGAGTGCACTGCTCAAGAGCAGTGGCACAGGTGGTCATCCCCTTCCACAGTGTTGCCGGCGCGATTTTCGAGGGTGATGGAAGACCCGAACACGCAAAATCTGCGCGACGTGCGACTATGCACCGCCGCGTTGAACGAGCAGCGTCGCCAGTTGGGTGTAGCCCTGCTGCTTGGCGTGGTCGAGCGCGGTCATGTGTGACGCGTCCGCCAGGTTGGGATCTGCCCCGGCATCGAGTAGTAGCGTCGCGGCTTCGGTGAGGGCAGCATCCACCGTGTGATGACCCTGCGGCGTGGCGGTGAGCGTGATGAGCGGCGTCTCGCGTTTGCTGTTGAGTGCGTTGACCGGTGCGTGGGCTGCGAGCAGCGCCTTGATCGCATCCTTGCGGAAGCGAAGGGCTGCCGTGTGCAATGGCGTATTGCCGTCGGCGTCGGCAGCTGCGATGTCCGCATTCTTCGCGAGCAGCAGGTCGATGACCTCGACGTGGTTGGCGAGCGCAGCCCAGTGCAGCGGTACGCGTTTCATCTTGTCGCGTGCGGTGACGTCGGCATCGGCATCGAGCAACACCTTGGCAGCTTGCGTTCGCCCTTTGACGGCAGCGAGGTGCAGCGGCGTGCGGCCATCGTTGTCTTCGGCTTCGATGTTCGCGCCGGCATTGATGAGCGTATTGACGACCTGGCTGCGTTGTTCCGCTTCCGACTTGAGATTGACGCCCATGATGATCGCGACGTGCAACGGCGATTCGCCGCGATTGTTGGCGGCGTTGACGTCGGCCTTCGCGTCGAGCAGCGTCTGCACCGCGTCCTGTCGCAGCGTGCGGGCTGCCACGTGGAGCGGTGTGTCACCGGCATCATCGATGGCTGCGGGGTCCGCGCCTGCCTGCAATAGCAGCTTGAGCATCGGCGCCGGATCGCGACTCAACGCCGCGCGGTGCAACGGCGTCTCACCCGTCGCGTCGCGCGCGCGAACCAACTCGGGCGCGTCCGCGAGATACGCCTGCACCTTCGCGACACTGCCCGTTTGTGCGGCTGTGTGAATGGTCTCGCGCCCGGCATCCGCGAAACATGCTGCCGGCGCGGCGCACACGATCAGCAGCAGTGCTGCCAGCGTGTACCCGAGTCTCGTTGATTGCGTCCTCATGGTCATTACCTGAATCAATCAGCCGGTCCGCTGAGTGCGGTCGTGAACGGTGCGAGATCGTCAACCGTCACCACGCCGTCAACGACAAACTCGAACGCATCGGTACACGGCGCGGAACTCGCACCGATGCACGCCTGAAACGCGCGATAGTCCTGCAAGTCCACGTCACCATCCTGATCGAAGTCGCCATCGGCTGCGGCTTCGCTGATCGTGATGGTGAACGTCTGCGTAGCGTAGCCCCCGTCGACATCGATCACCCGCAGCATCACGTCGAAGGTGCCGGTCTGCGTCGGCGTGCCCTGAAGCAAGCCACTGGCGGTAAACACCATGCCCGGCGGAAGCGTTGAGCCCGGCGAGAAAACGACGGAGGCTGCATTGGCCAACGTCGATGCGTTGTTGTAGGTCGAGTACGTGTAGTCGATGCCGTCGCCGTTTGAAATTCCGATTGTCGGTGTGAGGCTGGTGTTGCCGGGGCCGTAGTCGAACTGGATTTCCCCGGTGTCGAAGAGCGTCGCCGAAACAGCGACCGGGTGCTGCCCGGTGTAGGTTACCGCGTCCCAACGCACGGTGACGCGATCGCTCTGCGAATCGTCAACGTAAATGTCGGTGCCGCTGACGTCTGTGCGCAGGTCGTCCCACAGCGGGGCGATGCGGCGGTTGCTCAGGAGCAGCGAACTGCTGTTCTGCCATTCGCTGCCGCTGATCGCGCCGAAGTTGATGAATCCGTTCGAGTGAATGCGCAGCGTCGTGTAGTTCGCGCCGTAGAACGGGAAAGCGAACGCTATTGGATAATCCCAGTACGCATCGTCGTCGTGCCAGCCCTTGGCGATTCCAGTTTCCGCGAACGCACTGCCCACCTGCACGTCCTCGCTGTACGCGTTGTCGGTGAGCGCCTCCCAGGTGTAGGGCGGTTGCCCGCCGTTGGCCGTGATTTGCAGCGGCCCGTACGGCGCGTTCAGTGTGCCACCGGGCAGCGTCGCGGGTGTGACAATCGCCGGCGGCGGCGCCAGAGCGACATCAACGCGCGTGGCTGCTCCGGACGACACCGCGACATTCGATACCTGGTGCTGCCCGTACCCATCGGCAGTGAAAACCAAATCGTATGTACCCGGCAGCAGCATGCGGTGGTAGTCGCCAATATCCGGATCGCTGTACACCGGATGCGAATTGCCCACAACAGTGATGGTGGCGGCCAGCGGTTCGCCGGAAACCGCGTCCGTGACGATGCCGCGAACACCGATCAACGCGGTGTCCATGTACGCGAGCAGCGCGTCGCGATTGTTGTTCCAGAACGTGGGGATTTGCGACGCGGACGGTATCTTCGTGTTGCTGAGTTCGAGCGTGACCTCGTTGCAACCCATCCAGACGTAGTTCCAATCCTGCATGCCGCCGATCGCGACGTACCAATCGGTCCCGTTCGTGATGCCGTGAAAGAACGAACCGCTGTTCCACATCGGCGAGTTTCGGCTTGAGTATTCCTCGCTGATGTACTCGAACAGGAGATCGTCCGGGCTTGGCGTGTCGACACCGGACGTGTGCGACGCGTTGTTGTCGTAGGGATAGTTCACGACCAGCGAGCCGGTGTGCAGGTTCGCGGACAGCGTGAAGCTGTTCGCGGCGCTCCAGTTCATGATGGCTGCGGTCTCGGCAGGGCGGCCCGCCGTCGTGTTGACCGGGTCGTCGATGCGATCGGGGAAACTGCGGTTGAGGTCTTCGCCGTCGATGTTCTCGCGTTGGGGAATTGCAAACCCGTCCGGGTTCATCACCGGCACGATCCAGATGTCGAGTTCGTTGACCAGGTTGGTAATCTGCGCGTCGCTGCCGTACTCACCGAGCAACTCGTCGATGAGGTACAGCATCATCTCATTGCCGACCCACTCGTCACCGTGCATCGTCGAGACGTACTTGAACTCCGGCTCGTCCTCTTCGATGCCGACGTTGTCGGAGATGTTCAGCGCCCAGATTGGCTTGCCTTGTTCGCTGGTGCCGAGATTCACACGCCGACAGAGCGTGGGATAGTCTGATTCCGCGTCGAGCAATAGCTGTGCGATGTTGTTGTACGTGCGGTACGATTGCGCAGCGGCTGACGCGGGCAAGAGCAACCATGCCGACAAGATGACGACAGTGACCAACCGGTGTGAGGTGAGTAAGCGGAATTTCATCGCAAGTTGTAACGCCTGGTGCGTGTGACCTTTCCCCAGTACGTGAATTGTAACGGTGCGGCGCGCGCGCTGCAATTGAAACCAGCGTGCATTCACGCGATTTGATGACAATCACTGACGCATTTTGGACATCGTGCATTGATTATCGCGGACGTTGCGTGGTGTGCGCGCGACGTCTAAAGCGTTTCGCGGATCAGATCGGGCAGCGCGGTGACGAAGCGCGAGCGGGGCATGACTTCATCGGCTCCGCTGCGTTTGGCTGACTCGGCGAGCTGCGTATCGACGTGTGAAAAGAACGCGACGATCTTGGCGGCGCCTGCCTCTTTCGCGGCGCGGATGGCTGCTTCCGCATCGGCTTGGGGAAGCGCCATGTCCACGATGACGAGGCTGGGGGTTTCACCGGAAGCACAGGCCGATACCTCCCGCGCGGACGACACCGTGCGGACGGCAGCCCCCAGGGCGCTGCCGGTGCCTTCAACCTTGCTGCGAAAGATCAGATCGCCGATAACGGCAATGATTTTTGACATGCCAATCGCGATGCTCCAGCATACAGTGAATGGGCGGATATTGACCGCCGACGGCGTATAATAGACGCATTGGACCGAGCCGTCATTTTCGACGATTCGCGGCAAATCACCGACTTGCCGCTTAGAGCATAATAGGATTGCGATGAAATTCCTCTCCCGACTATCGCTTCGCCGCGAGACCGAAGAAGCGGTGCACGATCTGTGCGTCGACCTCAAAGCGTTCGAACCCGATCTCGCGGTCGTCTTCGCGTCGCATCATTACGGGCCAGAGTTCGACGAGTTGGTGCGCGGGATCTATACGGGCATCAACTGCCGCAATCTGATCGGCTGCACGGGCGAGAGCATCGTCGGCCCGACGGCGGAGATTGAGCATCAACCGGCTGTCGTGCTCTGGGTCGCGAAGCTTCCCGGTGTACGCGTGCTGCCGTTTGTCATCGATCAGGAAGATGTGGCTGGTCTGGGTGACAATCGCGAAGCCTGGCGCGAACGACTCGGCGCGGTGGCTGACGACGTGCCGAGCATCATCATGCTGCCCGATCCGTTCTCGGTTGATGTGCAGACGTCGATCGATGCGCTCGATGCGAGTTTCCCGGGAAGTACGATTGTCGGCGGGATGGCGAGCGGTGCGTCTGGTCCGGGTCAGAATCGCCTATTCCTGAATGACCAAACGCTGCGCCGCGGAATGGTGGGTGTCACGCTGACCGGCAATGTCAGGGTGAGTTCAGTGGTGTCGCAGGGTTGTCGCCCGGTGGGCGAACCGTTCGTCATCACGAAGGCCGAGGACAATTTCATTCAGGAACTCGGTGGCAGACCGGCGTATGCCGTGTTGCAGGATGTATACAAGCAAGCGGATGAGTCCGAGCAGAACCTCATGCGCAAGGGCTTGCAGGTCGGCAGGCTGATCGATGAGCAGCGTCGCGATCTTGGCGTCGGCGGGTTCCTGGTGCGGAACATGATGGGCGTGCGCGAGGATCAGGCGCTGGCGGTGGGCGATTTCCTGCGGCCCGGTCAGACCGTGCAGTTCCACGTGCGCGACTCGCGGACGGCTGATGAGGAGATGGAGCGGATGCTGGTTGAGGAGTCGCAGCGGAACGGGCCGACCGCGGGCGGGGCGTTGCTGTTCACCTGCAATGGCCGGGGTCGCAACTTCTTCGAGCAGTCGAACCACGATATCGGACTGGTGAACCGCGTCGCGGAGAACTGCCACACAGCCGGCTTTTTCGCCCAGGGCGAGATCGGCCCGGTGGGGGGCAAGACGTTCATCCACGGGTTCACCAGCAGCATCATCCTGTTTCGCGAGCCATAAGGGCCCAATCCGAGCCGCGACTGTAAGGGAGCGGAAATCCGAGCCGCGACTGTAAGGGAGCGGGGATAGTGCAGAGTGCAGAATTCAGAGTGCAGAGCAGCGGGAAAGCACGGCCCTGAACCGACTACGCATTCACGGCTGACCCGTTATAATCCTGCATAGCGGCTGGGGACTGACCCTGCCGCGTCCAAGGTCGGAGAGTCATCGCGGCCGGCGAGGTTGCCTGCGTCGCCCGCATTCGTTTGATACACGAGGAACGTTCAGCATGCCCATTGCCGATCCAGCCAAGTCCGCACCCCAGGCCAAACCGCGCAAGAAGAAGCCCAAGGATATCGCGGTGATCAACGACGCGTGTACGGGATGTGCCGGTTCGCCGGTGTGCATCGAGTTGTGCCCGGTCGATCAGTGCATGCTGCTCGTGAAGGATGACGTTTACGCCCCGGACTTCGGCCGGGTGATCGTCGACCCGCTCCAGTGCATCGGCTGCAAACGCTGCACAAGCAAAGGCCCGATGGACATGTACCTCGACGGCTGCCCATGGGACGCGATCGATATGGTCGAGACGCCGGACTTCGAAGAGCGGTTTGGGGAGTTGCCGTACTAGGCGTCCTGTCCGCGGAACCATTCAGTTTCAAAGCTATTTTCAAACCCAATGTGCATGCAACACCAATGGTGTCGCCACGCGAATTTGCGATGGTGTCCGGGATTGTTCCGCGCTCGAATAGCAACGGCGAAGCCGCCTAGGCCGGGCCTTTAGGCCCGGTTGGACGGGTGAAGATGAACCTCCCCACCCGACACCCTTGCCGCCCGAAGGGCGGCAAGGGTGTCGGGTGGGGGCTATTGCGAGGTCAGCCTGAACCGGCCGTAAACGACCGGCCTAGGCCGCTTCGCGGTTGAGGTTTCGCGACGAGGTCGATGTGTCGCGAGTTTCCCTGGCTGCCAGCTCGCGTCAGACCTCGCTAATCTGCATTGAAAATTCGCAATCGAGACTCCAAGCCGAATCGGCCTGAGCCATCCTGCGATACTGTCCTATTGGACCCCCGCTAACTTTCTTCCTCTTCTTCATTCCGCTTTAGACAGAGCACGAGTTCCTCACGCAACGTACGTGTACACATTTCGTAGTCGTCGCTTGAACCAAGAAAGACGGTTGCCAGCCGTTTCGAGCTTCCATCGAAGCAGGTCATGAGATCGGCCAATTCGCCGATGCTGTTAACGTCATTGTGCCACGTGGTCATCAGCACTTTGTCACGCACACCCTCCTGGATCTCCCGGATCACGTCTGACTGATCAATGATGTCGTGAAGCCACTCGCCTTTGGGGCCTACCGCACCGACGTAGTCGATTCTTGCTCGACACACCTCATCAGCCACGGATACGGCGTATTCCGTGGTTAGTTCGTCGCCGAGCAAGCTCATGATTACGCAATCGTATTTATCGTCGGACCACGGAAGGGCGTCAGGCAGGAGAGACCCCGGCGAATATCGCATTGCGTAAAATGCCGTGCCGTGCTTATCGGTGCAGAGGTGTTGCATGGGCACCCCGCTTGCTTCAATTCGCCTGCTGGCCAGCGCGTTCTTCGATCAGTTTGATCGTGCTTTCGCCTTGTTCCGCGACCTGGGCGTCGGCGTAGCGGCGATTGAGGGCCTGCTGGATGGCGGGGATGTCGTCGGGTGTGCCGACGATTGCCAGGGCGCGGAGGGCTTCCCACATGTCCTGCTGGCCGGGGGCGATTTCGCAGAGCGCGTCACCCACGTTCACTTTGTCCCCGTCGGCGGCAGACAGCGTTAGCACCGTGCCGTTCAGCGGGGCAGCGAACTTGTGCGTGACGCCGTCGTCCGTGGCGATGCGCGCGAGATCGGTGTGCGCCTTCACGGGCCGACCCTTCGCGAGCAGGTCGCTGACTTCACCGGCGAAGGGCGAGATCACCGTGTAGGGCACGAGCATCTCGCGGAGTTCGCTGCGGGCTGCATCGTCACCGAATTTCGAAAGCGCGAGCGCTGCGTTCCGGCGTACGAGCACGACGTCGTCCGTAAGCAGCGTGCGCAGCGCTTCGTGAAACTCTTCCGATGACGGGTCCCAGCCCATCGCCCACGCCAGCGTCGAACGCACCTGTTCTCTCGGATGATCGACGAGCGCCACCATCGCGGGATAGAACTCGCGTTCATCGGCTGGTCCGTCGTCTAACCGCTCGGTCAACTGCACGAGCGCATGCTGCACGTGACGCGGGTTGTCGCGATCAGCCAGGTATTCCGCAAGCTGCGCGTTTGAGAGTCGCGTACCAAACCACGTGCCCTGCCAGAAGTAAATCGGCAGCGCCACCGACGCGACCACGAAGATCATGATCAGCAGGGGGGAGATGCGTTTGCGCGCTGCAGCCTCCGCGGGTGCCGGCTGACTGCTTTCTGGACGTTGGTCTGAAATCACGTTGACCTGAGGGGTGTTCGGTTGATGCGAATGCAGATCAGAACCCCAGGCGCCAAGCCTGGGGCAACATTATGCTTTGGCTGCACTCTCTTTCGGCCCCCCGCTTGGCGCGGGGGGACTGTTCGTCGATCACGCACCCGCCGGTCAGATGTTGAACCACGGCGTGACCCACACGTACTTGATGCGGAACGCCAAGCGGGCAATGATCTTTACCGGCATACCCATCATCATCACGAACAGGCTGTTGACGATCAGCAACTGCACGATGTTCATCGCACGATAGGCGTTGTTAGCGAACTTCTTGAAGAGCACGTGGAAGGCGGCCATACCCAACGCGAAGTAGCCGCCGACAACGGCTGCTCCGAAAATCCCCTCTGCCGGTTGGCCGGAGATTCCGAAGATCTCATGCAGGTTGCGGTTCGTTTCGTGGACCACGCGGTGGTGGTCCCAGAACGTTCCGGGCCAGAACCACTGCCAACCAGGGCCGCGGATGAACGTGCCAATGAACACCAGCAGCACCCAAAGGATCAGGAAGCCAAACAGGAACGTCCAGATCGCGAACTTGCGCTGCTTGTAGGTGTAGTAGCCGTTGCCCAGCGGATTCACATCGACGTAGGGAATGACCATCAGTCCGACAACGATGATGCCCGGTGCGACGACGCCCGCGATCCACGGGTCGAAGTACACCAGCATTTCCTGAAGGCCCAGGAAGTACCACGGCGCCTTCGACGGGTTCATCGTGAGCGACGGGTTGGCTGGTTCTTCCAGCGGAGCGTCGAGCGTGATTGACCACACGATCAGGATTGCGGTGACGATGATGGCGGCCAGGAACTCGATCTTCAGCAAATACGGCCAAACGTGAACGCGCTCAGCCCACCCTTTCTGGAAGGGGAAGCGCTTGCGGTGATGCGTCTTCTGCATGACCGGGTCGGCTTCCAACTCCGCTGCCAGGCGATCATTCGCGAACGCCTGCTTGAACGCGTAGCAGGTGTAGAACCCGACCAGCGCAAGCATGATGAGAATCGGTACGTTGTCCGGCGCCGAAGCGATTTGCCAGAGCTGAATCCAGTCCATCGTATGATCCTAAAGGGGTAGGCGCCGCGAGGCGCGTGGGTTCTGCTTCTTCGTTCTTGACTGATGCCTGCGCCTTAAGCCTTGGCCGGCGCCCAATCCTTGAAATCGTGCTCCAGCTTGATCGGCGCCGGACCGGAAATGCTTCCGTCCTTGCGAATACGCCAGAAGTGCACGATCAGGAAAACGCTCAGCACGATCGGCAGACCGATGCAGTGCCAGATGTACGCACGCAAGAGCGCGTTCGAATCCACGATCGATCCGCCAAGCAGCGCGAAGCGAACGTCGTTGAACGCGGTCATACCCATTTGCGGTCCGAAGGGACCTTCGTGGCCCAGGAACGGCGTGGCGCGGGCCATGTTCGTGCCGACCGTCACCGCCCAGAAACCAAGCTGGTCGTCAGGCAGCAGGTAGCCGGTAAACGACAAGAGCATCGTAAACACGAGTAACAACACCCCCACGCCCCAGTTGAACTCGCGTGGGGGTTTGTAGCTACCAGTTAGGAACACACGCAACATGTGCAACCACACGGTGATGATCATCGCGTGCGCCGCCCAACGGTGCATGTTGCGAAGCAGGTTGCCGTAGGGCACGTCGTGACGCAGGTAGAGAATGTCACGAAACGCCTGACCCTTCGTCGGGTGGTAGTAGAACATCAGGAACACGCCGGTCAGCGTGAGCACGATGAACAGGTAGAACGAAATTCCGCCCATGCCCCAGGTGAAGCCATACCGCACCGCGTCGCGGTTGATCTTGGCAGGGTGCAGGTGGAGGAAAACGTTCGAGAGCACCGCGAGTGAACGGTTACGCGGCGAGTCGTCGAGCTTGTGGCGAATGACCGAGGTCCAGATCTGGCCTTCGCGCGGATCGTTCTTGGCGAGATCGATCCCTTCCTTGATCTTCCGGCCCAGCGATTGATCATCGCCATTGCCGTTCGACTTCGGGTCCTTCTTGGATTCTGTGGAGGTCGGCTCCGTGGCCATGCCTGCGTGCTCCGTCGTCCGCCGAATAGCGGACCGGCTATGCCGAAAGTCCTCTCCGGCTGGTGTCGGTGAGAATGCCTGTTACCTGATTTCCCAATGCGCGACCGTTATCGCGTGCGCCCCTGAGTGCTTGTGCGGCTCCGCACCTTAGCAAAGCACACGTGCCCGCGGATCGCCCCACTTTTCGTAGGGGAACAGCACGGCTTTGTCGACCACGAGCTGACCCGTCGCGTCGAGCTGCACCAATGTGCGGTCCAACGGCCGAGGCGCCGGGCCTTCGAAGTTCACGCCTTCCATATCGAAGCCGCTACCGTGGCAGGGGCATTTGAATTTGTTGTCCGTTTCCTTCCAGTCCGGCGTGCAGCCCAGGTGCGTACACTTCGCGAAGAGCACGAAGATGCCCTGCGCGTCGCGAACGACCCAGATGCGCCGCGCCGCCTGCCACTTGGTATCCACACCGATCGCATAGTCGGTGGGGTAGCCGATGGTGAAACGCGTCTTCGGCTCAAACAGCGTTCGCGGGAAGAAGAAGCGGACCGCAGCCAAGCTCATCGCGCCGATCGCACCGAAGGTGATCGCCCAGACGATGTTGCGGCGGCGCTTCTGATCGGTGGTGTATTCCCGATCCGCACCGGTTCCAGCGCCTTGCGTGCGCGCCTTGTCCGATTGGAGCAGGCGATCGCGCAGCGGCACGAGCGGCTGGGGCGGAAACGAAGGCTGTGATGAGGCGTTCTTTTCGGGCGGGTCCTGCGTCGTCGTACTCATGGGATTTCTCAACTACGCCGCGAACGCAATCAGTCGGATTGGAACGAAGACCAAGTCCGGCGCAAACGGTTCGGCAGCGTCTCGCGCAAATGGCCCGCTGCCAACGCTGAAATGGCAACGCGCCGATACATGAAGCCGCACTTTATAGGCAAACGCTGATGCAGTGAGCGGCAACTCAAAGTCGTGCGATCACTGTACTTAAGGCCCGCTTTCGCGGCCCCTGAGCCTGCGGGGATCGTAGAACTTGCGCCACATACTGTCAACGGACAAAACCACCCAGAGCCCCTCCGGTACGCCCAGAGCGAATCCGTCCTGTGACATAAACTATCTCAAAGAAAATAGTTTTTCTGGGCTAACTATTTCTGATTGTTTATGTCTAACCCCACGGACGCACGAAATACGGCGGCGTCCTGCCGGCCACCGGGGCTGGCGGACGCCGCTCGCAGGATTCCGAGGCGACTCGGGAAGTTAACAGAGGAGGCCAGAACGATGAACGCGACCCTGAAGAATGCAGGCAGATGGGCAGCCGGGATGAGTTTCCTGTTCGCAGCCGCCATGGCGTCGGCTGCTACCGCGACGGCGGTCTCCACCGCGACCAACGGTGGTTCAGCCAGCGCAAACGCAACCGCCCAGGGCAATGCGAACGCGAACGCGGTGGCGGGTGCGACGCGCGGCGGACGTGCGGTCGCCAATGCCGACGCGGTTGGCATCGGACGCGGTGCGGCGATCGCGAACTCGACGGCGGTTGCAGACCGCGGGTTGGCGGTGAGCAATTCAAGTGCGTACGGCAAGGGCCGGTGGGGTGGCGCGGGCGTGGCGCGCAGCGACAGCCTGGCGGGGACGGTTGGCGGGATCGCGATCAGCGACAGCACCGCACGGGCCGTTGGCCGCTTCGGCGGGTTCGCGGAGAGCGACAGCATCTCGACCGCGACCAGCGTCGGTGGGATCGCGATCAGCGATGGGGCTGCGATCAGCGACGGGCTGACCGGTGGTCGGGCGGAGAGCGTGAGCGATGCCTTGGCGGATACGTGGGGTGGTGTTTCCGAGTCCCGCGTGCGGGCAGTGAGCAGCGCCGAACGGTATGGCACTTCGAGTGCAAACGGTATCGGCGTGAGTGTCAGCAGTCGGCACCGCGTGAGCACGGCCAACGTTCGGGCAGTCGGTCGGGCGTATCGCTACGGCAACTCGCGGGTGAGTGCCAGCGCGGTTGAGATTCGTGATCGGTAGGTAGCGGTTGAATTGGGAAATGCGTCAAGGGGTGACACGCGTCACCGGCGGTCGATGGGCGGCAAGTACGCAGGGAGCTGCGTCGTGGGTGAGCAAGTGACGGTGTCGCGAAGACTGATTCGGTGACGCGGTCACCCCGAAAGAGAATTACGAATTACAAATGACGAATGGTGAACGGCTGAAGAGTTCTTCGGCTGGCTAGCGCAGGAGGAAATGTGATGAACGCACGGCATGGATATCTGACTTTGGCGATGAGTTTGCTGGCGATGCCTTTGATGGCGTTTGCGGGTGTGGCGGAGACTTCCGCGACGGCGGGTTCGAATGGGCGCGGGAATGGAACGGCGGGTGCGACGGCGACGTATGACGGCGACGGGATTGGGTTGACCCGAACGAAGGCGAGCAGCGGACGTTTGAACATCGCACGCGGTTTGAGCGTGGGGCTGGATGCGGACGGGCTGAGCGTGTCGAACAGCTTCGCGGTGGCGGGGCGTTTTGGTCCGGCGATCGGCAGGACGTTCAGCCTGCACATCTCGCCCAACGGTACCACCTCGTTGAGCAGCGGCAGCGCCAATGCGGAAGGTAGCAACAATCGCAGCGTGGCGGTGGGCAGCTCGGCAGGTGCCGTGTACGGAACGCCGGTGGCGAATGCGTCGGCGAGTGGTTCGACTGGTTCGCGTGGACGCGTGCAGGCGGTGACGAATACCGAGACCTCACGTGGTCACAAGGTTGCTCCGCGCGTCACGCGCAGGTCGCGGCTGCGGTAAGCGCGGGCGAATAAGATTCCTCCTTGCGGGTAGCACCGGCACGGGCACGGGCGAGATGATCTCGTCCGTGCCCGTGTGTGTTTTTGGGGCAAATACTGGCGCGCGGTTGCGACTTGTGGTGCAGGCTTCCAGCCTGCATCAATTGGGTGAGGACACTCGCAAGTTTGAATGCAGGCTGGAAGCCTGCACCACAATGAATGCGGTGCGCTGCATTTGATCCACGGGCCTTCGCGCGATGCCCGAACCTGTATTTCCGCTCCCTTACAGTCGCGGCTCGGATGGGTTGCTGCTCGGTTTTGCACTTCTTGCTGCTTGCTTATAATCGCGCGCAGGAGCGAACCATGAGCGAATATACCTGCCCCGATTTTCTTGGCCTTGATGAACTGCTGACCGATGATCAGAAGCTGATCCGCCAAACCGTGCGGCGCTTCGTTGATGATCGTGTGATGCCGGACATTGCGCGGCATGCGCGCGAGGGCACGTTTCCTTCCGAACTCATTCCGGAGATGGGCAGCCTCGGGATGCTGGGCGCGAACCTCTCCGGGTTTGGCTGCACGGATCTCGGCGCGATTGCATACGGTTTGATCAACCAGGAACTTGAACGCGGCGACAGCGGGTTGCGGAGCTTCGTGTCGGTGCAGTCGAGTTTGTGCATGTGGCCGATCTTCACTTTCGGCACCGAGGAACAGAAGCAGCGGTGGTTGCCCGCGATGGCTGCGGGCGAAGCCATTGGCTGTTTCGGCCTGACGGAAGCTGGTAGCGGTTCCGATCCCGGAAGCATGACGACAACGGCGCGACGTGACGGCAGCGACTATGTGCTGAACGGCGCGAAGATGTGGATCACCAACGGCAGCGTGGCGGATGTTGCGATCGTCTGGGCCAAGCTGGATGGTGAAGTTCGCGGATTCCTCGTCGAAAAAGGAATGCCGGGGTTCACCGCGCCGGCGATCAAGAATAAGTTTTCGCTGCGCGCATCGGTGACGTCTGAGCTTGCATTCGACGGTGTGCGCGTACCAGCCGAGAACTACCTGGTGGGTTCCGATGTCGGGTTGCGCGCACCACTTCAGTGTCTCAATCAGGCGCGGTACAGCATTGTGTGGGGTGCATTGGGGGCAGCGGCTGCCTGTTATGATGAGGCGCTGCGCTATGCCAAGGAGCGCAAGCAGTTCGGCAAGCCGATCGCCGGTTTTCAACTCGTGCAAGAGAAACTGGTGTGGATGATCACCGAACTCACCAAGGCTCAGCTTCTGGCCTATCGCTTGGGCAAACTCAAGGATGCTGGCAAGGTTCGGCACGAACAGATTTCGATGGGCAAGCTGAACAATGTTTCGGTGGCGCTCAAGTGTGCCCGCCTGGCGCGTGAGATTCTGGGTGCAGCGGGCATCATCGATGAATACCAGTGCGGCAGGCATCTCTGCAACCTGGAGAGCGTGTACACGTACGAGGGCACGCACGATATCCACACGCTCATTGTGGGCGAAGCCATCACCGGCGAGCGGGCGCTCATCTGAATTATCAATTGACTTCATGACTTACGGAGGAGGAATAGATATGAACGGACAAATCCGCACGCTGAGCGGCACGCGTTGGTGCATAATTCAGTCACGGTATGCGTATCGCGTTTCACTCATGATTGCCGTCTTGTGTGCTTTGGTCATGCCATCCAGCGCGCGGGCGGGGATGACCTCGCATCAGTATGACGATGGCGTGTCCAACATTACGCTCGGGCCGCCGGATTCGTTTTCCATCTATGGCGACATCGACATGCTCTGGGGCAACTACTTCTTCGCAGCCGCACCGGCGGAGCGCATTACCGAGGTGTCGTTTGGATTGGGCGATCTCTCGGCTGACCCTACCGTGTCGATCTGGGTGTTTGACGATCCCGACGACGACGCTGACCCGACGAACGCGGTACCGGTTTTCAATACCACGATGACGGGCACGGATCTGGGGTTTGGTTTCAACGTGGCGACGATTGCGCCCACGCTGGTGGAGGGCGGATTCTTCGTGGCGGTCGGCCACCTCGCGCAGTTGACTGAAGACGAGTTTGGCGATCCGGACTATCCCTCGCCCGCGAGGTTTGATCCCGACGGCCGCGCGGACCGTTCCTGGTTCTTCTACGACAGCGACATCCCCGAGGAGAATCTTGCCGGGTCAGGGTTCTTCACCCGCATGGACGGCCCGCAGGTGCCCATTCAAGGCGCGTTCGCAATCCGCGCCGAGGGCGTCGTCGTGCCCGAGCCGGGTGCAGCGCTCACGCTTGTCACACTCGCGGGTTGGCTCGTTGTGCGTAGACGACCCGGCTAGGCGTTGGGCGATCGATTACTCTTCAATTGTGTGATTTCGTCACGGGCCGGGGCGTTGGCGGCCTGCTGGCGTGGTCCACCCACACGTTACGCGGCAATATTTGGAAAACCATTGACACCCACCTTGGCGGGTGGGAAAATACCTACCGGTGCAACTTGGAGGCGTGTTCCCGACCGCGTCTCCCCATTCCGTTCGACACCGCAATCAACATCGTTCTACATCCAGAACTGGAGGTGTACCGTGATCGCATTCCTGCGATTGGTGGTGGTTTGTGTGGCCATCGTTGTATCCGGTGCGGCCGAAGCATGCGGCCAATGTATTTCTGAGAACGCGCATTTTACGAAGGTCCACGGCGAATCGCCCGCGGCATGGGACCGCTTTGGTTACAGCGTTGCCATCAGCGGCGACACGGCTGTTGTGGGCGCAATCGGTGATGACGATGCCGGAAGCGATAGCGGCGTCGCGTACGTGTTCCGCGAAGTTGACGGCAGCTGGCAGCGAACAGCCACGCTGCGCGCGGACGACGCGAGCGCCTACGACTGGTTTGGATTCAGCGTAGCGATCAGCGGGGACATCATTGTGGTGGGAGCGCCCTACGATGATGAGGCCGGGACGGATAGCGGGGCTGCGTATGTGTTTGTGTACTACGAAGAAGACGACACCTGGCATCAGTCCGCGAAGCTCACGTCGCCGTACGCGACTGCAAACGAATTGTTTGGCCACAGCGTCGCGATAAATGACGTCTGGCAACTCGCTATAGTGGTTGGCGCGATTGGTACGAATGCGAACGGTGATGTAGGTGGATCCGTCTATGCATACGCATCCTATGACTACACTGGCTACAACTGGTACGAAATCGGCATGATCCACGCCGATGACGCACAGCCGGGCGATAACTTCGGCTACAGCGTCGCGATGAATGAATCGTTCGTGGTCGTGGGTGTTACCGGGGATGATGACGCGGGTGCGGACAGTGGCTCGGTGTATGTGTATGAGTGGTTCTTATTTGGGGAAGTCGCGAAGGTGATCGCAACCGACACTGCTGCCGGCGACGCCTTCGGTACCAGCGTGGCCGTCGACGGCCTCACCGTGCTTGTTGGGGCCGATCGGCACGACGCAGCCGGCAGTGACAGTGGAGCGGCGTACATCTTTCGCATTCTCGATGATCACCTGTGGGAAGAGGTTGCCCGTTTGACGGCCACCGATGGCGATGCGTACGACCGTTTCGGCGCCAGCGTCGTGTTCGCAGGGCATGCGGCGATCGTGGGCGCGCCCGAGAGCGGTAATGGAGCGTCGCAGTCCAAGGGGGCTGCCTACATGTTCCGCGAGACGGATGGTGCCTGGAGGGAGTTCGCCAAGCTGACCGCGAGTGATGGTAACGCATACGACACGTTCGGTTCGAGCATTGCCGCAAGTGGTGCGGCGATGCTGATCGGGGCGCACAATGACGACGACTCCGCGACGAACGCGGGATCAGCCTACTTTCTGAACGCGCCGTATGTGTATTCTGACTGCAATTCGAACGGCGTTCCGGATGGTTGCGATATTGCCGGTGCGACGAGCGCGGACTGCAATGGCAACGCAATCTCGGACGACTGCGAATTGGCTGGATGGGTGGGTGGGAGACTGCCCGCAAGCGTCGGGTCGATGTCCAAACGATTCGGATATTCAGTCGCCATCAACGACGACATTGTGGTTGTCGGCTCGCCGTACCAAGGCTTTGGCCCTCGAACAGGTGATGCTTTCGTCTATCGTCGGATTGACGATGTCTGGCGCCAAGTGGCCAAGCTGAATGCATCCAACGGTGTGCCATATGATGAATTTGGATATTGCGTCGCGGTCAGCGGTCAAACCATAGTCGTCGGCGCTCCCCGCGACGAAATCCTCAAGGGGGCGGTATACGTATTCCGTGAGGTTGGCCCTGGTGACTGGCAACAGGTCGCGAAACTGCGGGGGGACGACGCAGGTCGCGACGCCTTGGGCATCAGCGTCGCGATCGATGGGCGGCTGATTGTGGCCGGTGCGTATGACGATGACCAGCACCGCGGGTCGACGTACGTCTTCCGCGAGGACACTTCCGGCATTTGGCAACAGGTCGGCAAACTTATTCCGTCAAATGCCGGGCCGGACACCTACTTTGGTACAAGCGTTGCCATCAGCGGTGGTACTGTCCTGGTGGGTGCGGAGGAAGATAGCCAAACGGAACAGGGAAGCGGTGCAGCCTATTTATTTCGCGAGATCGGCGGAGACTGGCAGCAGGTCGCGAAGCTCAGCGCGAATGATGCATCGAGCTATGACAACTTCGGCCGCAGTGTCGCGATTGCCGGAAATACCGCGCTGGTCGTGTCCGATGCTCGGGCGCCCGGTGGCGGCGGAGGTTGGGCCTATGTATTTCGCGACATCCGGGGGCAGTGGCAGCAGATTGCGAAAATACGGCCGGCTGGCTCGCCGTCGGGCGTATCAAGAGTACGCGATGCGGCGCTGAGCGGCGGTGTTCTTGCCATTGCGACCACGGCGGAACCCGGTAGCGTCGTTGTCCCAGGAGCCGTGACTGTCTTTCGTGAAACGGGCGGCATCTGGCGACAGGACGCGACGTTCATTCCCGACGAGTCCGCCGCTGCCTGGGGCTATGACAGCAGCGTTGCGGTGAGCGGTGAGACCGTTGTCGTCGGACAGTTCAGCAGATACGAAGACATCAATCGCAGCGGATCAGCCTACGTCTTTTCGACTGCCCACGACTGCAACGGCAACGGTGTTCTGGACGTGTGCGACACCGCAGCCGACCCGGCGACGGATTGCAACGTGAACCATGTTCCGGACGCGTGCGAAGTGGTCGGCGGAGCCGGTGAAGATTGCAACGCCAACGGCGTTGTGGATGCGTGTGATATCGTGGCGGGTACGGACACGGACTGCAACGCGAACGGTGTAGCGGACACGTGCGATCTGATCGGTGGAACGGGCACCGACTGCAACGGCAACTTGATCTTGGATGAATGCGATATCGCCTCGATCGCAGGCACTGATTGCAATTTCAATGGCGTTCCCGATGCGTGTGACATTGCGTCTGGAAGCAGTTCTGATTGCAACCTCAATGACATGCCGGACGAATGTGAATTCGGCTCTTTCTCGCCCGGCGACAAACTGACGGCCGATGATGCTTCCCAGGGCGCTCAGTTTGGATCCGGCGTTGCGGTGAGTGGCAACACCGCGATTGTCGGCGCCCAACGCGACGGCGACGGCGAAGCATGCGTGTTTCAGCGCCGAGTTTCTGAATGGTCGCAAGTCACGAAGTTACGGCCGTTCGATCTGGGAGACGACGCGCGTTTTGGTTGTAGTGTCGCTTTCGGCGGTGACACGGCAATCATTGGAGCCTCAAACGATAACCAAAGTCGGGGTTCAGCATATATCTACCGCATAATTGCCGGGACATGGGAACGACACGCCAGGTTGGAAGCGCCAAGTTCATCGTACTTCGGCGCGTCCGTCGATATCGACGGCGACATGTGTGTGGTGGGCGCACCAAGGGAATACGATGACCGTGGCGCTGCATACGTCTTTCGCGAGTCGAATGGTATGTGGCAGCAGATCGCCCATCTGATACCCAACGATTCGCATATCTGGCAGAAATTCGGGACTGACGTTGCAATCAGTGGTCATACGGTGGCCGTTGGCACACCATCTGATGATGATCAGGGCAGTCACAGTGGTTCGGTCTATGTCTTTCGCCAAGTAGGCGACGCATGGGAGATGTCGGCGAAACTGACGCCTGCCGATGGGGCGGAACGAGTATACTTCGGTTCAAGTATTGCGATTGATGGTCGTACGTTGGTTGTTGGCACTCAGTCAGGCCCAGTTCGACCGGAATCGGCGTATGTTTTTCGTGAATTTGCGGGTCACTGGCAACAGGACGCGAAGCTCCCGGTCGCTGGACTGATGGGCTACTCGGGTTACGGGGAAGCCGTCGCCATCAGCGATGGGATCATCGTCGTCGGCCTTCCAGCATTCCAGACTGCACCGGGCATACTCGGTTCGGCGAGCGTGTACCGCGAGGTTGGTGGACAATGGACGCTGATCGCCGAGCTGGCTGGGCAAGGCACGGGTCCGCACGACTCATTTGGATACAGTGTGGCATTCAGTGGTGACACTGTAATTGCCGGTGCGCCTGCGGATGATCAAGCGGGGATGGCGAGCGGATCGGCGTATGTCTTCCGCATCGACAACGACTGCAATGGCAACGACGTATTGGACGAGTGCGACATCGCCGGCAAGACCTCGACGGATTGCGACACCAACAGCGTACCCGACGAGTGCGACATTGCCATCGACGGGGCGCTCGACTGCAATCTGGATGGCTTGCTGGATACTTGTTTTCGGCGCGGCGATCTGGACGTTGACGGGGACGTGGATGCTGTTGATTGCGCCGCGTTTGCTTCTTGCGTTGCCGGGCCGGATCGTTCGCTTGGTTCCTCCTGTTGCTTGAGCGACCTGGACGGCGATGGCGATGCGGACCTCTCCGACTTCGCCGTGTTTCAGATGCGTTTTGCGAATGGTCCGTAGTGGACATTGGTGCATGGTCGGCCAAACGCAACAGCCCGCCGATGTGTTCGGTTCCGCTTTCCGCGAAACCGTTGCACATCGACGGGCTGATTAGTTTGCTGCGCTGCTTGTCTTCCCGGAGGTACTACTTCACGTCCGGGTGGGACTGCGTATCGCGATTCGCTCTAGAACTGACCGGACGAAATCTGCAGCGCCTCGAAGTCCTGGAGGTCGATGTCGTTGTCACCGTCGGAGTCGAACGCGGCGTAGCATTCGGCGCGCGACAGCGGCGGTGTTGGCGTGGCTGACGTGTCCGGTCCGCCGAGACAATCTACGAAGAGGATGTGGTCGGCTTTGTCCACATCGCCATCGTGGTCGAAGTCGCCGAACGGGCAGTCACCAGCACCGCTGCCCGGCCCGCAGATCGCGGCGACGGTGTAGAGGTTAGGCCGGTAATTCTCCAGCGTGCAGCGGATGCGGCGCGCCTGCTCCGCGGTGAACTCCCACATGCAGATGTCGTCGGTGTAATCCATGTAGTTGTGGACCGGGTCGGCAGTTCCGCACGAAAAGTTGTTCGAACAACCGAACCGCGCCGTCGTCTCAGCCGGTGTGTCGCAAATCCAGTCGCCGTTGCTGTGACAGGCTGGGCTCGTCGCGGTCGGGCATCCGCCGCTGGCGAACGTGTGCTCCAAGCCGAGGTAATGCCCGACTTCGTGCGTCGTGGTACGACCCAGGTGATACGGGGTGAACGGGCTGTTGCGACCGAACGATTGGTAGTAGATTACCACGCGGTCCTGGTTCAAACCGACGATTCCGCCTTGGGGAAGCGAGGGGACATAGCCCAGCGCGCCGCCGGCTTGGTTCGTATAGATGTTCAAGTAGCGGTCCGTGTCCCACGCCAGCGTGTTGTAATAGGTGCCGCTGTCGTTGAACCAGGTCGAGTTATTCGTGTACGTGATCCCGTTCGTCGGGTTGCCGCCGGGGTCTTCCGTGGCGAGGAAAAACTCGATTTGCACATCCGTTCCCGGGGCGCCATTGCTGCCCGGCAGGGCCTGGAAATCTTCATTCAACACATCGATTTGGCTCTGCACCATCGCCTCACTGATGTTGCCGGTCACGCCATTGGCTGCGCGAATAACGTGTACGACAACCGGTATGCGGTACTTCACGACCGACGGATCGTAAACCGCGTCGGGATTGGTGAAGCCAATCTGGCAGTCCGCGGCCGAACTGCCGCGCGCCACGCCCTGCTGCGTGCCACGAAGCGTTGCACAGCGCATTCCGCTGGTCTGGAAGAATTCGGATTGGAAATACTCAAGCGGCGAGTTGAACACGAGGCCGTCCACGTGTACCTCGCCGTTTTCCGCGAACTCCACTTGCACCGGCATCTCAACGTCCGCCGCACCGCGTGAGAAGTTTGCGGCGCAAAGGCACACGCCCGCGACGAGGCAATGAGCCCACAAAGACTTGCCCGACGGCAGCCTCCTGAACTTGCCAGTCTTCATGTAATGCATCAACCTTGACCTCCTGTGTTACGGTTTTCTTGCCCGCCAGCGACGCTCGTTGGGTACCCCGGCATGCAGAGCCAGAATTGTGGATTCGCTCCGCGGTCCGATCTCGCGACATCGGACGTTTTGACGCAGGTGCCGTAGACCGGCACGCTGGCGCTATTGTAGCAACTCGTCGCCAGCGCGCAAACGAGAACCAGTGGATTCCGATCGTTGTTTTCAGACGCCCAGAGCAGATAGCGCGCGTGCCAACACGTGCCGGCAGTCAGCGGGACGCAACTCGGATACGTTTGCGCGGACTGTGCGTGTGCGTGCGATTACGTCGCGGCGAGAATGGCGGCGATGCGTTTGGCGGCTTGGCCGTCCCATTTGTCGGGGACCGGTGGGGTGGCGAGGTTGGTGCTGCGGCATTTGCGGTACGCGTTGATGATGTTGTCGGTGTCGGTGCCGACCAGGCGGTTTGTGCCTTGGTCGATGGTGATGGGGCGTTCGGTGTTTTCGCGAAGCGTCAGGCACCAGGTTCCCAGGATCGTGGTCTCTTCCTGGATGCCACCGGAATCGGTGAGTACGACCGCAGCCTGTCCCATCAGCTTGAGAAAATCCAAGTAGCCGACCGGGTCGATGATCCGCAGGTTGGGCATGGCGGCGAAGCGCTCCGCCAGACCGAGGCGCGCGAGGTTGTTGCGCGTGCGCGGGTGCATGGGGAATACGACGGGGAGGTCCTGCTGCACGGTGTCGATCGCGTCGGCGATGCGCGCGAAGGTGGTGGCGTCGTCGACGTTGCTCGGTCTGTGCAGCGTGACCACGTTGAAGGACTTCGGTGCGAGCCCGAGGTCTTCGAGGATGGTCGACGCCTGCGCTTTGTCGAAGTTTGCGCGCAGCGTGTCGATCATCACGTTGCCGACGAAGTGGATTCTGTCGTCGGGCACGCCTTCACGTCGCAGGTTTTCGATGCCGCTCGGTTCCGTGACGAAGAGCAGATTCGAGATGGAATCGGTGAGCACGCGGTTGATCTCTTCGGGCATTTCGCGATCGAAGCTGCGCAGACCGGCTTCCACGTGCGCGACGCGCACGCCGTGGCGCACGGCGACGAGGCTGCAAGCGATGGTGCTGGTGACGTCGCCGACGACGAGCACCCAGTCCGGTTTGTGTTCGATCACGAGCGGTTCGAACCGCGTCATGATATCGGCGGTCTGGCGCGTGGGGCTGCCCGATCCGACCTCGAGATTCACGTCCGGCTCGGGGATGCCGAGCTGTCGGAAGAAGAGGTTGGACATGTTTTCGTCGTAGTGCTGCCCGGTGTGGACGAGGAGCGGTTCAATGTTCGCGTGATCGCCGTACGCGCGCATGAGCGGGGCGATCTTCATGAAGTTGGGCCGGGCACCGCAGATGTTGATGATCTTGGTCATGATTTCCAGTTTGCCTTCCTCAGGAATCGCGGCCTCGAATGGTCAGCCACGGTGTACGCGATCAATGCCCGTTACGTGACCAATGTCCGCAGGCGATCGTGCAGCGCTGCGATGTCTTCGTGCGCGTTAAACCGAAAGCCGTTAGCGCGAAATTCGCTCACCTGTTTGCGCGTCGGGTGACGAAAGTAGCTGCGCAGCGAAAGGTCCTGTGGTGTTGCGTTCGCCTCTGACGTTTGCCCGTCGTAAAATCGCAATAGCAGGGGGGAAACGCACGCCATTTGCTGGAGCAGAACCTGCATCACGGTGTGCAGGCCCTTCATTTCAAACACGCGCTGTTCGATAATTGGGCCTGCGTCAAGCCGTGAGACGATCTGGTGCAGCGTTACTCCGCTTTGCCTTTCGCGGTTGTGCAAATACCAGTAGTAAGGGGACAACCCGGCATAACCCGGAAGCAGGGCGTAGTGTGCGTTAAGTGCCAATCGCGCGGGCGTATCGATGAGTTGATCGCTGAAACGCGTGGTCGCGCTGAACGAGAGCAGTACCTGTGGCGCAAGACTCTTCACCTGTGCGACGATTTCGGGCGCATTGACGTCCGGCGCTTTGATCACAGGGACGTCGCTGCCCAGGTGCCTGATGAACTCGACAACCGTCGCGGGCAATCCCTGACGTCGCAAACGGCGTGGCAGAAACACGTTCGTGAGCAGCTTGAAACGGGTATACGCTGTGCCGCTCTTGCGCCACATCGCAAAGATGCCGCCAACGTTGGATCGTTGCGACGGCAGCCTCGTTGTGATGACCACGGCGGCGATCTTGTCGTGATGCTTGCGCAGAAAGTCACCCAGCGATAACAGACTCAGCAGGTTGCCGTTGGTGACAAGGACGGTGCGAAGGGGTGATTCAGGCATATTACCGCTCATCGTCCGCCTGGGCGGACTGCTCCAGTGTTTCTGCGATGACGCGCGCTATTGTAGTGAACTCGAAGCGGTCAAGCATGCGGCGGATTTTCGACTCCATTGTGTGCCGATTTCTCAATTGCAGATAATGAAAGCGTTTGGTGCGTCGACGGTCCGCCGGTGCGAGATGCTCCCAAGCCAGCGGTGCGCGGGTCACCTCGATTTCGTAAGGGTGCAGGTAAACAATAACCGGTCGCTCGTGTGCAATGCGCTCCATCGCCCACGCATTGAACGCCCAGGGGAAGTGGCGCAGGTACCCGCCGCCCGCGACTGGAATGCGTTTGCCCAGGAGCTCCATCGTGGACATGGGCACCTCGGTGATGTGGCGCCCCGAAGCGAGCGTCATCGTCTGAATGTCTCGCGAAAAACCGGGCCAGCCGTAGCGCCGCCCCTGGATGGGAAAGACGCTTGAATCGTAGGCGAAGCCTTCTTCTGCCAGAACCTCCAGCGCCCATTCGGTCTTGGGCATGATTGAAAATGCCGGCGCGCGATGCCCGCGAACTGGGCAACCGGACACGTCCTCAATTACGGCTTTTGCGGTTGCCACTTCCTTGCGGAACTCATCGGGCGTGAGTTTAAAAACTTGCCGGTGATAGTAACCGTGTACGCCGAGTTCGTGGCCCGATTGCGCGATCTCGACGATCAACTCTGGAAAGTGTTCAGCCACTTCGCCGAGGACGAAGAACGTTGCATGCGCCTGGCGCTCCGCGAACAGCTCGAGATAGCGACGCGTGTTCACCACAACCTGGGCCGTCGGTGGACCCGGTCGATTCAGCCATTCACGCGGAATGACATTGTTGTAGTCTTCGACGTCGACGCTGAGTGCGTGAATCATGTTGTTTCCGTGCGCTGCGGTTTGAGACTGCCGGAACCGGAGCGAATACGTTCCTGACGAAGCTTGCGATCGAAGATCATCGACGCGTTTTCCGCCAGGTAGCCAAAGAAGCGTCCTGGGTCGCGCCAACTCCAGAGCTGATAGGCCGTGCGTCGGTCGAAGAAGCGAAACCAACTCGGCCAGGTGCTGAAGCGGCGTTTGTTGTCCACGCGCAGAAACCAAAGCACATCGCCGGGGAGAAACCGGAGAAAGTGATTCTTGGGATAATCGACGATGGGCTCCACGGCTTCACCGTGTGCGAGGCGGTACATCATCATGGGAAAGTTGATGCCCACCGAGGTGCCCATGCGAAAGCTCTCGGGAAACCTGGGGTTGATTTCCATCAGCTTGGGGATATCGTCGCGCGGGTCCACGACAAAGTCGAAATCGCAAAATCCTTCCCAGCCAAGCTCGACGAGCATGCGGTGCGCGTAGTCGATGATGTCGGGCCGATCGGCGGTGAAGTTGAGAACGCTGCTGCCGCCGTCGGGGGGGTACATACGTGTTTTACCGTACACCACCGCAGCCAATTTGCGCTGGTCGCCGTCAACGAGAATATCCACCTTGTATTGCATGCCGCCGGGCGGCACGAAATCCTGGACGTAGCTTTCGCCGAACTCAGCGGTGATACGCGGGTACACTTCGCGGAGTTCGTCGGCATTGTGGCACCACACGATGCCGCGTGCTCCAACGCCAATCGACGGTTTGACGAGCACCGGCCAACGCGTGATGCGATCCACGACGCCTTCGATGCCCTCGGGTTCATCGTCGGGGAACCACGAATCAGGGATGGGCACGTTCGCGGCGATCGCGGTGCGCATCGTCGTGATTTTCGCGTACGCGTCCATGAACGTGTCATGGTTCGGCGCGAGGAGTTTCGTGCGGCGGCGCACGTCATCCTGAATTTCACTGACGGCTGGTGCGCCGTAATGCCCGAGCGAAAAGAGCATGTCGATGTTACCACGCGCGAGGTAGTCGAGCAGCCATTGCTGGAACGCTTCCTTGTGGTGGCGCGGGCTCGGGTAGACCTGCTTTTCGTGGCAGTAGCGCGACCAGAATCCGCTGTGCCTGCGTTTCTCGCTGGCGGCGACCACGAACAGGCCGCCGCGCGCGAGCGATTCGAGCGCTGGAATCGCGGCTTTCGCCTGCGACTCGATGACCATGACGCGTGGACGGTTGTTTCGGGACATGGGCTTCTGTTGAGTCGCAGCAGTATTGTTGCTTGCAGGCTGAAAGCCTGGGCCACAACGGGTTTTCGTGATGAATTCGGGGTTGCGCCGCGTCAGTGGCTGCGTTTGTTCGCCGTCACCGGTGACGCGTTTGTGTTCGTCGTACCGCGCGTTTCAGCCAGCACGGCATCAAAGACCTCGATCAAGTCGTCGGCGATCTGCTTGCGATCGAACTTGGCGAATGCCGTCTCGCGTGCGTGCGCGCCGACTCGCTTGCGCTCCTCGGGATGGTCCGCGTAGTAGCGGATTTTCGCGGCGAGATCGGCGGCATCGCCCGGTTCGCTCGCCACGCCGACACCTTCGGTTTCAACCAACTCTGCCGTTGTCCCCGGGAAGTTCACAATCGTGGGCAACCCGGCGAACATGTAATCGAAGAGTTTGTTGGGCGTCACCCAGCGCGGGCGGGTGATCTGCTTGAGAATCATCAACCCGATGTGGCACGCCGCAAGGATGTTGGGCAGTTCGAATTTCTGCACGAACGGCAACAGGTGCACATTGTCCAGTTTCTTCTCCGTCTTGATCGCGGTAAGTTCTTCGCGCTCCTTGCCGTCGCCGATCATCACGAGCGCGATGTCGTCGCGATCGCGGAGATGTTCGGCGGCATCGAGCACCTGGAAGAGACCGTTCGCATTGCCGTATGAGCCTGTGTACACCGCAATGGTTTTGCCCTCAAGGCCGTTGCGGCGGATGTAGTCGACATCGGGTGTCAGACTCTTGAACAGGCCACCATCGGCTCCGAGCAATACGGTCTTGAGTTGCGGCGGTGCAAAGCCGCGTTCCAGCAGGCGATCGTGAAATCCCTTCGAAACCAGCAGGATGCGTTTGGCGCGCTTGTAGGAAAAGGCTTCGAGCCATTCCCAGCAGCGGTACATGAGGCCCGGTTTCAATCGACCCGCCGCCAGCAGGTCCTCCGGCCAGAGGTCGCGCACTTCGAAGACATAAGGCACGCGCTTGCACGCGGATGCGAGCCGCGCGGGAATGCCCACGGTCAACGGCGTGCTCGTGGCGAAGATGATATCGATGCCGCGTTCGAAGAGCGTCGCGAGGAACGCAATCATCGCGAACTTGAAGAACCGCCACATGCGCATCGGCGGCCGCTGTTCGTTCGCGTAGTACGAATTGCAGATCTTGACCTTGATGCCGTCGATCCACTCCGTGCGCCACAGGCGCCACCAGGGCATGCGCGGGAACGAACCCTGCCAGTAGATTCCGCACACCATGGTCACCTCGTGCCCGGCAGCGAGCAGGTACTTGCTCACGTCAAAACTGCGCGTCCCGCCCGTGCCCTCATTGGTGATGAAATGCTGATGAATGTAGAGGATTTTCATTCCGTCAGAGTCCACTTGCAGACCCGCACGCGATCGTCGACGCTACGCACGGCCTGCCCGCTGAAAATGATCGTCTCGCGTTCACTCGCGCCGCGCGGCAGAATCAGCGATCCGAATTGAAAGTAGTTCTCGTTCCAACAGTCTTTGGGCGCGGCGAACACCTCGTGCCACGATTCGCCGTCACGTGAGAGCAGCAGCTTGGCGGAGCGGCAGTGATTGACCTTTGACGGTTCGATACTCGTCGTGATCGCGTAGATCCCGCCAAAACGACACGCATAGATGCAGCTGCCGTCGGTTTCCACCACGCGTCGCAGCTTACCGGTTGCCTTGTCCAGGCTGATGACCGCATTCGGTTCCATCTCGGTGTCGGTGCCATAGACGATGCGGTCGCCGAAGTCGAACATGCCGACCGCGCGGTGGGACTGCTCACCCTTCACCACCCAGTCGAAATCGCGCAGGTCAGCTGAGAGCAATCCGATACCTGGCTCGTGTTCGTGATCACCCGCGAGCACCCAGTACTTGTTCAAGCCCGCGTCGAAGTAGAGATTATGTATGTGCCGGATTTCACCGGGTTTGAACGCGTAGGCGACGGCGAAACGTCGCCCGCCGTCGTCGGATACGAAGATCCGGGCGCTGCGCTTTTCGCGGTTGGCGCCGTACTCGCCCCATAGGATGCGGTTGTTTGGACCGAGCGACATGGTCATGGGCGGCCACGATGGTGTGTCGCCGTCGTCAACTTGGCTGCGCTGCATCTGCGCTGCGCCCGAAGTCGCGTAGTAGACACCCTCGCGGTTCGACGCGACGAGTGTGCCGTCGTCGAGACGAAGCAGTGCGCGGACTTCCACGCGCAGCAGTCGCGAGGTCAGTCGCGTCAAGCTGCCGATGCGCCGTTTCGGTGAATAGGGCATCGATGCGACTGGCGACCAGGAGCAGCCGTCATCCTGCGAGCGGTAAATGCGATAGTGACGCGCGACGTAGAGCGTGCCGTCTGCCTCCGCATGCACCACCCGACCTCTGCACCTGCGCAGTACGTCGAGTGAATCGTGCGATGCGGATGGTCGTGATGATTGTGTTTGCGTAAGCATGAATCGGTCAAGCGCTGCGCGCGTGCACGCGCACGCCGGTCGCGTTAAGGAGAACGTTCTCAAGCTGGTCCGCGAGTTTGTCGCGGGAGAATTCGCGTTCGGCGAGCTTGCGTGCATTTTCGCCGAGGCGCTTGCAGAGCGCCGCATCGCGCGAGAGCGCTAGTAACGTGTCAGCGAGGTTCGTGGGATTGTGCGGGTCGACGAACTTCCCGGCATCATTCTGTTCGATGGTATCGCCGAGCCATCCGCCGACGTTGATCAGTACCGGTTTACCGGCTGCCAGCGCATCGAACATCTTGTTGGGCGACCACGACTGCTCGGTGTCGGTGTTGGCGTAAATGGTGAGGCACACGTTGCAGCCCGCGACGATGCGCGCGACCTCGGCTTTGTCGGGTACGGGATCGCTGAAGACCACGTTGTCGAGTTTGCGATCACGCACCATGGCTTCGAGCGCTTCGCGGCGCCCGCCGTGTCCGTGGAGTACAAGCTTGATTCCGGTGGCGTCGCGCTTGCGGAGGATGTCCGCGGCTTCCACGACGTATTCGAGCCCGTTCGCGTGGCCCATCGCGCCGAAGTAGACCGCCGAGAAGTCATTGCCCAGGCCCAGGCGCTCCCGTGCGGCGCTGCCGTCGACATCGGGATTGAAGAGGTCGAGGTCGCTCGAATTGGGAATAACCGTGACGTCGTCAGGCGACACACCAGCCGATACCACGCCCGCTTTCATCCCGGGCGAGAGCGCGACGACATGCTTGGCGGCGGCGTAGAGCTTGCGCTCCATGCGTCGCATCCACCAAATGGCAGCCGGGTTTTTGAGCGCGCCGACGTTGATCAGTGCCTGCGGCCAGACGTCGCGGATTTCGAAAACGAAGGGCACGTCGAAGCGGCGGGCGATGTCGCGCCCGGGGATGCCGATCGTCAGCGGTGTCGAGGTTGCGTACACGACGTCGGGCTTTGCGAGTCGCGTGCCCACTTCCGTCGCGAGTTTCGCGAAGTGCATGAAGTGCCGCATACGCGTGAACCCGCCCATGCCGGTCGCCGCTTGCGAATTGGAATAGCCCGCGGCGATCGGGACGACGTTGATGCCTTCGACTTCGATCTCGCAATAGTCGCGGCCCGCGGGCAGCGACAGGCCCTCTTCCGGAAACCTGCCCGGAGCAGACGTGATCATGCTCACGCGGTGTCCGTTGGCGACGAGTCGGCGGGCGAATTCATACGACCGCGTGCCGGTGTAGCCGTAGCGCGTGTTGAAGTATTGATGCAGGTAAATGATGTGCATGAAGCCGTCTCTAGTTGATCGTCAGTTTGTGACGCCTGATTCCTCTTGGAGTTGACGTTACGTGTGCCACTGCTCTTGAGCAGTTGTGTAGCGATTATCCATAGTGTCTCCACTGCTCAAGAGCAGTGGCACACAGCGCGCTTATGCTTCGCCAACGCCTCTCTATCCTAGCGAATCTACCAGGAAATGCCTTCGTAGCCTGGGGTGGTGCGAACGACGCCGGCAATTCCGACGAGGTCGAAAGTCGTCTTGCCCGCTGCCAGCCACGCGTTGACTTTTTCCGCGTTCACGGCGCGATGATTGATTACGATGGTGTCGCACGCGTCGAGTGCGGCGATGTCATGTACGATCAACTGTTCAAGGTGGCGCAGCGCGGTTTGTACCGCTTGTTTGTTGCTGCCGATCAAGCGACTGGGATCAACGGCTGGGTCGTAGATCGCGAGTGTCATGCCCTCACCGAGGAGCCGCTTCGCGACCTCGACGTAGGGGCTTTCGCGCATGTCGTCGGTGCCGGGCTTAAACGCCAAACCGACCATGCCCACGCTTTGCGGCTTGCTGCGCAGCACGCGATCAACGAAGTGTTCAACAAGCTGCCGGTTGCTCTGCGGCGCGGATTCAAACAGCGGGACGGAGATGTTCTTCTGCTGCGCCAAACGCAGGATGGCGCGCAGATCTTTCGGCAAACACGACCCGCCGTACGCAAAACCGGGCCGCAGGTAGTACGGATTGATGTTCAGCTTGGTGTCGCTACAGAAGATGTCCGCCACTTCGCGGGCATCGGCTCCCACCGCGTGCGCGATCGCGCCCATCTCGTTGGCGAACACGACTTTGATCGCGTGGAAGAGGTTGTCCGAGTATTTGACCAGTTCCGCGACTTCCAGTGGGGCGCGGAAGTGCGGCGCATCGTACTTCGCGTAGAGGGCTTCGAGCGCGTCGCCCGCCCCCGCGGTTTCTTCACCGATGACGATTTTCGGCGGTTCGTCAAAGTCATGGACCGCGTTCCCTTCGCGCAGAAATTCGGGGTGGAAGACGATGTGCAGATCCTTCCCGACGGTGAGCCCGCTGGATTTTTCCAGCAGGGGGATCACCGTCTCGCGCGTCGTGCCCGGCAGCACCGTGCTGCGCAGTACGATCAAGGGCCGGGCGTGCATGTGCTTGAGGCACGAACCGATCTCGCGGATGCAGCTTTCGACGTAGCGCAGGTCGATTCCGCCGTCCACCTGTGACGGCGTGCCCACGCATATCCATGCAAGATCGCATTCCGCGAGGGCATCGGCTGCGTGCGTGCTCGCGCTCAACAGGCCGGCAGCGTGTCCCGTAGCGAGCATCTCCGCGACCCCGTCTTCGCGAATCGGCGTGCGGCCGGCATTGATGTCCGCGACCTTGGCTTCGACGGGATCGACGCCGATGACTTCATGTCCGTCGCGTACGAGACAGGCGCTGCTCACCACGCCGACATAGCCCATTCCGAAAATACTGATTCTCATGCGCCGCCTTTCGCGGTGTGGGAAGATGTTGGACGCTTCGTGGCTTCACGCACCTGATGGTCCAGCACGACGCGTTTGATCGGTCGGAAGGGGCCCGCCAGCGTGAGATCGTGAACCTCCAGCGGGGTGGCGAAACGCCAATGCTGCGCGTCACGATCATCCTGAGGCCGGCGTACCGATACGGGTTGTCCCAAACCCAGGTAGGTCAGCATGCGCGCCTGCAACGGTCCGGAATACTCCGCCTCCACGGTGGGGATGGGTTGCAACTCACCGTAGTACGGCGCGGCGAACCCCTGCACCTCGCCCACCTGCTTGCGCCCGCGGATGACCTCAAAACGCGAGAGTTTCTCAGCCGGCATGGTCACCCCAAGATACACGTCGCCCTTGGGCGTGGTAAGGTGAACCGAGTCACCGCCCGACTTGATTTTGTACGGTGCGTCCAGCATGTGCCAACGTACCAACGCGTTGTGCTTCCGCGTTCCGATGAGGTCATCGACGATGATCCAAAGCGTCGGCGATAATGCGATGGTCGTGCGGCGATGCAGCACTCTCCAGGGGCGACGATCGTAGTCATACAGCTCGCCGGTCAGCCAGATCGCGCCATCGCCCGCGACGTTGCGGTCGATCACTTCCGCGCGCGTCCATGGCAAGAATAGGAAACGCGACACGCTTTCGATCGCGGGCACGTCGTCGATCTCAACGGTGTTCTGGCCCGTCGGTTCCTTGAAATAGGCCTCGATGTCCGGGCGATTGGGCACGTAATACTGGTACGTTCCGCAGTCCTGCAAGACGTTCTGGCCGCGCCACCAGAGATCGACGTGCAACGCATCGTTGTGCGCGACGCGATCGCGGTAGGTGTGGCAGCGGGTCATCGCCCAGCTTTCGCCCTGGCGCAGCGTGTAGTATCCGCCGTTGGCAAAGGCAGCCGATACCGGTCGGCGCGGCGGTACATCTTCTGTCATGACCGCCTCGGGCCCGAACAGCCAGAGCATATCTTCATCCCACGGGCCCGCCGGCAGCATGCGACGACGATGGCAAAGGTAGCTCACCGCCTGCAACGTCGGACGAAAATCGGTGAAGTCGCACTCGCTGAGCGGCAGCATCCAGGCACCGTCGTTGTTGCCGTAGTTGGGCAGCCTGCCGGTCGCGGGGTCCATCATCTGGAAAAGGAACTCCGCGCCGTCCGCGAGCTTGTCGTACACCGCACGCGGGAAGGGATTGTTGACAATCTCCGCGAGGCGCAACGACAGCAGCGCGCCTTGCAGCATGACGCGGTGGTAGTTCATTGATTGCTGCACGTACGTACCGTCGGCATACACCTGGCGAAGCACTTCGCGTTCGAGCACCTTGCGCCCGCGTCGTCCCCACTTGGCTGCACCTTCAAGCTCCGGAAAGAGCTGGCTGATCAGGATGAGCCCGCACGCTTCGGAGGTGGCGTGGTTGTTCTTTTGGGAGATCGCGTAGTTGATGTGGTGGAAGATGCGATGTCCTGTCGCCCACGCCAGCCTAGCAATCTGGGTATAGCGCTTGGGCGTTGTTGAGCGGTCATGGGCGAGGCTCCAAAAGCCCAACACGATCGCAATGAACCGCACCGTGCTCTCCTGCCCGCACTTCCACTGCACGGTCTTGTAGGGTGGACATGCATCCATGAAGGAATCGACCCAGCGCCAGAACAACTCGCCGGCATCGCCGGTGAAGCCATGCGCCGGTGCGCGGGCGAGATCAATCGCCCATGCCGCACGTGCGGGTTCCCAGAGCGTGCGCAAGTCGCCCGATGTTTCGAGATACGACGGGATGCGGAACCAGTCGCCTTCGGGATCGGCCATTCGGTTGTCGAGCGCGTTGACGCTCCAGTCGACCGGTGTGGGCGATGGCATGCGGAAGAAGTAAACGCAGCGATCCTCCGCAAGCAGTCTCAGACGTTCAGCGAAGGACGGCTGGCGTTCGTGCACGCCGTTGTGGATGTACGCGGGCACGCGCGGCGGTTCGCCCAGGGGAAAGAGAAACTTCGCCGGTTGGCTGCGTTTGAAATCCGCGTACGCGATTTTGTCCGACGGGATGCCGTCGCACAGAATGTCGTGCAAGCGCATCGTGGCCCACGGGCGCTCGGCGAAGCGCCGCTGCGTCAGCCCCAGCGTCTTGGAAAGGTAGATCGATGCGCGCAGCGTGACCACTCGCGGGCCAAGGTGACGCATGATGTAGTAGCCCATACGAAGTGGATTCACGAGACCGCCGTCGCTGTTGTTGTCAGAGTCTGTTCGTTTTCGGTACCGAGTGGCACGATCATGCGCTGCGTGGCTGATTGGACCGCAGCCATCGAAGCGCTGGTTACCATTACCAAGTCATCGACTGGGATCAGCGGCGGACCGCCGTCGGTGACGCGTTGCATGAACTGTGCGATTTCCGCGCGATGCCCCTTGTCCTGTCGCGACTTGGACTTTGGTACGCCAGGCCAATTGTAGGCGACAATTCTGCGCCAGTTGTCGATGACCAGCGCGCGCTGCTCGCAGAACACCTCGATGCGCTCCTTGGGGAACGACTTGGGGCCGTTGGCCCAGTAGTGCAGTGTTGCGATCGAGCCATCGGCGAATGTCAGGCCGATACTCATCTTGTCGTCGCAGATTTCCCCGACGCTATCGAACATTGTTGCTTGCAAGTCGATGATGCGGTGTCCCACGAGGTAAAGCGCGAGATCGATCCAGTGGCAGCCCTCGCCGATGATGCGACCGCCGCCACGCAGTGGATCGTGCAGCCACGAATCAGACGGTGCGTGCCCGGCATTGACGAGCATGGTGATGGCCACCGGCTTGGATCTTCCGGAAAGCGCTCTGTGAACGGTGCGCGCGTGCGGGGCGAAGCGCCGATTGAACCCGACCATGAGCTGGGTGATGTTGTGCGTTTCGCGAACCTGTTTGATTTCCGCCAATTCCGACTGCGTGATGCAGAGCGGTTTCTCAACGAAGACGTGCTTACCGGCGCGCAGCGCTTCGCACACCAGTCGGGCGTGCGAATCATGACGCGTGGCGATGATGACGGTGTTAATCTCATCGTCATCGAGTATTGTGCGGTAGTCGCTGGTTGCGGACGCGGCGCCGATTTTGCGGGCAGCCGTTTGCGCGGTGACGCCACCGGCACTGGCGATGCACTTCAGTCCTGCTCCCGTTGCTTTAATCGCGGGCAGCAGCACGAGCTTCGCGAAGTTGCCCGCGCCGATCACGCCGACAACCGGTGTCGTCGCCCTGCTCGGTGCCGCGTCGGCCGAAACTTGCACGAAGGCTTCACGCGGCGCCGGTGCGTCCGGGTAGGACAGCACGATCCCCAGCGAGCCCGAATCATTGACCACATGCTCGTAGGCCTGGGCTGCGTTGGTCTGTGGAAAGCGATGCGAGATCATCGATGCGACGGAGATGTCGCCAACCGCCATGCCGTCGAGCACCGCCTCAAGATTGCGCGCGACCGTCCAGCGCACATAGGGAAGCGGATAGTCGCGGTTGCGTTCCTCATAATCCGGATCGTAGCGTCCTGGGCCGTACGCGCACGAGACCTGTACGCTGAGTTCCTTCTGATAGAGCGGGCCGCGTTCGAGGTCCAAACCCACCGCGCCCGTTGATACGATGCGTCCGCGTTTGCGGCACATGTTAGCTGCTTGGCGGGCCGGTTCGCTGCTCTTGGTGGCTGCGGTCAGCAACACGCCATCCACGCCGCGCCCCCGGCTGAAGGATTCTGCTGCCGCTACCGGGTCTGCGCCATCGCCAATCGCAACCGCGTCGCAGCCGAATTCGCGCGCGAGTTCGCAGCGCTGTGGGTTGAAGTCAACGCCGAGCACGCGACAACCCTGGCGGCGCAGGAACTGCACAGCAAGCAAACCCACCAATCCCAATCCGGTGACGACAAAGCACTCGCCGTACGTCGGTTGGAGCAAGCGGACGCCGTGCAATGCGATCGCGGCGAGCACGGTGAAGGCAGCCGACTCGTCGTCGACGTTGTCGGGAATTTTCGCGCTGAGATTCGCGGGCACGCACACGATTTCTGCGTGCGAACCGTTGCTGACGACGCGATCACCCTTGGCGAATCCCGTCACGCCTTCGCCGACTTCGAGCACGACGCCAGCGTTGCAGTAGCCAAGCGGTAGTGGTTCCGCCAACCGGCTGAAGACAACTTCGAGCGTCGGCAGCAATCCATCGGTGCGGATCTTATCGAGCACTTGCCGCACTTTTTCGGGCTGGGCGCGTGCCTTTGCAATCAAGCTGCCCTTGCCAAACTCGACGAGCATGCGTTCGGTGCCCGCGGAAATCAGACTCGCTCGAGTTTGAATCAGGAGGTGCCCAGGCCGGACGAGCGGGCAAGGGATGTCTGCCACCTCGACTTCGCCGGTATTCAAATGTTGGAGGATCTGCTTCATGCTACAGGTGTCGATTGCTGGGTGTTTGCAGGTGCTGCCGGCGCATCGCCAATAGCTTCCGCCAGCAGGTTAAGGTAACGATCTACGTGCTCAAAGCCACCATGTTTTGCTTCGGGTCGGCGCGTGCCGGTTGCTGACGTATTCGCCAGCGATTTGCGAACGGCTGACTCGAACGCATCCAGGTCGCGCGTCGGAAACAAGACAGTGCCATCCGGTCGTTCGACCACGTCGCTCGCGATAGTAGGCACGCCGAGATAAAGTGCTTCGCGAATCGAGTTCGCGTCGCCATCGGTGTTCGTCGGGCGAACGAAGAGATCGGCTTCGGCGAGAACGGGCATCAGGCGTCCCGGTTTCGTTTGGAACAGGATTCGATCCGCAACGCCCAACTCGGCTGCACGATTCCGCAATGCCTGAAGTGCGTCCTCATCCTTGGGCAGATGATCCCAGAAGCAGATGACGATTCCCAAGTTCGGATAATCGTCGGAGAGTCTGCTGGCGAGTTCGACAAGGTGATCGAGTCCGTACATATCCTCGCCACGATGTACGTTCACCTTGCCGTTGGCTGCGATGACCGGGCTGCGGTCTGCCACAAACTTCCAGACGGTGTCATCGACGCCGGCGCGATCGGTCGCGTCCGGTGCGGGCGGCAGGAAGCCCGGGCACCAGAGCAGCCTTTCACGTGGCACGCCGACACCCGCAGCGATCTCGAGCAAGCCCCGATTCACGCAGACGATCCGCCACATGCGACGCACGGCGAACGTGCATAGCTTTCGACGGATCCACGAGGACGCGAGATAGTTTTCCAGGGCAACGTTGCGCAGTCGCAAGATCACGCGCTTGCCACGCAGTGTCACCATGAACGCGCCGAGCACCCACGTCACCAGACGATCCGAGAATAGCAGTGCGGCGCGTTCCTTGCCGCGCAGGGCATACTTCAAGAACCACGATTGCCGTCCGTCCTGCACCGAGACGACGCGCTTGCCGTCGTGAGCAGGCGATGTCGCATTGTAGACGATGTAGTCGATCGAGCGTTCGTCAAGCAGCCGGCAAAGTCGTTCAATGTGCGTGGTTACACCGGTGTATGGTGGCGGATACGATCCCAGGATGGCGAGTCGACGGACCACAGTTCACTGGGTGGCACGGTTAGTACCGCGCCGCGCGTTCACACATTCCTTCAGGAATTCCGCAAGACGCTTAGCATGCAGCGTTGCGGGGTCAGCGTCCATTCGCTCATGCGTTTGCGGCGTCGGGTTGATCGCGCGACGCGTCGAGGACGATCGGTTCGCAGGTGGCGCCGGACTTGACGGCTGCGAAGGTCGCTTCCATTACGTTGGTGATTCGTGAGAACGGCATGACTTCCGGTCCGCCGTTGGTGATTGCGTTAACCAGGTTCTCGAACTCCGCGAGGTGGCCCTTGTCGATGCTCGGTGTTTTCATGTGCTTGAAATTCGGCCAGCCGTAGCCCTTGAGCACGCGGAAGTTGTCGAGTCGCAGCACCTTGCCGTCCGCGAAGACTTCGAGTGTTTCCTTGGGATACGCCTTCGAGCCGTTGCCGAAGTAGTGCAGCGTGCCGATCGATCCGTCCGCGAATTCGAGCGTGATACTCGTCTTGTCGTCGCGTACGTCGAGACCGGCAGACTCGCCGATGGTGACAGCGTATACGCGTGTGACCGGCGCGCCGGCGAGCACCGACATCAGATCGATCCAGTGGCACCCCTCGCCGATGATTCTGCCGCCGCCCACTTTCGGGTCGTGTACCCACGAGTCCGCGGGGGAGACCCCGGCATTGACCATCATGCTCATGGTCAGCGGTTGGGTTCTGCCGACGAGCAGCGATTGCATCTTGCGCACGTGCGGGGCGAAGCTGCGATTGAAACCGACGAGCATTTGTCGCGAGCCAGCCGATGCGTAGGCGGTGCGAATGCGCTCCAGCTCTTCCTCGTTGAGGCAGAGGGGTTTTTCGACCGCGATGTGCTTACCGGCTTCCAGTGCTTCGAGCACCATCGGCGCGTGCAGGTCGTGACGCGTGAGGATCACGACGAGTTCAATCGCGGGGTCCTCGATGATTTCCTTGTAGTCGCTGGTGACGCGCTCGAACCCGAACTTCGCGCCGGAGTGTGCGCCGGTCACGCCGCCCGAACTGGCGATTGTTCGCAGGACGACCGGGCAGCGCTTGAGCACGGGCAGCAAAGTCATGCGCGCGAAGTTGCCCGCGCCGATCACGCCGACGCGAACACGGCCGGCTGATCGTGTTTTGCGCGCCGCTTTCGCGTTCAGCAAGACCGTGCGTTCACGGGGTGCCGCGACCTCAGGATAGTTGAGCACGATGCCGAGTGCGGACGAATCGCTGGTCAGCGTGCGATAGCCATCGGCTGCCCGCTGATGCTCGATCCGCGTGCTGACCAGCGGGGTGGTGTCGAGCTTGCCGGTCGCGAGCGCATCAAGGATCGCTTCGAAGTTGCGCTGCTCCGTCCAGCGTACGAATCCGAGCGGGTAATCCTGTCCGCGTTCTTCGTATGTTGCGTCGTAGCGCCCCGGGCCATAGGAGCACGACACCTGGAAGCTCAGTTCCTTGCGGTAGAAGTCGCTGCGGTTCAGTTCCAGGCCTACGACGCCGACGAGCACGATGCGCCCGCGTTTGCGACACATCTGCGCGGCTTGGTGGACGATGCTGTTGTCCTTTGCTGATGCCGTGATGATGACCCCATCCACGCCCCGGCCTCGCGAGTAGGCCATGGCCGATGCGACTGGATCAGCGCCCGCGGGCAGATCGACGACTTCAGCGCCGAGTTGGCGCGCCAGTTCGAGGCGCTGCGGATTCACATCGATACCCAGCACACGACAGCCGTTGGCGAGCAGCATTTGTACCGTAAGCAGGCCGATCAAGCCCAGCCCGGTGACGACAATGGTTTCCCCAAAGGTGGGCTCGATGAGCCGAATGCCCTGCAACCCGATGGCGCCGAGCACGGTGAACGCCGCGGCTTCATCGGTCACGCCATCGGGAATCTTCGCGCAGAGGTTTTGCGGGACGCAGACCATTTCCGCGTGCGGCCCGTTGCTCACCACGCGATCGCCAACTGCGAAGTCCGTGACGCCCTCGCCGACTTCCACGACGACGCCGGCATTGCAATATCCCAAAGGCAGCGGTTCGTCGAGGCGGGCGAACACCGCCTTCAACGTGGGCAGCACACCTTCGGTTTTCATCTTGTCGAGCACCTGCTGCACTTTGTCAGGTTGCGATCGAGCTTTGGCGAGCAGGCTGCTCTTGCCGAACTCGACGAGCATGCGTTCGGTGCCCGCCGAGACAAGTGAAGCACGCGACTGAATCAGCAGGTGCCCGCGCCGCACCAACGGGCAAGGGACCTCGACCAGTTCAACGGTACCGGAGTTGAGATTTTGCAGAACTTGTTTCATGGTTCTTGTGTCATCGCGCTGGAGAATGACCGGCTGATGCATCCGCAGCTGGTACTTGGCGGTGGTGATCGCGGAACACGTGCGAAACGATCTGGCGAAACTTGCCGTTGGCTTCGCGGGGGATTTCGTCGACGTGTTCAATATCAATGCGAATGACGTCGCCGAGATATTGCCGCATCTCGCTGAGCAAATGTTCTTCATCACGTGCCGCGTAGCTCTTACCGATCACGAGCCTGACGGTTACATGATCAGGATGATCCTGAATGAGTTGCGCCTCATCGATCTTCCCGGATTTCTTGAAGAGGAAATCCAGTCGCCCCATCTGTCGTCCATCGGGTGTGATGATGTAGGACTCGATACGCCCGTCAATCATCTCTACGGTTCGCGATTGTCGCCCGCATGAACACGTCTTGTCGGACAGAGTCGCGATATCACCAATGTCGTAGCGAATCAAGGGCATGGCTGGGTTGTGGAGCGTCGTGCCGATAATCCGGCGTACATTGTTGGGCATGCCGTCCATTTCAAGGAATTCAGTCACGGCGAATTCCGGGTCCACGTGGTACAGATGCTTCTCGCATTCCGAGACGAACACGCAGACTTCGGTCGCTCCGTAGTGATCACCCACGTCGGTTCCAAAGGCCTGGCCGATGACGTGACGCTGGTGAGGGAGCAACGTCTCGGCTCCGGTATAGGTGATGCGTGGAGGATGCGGCAGTTTGATGTCGTGATCGAGCATATAGCATGCAAGCAGGTACAATCCTGAGGGATAGCCTGCGTAGTACGCCACTTTGCGGCGCTGAAGATACGCCGCCAGCGCAGGCATATTCTGCTTGGTCATATGGTGCAGTGACACGTATGTCTGGTGCATTGGGAGGTTGCGCCGCCATATCGGCGGGTTCATATTGCTGAGTGGGACGACACTTCGTCCGGCGAAGACGACGAACGGATCGCCGAAGTCGCAACCGAAACGCCGCCGGTGGCGCCATTGCGTCGCCCATTGCCAGGGCATGGAGTCGCTATCCTGCACAAGCGCCAATGCTTTT
This sequence comes from Phycisphaerales bacterium, assembly GCA_020639095.1. Lineage (GTDB taxonomy): Bacteria > Planctomycetota > Phycisphaerae > UBA1845 > UBA1845 > JACKHG01. The sequence continues at coordinate 93,715 of JACKHH010000002.1, read as the reverse complement.
CCCGTCGTGCCGCCCGTGACTGTCTTGACGCATCGTTTGGCGGGCCACCCGCGCGAACAGAGATCACTCGCACGGTCGCGCACCGTCTGCTTATCGAGAATGGGCAACTTCGTGAGGTCGGCGGACGTGCGGATGTCGTCGGGATGGAGCTTCAGATTGTCGAACACTTCGCGGTAGTAGGGCACGGTATCGAATGCGTGTTTGATGGTCTGACGAAGGAGCTCATCCTGATGCGCGTCTTGATCCGCTCGCGACCACCATTGCGATTCCTCAAGGAAGGCCAAAGCATCTTTGAATGTCCGATTGTGCCTTGTTAGCCGCATATTGATGCCTGCGATTGAGCAGGCTGCGTTCTGCAGCACCACCGGCATCTTGGCGTAAACGTCGAATAGTCTTCCCATGATTTACCTGATCGCGAAAATGCCGTCCGCGGGTGTTACTTTCCTGCCGCCAACTCTCGATAGATCGGCAGGAGTACCTCCGCCGCGTTGTATTTCGGTGCGGCGGCCGCTTTGGCGCGTTCCGCAGCGAGGTCGTCGAGGACGGACTCGACCGTGGTACGCAATGCATCCGGTGTGTTGGCTGGATACGTGCGACAGCCCTCTGGACGCGGGATTACGTCGCTGGCGACGACGGGTACACCAACGTGTAACGCCTCGCGAATCGAATTGGCATCGCCGTCGGTCGTCGTGGGACGCAGAAAGACATCCGCAATCGCAAGCACCGGAAAGAATTCGCCCGTACTGTCGTACAGCAAGAGGTGGTCACGGAGAGGTGACTCATGGACCTCCGCGATCAGATCCGCGAACTCGGACATTTCGCGGTGGGCACCGGCGCGCATGTATACCACAACCGCAAGCCGTGGAAAGCGCGGAAGCAACTCTCTCACAAGCTGCGCCAGCGCACGCAGACCGTAGACATCCTGATCATTAACCAGGACGTATGCGCCATTGGCGACAAGGAATGGGCCCTTGCCTTCGCAGAAACGCTGCACCTCAACAGGAATCTCCGTTGCGACCGCATCCGTCGCCGGCGGAATGAACGGTGGGATGATGTCGATTCGCTTGGCGTCGAATCCGATCGAAGCGATGCGTTCAGCAAGGTCGGGATTGGGGGCAAACACGCGCTCTGCGCGCCGAAGCGCCCAACGCACCAGGCGTCGCTTGACCACGCCACCTTGGAAGTAGCTGTCTGGCAGGCTATAACCTCGCGCGTATACGATCAGCCGAGTGCCTCGAAGGGCGGATACCAAGGCACCGAAAAACCGAACCTGCCAGCGACTAGTGCTGACCTGCATCACTTGGTGCCGTGACGACAGCAGCATGCGCAACATCCATTTCAGGGACCAACCGATGTCCACGATCCGTGGATGGTTGGTGGTGCTTCGGCCTGTGTTGTACACCACATAGTCCAAGCCCTCCTGATCCAGGTAGGGAATCAGCCGTTGCAGGGTCATTCCTACTCCGCCATAGGGCGGAGGGATTATCCCGCAAATGGCCAAACGCGCATTGGCCAGGTCGAGGGACTGCACGGCGTTGTTGCTTGTTGCAGTGCTTGACACGAGGCTTCGGTTGGTGATGACGCTGCTAGACGGCGACTCGTGAATCAGTGCACAAGTATGTGTGATACCAAAGTCCGAGGTTCAACAGCTTGTAAAGCATGAATCCATGGTCGCGATCACCGCGCACGTGATCATCGATCGCCCGTTCGAGCTTCGGCTTGTCGACAATGCCCCATTCGGTGAAGGCGCTGTCCAAAACGACGCTGCGGAGAAAGCCTGCGAGTGACGTACGCAGCCAGTACGCGTACGGCACACCAAAGCCAATCTTCGCGCCATCGAGAATCGAATCGGGCACAATACCGCGCAATGCCTTACGCAGAATCCACTTCTTCTCGCGGTTGCGAACCTTAACGTCCGACCGCAAGCCCATCACATAGCTCGTCAGGTTGTTGTCGAGCATGGGCACGCGGATCTCGACGCTGTGCGCCATCGTCGAACGATCGACCTTCTCAAGAAAGGTGTCCGGCAGTAGGACTTGGCAATCCGTGTAGAGCGCGCGTTGAACCGCGTCGTGTTGCGCCACGCCGGCATGGACTTCGCGGTAGCGCGCGAACGGATCGTGCGCCAACAATTGTTGACGCGCGTCGGGCGTCAGCAGGTTTGTCGGCGGGGCGAAGCACGGTTCCATTGTCATGAGCCACGCGTAGCGCAGCGCGGGATCGCGCTGACCCATCGCGCGCAGAAACCGCATCATGCGATCGTAACGCACGCCACCGCGTGCTTGTGCCGGCAGCAACTGCGATACCGCAGCCCACGCGCGCCAGAACCGCTCGTGACTCAACACGTTGTAGCGGCGATAACCCGCGAAGATCTCGTCCCCGCCGTCGCCCTGAAGGATCACTTTGATCGATCCGCCGAGTTGTTCGCAGAGCAGGTAAAGTGGAATGTTCGCGGCATCGGCGAAGGGTTCGTCGTGGCAGCGTACGAGTCGTTCGATGACGTCGCCCATCTCGCCGCCCTTGAGGTGCAGTTCCTCGTGCTCAGTGCCGAATTGCTCCGCCACCGAACGGGCTTTGTCAAGTTCGTTCACGCCTTTGTCGAAGTCAAAGCCCACGCTGTACGTCTTGATTCGCCCGGCGTACTCCTGACTTGCCAGGGCGGTCATGGCTGAGGAGTCAATTCCGCCGCTCAGGAAAACCCCAATGGGCACGTCGCCGATCAGGTGATCGCGAACGGCTTGGCGAAGTCGGTTACGAATCTGCTCAGTCGCGACATCGATGGAGTCATTGTTCGGAGGAACGTCCGCAATCGACCAGTACGCCTTGGTCTCGGCGCCGCGCGCGGTCAGTTTGAGCCGGTGGCCGGCGAGCAATCGCTTGATGCCCGCGAAGTGCGTGTTCTCGCCGAGCGGGTTGCCATAGTAGAGGTACTCGTGCAACGCATGCCAGTTCAGTGATCGGTCGATGCGCTGCGACGCGAGTAGCGCCTTCATTTCCGATCCAAAGACAATTCCCGACGCGAGTCGCGCGACGTAGAGCGGTTTGATGCCGAAACGATCGCGGGCCAGGTGCAGTTCCTGCCGCGGTCCGTCCCACAAAGCGATCGCGAACATGCCATCGAGTTGCGCGAACGCGGCTTCACCCCAGTGAATGTACGCCTGCAAGACGACTTCGGTATCGCAGCGACTGTGGAAGACCGCGCCCTCGGATTTGAGCCGGTCGCGGAGCACCTCAAAGTTGTAGATTTCCCCATTGAAGACGAGCACGACCCGCCCGTCGTCAGAGAACATCGGTTGGTGACCCGCGGCGGACAGGTCAACAATGCTCAGGCGCGTCTGCCCCAATCCTACCGGGCCCGACACGTGGAAGCCTTCATCGTCCGGCCCGCGATGGCGCAGCGTTGCAACCATGGCGCGCAACGTGTCTTCAGTCGGCGGCGTGCCTGAGAAATCAACGAGTCCGCAAATACCGCACATCACAAATCAACTTCACAACTAGAATGAAATCCGTATCAATTGCCGTTCTCAGACGGCAACCTTCCGTTCGCCGTGTGCCGGAGTCGCGCAGCCCGCAAGTTTGCTCAGGAAGCCTTCGACTTCCGCGGCGCGCTTGGCGTAGTCGAAGCATTCCGCGCATTTGCGCCGGCCAGCCTCTCCGATCGACTTGCCGCCGTCGGGTGACGCGACGAGCTTCGCGATCGCATCTGCAAGAGCCGTCGAACTGTCCGGTTTGATGACCAGCGCTTCAACGCCTTCGCGGAGGTATTCGCCGATGTCGCTAACGCCGCTGGCGATAACCGGTTTGCCGGTCACCAGGTATTCCGGCAATCGCGTGGGAAAGGCCGCACTGCTCGCGCGTCCACTCGTTCGCGTGAAGATGAGCGCGTCGCTGCCCGTGAGATGATCGCGTACCGCCTCGTCGGAGACGCGTCCCCAAAACCTTACGCGATCGCGAATCGTCGCGTCAGCCTCTGCCGCCGCTTTCGCACGCTGTGCCTCGGGGACGCGTTCCGTTCCGCCGACCACGTTGAACTGCACATTGCAGCCCGCCTGCACCGCCTGTCGGATAGCGTCGATCATCAGCATCGGTCCGTCGCGCTCGACCATATTGCCCAAGTAGGTGAGCACGTAGCGCCCCGTGCGCGGTCGCGCGGGCGCACCTGCCGGCTCCGGTGCCTCGGCAAGATCGATGATTGCCGGGACGCGCACCGTTGGTAGGCCCTTCGACTGGAAGTAACGTTCGAGGTAGCTGGAAATCGCGATGATGCCGTCGCACTTTGGTAGCAGGCGGCGGATCGCTCGCTCGCTGTCCCAGTAGAGCGGATTGCACTTGCCGCCGGCGAAGGAGTCGGGCCCCACCCATTCGACGACGTCCGCCACAAATGGGATACCGGCTGACCTGCAATAACGCAGAATCTGGTTCATCCCGAAGGCGTAAAGACTGTAGCCAATGACCGCGTCAACGCCGCCCGAAGCGCGCATCGTCTCAAGCGTCGCGCACACGCGGCGCGCGTCGGAACGCATGTCGGAGACGAGGCCCACCATTCGCCGCAAGCGGGACGGACGTGCAGCCCCAGGCAGATACGCGCGCGCGTTGCGATAGCGAATCCCGGCATGGCGGCTCCACCCGTCGCACGCGTCGTCGCCTTGTTCGATGATGGACGGCGACATCACAATTACCGAGACCTGATGCCCTAGTTCGACGAGCCCGCGCGCGAGATGCCGAATACGTGACGCAGCCGCTGATCCGGTCGGGAATCCGAAATGACCAGTGATGACGATGTTCATTGTGCGCGGTTGGTTCCGGTCGGGGGATTTTCGGCAATCTCCGGTGCGCAACGATCGGCCCGCATTTCATCGGTTGTCATCGCGGCGAGCCGCAGGCATTCGATGTCGGCAGCCATCCCGTTCCAGGGTGCGATGCTTCGTGCAACGCGTCGCGTCGGCGATAAGGACAGTTTCGCGAACAGCAGACGAAAGCACCAACGCATGATGGAAACGTAGCGGACGAACGTCCAGAGCGTGCGGTTGCGCGCGTGAAGATCATTGTGGACGAAATGTCCGGTCGCGTGCGGGGCGCTCTTGCCACGGCGCCGCGCGCGCTCGCGAACGTATGCGACCGTCAGCGCATCGTCCTGAATGCAGTGTCCAACGACCGCCGACGGCACATACAGGATGCCGCGTCCCTCCGCCGTCAGTTGCCGCAAGAGCGTGGTCTCGGAGCCCATGAACCGCCGCCCCGGCCGTGGTCCGATGCTGGTGTCGAACCGTCTGCCCCCATCGAACAAGCTGCGGCGCATCCAAAGGTTGGCCCCACACGGGTACGCGCGCTCAGTCGGGTAGGCACACTCCTTGTCGCCGAGACCGTGGAGTGCATATGTGAAACGCTGCACCTTCGGGTCATGCGCCCAGACTGGTGCGCTCGGCGGCAATTCCACCCGGAGGGGGCCGCCAAACAGATCGTACTCCGGATGATGTCGCGCAGCTTCTACCACCGCGTGCAGCCAGTTCGCGTCGGGGTTCACATCGTCGTCGGTGAACGCAACGATGTCGCCAAGTGCAACCTCGTCGAGCGCTTTGTTGAGTGCGAAGTTCTTGCCCGCGCGCGGCTCGAAAAGGTAACGCAGCGGAAGTGCGTTCGTGTAGCGCTCAACAATCTGTCTTGTGTCGTCATTGCTGTTGTTGTCAATGACAACGAAGCAAACCTCAAGTCCATTTCGATCCAGACGTGTGAAGTTCTTCAACGTATCGTCAAGCACGCGAGCCCGGTTGTGGGTGGCGATCAATATCGTGAGATCGAATGCAGAGGCGCTCATGCTGAATCATTCGCGGCGTCATTGCGCAGCCCCAGGTTGCGGTAGATGCCCATCCACCCGTCGGTCCAGCCAAGAAGTCCGCAACTCCACTTGTACGCACCGGGTAGCGCGTTCACGATCAACTTGTACAAGAGGTTGTGATGCTGCTGGAGGTAGTGCAAACGAGACGGTGATAGCCGAATCGGACGTCGACGCACGCGGATGTCGACCCCCTCAAGCTTGTGGCGCGACGCGTACTGCGTCTGTCCACGCTCGCGCGTGAACATCATATCAATTGCGTAGGGTGGATACGGGCGAACGTGGTCGAAATCGTCGTAGAACCGAGGACTCATAAGCGGCGTGGCGATGAGCAGGTGTCCGCCCGTCTTGAGCCGCGACAGATAGTTGTCCATGAACGCGAGCAGATTCGAGGGCGTAAAGTGTTCGATGATGTGCGAAAATACCATGAAATCATACTGCGTCGATGATTTCTCAAATTCGCGAATGCTGATGCAGTCGAAGCCGTCTGCACGGTTTGCCGCTACGGCATCCTCGTTCACATCGACACCGGTCGCCTGCAACCCGATCTCGCGAAGCAATCGCAGGTTGCGGCCATACCCGCAACCCACGTCCAGGATTGTCGCCTCTGGCATCAGGTGCAATGCCGATATCATCTGCTTGATCTGATGTTGTTCGTTGTACCTACGTGTCAATGCGGACATTGTGCTTTGGTCAATCCTCAGGAGTCGAATTACGCCGGCTTTGTTTCGGTCGCGTTCGGGGATGGGCTTCGCGCCAACACCATGCGGGCATAGCTGATCAACTCGCGAAGATGCACTCGGCCACCTGGTATGAGCAACCATGCAAGGAGATATGCACTAGCGGCGAGCCCGCAGCACGCCACAAACTGTGCGAGTTCCGTGCTGTGGCTGAATCGTGGTCGCAGTAGAATGATCACAGCGCCTGTGATCAGACTAGCGATTGCAGGCCGCCAGATTGCCTCAAGAAAATCTCGGATGCGCACTGACGTTGTCGCAAACGCGTGCCACAGTGTCGGCCAGAGCATGATATACGTTGCCACGACGTAGCCGTACGCGACGCCCTTCGCCCCCCAGTGCAGGCCGACGAAGAAGCACGCGACCGTGACGCTGCTGTTCCACATGCCCCATCGAAGCATGCGATCCGCACGTCCGCACGACACATAGACCGCGCCGTTGGTGCTGACCACAGGCTGAAGGAATCCGACGAAGGCGAGAATGCGAATAAAGTCGGCGGCGCCCGCCCAATCCTTCCCCAGCAGCGCAATCACCAACGCGTCGGCGGACGCAAAACATAGCGCCATGAGCGGCATTGAGAGGAAACCAATTAACGCCACGATCTTGCAGTAGTAACGCCGGTAGCGTTCAGGTTCGCCCTGAAGCCTGGCCAGCGTCGGTATCGCGACGGCGTTCACGGGCGCGCGAATGTTCGTGATGGGCATCACCAACAAACTGTATGCCTTGTCATACAAGCCGAGGATTGCGGCACCGAGCGTCCTGCCGATGAGTACACTGTCCAGGTTGCGCGAGAAATAATTCAACGTATTGAACGCCGTAATGTTCCCACCAAATGACAGCATTGAACGCACACCCGATCCACGCACCGGACTTGAGGGACGCCAACTGCACGCGATCCACACGCCAACCAAGAACGCAAGTGGTGTTGATACTCGCGCCGCGACCAACGCCCAATAGCCCTTATCCGCCCATGCGACCGACACCGCCACGATGAATCCGAAGGCAATAGAGAGCACATCGAAGATTGCCAACACGCCGAAGCGCATCTGCCGGCGCAGCAGTGCTTGATGTTGCACCGAGAGACCCGAGAGCAAGAACATTGGTGAGAGTGCAATGGCTACGCTCGTCAGTCGAGGGTCTTTGTAGAACGCGGCGATGAGCGGAGCGGCAGCGATCGTGAGAATCGTGAACAATACACCGACGCCGGTGTTGATCCAGAACAGCGTGCTGACTTGTCCGTGATTGATGTGATCGCGTTGAATCGTCGCTGTGGAAAGCCCGAGATCGCGGAATTGCAGGGCGAACTGCGTCAGCGCGATGACCATCGCGACCAAACCGAAGTCCGCGGGCGCCAGCATGCGGGCGAGCACGATAGTCGACGCTGTGGTGAGTACGAACTTGAGGCCCTGGCCCAGCATCGTCGCAGACCCGCCCTTGAGGCTGCGGGTCTTGAGGTCCTTCGCCAGGTGTGCAGTATCGAAGTACTTCTCGTGGTTGGCCATGCAGGTTCAAGATCAACAGGTGCAGTTCGCGGTCAGTTCAGCCGCGAGTACATTCACAATGCGTTCGCAGGCGCGTCCGTCGCCGTAGGGATTGACCGCTTGCGCCATGATTGAATACGTCTTGCTGTCGGTCAGCAGGCGGCCCACCTCGGATACGATGCGATCGGCATCGGTGCCGACGAGCTTGACTGTCCCGGCATCGACGCCTTCGGGGCGTTCGGTGGTGTCGCGCATCACCAGCACCGGCTTGCCCAGGCTGGGCGCTTCTTCCTGTACGCCGCCGGAGTCGGTGAGGATCAGCGTCGCGCGATCCATCATGGCCACGAACGGTAAGTAATCGAGCGGCTCGGTGAGGTGGATGTTGGCGGCGTCGCCGAGCAGGCGGAAGACCGGCTCGCGGACGTTTGGATTCAGATGTACGGGATAGACGAACGCGCAGTCGCTGTGCTTCGTCGCCAGCGAGCGAATGGCTGTGCAGATCGACTCGAAGCCCGCGCCGAAACTCTCGCGGCGATGCCCGGTGATCAGGACAACGCGCTTTCCGTTCGTGCCCGGTTGAATGTCCGCCGGTAGCGCGGAGACACTTGGCGCCTCGCGCCGTACACGATCGCGCGCGATGTGCAGCGCGTCAATCACAGTGTTGCCCGTGACGTGAATGCGCTCATCGGCGACGCCTTCGCGCAACAGGTTGCACCGCGCGCGTTCAGTCGGCGCAAAGTGCAGGTCGCTGAGGTGCGTCGCGAGCACGCGGTTCGCTTCTTCGGGAAACGGCGAGAATTTGTTCCCGGTGCGCAGCCCAGCCTCCACGTGCGCAACGCGAATCCGTCGATAGTAGGCCGCCAGCGCCGCGCAGAACACGGTCGTGGTGTCGCCCTGCACGACGACCCAATCGGGCTTGTGAGCGGTGAGGTACGCGTCAATCGAACGGATCGCACGCGCCGAAAACTCCGCGAGCGTTTGGTCGGGCTGCATCAGCGCAAGATCGACGTCAGGCGAAACGTCGAACGCGTCGAGCACCTGTTCGAGCATCGCGCGATGCTGCCCGGTGACGCACACGTGTGGCGAAAAGGCGTCGTGCGCTTGCAACGCGCGCACCAGCGGACACAGCTTGACCGCTTCGGGGCGCGTTCCGAAGATGAGTGAAATCTTCATGGTCATGACGCCGCTACGCGCTTGTCCGTGTGATTGAAGATTTCATCATAGACCGCCACGGTGGCCCTGGCGTTCGCCTTGGCTTCGAACATGCGTTCTGCCTGCGCGTATCCGCCTTCGCCAAGACGGTTTGCGAGTTCCCTGTCCCGCAGGACGCGGAGCAACGCGTCGGCAAGCTGGTCGGCGTCCCCAGGTTGCACAAGCAAGCCGGTGTTTCCCTCATCCACAACTTCCGTGACGCCGCCAATCCGCGAAGCCACGACCGGCTTCGCCATGGCGCCGGCTTCTATGACCGCGCGGGCGAAGTGCGGTTTTGTAAATGGGACCGCGACCACGTCGCACGCGGCATAGTAGCTGGGCATCTCGTGGCTGAATACGGTACGCACGACTGTCGATTCCAGCCGCAGCGTCTTGATGGTTTCTTCAACCTCCTGGTCGACGAGCTTGCCGCGCAGCAGGCTGCGGAGCTTGCCGGTTGATCGTGGCGGCGGCGACTTGGTGCCGGGCATGAGGCAGACGAGGCGCTCGCCCGCGTCGCGCACCTTCGCGATCGCGTGCAGGAGCGGCACGACACCCTTGATGCCCGACGACGAACCACCGGAGAAGAGGATGACGGCAGCATCCGGGGGTACGTTGAACTTCGCACGTGCCGCGTCGCGATCCATGCCGCGGTCGAACTCGGCGAAGTCCACAAAGTTGTAAACGATGCGCCCAACAGGATCCTTGCCCGTCAAGCGGTCGCGGTTGTCCTGGCAGATGTAGACGATCGCGTCGACGTAATGTCGCGCAATGTGTCGCAACCACGCACGCCGCAGCCCGATGCTCCCGCTGCTCGCCGGTTCACGAACGTGTACCACGACGCGCGTGCCCAGTTGCTTGATCACCTTGGCGTAAGGGAGCAACGTCAGCGAGTTCAGGTGTACCAAGTCCGGTTTGGTTTCGGCCAACAGGGCGGCAAGCGCTTTGCAACTCCTGCGATACTCGCGCGCCCAACGCGAGAACATCACATAGTCGAGCGGTACATGGGGTTTCCACCAACCGGCCGCGCTGTGCAGGAAGCGCACGAGTCGCCAAGTCACCGGCTCGTGCCCGAAGCGACGGAAGCAGTCGAGCGCGGAGGCCTCGTCGGGATGACAGCAGGTGAGCGGTTCGTAAATCCCCGGGTCGAGCTCGCGAATCAGAAAACACAGACTGAGTGGCGCGCCGCCGGTGCCGCTGCCATGGTGAATGTACAGGATGCGGCGTTTCGCGCCAGGCATTTCAGCTTGCCGAAGCCTTGTCGGGAAAGAGGTCGCGAACAAACACCGCGGGATTGCCCGCCCAAATCTGATCCGGTGGAATGCTGCGCGAAACAACCGAGCCCGCACCGACGATGGAACGATCTCCAATCGTTACGCCTTTGAGGATGATGGCATATCCACCGATGAAGCACTCGCGTCCAATCGTGACGGGTCTGATGCCCACTTGGTCATCCTTGCCGTGTACACGAATTGCCGGGTCCAGGCTGTGGAAGTCGTTGTCGTAGATTCTCGCGCCGCCGCCGATGAACGTCCCCTCGCCAATGACCACGGACTTGCGCGCGACGATTGTCGTTGAGGACAGGCCGGCGGACTCGTGAATATCGAGCGTGCCCTCCGGGCCCACGAAGAGTGCGTTCTTCGAATCGTGGCCGACCGGGTTGAAGCGAAAACCCGAAACAAAACGCACCTTGTTGCCGATCAGCAGCTTCCCGCCCGGGCTCACCTTGACGCAGATTTGACCGGAAATGCGCACGTCATCGCCGACACGCGCGCGCCCGAATACCTTGAGCTTTGTGCGTCCGATGCACGTGTCCCACGCGCGAATGCTGACGCTGTACGTGCGGTAGAGTTGCCTGGCAATGCCTGTTACGAATGACATGTGTGGGAACTACTCTAATTCGTGTAAGTGTTGCGACCGGGAAAGCGCTAGAACGACGCCGGATTTGCGGCGATACGCTTGACCTTCTCGCACGTCGCGGCGTCGACGCGCATCCACGCGTAGCGCGTGTCGTCGCCGTGCGCGCCCAGGCGAAACACCGGGAAGCCGTAGTGGTGACGCAGGCGATTACAGAACTTCGTCACGCCATACTCGCTGCGCATCGACTCGTAGTCGTGCCAAAGAATCACACCACCGGGTCGGATCATGCGAAAGGCGCGCATGCTGTCGTTGAACACGAATTCGTGCGAGTGTGACGCGTCGACGATCACAAAGTCGATGCTGTCGTGATACGGCGAGAAGTCGAACGTCTTGCTGTTGCCCAGCAGTTGCTGGATCTTCTCGCCTTCCCACTCCGTGTTGCGGAACGCTTTGCCCAACGCCTCACGTGCCCGGGCGATGTGTTCGAGGTCGGTTACACCTTCCGGCAACGTCTCGTCAGGCGAAAGGTCGAGCGTGAATATCTCCGTGTCCTGCGACGTGTTCATCGCGACGAGCGCGGTCGTTCCGCCGGTATGCGTGCCGATCTCGAATACGCGGCGCGGCTTCAACATGGCGACCATCGACATCAGCAACAGATGCACCATGCTGCCGTGCTGACCGTTTTCGCCAATGCGTACGCTCACCACTTGGTCACGACCGAATTCTTCCACCGGCATCCGCGCAGGGATCCGGCGTCCCATTGCGGCGACATAGTCGCGCCGCACCGACGCAACAAACACGGGCAGCCCGCGAGGCCGGCGCACCGCGAGCAGCGCCGCGAGCGGACTCATTGCCGGCAGACCTTTGACCAGATCAGCGAGGTGGTATTGCCATCGAGACATGTGGAGTCAATCTATCGCAACACAAAACGAAGTGCGGAATTCGCGTCGCACGAAGCCACCGTAGTGGAATCACGTCGCCTACCGGTTATTTTCCCACATCACGCGGCTGTAGGCAACGGATTCAATCGCAACAACCATCCACGAAAGGATGGCAATACATTTGATCGCGAGGACATCGCCGACGGAGCTTCCCGCGAGAATCGTCAGAATGTAGGCGGCAGCACCCAGTCGCGGCCAATAGCGTTCCAAGCTGGTTTCCCAAGATAGTGTGCCAAGTGAGCGTGTGAGCCAGATGACCGCGACGGCGATGATCGGCAATAATCCGACGATCCCCATTTGCATGAGCAATTGAATGTAGAGATTGTGGATCGGAAGAATCGCGATCCCCTTCGTTTTCTTGATCGTCAGGCGGTCTCCCATCCCGCGACCAATGATGGGATTGTCGACCCACCGTTCGAGGCACTCAGTCCACATGCCAATACGACCGCCGCTGACGTCGCGGTCACGCATGCTCTGATTGTATTTGAAGATTCGATTCAGCAGGTATTCTTTACCGAAACCGCGCCCCAATGAAAGCGCTCCACCAACACCCACAAGACCCACACCGCCAAGCAGCACAATTGTGAGTAGGGTCCCGCCGATTTTCACGTTGCCGAAACGCCGGCCGGTCTTCAAGGCAAGCACGACCAGTGCGACATTCGCGATCATGAATGCAAATAGGACCGGTTTGTGTAGCGGCATGAGCAGGCCCATGGCCAAGGCGATGAGCGATAGCGGCGTCTTCTTGGACGAACCAATCGTGCGTGCAAAGGCCATGAGGTAGCAAAACAACAGGACGTACTCACCGCGAAACGAAGCGGCCAACCAACTTCCTTCCGGTACAAAACCGGCCCGAACGAAGAACAGCGCTCCACCTATGGCATTGAGTACGGCAAGCACCGCGCCCAAACGAATCAGCCGAGCATAAACTACGTCCACCCTGATGCGATGGGCGAGTGTAGCTACCCACGGTACGACCGCGACGGGAACCAGGAACGAACGCGCGTCAGTGAGCCATGACGAGCGTCCCTGGAGGAAGCCGTAGACCACCCATACGGCGATGACGACACAGTAGACGAACAGGCTGTATACACCGCGTACTGGAGGGTTTTCCGGTCTCCGGCCTGTCAGCCAAATGATCATGCCGATGAAGAAGCCGATTCCGCAGAAAAAGAGCTCCGTTGGCACCAGGTTATATGGAGTCAGTCGAAAGATGATCAAGCTGCGCGTTGATACCATCAAGTCGATGGCGTCATTGAATTTCCCTTCGAAAATAGGGATGAACATGCAGAAGACCAAATACCATTCCGCCGCCTTGCTGTACGTTTGCGTCGCAGCCGGCGCATGTCCATAGCCGTACCCGTACCCCGACATCACCGATGACGGGTACCCGGGCTGGTTTGCGTAAGCGGGATGGATGCTCGCTCGACTCAATTGCGTTCCTTCAAGAGCGCCGTGCAGCCCAATGCACGGTTCTATGACTCGACGTGCTCGCGATACCACGCGATGGTGCGTCGCAGGCCTTCATCGAAATCCATCTTTGCGGTGAACCCAAACAGGTCGCGCGCTCGCGTCGTGTCCAGGCAACGCCTCGGCTGACCGTCAGGCTGCGACGCGTCCCAGCGCACCTCGCCCCTAAAGCCAGTCAGCTCCACGATTTTCTCAACGAGTGCGCGAATCGTGATCTCGAAACCCGCGCCGATGTTCACTGGATCGCTGCCGTTGTAGTGCTCCGTGGCAAGCACGATGCCCTCGGCTGCGTCTTCCGCGTAGATGAACTCGCGCGACGCGGAACCCGTACCCCAGCAGACGATGTGGTCCGCTCCTGCGTCGATCGCGTCCACGCATTTCTTGATGAGCGCGGGAATCACATGGCTCGACTTGGGGTCGAAGTTGTCACGCGGCCCGTAGAGGTTCACCGGCAGCAGGAAGATCGAGTTGAACCCGTATTCCTGGCGGTACGCCTGCGATTGCACCAGCAGCATTTTCTTTGCCAGACCATACGGCGCGTTCGTCTCTTCAGGATAGCCGTTCCAAAGGTCGTCTTCCTTGAATGGTACCGGTGTGAACTTCGGATACGCACAGATCGTGCCGATGGCAACGACCTTCTCAATGCCGCGAAGTCGCGCCTCTTCAATGAGCTGCACGCCCATCATCAGGTTCTTGTAGAAGAACGAACCGGGGTGCTCGCGATTCGCGCCGATTCCGCCGACGACCGCAGCCAGGTGAATCACGACGTCCGGGCGCATGTCGTCATACATTCGGCGAATGTCGTCGATCAGCGTGAGGTCGTAGTCTTCGATCCTTGGGATGAGAATCTGACCAGCTCCGCGGGCGCGCAGCTTCTCGATGATGAAGCTGCCCAGAAAACCAGCGCCTCCGGTGACGACGACTCGTCGTTTTCCCCAGAAATCCGTCATTTGCTTTCCCCGTGCTCCTTCAGGATTGCCTCCTTGCGGGCGATCTTCATGTCTTCATCTACCATCATCTGCGCGAGGGCTTTGAAGGTGACCTTGGGCTCCCAGTTGAGCACCTTGCGCGCCTTCGAAGCGTCGCCAAGCAGGAGGTCAACCTCGGTGGGGCGGAAGTAGCGCGGATCGATCTCGACGTGCTTTTGCCAATCCACGTCGAGATATCCGAACACCTCATCCAGAAACTCGCGCACCGAATGCGTCTCACCTGTCGCGACGACGTAGTCGTCCGGCGAATCGTGCTGCAACATTCGCCACATGGCTTCGACATAATCGCCGGCAAAGCCCCAGTCGCGTTTCGCGTCGAGGTTGCCGAGGTAGAGCTTGTCTTGCAGGCCGAGCTTGATGCGCGTTGCCGCGCGCGTGATCTTGCGCGTGACAAACGTTTCGCCGCGGCGCGGTGATTCGTGGTTGAAGAGAATCCCGTTGCAGGTGAACAGCTTGTAGGCTTCGCGATAGTTCACTGTTTGCCAATACGCGTACACCTTTCCGCAGCCGTAGGGACTGCGCGGGTAGAACGGAGTCGTTTCCGTCTGCGGCGTTTCGCGCACGTCGCCGAACATTTCACTGCTCGACGCCTGGTAGAAGCGCGGCGGATTTTTCATCTGGCGAATGGCTTCGAGAATCCGCAGCACGCCGAGCGCACCGACATCGACCGTGTAGATCGGCTGGTCGAAGCTGACGCGAACGTGACTCTGCGCGGCGAGGTTGTACACCTCGTCTGGCTGAAGGTCGTGCAGCACCGCGCTGATGTTCGTGCCGTCCGACAGATCGCCGTAGCGCAGTTTCAGCCGAGGCTGCCCCTCGTGCGGGTCCTGGTAGAGGTGGTCGATTCGCTCGGTCGTGAAGGACGAACTTCGGCGGATCAAGCCGTAGACCTCGTAGCCCTTGCCGAGCAGCAGCTCCGCAAGATAAGACCCATCCTGGCCGGTCACACCGGTAATCAGCGCACTAGGCATAAATCGTTAGCTCCTATAACCAGATCGTCCGCCGTACGGCGAAGGCTTGACGGCAAGTGGCGGGGCGAATTGTGGTGGGTGGACGACGGCACGACACCGTACACATTCGCATTCAGCAAACGGCGCAGGAACCGTGGTCGTGGGGCGCCAAGGTCCGAGAATTCACAGCTTGGGACGCGTTCAACATGGACAGACTCCGTCCCCGTCAGCCGCGCCCGCGGTTGATGTAACTGTTTGCCCTGAAACGGGTTGCGACATTCGTAACGCCGGACTGCGGCGCGCCGTTCATTATATCGACCGCCCGATATGTGGTCTACAGTCGCCCCTGACTCACGAGCGTTCATAAACCGTCCTGACAACACGATTTACTACGCTGGCGGCTCGGTCAGGGTTCCGCAAAACAACCCTCAGATTTGTCCTCGGCGGGTGGCTACGGCGCGACTTTCAGTCGCAGAATCGCCGTCTCCAAAGCGTCCAGGTGAAGCGTGAGATCGCCCGGCTTGTTGGCGAGCAGATCGTGAGCCCCCACGACGGTTTGCGCAGCCACAATTTGCACATCGACGGGAGCAGCCAGCAGATTGATGGCGTAGACCAGCAGGTCGTCGCCGTCGCGCACGCAGCGGGCTTCGACGCCCCAAACCGGCTCCCCGCGCTTGCCCCGAACGCGAACGGGTCGGGCGACACCGGCCTCGGCCAGAACCGCGTCGAGCAGGCGAGCGTAGCCCTGCGGCCGGAGGGGAATCGCGCTGTAGTAGATGTGCCCCGTACCGCGATCGCGACGGAGAATCGCCGGTCGGCCGTTGTCCTCGAAATGCGCGACGGCGGTCGCCGCATTCTGTGGAAATCCAAGGCGGACACCCGTGCCGGCGAGTTGCTGGCCCGCGAGACCCTCAGGCGCGGTATCGGTCAGCCGCATGTTGACCGTCGGCACGCGCGGATCGCCCGCGTTCACGGCTTGGAGTTCGAGGAAATCGGGATCACGCAACTGCTCTGCGGTGGGCTGATCAACCAAGCCGACGAAGCCGAGTTCCTCAATGCTGGGGAACCCTTCTTGCCCTGGCCTGACGTGATTGTACGGATCGAATTCAAATGAGCGTGGCGTCACCACCAGCGTCCCGCCTGCATCGACGAATCGCAGCAGGGCAGCAAGCGTTGCGTCGTCGATGTGCGAAATCGCCGGAACGAGCACGACGCGATAGCCCGAAAGCGCACCGCCGGCAATGGATCGCTCGCTTACGAAACCGAGCGGCGTGTCCAGAAACATGCTGCCGTGATACACGTTGTCCAGCTCAGCCGTCAGCGGTGAATTCGTTCCGCCGCGCGCCAACGATGGCGGCACCTGGAGGAACGACGCGTCCGAAACCATGAGCGCGACTTGCCGAGGCGCGTGCGACAGCTTGATGATATCACTCGCGAGGCGACGCACGTCGAGCGCACCACGCAGGCATTCTTCGACGCTCTCCAGCGGAATCGTCGGTGATGCGGCGAAAGACTGCGGTGCCGGTGAGGTGTCCGACTTCCGCCCCCAAACCCAGATGTTCGCCGCCCGGATGCCGTGCAGGAAGTGCCGCAAGATCGCGGTATGTGTGTAGTTCGCGGGCAAGCGCTCGTGTCGCGCGGCAAGCGCCGGTGTGTAGCGCAGCCACGCGTGGTACTCAAGATCGGTCGCGGGCTTGCCGCACGTCGCGGTCTGGAAATCGAGAATCGCCTCGGCGAAGAGGTCCATACCGTACGGCGGCATGTCGAACGCGACCGCTTGCGTTGGCGGGTCGTACACCGTTTCACATTGCACGACGTCGTTGACCGAGGCATTGAGCCCTTGCGGGTCGACTCCGATGGCGCCCCAGTGGTTGTCGGCGAGATGCAGGTGACGCCCGCCGCACACCGGTAGATTCGGCCAGCGCGAGCGCACGCACTGCTTGAGCCAAGCGTACATCGCAGTCGTTCGCGCTCGGTTGAACAACTGCCAATCGAACCACGCGGCGCGATTATTCGGCGTGATGCGGCGATCCGCCCAGCGCGGGGGCGTTGCTTCGTCGAATGACGGCAACTGGGTATTCCAGATCGTGTTCAGACCGGTGATCGTACGATATTTCCGCTGCAACCAATCGCGAAACATCGCAATCGAGTGGTCGCAGTAGCACATGTATTCGTCTTCCGCGCTGAGCAGGCCGTAGACGACGGCGGGGTCTGGCGCCGTGCGCAGCATCCGGGTCCGCGTAATCGCGTCCGCGATGATCTGCCGCGCGATCTCGGAGTCGACACAGAGGTTGGGCGCCCAGTTGTGTCCGCACCATCCGCCGACGTTGCGCATCTCGGGGTGTTTTTTGATCGCCTCGATGACTGGCGCGGTCCAGAAGATATGTGCTTGACCCGCGAAGTTCCTGCTCTTGACCTGTGCAATCCATTTGTCCGGTGCCGCGCTGTTCCAGGCCATCAGGTTGAAGTATGTCGCAAGGTCCGCGAATTCTTCGGGTTGCACGTTGCGAATGCCGATCAGCAGCACGTCGTCGTTTTTTTCCGTGCGAAAACGGTCGCCATCGATGTGCAAAGTCAGCACGCTCGGATTCGGAACCCGCCGATTCCACATTGGGTCGCGCGACAGCTCCGCGAGTTCGTCGATTGCTGCACGGCAGCGTTGTGTGATGTACGTCGCGTAGGCATTTGCATCGTCAACCGTCGGGGCATCGTGGGCTTCGAACAGACGCCACAGGCCGACTTCTGCGGTGGTCGCGACGGCGGAGGCGTACGACGTGTCCAGCCCGCTCAAGTCGGCGCGCGCTATTGCCTGCTGCAATTCCTGAACAGTGTCCATCAGGTCGCCGCGCACCTTTGCGACCGAATCGCGATCGGCCGTGGGAGATCGGCGCACCTCGAGTGGTACCGCATTGGCGGACGCGTATATCCGGAAATCGTCGATGTCGAAATCCAGCGGAATGGGCTTGCCGCCCGATGCACCCAGGCGAATGTTCTGAAGTGCAGCGTCGTTGACGCGCCAGCTGCCCTTCCTGGGGTTGGAAGGTCGATCGGATTCCATCACGCCGTCGAGCGCGATGCCCACGTGTTTCTGTCCCAGGTCCCAGGTGCAGGTGATGCCATGCCACTCGCCCGCGCGCCAACCCACATGCGACGTGCCGTACACGGCGTGGACGACGCCATCGTCGTCGAAGATGCCGAATACGAGCGTATTTGATTGCAGATTCAGGTAGAGCAGGTTCTTGCTGCCGACGCCTCCGATCGTGAAACACGAACGTTTGGTGCGACTTTCGCTATCGGTGTAATCCCAACCGAGTCGGATGGCGAAATCGATGGTGCCGCGAGTGCCGGAGACGTTGCCCCTGGCTGCGTAGGTGACAGACGCGACAACGTCCTCACCGGCAAGGTGGGCGGCATGTCCGTTTTTACCGGCAACGAGCGTCACGCCGGCAGAAGCGGTAGGTTCCGCCCGTCCGGAAGCGCGGTCCGCAGCCCATCCTTCATCGAAGGTCACTTCAAATACCGGCGCGTTGCGGTCGTTGGCGACACCGGGCTGGGCGCGGACCGGACAACCCGCGAGCAGGATGAGTAGCGCGGCGAAATGACGTCTGCGGTCATTCGCCATCGGAATCGTCCTGTGAATCGCCACCCAAATAGCCGAGCGCTTCAAGCTGCTTGCGCAAGGCCGGTGCGAGGCGTGCCCGCGGATCGTCGCGCGTTTCCGCTTCGTTTTGCACCAGCGCCTTCACTTCGGTCTGCCGTTCGGCGCAGATCTCCGGCCTGGTCTTGCTCAGGTTGGTCGATTCGCCCGGATCGCGACGCAGGTCGTAGAGTTCTTCCTGGTTGTAGTGGTTCACCAGGACGTACTTCCAATCCGATGTGCGATGCGCCAGTTTGCGGACGAACGTCCCGGTCTTGTCGGGATGCTTGGGGTCGAATACTTCCACCCACGCCATCGCATGTGCCGGTTTCTGCTCCAAATCGCGTTCAGCACCTTGGATGACCCTGGCGAGCGAGCGACCGCCAAAACTCGCTGGGATCGGGAGGTTCGCGAAAGCGAGTATTGTCGGCGCGATGTCGATCAACTCGATCTGGCTGCGGATCATGCGACTTCGCGAAGCGCTGATCGAGCGCGGCAGCTTGATGATGAGCGGGACGCGCTGCGTCGTGTCATACAGATGATCGCCATGTTGGCGCTCTGTGTAATCCCAATGTTGCTCGCCGAAGCCCTCGCCGTGATCGGAAACGATGACGATGAGCATTTCGTCGTAGAGGCCACGTTCCTTGAGCGAAGCGATGACCTTCCCCAACTCGTAGTCCGTATAGGTGATCTCTCCGGCGTAGCGCTCGCGCTCCGCGCGCAGCGGCACGCGTGAATCGAGTTGCCCCTTGTACATCTCGTCATACGGCGGCGGAGGATCGTACGGGTCGTGCGGGTCGAAGTAGTGCTGCCAGCAGAAGAACGGTCCTTCGTCGCGTTGGGCGAGCCAGTTCAACGCTCGACTTGTGACGACGTCGCCGCGAATCTGGCTGTTCTGCACGATGCCGAGCATGTAGAACGCGAGCAGGTTCTGAAACTCGTCTCGGCTGAAGATTTCCGACCACGACACCAGCGAGTCCACGTAGCGATCGAAGCCGCGATCCAACCCCGAATTGATCGAGCGGGTCGTGGTGGATGACGTAAACGCGACGGTCTCGTAGCCGTTCTCGCGCATGCACTGGGCGAGCGTGATGAGGTCGGAGCGCATCGGCTTGCC
The DNA here is from genome assembly GCA_020639095.1 of Phycisphaerales bacterium. Classification (GTDB taxonomy): domain Bacteria; phylum Planctomycetota; class Phycisphaerae; order UBA1845; family UBA1845; genus JACKHG01. The sequence continues at coordinate 73,509 of JACKHH010000002.1, read as the reverse complement.
GTTCATCGCGTCGTGTACGCTGGGATAAACGCTGGTCATGATCGAGCAGTGCGACGGCGTGGTGGTGGGCGCTTGGCTGATCGCCTGATCGAAAATAATCCCCTCTGCCGCCAGTGCGCTCAGCGTCGGCGTCTGGATCCACGTGTTTCGGCCGTAGAAGGGGAGGAAATCAAACCGTACGGTGTCGAGCGTCACCAGCAGCACGTTGGGCCGGGCGCCCTCGACGCCCAAGGGAATATCGACGGACGCGTGCGATTTTGCTTCAACACGCGAGTACGCCGGCAGCGTGAACAGAAGCAGGATGACTGCGGCAATCGCCCAGCACACCGTCGGCAGTCGCCGGTGTACGCGGTGCAATCGACGCAGCGACCATGCGATGAACAGAGAAACCGCGAACAGTGCGACGACCCCTCCGATCAGTGTGACGCGAAAGAGTTTCGAGTGCATGGCGGTTGACGGAAAGATGAACAGCCCGACCCATCCCACCCAGAGGTAGCTGAGCGCCATCGTGAGCACGAACCACGGAATTCCCAAGCGGCGATCGCGGATTGGTTTATCGCCCGCCGTCACGTCGCGCCACACCGCGACGGCGCAGGCCCAGAGCAACCCCCCGACGAGCATGATGCAAACGTCGATAACCACGGCGATTACCACGAAAAACGCAAGACCGCCGATGGTCACGGGAAGCGAGGACCGCCAATCCGGCGAAAGACTCGTAAGCCGATACGACCAGCAGACCTCCGCTAGCCCAACCAGCACACCGACCGCAAGGCTCGTGAGCACAGCCCGCGACCAGAGCGGTGGACGCGGTGGTGGCGCCGGTGACTCCGCCTCGCCCACACTTACGCCGGTGTCATTGGGGTCCAGTGGTTCGGTTGTCAATATCCCTACTCCAAGCATCTACGCAAGACGCACAGTACTTGCATAGCCAGTACCCGTCGTCGGCGAATCAGTTGTCGCGCGGTGCGTTGGCATCACCTGCCGGCGCCATTTCTGCGCGGTAAATCAAACCGTCCGGTATCAGAGTGTATCGCGGCCCCATCATCCAGTCCGGAACATAGTCACGATCGTTTGTTGTACTGAACAGGTTGCCGTCCGCAATCAGGCGGTCAATTGCCTGCGTGTCAAGTTCGCGATCCTTGTGTACCGCGCGCTGCGCCTCACGTCCAAGACGGACATCGTTGCGCAAGGATTCGGCGGCTTGCAGGTAGAACATCGGTCGGCGCACAGTGGTATCGGCGAAGAGCACAGCATCCTGCGGGAGGGCATTCAGCACCTCTCGTGCGTATTGATCCGCGCCGTTGTTGCCGTAGCGCCAAGGTTGGATGAACCACGTGAGCGGATCGCGATACGGCAACTCGCGCGCCGGCAGCCGCGCTGCAAGTTTCGGTGACGAACGGACGAGGCTTGGGGCTACTGCGTAGAGTAGCGGCGCGACAAACGCCAGAAGTATCGCAGCCGATGGGATAATCCGCGACCGGCGCACAGTGATCAAGCGATCCAGACCGACGCCGGCAAAGACCACCAGGAAGAGGTACGCATGCACCATGAACGTGTACTGATCGGCCACCTTGTAACGCGCGCCAAAAACCGCATAGGTTGCGCCCGCAACGGTCAGGAACACCCAGACGCCGCGCGCGGCTGATCGCCGTAGCGTCCACCAGCCTGCCGGGACGAGCAGGAGCAGCGGTGTTGGGAAATTCAGTACGAGGTACGCGACGACGCGCAGCGCCATCCCGCCGCCGACGTGGCTGTTGAACACGCTTCTTGCATAGATCCCGACGAGCAGCGACCGAATTGTCGCAGCCACGTCGCCTGTTTCCGCAAACGCGCTGCCAGCCAAAACGAGCAGCGGGGCAGCCCCCAAAATCCACGCGATTACCGTGGAGAGCATCGTACCGCCCGATGGCAGCTGCGCGTCCTTGCGCATACGCCAGACGAGCACGAGATACGCCGGCCAGGTGAGCAACGCGAGATTGTGCGTGGTCCACCCGAACCCGTTCACAAACCCGGCAGTGAACAGCAAACCCTTGCGCCGCGTCTGCAAGTACCTGATGACGCACGCCAACTCTGCGGACAGACACATGGTCGAGAACGTAACCACCTCGGCTCCGCAGCTCATTTGCCAGAGCGTGTGCGAGAGCAGCAGCATCAACGTTGCGGCAACCCAAGCCGCGCGCCGGCGCAGGAGTATCGTGAAAACGACAGCCATGTTCGCGACAGTCGCTGCTCCCGCGAGCGCGGCGATAACGTTTGCGCATCGTGCTGCATCCATTCCGGTGACCGCACGCATTGCCCGGGCGACCAGATAGTAGGACACGTGCGCCCGCGCCAAGTCGCGCGAGTCGGTCAACGCACCGGTGAGCACGCGATACTGGGCATCCGCGGAGTCGCCCCACAACAGGCCCGGCGCCATTGTGGCCAGATAAAGCGTCCCCGAGACCGCAAACGCCGCGATCCACACCAGACCGCGTGATGCGGACGGCAAACCACCGGCGCAAGCGTCTGCCGATGGGGCGTCGACCGCGTGCGGGATTGAAGGGGCTGACATGTTCTTCACCGGGGGCTCATCACGACGCTTGACGTCTACCCATTATCCGCCTTTTTCGGCAGACATCGGTGATTATGGGCGCGCACTTCCCTCCTGCAATCAAATACGTCGGTGAATACCGCGTGGTTCGCGTCCTCGAGGGCCCGCAGGGCGACCTAAACAGGTCCCAGGTCGCTGACCGATAAGAGCCAGTGTGCGCGGTATGAACCTTGGCCAATCGGTGTGCCTTGGTTGATTGGCGGGTCCGCGCGATTTACAATCTGCCAGTGCTCAACCTGGGTGGATTGCGTCACTGAACGGGCGGCAACTTGTGCCGTGACCGTTGGGCGATCCTCAGCGAGCAGGGTTGATTAGGGATTGGATTGTCCAGGTGGGGAGGCATCGTGCCGACTTCAGTTGGTGGATTCTCGGGTAGGTCCTCCGTGCGACGGGGTCTGGTGGCCGCGCTCGTCGTTGCCTCGGCGTATGCGCCGGTTGCACTCGGGCAGGATATTCGCGGTGATAGCACCACCCGTTCATTGGATTTCACGCTTCGCTCTGGGAGGCTCTTGGGGTCGCCATCGGGATCTGGAATTGGCGGAGGCGGTGGCGGGGTAAGCCAGCTCGGATTTGTGAACTCCGGATCAGCCGCCAGTGCGCGCAGTTTTGGTGGAGGGGTGGCTCCGAGTGCGCCGTCGTTCGGTGGTGTGCGCGCGCTCGGTGGCGGTGGTGTCTCCCTCATGGTTCCGTTTTCGCGGACCTCGTCAATGCAGTACTACGCCGGACCGGCGTTCAATGGTCGGGGCGCGTTCTACGTGCCTCCCCGTCCCGTTTTTTCAACGTCCAGCTCGGCAAACATCATTGCAGAAGATCGAATGGCCGTATTCCTGGGCAGTTTCCATCATCGTCTTTACAGCAAGCTTGAGGGTGGGGCGATTCGCGATCAGATGACCAACGAGACGTTGGCGAATCCCTACGACGACGCGGGGATCGACTACTCCGCCCCGCGGAAAACGCATGCCGAGTATCTGGCTGAACGCCTGGATGCGAAATTCGATCGCTATGTCAGTCAGGGTTGGACGTCGATGCGGCAGGGTGAGTTCTGGCGCGGTGCTCAGGATTTTGACAACGCGATATTGTTGCATCCCGACGCGCTTGATCCGCTCGTTGGACGAATTCTGAGTGCGGCTGCCGATCGGCGAACGGCGTCCGCGGTGGCGTATCTGGAAACAGTGGCGCCGAAGCGCGACGACCTGTTCACGATACGGCGGCCACTGGCCGACACGCTGGACACGGCAGCCCGCGGAAGCGACTTGCTTCAGTACTTGAGCGCAGTGGTGGATGCGTACCCTGATGACGATGGATATGCCGGGCTTTACGTCTACCTGCTTTGGTTGGACGGGCGCGATTCCGAAGCGCTCAGTTCTGCCGACGCGCTGCGTATCAGCCATCGAACGTCACCGTTCGCCGTCTTCGCCGATCAGATTCGCCAGCAGATCGATCCCCGGTTCAAGTCGGATACGGGCGACGATCTGGAGCTGCGCGCACTGTCCCGCGCCGAGCGCTAGCCGACAAACGTCGTGCCGGGGCCCGCAATTTCCGGGCAGGTCTGATGCGTTGGGTTTGGCATGGTTACAGGCAGTACTCCTGTCCTCGAGTGATTTGCTGCAACGATGCCGACACCAGAGCACAATCCCGCGTCACGCCAACCCATCGGCGCACAGCTCTTTGAGCGGGCGGCCAACTACCGCAATCAGATTTCGATCACCGCGCATGTCCTGATCTTCGCCGTCAGCCTGCTGTCGGCATTCGGGTTGGCGTACAACTTCCACGGTATGCAGAGCTGGTTCGGCGGTTTGTTTCCGCGCCTGCTGCTGCTCGTCTTGCCGGTCAAGATGATCGTGTTCGGCGCCATGCGGCAGTATCAGGGGTCGTGGCGCTACGTCAGCTTGCGCGATCTCGCGTCGATCGCCGTGGCGTCGCAGATCAGCTCGTTTATCGTTGTCTTCGCCTACTTCGTGGTGGAGAACATCTCCCGCTCACTCACCGGGAAGTTCTTCTTCGATCCACAGTTGGGACTTCGGCAATCCGTTTTCCTGATCGATTGGGCGGCGACGATCGCGATGGTCTCGGGGATGCGCGTGCTCGTGCGTTCCTACTACGAGTTCATCCGCGGTGGGCATTCGGAATCCGCGACGCGCATTTTGATTGTTGGCGCGGGCGATGCGGGCGACAACCTCATCCGCGAAATCCTGCGTCGCCCGGAATTGGGCTATGACGTGGTCGGTTTGGTCGATGACGACGTGTCGCGCATCGGTCACCGCATCCACGGCACCGAGGTCATTGGCAGGACGCACGAAATCACGGACATCTGCGAGCGTTACGGCGTTGACGAACTGCTCATCGCCATGCCTGAAGCCAAACCACGCGAACTCCGCAGCGTTGTTGACCTGTGCAAGGGCAACAACCTTCGTTTCCGTACGATTCCGCCGATGTCGGCGCTGATCACGGGTGGTGTCGAGGTCAGCCAGCTTCGCAAGGTGGACATCGAAGACTTGCTGGGTCGCGAGCCGGTGAGTCTCGACATCGACGCCATCGGGGCGCAGCTCTGCGGGAAACGCATCGTCGTCACCGGCGCGGGCGGAAGCATCGGCAGCGAGATGTGCCGGCAAATCGCACCTTTCCAGCCCGATCAACTCATTCTCGTCGAGCAGGCGGAAAACGCACTTTTCGAGATTCACCGCGAGCTGATCGCGGCGCACCCCACGCTCGACATCGTTCCGATTGTGGCGGATATCTGCGACGCCACGCGCGTCCGCGACGTATTCGACCACTACCGCCCAAACACCGTATTTCACGCGGCCGCTCACAAGCACGTCCCCATGATGGAGTGCAATCCCGGCGAAGCGATCAAGAACAACATCGTCGGCACGCGCACTGTGGCGCTGGCCGCCGATGAATTCAACGTCGAGAAGATGGTGATGATCTCGACGGACAAAGCCGTCAATCCCACGAGCGTCATGGGGTGCAGCAAGCGCGTCGCGGAAATCTTCGTGCAGCAGTTCGGCAAGCAGTCGAGCGTGCAGTTCGTCACCGTGCGTTTCGGCAACGTGCTGGGTTCGAGCGGCAGCGTGATTCCGATCTTCCGCCGGCAAATCGCAGCCGGTGGACCGGTGACGGTGACGCACCCCGAAATGACGCGCTACTTCATGACCATTCCCGAAGCGTCGCAGCTCGTCTTGCAGGCGGGCACGATGGGACGCGGCGGCGAGGTGTACGTGCTCGAAATGGGCGAGCCGGTGAAGATCGTTGATCTTGCGACGAACATGATCACGCTGAGCGGTCTGCGCGTCGGCGAGGAAATCGAGATCGTCTTCACGGGCACGCGGCCCGGCGAGAAGCTCTACGAGGAATTGCTCATTGACGGTGAAAACGTCACCGCGACGAGCCACCCCAAGATCGGCATCTGGGAATCGCGCCCCGAGGATTGGGACGACCAGCGCGAGCGCATCGACAAGCTGATCGCGTCGGCGGATAGCGCCACGCCCGACGAAATCCGCGGCATGCTCGGCGATATCGTGCCCGAGTACCAACCCGCCGTCGCCAGCGGAGCACCCGCCCCAGCCACCGGCGCACAAGTTTCCGCGAAACGCGCGTAGCTTCTCTTTCAATCAAAACGCCTTCACGCTTCAACGCGGCGGTTTTTGTCGACTGTGCGCGCCTGTACCGGTATAAGTCAGTCCAACGCGCGGCAGATAACTTCGCAAGGGCGTCTGCGTACCTCGTCGTGGATTGATCCAAAATGGGTAGTCGAGCCGTTCCCATCCTGTACGGTCTGCACAGTCCCTTCGACACGGAGGAACGTGCAGCCATCGAGCAGGTCTATTCGCAGGTCTGCGCTAGCGATCATCCTGACGCACAGGAACTCGCCGGCGAAGTCCGTCACTACGTTTCGTCGCTCGAAAACCTCGGCGACATTCTCGCGCGGTATCCATCGCCGCGCGCCAGCCAGACCCTCGGCTCGCGCGAGCGTGGTCTGCACACGCTGGTTGAGACATTGAGCCACGCGACGCCCGCGAACTTTGAGTTCCTGCTGCCCACACGGGCGCTGATCGGCAGGGCGCTCGCGATGGCGGAGAGCAATTTCTATCGCTTCCTGCGCCACGTGTGCGATGAAGTGCTGGCGGGTGCGGAGCGCGACCGGCTTCGCGCGCGCGTGATCGATCGTATGCACGCGTGCATGTACACCAAGCTCATCGAAGAGGTGCTGTCGGCGCTTGCTTCGGATCATGACCTCGATCACGAGGTGCGGTCGCGTGCGGTGGCAGCGTTGTCGCAGATTTGGGATCGCCGCCTGACGTATCGCGTGCGTGACTTTTTCCCCATTCTGGAAGCGACGTGGAACGCGCGTCAGAAGATAACAGTTGTTGGCGGTACGCTCAGCGGTACGCACGAGATGTTCGCGCTCTTTCAAGCCGGTTGCGACGCGCGCTTCGTCGACTTCTTCGCCGCGCCGGAACCGAGCACCGACGAGATCGAAGCCTTCCGCGAATTCCTGTTCGGCACCAGCAGCGAGGAACTCGAACAACTCAGCAAGGACATGGCTGCGTCGGGCGCGACCTCCATCAGCGTCACCGACCAAGCCGTCACCGGCGGGCAGGATGGTGTCACCGTGTTCTACAGCTTTTTCCGCATGCGCCACCTGCAGGCCACCGCCCGCCGCATGATGAACACCCCCGGCCCCAAACGAACAGCCGAGGCCTACGTCCTTATCGCGTACCTCATGCAAGCGATGTAAGGACCATGAGGTTGGTCAGTGTGTGCAATGCGGAGCAAGTGAGGGGCTGAATTTCGGTGAGTGCGCCAACCCCTCTCCCCTGGGGGAGAGGCAGGGTGAGGGGGAATCAAGAAGCGCGTCCATCATTCAGGAATCGCCGTGGCAGGAACGCCGTCCCGAGGACGCCGAGACCGGCGAAAGTTACGGGTCTCTGACGCGTACAAATGACTGCGCCTGCGACCAGCAGCGAGAGCGTGCCCGGCTGCAACTTGGGCCGGCACAGCCACTTATGCATTGCAGCCCGCCCGATGCCATGATCAAGCGGACCAGGCATGTGGGACCGGCTTTCCAGCCGGTCAAGACCGGCTGGAAAGCCGGTCCCACAGCCGCCCGCGTTGGCAAATCTCAAACCGGGACGGCGAAAGAACCCGCAGCCGCAGCGATTACGCCTTTCGTCGGCGGGCCGGAAAACGGTACAATGCACGCTCGGGGGTGATGAGGAGAAACGCGAATGAACCCGTCCCGGCTCATGTCCGCAGCCGCCGTGCTCCTGGCGACGCTGTTGGTGCCGATCCATGCTAGCGCCGACTTGGTTACCTTCAAGTTTGAAGGCGTTACATCCTTGTTCGAAGACCTGGTCGGACTTGGCTGGACCATTCCTAATGGCACCGTGGTTACGGGGACGTTTACGTTTGACTCAGCCACGCCGGACAGCAATCCGGATGATCCGACACGCGCGAATTATTACGACTCCATCGTTGTTTCGTCCAGCATCCAGATTGGCAATCAGTCAACGATTGATACAGGTTTGGATAGCTTTGTAGCGGTTACAAACGGGTTTCTGGGTGATGACCTATACCAGATGATCGATGAGTCATTGAGTTTCCGGGGCATACCAGTTTCTTCTGGCATTGTACTTAGCGACCACGATGCGGCCGTCTTCGACAATGTGTCGATTCCGACCTACCCTCCCCCATTGGATGAATTCGAAGGTCGGCTGTTTACGCTTCTCGCCGACGACAGTTCATTCTCGGCTGCGGGTACCGTCGCCTCGCTCGCTCTCGTCCCCGAGCCGGGCACGTTGCTGCTGCTGGTTGGGGCGGGGATGCTGGTGGGTTGGCGGGGGCGGCGCTTTGGTGATTGCGCGTAGCGCGTGTCACGATGCGTTTGACGCTGTCGGCGCAGCGGTCCTTCCTTTGACGAAATCTCTTGCACATCGGCAGTCGGGTGGCCCACCCCTTCACGGGGTGGGGTCACGATGATCGTGCAACTGCATGCGGCGCTATCACCTGGTCCACCCTCACCAAAGCAGCGGCCAAGCGCCGTCCCAATCCATTCGCAGGATCGACACATCGCGGAGTTCGTAGTACCGGTAGCTGCTCCACGCCCAGGCATCGGCTGTTGCCACCAGCCCGCGCGTGATTGGGTTCTTGTGAATGTAATCAGCCTTCTAGCGCAGCTCGGATTCGCTGACGATGTTGCGGTCGTATCCGCGGGTGTTCATCAAATCACGCTTGTCGAATTCACCATACGCCCAGCGATTGAACGGGTCGGACCACAATCTTCCGTCGCGGCGGCAGACTTCGCGCAACCGCTCTTTGCCGAAGCACCCGACATGCTGCTTGAAGCAAAGCAGCAAGTCGGTAATCGAGATTGGCTGGTCTTCGCCGCGGCGATGCGGTAAAAGCAGAACGTGAACGTGCTCGGGTATGACCACATACGCCATCAGGCAGATGCCGAACTTCGTGCGCATCTGATCGAGGGCTTCGACCACGACGCGTTTCATACCGTCATCGTGGAAAAAGTGAAGTCGTCGATAGCATGATATGGTCCAGAAGTGAACGTGCCCCGGTTCGTTGACTCGGCGGAGACGCGACGGCATGACAGCGAAGGTAAGTCGCAGGCGCGCACAAACCCAGTGATCTCAGGCGGCACGCGATCATCGTGACCCCACCCCGTGAAGGGGTGGGCCACCCGGCCATTCTACCGGCGCGAACTGGGATCAGAGGTTTTGTAGGGTTTCCTGCATGAGATATCGCACGTGCAGCCTTCATTTGACTGCAGCGGCTGCTTAGCAGGTCTGCTACGAGGGTTGTCCACCTTAGGAATGACGCAATGCGCAAGTCCCATGTCCTCTGGATCTACGCAACGGTTTCAGTGGCATGTATTGTTTCGGCAATTGTGGTTGCACTGCGGCTCGCATCCGAAACTCGGACATGGCGCAGTGTGGAGAGCGAGCCCAATTCATGGCGCCGGAGGCCGGGTTACGGATTCGAGCCTCGCACACGTATCACTGTTTGGTCACGATCTAGGGAATTCAAGCTAACTATCGATCCGGACTGTGTTACAACAACGTCAACCGCTGAGTATACGGTAGAAGCTACCAATCACATTACTTGGCAAGGCAGGAAAGGATACTTGCTGCAGAAACCTCTTATCACAGATAGAGGCATCGCTGCTGGGTTTGCGTACGAGGCAGCGGAGTCAGTGCCTTCGGCGAAAGCGGACAATGGTAACTGCGTAGAAACGAACTCGAGCATATTGTCGGTCGTCATGCTCGACACCGCAGGAGATGAGATTGCGAATTACCGTTATCGCCAGTGTGTTCCCGATGTGCTGATTAACATGTATCCGGCACCAATACCCCGCCCATTCGTAATGCAGTTCCTTGTCGATGCGAGCGAGTCGGTCGCGGCCTTCCAGATATCCGAGTGGAACGACGGTTGCGAACAAGATAGCTCAGGCGAAACACCTCTCTCTTTGCCTAGGACAGTTTGGAGATTCTATTCGCTGATTACTGGAAGGCTCTTGGTCAGCAAGGAAGAGGAGGTGCTTCTCGGGCGATCTCGTGACAGTTGTCCTGAGGACTTTTGCGGTGTCATTGAATCCATCGCGGTTTCGGGAAGTCCATTGTTCCTCATGCATGCACTACTTCCAGACAACACAAACTTCGAATACGGTGCGCGCTTTATAGTCGCAACGAATACGGGGCAACGTTTGTGGTCGCTCGATGCACTCGGCGACTACGAATACATGCAACCGCCGAATGTTTCGAACGGAATTACACCAGCACACCTGTTCGCGAACGAACCGGCGATTGCCCTCACGCACGAACCAAGGCAGTTCTGTATACGGCTTCGACGCGAAAGGACCGAAATCCTCTTTGATATTACCCAAAGCACGGAGGGAAATTGGAACATCGACGAGGTTGGAAGGCGGCCATATCTACCGCAGTCGCCGTGAGAAAGGACATTTGCACCTGAAAAAAACCAGGGACAGTCACGAACGGGCGGGTGGAATTGTCGTTCTGTGAGGTCGGACTGTGCTTTCACGGGATGCGATTGCGCGACGACGATGCCGCCCTATCCGTCCGCGTGCAAGCTCGATTCAAGTACAAAACAGCCCTGGAGCGGCGCGTCATCGCGCGCCACTTCAGGGCTTCGTTCAGTGTGATCTGTCTGCTTGCTAGACCGTCACCAGCGCCCGCGACGAACCGGTGAACTGCTCGCTGCGCAGGCGGCGCTCGAAGGCGGCCAGCTTGGCTTCGACTTCCGCCAGCTTCTGCTTGTCGGAGACCATCTTCTCGCGATACCGCTTGAGGAAATACGCAATCGTCTCGATGCGAATCTTGATCGAGCCGGTCGGTTTGTTCTCATCGATATCCTTGAAGCAGAAGTAGGGCGTGCCGCTCTGCTCGATGATATCCTCGATGTTCGAGTAGATCGGGGCGTCGTGGCCGCACTTGAAGCTGGAAAGCTCAAGCGCAATCAGGTTCGGATGACGGGCTGCGTACTTCGCCGCCCAGATCTTCCGCGACGTGTTCTCCGAATAACTGTTCTTCCACGCGTCCTCGATCGACAGCGGTGACTGGAACGCACCCTCGCGCACCTCTTCGCCGAAGAGCCGCTCCAGAATGTCCTCGTCGATCGGCAAGGTATCCTGCCAGAGCACCGGGTAACCCAGCTTCTGCAATTCCTCGCAGATCTCGTGGTTCACGCCCGGGTCGTTGTGATAAGGCCGGGCCAGCACCACCACGCCGATCTCATCATTGGCTTCGAGACGATCAATCACTTCGCGTGACTTCGTACGCAGCAATTCGAAGAACGCGTCGTAGGCTTTGAGACCTTCGTACACCGCGCGCCGCGTTTCGTCCATCGACAGGCCGAGTTCATCAACCCAATCTTCGTGCATCTGACGCACGCAGAGTTCCGGCTTATCCATGTTCACGAAGGTCTTTTTGAAGACGATGCCGCGAGCCGCGAACATGTCGCCTTCCTTTGTGAACGCAGCATGCGTCGCCTCGGCTGTTCCCACCACGGTCGGGCACGCACGCGTGTCCTGCACGTTCTCCAGGAACGTGGGGAACGAATCGATCATCGGGAAGAAAATGTGCGTGAGCGGTTTCTTCTCGTGCTGCGTGTAGAGCAGATCGTGCACGTGGGGGATGCCCAGCTTACTCGGGAAGCACGGATCGATCGCACCGCGTTTGGCGCCGCGTTTGTAAAGCTCCTCGTTGGTGTAGTCGCTGTAAACCAGGTTCTTCGGCGAAACGCCCAGTGACTGGAAAAAGCCCATGAAGAACGGGGCTTGGCTGTACATGTTGAGCACGCGCGGGAAGCCGATGCGCACGTCCTTACGTCGCTCCATCAACGCCCGCCGCTTCTCGATCTCCTTGCGCCGCAACACGTTCAGCGCGCTCACCTTCGGCAGCGGGTCGGCGACGTTGTCGACTTCGACCGGGCGGAAGGCTTCGCGGGCGGCGATTTCGAGCAGGTTTGGATTGGCTTTCTTCACCGCGTCCAGACCGCTCTTGATGTCGCGCATGTCGTTGACGTCTTCAACGGTTCCTTTTTCGCACGTTGCGATGATCAGGCGTTGTTCACCCGCAGCCAGCGGTACCTTCGACTTGCTCTTGGTCGAAGCGGCCTTCATGGCTTCCTTGGCGGCGTCGGTTTGATCGGCCGCGTGGCCGGTCTTGACGCGCGTCGGATGGCCCGCTTCCGGACCGCTCTTGAGCACGTGTGTGGACAGGTCGATGTGAATACCGCCGTCGAACGCCGGCTCGTCCGCACCCGTCTTGACGTCGATGAACGTGCGCAGGCATTTGTTCTTGCAGAAGTAGCAGCGGGTCGCTTCCTCGCGCGTCGTGCGGAACTCGATCTTCCGCACCTTCTCGAAACCGATAAACGTCGTCTTCAGATCCTGCTCCGCCCAGAGACGGTTGGCTTCGAGCGCGCACCCGATCGCGCCGCTTTCGCCGCAGTGCTTGTGCACGATGACTTCGGGCGTTTCCTCGGTGCCGACGAAGCGCGATTCGATGAAGTCGACCTGCGACTTCACAGCCGCCAGATTGTGCTGCGTTCCGCCCTGGAGCACGAACTTCGTACCCAACTTTGCGATATTGGGAATCTGCGAAACGTACAACCAGATGTTCTTGGGAAGCACGGCAGCGAGACCCGCCATGATTTCGTTCGGCTGCCATCCCTGACGCTGGAAGTCGACGATGTCCGACTGCATGAACACGGCACAGCCATATCCGAACTCGGGCATCTGCTTCGCGTCGAACGCGAGATCGGCATAATCCTCGACCTTGAAACCGAAACCAGTGGCCGTCGATTGCAGGAAGTAACCGTTGCCCGCGCTGCATTGCGTGTTGAGCTTAAAGTCCTTCACCGCGCCGTTGCGCAGAATGATCAGCTTGATGTCCTGACCGCCGACGTCGACGATCACGTCGGTGCCGGGGTAGAAGTGCAAACCGCTCTCGGTGTGCGCCACCGTCTCGACCAGTGCGACGTCGCCACCGAGCACATCCTTCAGAATGTCCTTGGCGTAGCCCGTCGTGCCCAGACCGAGGATCTTGAGTGTCGCGCCCTGGTCGGTGACCTGCTTCTCCAGCTTGTCGAGGATGTCCATCGAGTCCTCGATGGGGTTGCCTTTGCTAAGCTGGTAGGCCTTCGCGATGACGTTGCGCTGCTTGTCGACCAGCACAGCCTTGGTCGACGTCGAGCCGCCATCAAGCCCGACGAACGCTTCGACAACGTCGCCGGGTTGGAACGGCGTCGGCGCCCAGCTCTCCTTGCGAAAACGCTCCTTGAACGCAGCCAACTCGTCGGCATCACGCACCAGCCCGCGCGAGCCCGCGGCTGCCTTCTCCGCCGTGCGTCCATGCTCGATGTACCACTTGAGCACGTCGTACCCGACGTACAAGCCGACGTTGGGATCTTCATCAATTTCAGTCTTGGCGAATTCGACCGCGCCGATCGCCGCGAAGTACTGCGCGTTTTCCGGCGTGATGATGTAGTCTTCCGGCGATTTCGTGGGGTCGGGCAGTTCGACGCCGCGTTCCTTCCACATGGCTGGAATGTTCTCGCGCCAGCAGTCGCGCATGCCCTTGATGTAGCAGTTCGGGCCGCCGAGCAGCAGCACGGTCGGCTTCAAAGTGTGCCCGCGAGTGAGCACGCTCATGTTCTGCTGAATGATCGATTCGAAGAGCGACGCCATGAGTTCGTTCGGCGGTACGCCCTGCTTTTGCAGGCCGTTGATGTCCGTCTCGGCGAACACGCCGCACTTGCCCGCGACGGGGTGCAGCTTCAACCCGCGATAGCCCATCTCGCACAACTGCTCCGCGGGAATCTTGAGCTTCGCGTTGATCTTGTCGATGACCGCACCGGTACCACCGGCGCACTTGTCGTTCATCGACGGGATTTTCTTCTTCTTGCCGGTCTCTTCGTCCTCTTTGAAGACGATGATCTTCGCATCCTGTCCGCCGAGTTCGATGACGCTCTGTACCTCGGGGTAGAGCTTTTCAACAGCGAGCGAAACGGCATTGACTTCCTGCACGAACTTGCCGCCGATGTGGTTGATCAAACCCGAACCGCCGGACCCGGTGATGAACACGCGGAACGCGTTCTTGGGTACCTCGGGAAAAGCCTTTTCGATGATACCGAGAAACTCAAGCACCTTCTCCGGCTGCTTCGTGTCGTGGCGCTGGTAGTCCTTCCACAGAATCTCATCGGTGACAATATCGATAACCACGGCCTTTACGGTCGTGGAACCGACGTCGAGGCCGACCATCAAACCCTGCGGGTACTTGTCCGTACCGGCGAACGGTTTGCGTTCGATTTGCGGTTTCTTGCGTTCAGCCTGGAACGAAGCGACGTTGAGTTGAATCGCCTTCGGTTCTTCCTGCGTCGTTCCGCAGCTGCCGGAACTGCACGAGCCCCCCGAGCTGCACGAACCGCCGGACGATGACGTGTCCTTGAAGAGATTCAGCGACGAAGGCTTTTGGCTTGAGGCCTGAGGCTTGAGGCCTGAGGTTTGAGGCTTGAGGCTTGGAGCGTCCGCGGCACCGTCGCCACCTTTGTTGTTGTAATCAGGGTTCTTCGCAATCATGGTATTTCCAAGTCTCTCAAAGACCGGCTGGTTAGTTTGAAGGCATACGTTCGCTGAGTCCCGCCCGCTCAACGCGAGCAAGCATCACGCCTAAACCGCGACTGCTTCGGTGCCGGCACCCGCCGGTACACCATCCTGCTGCATCAGCTTGGCGACGTGCAGCACGAAGTTCGCAGCCCGGCCAATGATTCCCTTATTGTGCGGGATGTGCTGCAAGGGACGGCGCAATTCACGATGGTCGGCGACGTACTCTCGAATTTGCTCGATCGTGTAACCGGTCTTTTCGACGGCTTCGTTGAACTCGGCTTTACATTTGAACTTCGCTTCGCCCAGCGCCATCTGCACGCGGCTATGGGCGTTGATGTCGCCTTCGCCCGACGTTTCGATCGGGATGAAGATCATGTCGGTGAACTGGTTGACCACCGCGGCTTGGGCGCCGTCGGACTGCGTTGACGGCATGCAGCCAAAGGGCTTCAAGCTCACCACCATGTGGGCCAGGTCCTTGTTGCAATAATAAATGTTCTTTGCGACTTCCAGGTGACCCTCGCCACCACCCGACTTCGCGTTGTAGTACGGGTGGCCGAGGCGAACGAGTTCCTGCTGATTGACCAATTCATGGGCCGTCCCGCCTAGCGCCTGACGATAGCGGTCGTATTCGCGGAAGATGATCTTGTCCGCCAGCGTCAGCGTGAACATCTTCGTGCGATAGGCTTTTTCCAACGAGAGCTTCTTCTTGAGATCCCACTTGCCGGGCTTCTCCTGCTTCTCATCGAGCCCGCGTGCGTCGCGCGTCGCGTTCTTCACCTGGTTGAGCATGTACGCGATCCACGTCGCGATCGGCTCGACGAGCACTTCCGCGCCTTCGCGTTCGAGGAAGGGGAACATGTTGAAGTTGCCGTCGCCTTCCGTCGTCTGTGCCCAGAATTCACCGGTGATTTTCGCGATGGGTTTCGGACGCGTGTAATCGACTTCGATTTCCTCATTGAGCATCTTCGCGCAGTCGCGGAACGCCTGGATGTAATAATCACCGCGAAGCTGGTCGAGGAACTTCTCCGCGTCGTCAGCGCCACTGACCGGCGCGACCTTCGCGAGCAGCTTGGCCAGCGCTCCACCGGTGATCTCGTCGTAGTTGCGCGAACGCAGCTTCTCCTGGCAGATCTCCATGCAACGCGCGAAGACCTCATTCGTCTTGCCGGATTCCACTTCGTACGGGCGAATCTGGTATGCGACCTCGTTCAGCAGGTCGCCCATGAACATCCCGTTGAGCAGCGAGAGGAAGAAGTTGAGGTTGAATTCGAGGCCCGCAGCCAGGTCGCTCTGATCAAGTCCGCCTTCCTGCTGGAAAAGCAGTACGCGGAACCCGTCGAACCCGCTGTTCTGCAACGCGAGGCGATACTCCGATTCGTACATGCCAAAGCGGCAGGGCCCGCAAGCACCCGCCGTGATGAACACGTACTTGTTCAGAATGTCCTCGGTGGACATGCCTTCTTTGTCGCGCAAGCGCTTGAGGTGATTCACCAGCGCGCCGACGGTGAAGTACGTCGGGTTGCACTGGCCGTTGTTGCCGTATTCCTTACCGGCTTGGAAGTCTGCCTTGACCGGTGTGGACACGAGCCCAACGTTGTAACCGAGCCCTTCGAGCCCGGCGTAAATCAACTGCTCGTGACGCAGCGTGAGCCCGCCGAACAGAATCGTGACGTCTTCGCGTTCGTTCGCGGTGAAGCGGCGCTCTTCAGGGCGGCGGAAGTGCGACGGCCTGCCGACGCTAAGACCCGCCTCTTTCAAGAGACGGTCGCGTTCCTCCGCGAGCTGATCATTCAGAAGCGGCAACGAGATACCGCTGGATGCACCCTGGTCCTGCTCCGCGCGTGGAAACGTACTGGTCGACATAGTCGCGTCCCTCTTTTTCATTCCCGAATCGGTCTCGGTCCGGCCCGAGCAGCCGATAATGTCCTAAGTGTCCACGCCAAAACTATGAACGCTGCAATTTGTGAATTCAAATTGCGCGTTACACTTTTTTGGTCAACGCATTTCACTAAGTAGTACGCGAATTAAGTCGCCCTGACGCGCCAAGCGCAAAACACAACCCGGTGAACACTCCCCGTTCGCAAGTCCACCGCGCCACAGGTGAAATAGAACTATCTAAGTACGGATTGCCCTGGCGTAGCGCCGAGCGCGATTCCATGGCGCGTTCGTCCTGCGAGCCAAATAGTGAATAAGCATCGCAATTACCCGCGAAGTGCGGCGTATAATGCTCCGGACGCCCAAACCGCGCGCTCTTCGACTTGTGCGCAACAGCTATGGAGGCTCGCCATGACCGCCCGCTTGTTACGAATTTGTACATGTTTTCTAGCCGTTTCCGCGTGCGCTTTGTGTACATCGCGCGCGCTCGCACAGGATGCGAAGGCGTCCGACACGACGGAAAGCGCTGTGAAATCTTCCGAGCAACCGCCTGTGGGCAACGGGTTGAACTTGCCGCGCGCGTACGCGAACGAGCCGGACATCGGTTACTACGATGATCCACCGCTCGACTATCCCGAACGTCAGTGGCGCTGGTACACGCGGCACGTTCGCCCGCAACGCTTCGCCGATCGTGATCGCACGCTCCGCTACGGCACCGATCCGCCGTTCACGCCGTACGGCCCGTCCAACTCGTACGGCTATGGTTGGTACGGGTATGGTGCATTCGGCGGCGAAGGCGCGATGGCGGAAGGCAACATTCAGGGCCGGTACGACGAACGGCGATTCGACGAATGGCAGGAGCATCACGACAAGGGTCGGGAAGCGTACGCGGCTGCCATGGCTGAAGGCGTCGATGCGTTTCGCAATGCGGATTACAGTGCGGCTGTCGGTGCGTTCGTGCGGGCCGCTGAACTGAACCAAGGAGATCCCGCGTCGCGACTGCTAGGAACGTACGCGCTGGTCGCGATCGGCAACTACGACGATGCCGTGCTCATGCTCCGCCGGGCGATTCAATTGCAGTCCCGGCTTATCTATCTGCCGCTGAGCATCCGCGAGGAGTACGGCCCCAAGATCGACTTCGACGCCCACCTCCAGAAGCTGCGACAAGCCACGGAGGACGCGAAGGACGACGCAGGTCGATGGATGCTGCTGGCCTTCTACGAACATTTCACAGGCAACCGGGAAGCCGCGTCCGAAGCCATCACCAAGGCCAACGAACAAGCCCCAAGAGACCCGTTAATCCAGGACCTGCACCGAGCAATCCGCCTCTTGACGCCGTCACAGTAGTTCGCTGGCCTTGGTAAATCACACTAGGTGCGGAAACGATGCCCAAAACCGTCGAAATCGTAGAGGTGCCCGCCTTCTCAGGTTCGGACTTGGATGGTCCCTATTGGAAGCAGAAGGCCATCGGTTACCTTCTGACGCTGTTGTCCGACATGCCGCAAGGTTGCATCTTCGCGAATCCAGCCAAGTCCGATGACACCGTGAGGTGGCAGTACTCCTCAGAACCATGCACGACGCTATGGCCGGATCGTGTTGATGGCGAAGTGCTGGTTCATCCCCGGGGTTGGTTCCGTTCCATTCTCGGCACTCTGGGGATGTTTCTAGCGGACGAGTTGTATATGGGTGGTGGGACTTTCATTTTGCGGTTCAAGGGTCGCGAGCAGGAGAGTGAGCTCATGGGCATCATCTTTGGAAACACGACACCAACCGGGTACTGGGCCAAGCTGTTCGTCATTCCAGGCGTGCAAGCCATGACCAAGCAAGGCCGATCAGGCTCTCCGTCATGAGCCAGGCAGAGAAGTACCCACCTGTTCATCATTCATCGTTCTGCGTTCATCGTTACAGTTCTGTCTTCTGCACTCTGCATTCTGCATTCCCCAGCCTTCCCTTGGCAATCCCTGCCCGAATCGCCACAATGCGCCCATGGACCGCGTCTCGCAAAGTGCCGCTGACCCCGCTGCCGCCTCTGCGTCGCCGCCGCGCGGGTGTGTCGAGCTGATCTGCGGGTGCATGTTCAGCGGGAAGACGACCCGCCTGCTCGAGGTCCTCCGCGACGAGCCCGCCCAGACCATCCTCATCGTCAAGCATGACAAGGACGACCGCTATGGCCGGTCGCAGATCATGACGCACAACGGCGAGGGGTGCGCTGCCGTCGCCATCCACCGCGCCGACGACATCCTCGCACGCGTGGCGGACGTCACCGAGGTGATCGCCATCGACGAGGGGCACTTCTACGACGAACGTCTGCCAGCCGTTTGTGCCCGCCTCGCAGCCGCAGGCAAACGCGTGATCGTGACCGCGCTGGACCACGACATGTGGGGCAGGCCGTTCGACATCGAGGTCTCAAAGAGGTGCCGGCGTCGTCAGCGTGCAGGCGCACCTGCGCCGTTGCGGCAAACCGCGACGCGCTACCGCAAAACCCCATCCGCGGCAGAAACTGGTAGGCGGCCGAAGATTCGAACCCCGCTGCCCATGCTGGACCCACCCGGAAACCCCAATCGACAGCGCGACATGGCGTCAATAACCAAGTGGGAACAGACATGTGGGACCGGTTTCCAACCGGGCAGGTGGCCGGCCGTTCCGGCGGAATAATCAAACCGAAGCAGGGGTGGCCAGGCCGTTCCGGCCTGGGGAGATGAATCAGTCCCACGGAAATGGCCCATCCGGTGCGTACCATCACTAGCAGCGCCGACGATTCCGAACTCGGCGAAACCGCGCATTATGTAAATCCCCCAATGACGCCGAAGGCGTCAAGGCCGGTAGCCCAGGGTTGGAGCGCAGCGACTACCCTGGGTCACCGCCCCAATCCAACCCATCGACCCCAACGGGGTCGCGGCCTGCCGATGTGCAATAGCCTCGCTGAAAGAAGGGCCGCAGCGCCGACAACGTCGAACGCATCGTGTCACACGCTACGCGCGATCACCAAAGCGTCGCCCCCGCCAACCCACCAGCAACCCCGCCCCAACAAGCAGCAGCAACGTGCCCGGTTCGGGGACGAGGGTCAGAGATGTGACGGTACCGCCTGCGCTGAATGAGTTGTCGTCGGCGAGCATTGCAAACAGCCTGCCTTCGAATTCATTGAGCGGAGGAGGCGTTGTCAAAATCAGATCATCATCGAAGACTGCCGCGTCGCTGTCCTCCAAAACGATGCCCGCATCTACCGGGATTCCCCGGAAGTCGAGCGAGCGGTCAACCATTTGAAACAGGTCTTCCCCCGAGAAGCCATTGGTCACAACGACGAAGCTATCAAGCCCGGCGTCTTCGGTCTGATGGTCACCTATCTGAATGATGGACGAAATGACCGAATCGAAATAGCGACCCAACTGCACGTTGGATGGACTGTCGTCTGCGATTGCCGTATCAAATGTGAACCTGCCGATCACTTGCGTTCCGTCGGGAACGGTCCAACCCAAACCGACATGATCGACAAAGCCTTGTGTGATCGCCGTAAACTCAAACGTCACCAGATCGCCGCGCGTGCCGGCCGGCGCCGCGAGAACGGCGATGGCCGCGCAGAACGCGATGCACAGGGGTCGCGGGTTCATGCTCGCAGCCCCTCCAGCCGGCGCGCCGCACCCGCGCGTCGCCCGCGCCAACCCGCCAGCATCCCCGCCCCAACGAGCAGCACAGCCGTTCGACGAGGTCGATACGCCGGAGGGCTTCTCGGCGGTTGACTGAATGTCGAGCGGGGACGGTGCAGCGTACATCGTCAACACGCGTCCTGATCGGCCAGTATTCCAAGTTCGAATGGACTGCGATTGATCGACCATTTGGATAAAACGCCTCGACAAACCCGGTCGTGCAATGAAACCAACCCTGTCGGTTGTCAGTTGATCGCCTTTCAATGCTCACGTCCGATCAATCTTCAAGACTCTCTGGTTGGATATCGGAAATTCGCGTCGCGGACTCAAAGAACGACTGACGACGTGCCGATCGGAATCCATGAATCGGATCAGGATTGAAATGTATCTGCGCGTGAACTCGAACGTCACGATCCCGCGGTTTGCGCGAGAGGATGGTCGCAAAGCGATCAAGGGCGGGTTCTGTCCCATCAGCCAGGCGCCGCACGTCGCCAACCCGCCCGCCCAACACGCAGCAATGCCTCGAGGACGATCAGACGTCACTGCCGCGGCGGTTGCTCCGGAAATCGAACAGCGCTTAATGAGCGGCGGGGGTAGCATCATATCAAACATGCCGTCAGTCTGAATGCCCGGATGCCGACAGGACTGTCGATCATGAACAACCGTCGAACGTAAAAGCGTCATGTCAGTGATTCCATCTGGATGCTGCACCACGCGTGATCCTCGCGTTACTCGGAGTCGTTGCAAACCGATCGCGCGATGTACGGCCTCGAACGCGTCGGCGCGACCGTCGTCCGTGCTGCCAGCATCGCCAGAATCACGGCGGCTGCGGACATGAGCCGGACGGGTTCATTCGTTTCTCCTCATCACCGACGCTCCGCCCGCGAAAATCCCGCCGGTTCTCGCCTTCGTTTGAGATGCCGGGCCGTTCATCTGGGTCGGGGAACCGCCTTCGTCACCGGTGGCGGCAGCGCTGAAAACGCAACAGACCAGCCGGGCGAACCGAAGGTTCAACTTTCACGCCATCGCACCAGGGTTCTCGCGGTTCTGGATTGCCCATCATCAACCAGCGGGTGCCGTCGCGGGACCGCGTGCCGACACTTAGCGTCGACAGCCGGCTCGTCGCGGGGCTGGCATGGATGACGACGTGACCGTGACCGATCGTCCAACGTCGGAGTCCCGCAGCCGTGGTCGACCCGACGACGCCGTGCTCCGTATGCCACCCGGCGCCGGCGATCCGTCGTCAATCCAGCCGCTCTGCACAGCACGAAAAGCCGACGCCGCCGTCGTGAAACCGTAAGTGGCTGTTCCGGCCCGAGTTGCAGCCGGGCGAATCGCGCTTGACTTGATGTTCGGTATTTGTTAGGATGCCGCGGCATCGATGATCAGGCATGATGTTGCGTGCCGGGCCGAGAGTTTTCCATACCCAGGTCTTTTTCAGGACAAAGGAGTTTGCCATGAATCGCAGGTCCATGTTGGCAGCGGGCGTCGCGGTGGTCGGTTTGTGTTTTGCAGCCGCGGTCGTGCGGTCGGACGACGCGCCCAAAGACAGTGCATCGGGGCACGGCGAAATGACCCCGGAGCAGCATAAAGAAATGGAAATGTGGATGAAGTTGTCGTCGCCGGGGGCCGAGCACGAGCGGATGATGAAGCACGTCGGCACGTGGAATTGTGAGGTGAAGGTTTGGCACGGGCCGGGCGAGCCCGAAGTGTCGCCGGGCAAATCTGTGATGACGTCGATTCTCAGCGGGCGGTACGTCGAGGAGAAGTTCACCGGCAACGCGATGGGCGGGCCGTTCGAGGGACGCGGCATCTTCGGATATGACAACGGCTTGAAGAAGTACGTCGCCACCTGGATCGACACGATGAGCACCAAGATCATGACCTACGAGGGCGAGTACGACGAAGGCAGCAAAGCGCTCACCATGCGGAGTACCGTCATCGCCCCCGACGGCAGCAAGCTGCACTTCCGCGGCGTGACCACGGACGTGAGCGACGACAAGATGGTTTTCGAGATGTATCGCAGCGGTCCTGACGGCGAAGAAGCGAAGGAATTGGAAATCACCTACACCCGCGCGTAGTTGCGAGAGATTGGAGACACGACCGATGGCAAGTGCAGTGGTGGAAAGCGGCTTGACCGTGCTGGCGTTTGCACGTGAAGCCACATTGGGATTTCTCGCGGACATTCCCGAGGACAAGTGGTGTCATCAGCCCGTGCCCGGCGCGAACCATGCGCTGTGGGTGGTGGGGCACTTGGCGCACACCGACAACTACTTCCTGACGGCGATCGCCGGGCAGGCGTCGAAGATCCCGGCTGACTGGGATGAGCTGTTCGGGATGGGTTCGACGCCGGTGGGTGACGCGTCGAAGTATCCCAACATTGCGGAGACGCGCGACTATCTGTGCAGCCTGCGCGAGGGCGTGCTCGCGTGGTATGGCGCGATGGATGAAGCGCAGGCCGCCACGCCGACGCCGGACGAGTTGAAACCGTTCGCGCCGAACTTCGGCCAACTGGCGCACTCGATCGCGTGGCACGAAGGCATGCACGCCGGGCAGATCACGGTGGTGAGAAAGAGCCTGGGCATCGCGCCGAAGTTCGGTTGATCGGAGTCGTACGTCTGGTGATTTGGCATCATGAATGCGGGACCAGCTTGCCAGCCGGTCAGGATGCACTCATGTGGGACCGGCTTTCCAGCCGGTCAGACCGGTTAGAAAACCGGTCCCACAGCTGATTGCGGTCCCACAGCTGATTGCGGTCCCACAGCTGATTGCGGTCCCACAGCTGATTGCGGTCCCACAGTGGATTCTGGTCCCACAGTGGATTCTGGTCCCACAGTGGATTGCCGAGTTGCTACTGATCGTGTAGCGGGATGCGGTAGCGGGCGATGCCGTCGTGGGCGTCGCCTTGTTGGACGCCGCCGACGGAATCGAAGAGGTGCTTCATCGCGCTGTTGGTGGTGAGCACGTCGGCTGTCAGTGCTTCGACACCTTTGCGGCGGGCGATGTCCATGAGGTGCGTCAGCAGCAATCGACCTATGCCGCGGCCCTGCTGGCGATCGTCGACGACGAACGCTGCATCGGCGGTGCGACCTGCATGGTCGAGCGTGTAGCTGGCTGCGCCGATGACGGTTTCGGAGACGAGTTCGCCGGTGCAGGCGACGATGGACATTTCCTGTTCGTAGTCGACGTTGCAGAGTTTCTGAAGCGTCGCATGCGGCATGATTTTGCGCACCTGGAAGAAACGTTTGTAGAGCGAGTCGTCGCTCATTGCATAGTAAAGGTCGTGCAACCTGCTTTCATCGCTGGCGCGGACCGGGCGGAGGCGGATCGTGTTGTTCTTCTTGTCCGGGGCTTCGCGTTCGAAGCGTTCGGGGTAAATCGGCGTTTGCACCGTCGGTTCGATCTGGTCGAGGTAGACGAGTTTGCGTGCTTTGGCTTCGCCCAGCAGCCAGGGGCGGAACTTGGGATGCGCGATCTCAATGAGCGCCAGCGCCCGCTCGCGCACGGTTTTGCCGTGCAGGTAGGCAACGCCGTACTCGGTGACCACGTAATGGATGTCGCCGCGCGTGGTGACGACGCCCGCGCCGCCGTAAAGCCGGGGGACGATGCGCGAGAGCGCGCCGTCCTTGGTGCAACTGGGCAGGGCGATGATCGGCCTGCCGCCGCGTGACCGGGCTGCCCCGCGCAAGAAGTCCACCTGGCCGCCGATCCCGCTGTAGAAGCGGTCGCCGATCGAGTCGCTGCACACCTGGCCGGTGAGGTCGATTTGAAGGGCAGTATTCAGCGCGACCATGTTGTCGATCTGCCCGATGACGAACGGGTCGTTGACGTGGTCACTGGGGTAGGCTTCGACTTCATCGGGGTTTTCGCGAATGTGGTTGTAAATCACCTTCGTGCCGAGCACGAAGCTGGTCACCGTTTTGCCGCGGTGCAACGACTTGCGCGCGTTGGTGATGACGCCCTTTTTCGCGAGTGCGGCGTACGAATCGCTGAGCATTTCCGTGTGAATGCCCAGGTCGCAGCGATCGTCGAGCATGGACAGCACGGCATCGGGGATGGCGCCGATGCCGAGTTGCAACGTGTCGCCGTCGTGTACCAGCGTCTTGATGTACCGGCCGATCTGATCGATCTCGGGTCCGGGACAACGCGGCGGCAACTCGGGCAGTTCGTGCTCGCCGTGGACGAAGTAGTCGATGCGGTCGACTGAGACGCACGCATCGCCGCCGACGCGCGGCATGCGCGGATTCACTTCGGCGATGACCAGCTCCGCCGATTCGATCGCGGCTTTGACGACATCGACGCTGATGCCCAGGCAGCACTTGCCGTCGATCGGTGGGGTGACTGAAACAAGCGCGACATTGAGCGGCATCTGCCGGCTGCGGAATACGCCCGGGATTTCGGACAGGAAGATCGGGGTATAGTCGGCGGCTCCGACTTCGACCGCGTGTCGCACGTTGGGGCCGATGAACATGGCGTTGTGTCGGAAGCTGCTGCTGAGCGCGGGGTCGGCGTAGGGCGCGTCGCAGATTGCGAGAATGGAGACCACTTCATGATCGACGAAGCGGTGGGGGGCACGGCGGAACTCCTCGATGAGGGTCAGTGGTGCGGCGCCGCCGCTACCGATGAAGATGCGTGCGCCGCGCGGGATGTGACGCATCGCTGCCGCGACCGGGGTGTACTGGACCTCGCTGCATGTAGCCATGTGCGCTGACCTCTCGGGGAAGTTGGACTGCGTTCAATGCTCATTGCTGGGCACGCCGTCGCACGGCGATTTGGCATACTCGTCGGTCAGAATACCGGTCCGGCCTGTGCCCGCGCATTCCCCCAACAGGTCGGTCTCGGTCTAGTTTCATCGGCACGTGGCGACGAACGGCTTCAATGTCGCGGACGGTACCCGTGATGTCAAAGGCAATGTGAAGCGTACGACAGGCGCACGACGACGAGCGGCGCGGCAGTGTGGCACCGCGACGCAATCGGGTCAGGATAGGCAGTGAAGCAATCGCCGCGGCAAGCGCATGATCCCGCTCGCCATCGTGCTTCCAGGCAATCATAGGCGCGCCGGTGCGTACCGGCTGTCGGGTGGGCACCACGCTTGGCGGGTGGCGCGCGAGCAGCTACAATTCGTTGATGGACAATGAGTTAGCACAGCCTTCGCAATCGCGCGGTACCGTGGACCGGGAGGACGCAACGGTACCCGCGAGCACCACCGACGCTTCTGCGCAGGCGTCCGCTTCCACAACGCAGCGCCGCGCGATGAACCGCGACGACTTCGGCGCCATGAAGTCGTACATCGGGTTTACGCAATCCGATGCCGCGAATCTGCGCGCGCTCGCCAGGCCCTTGGCTGATCGACTTCCGGTGGTCGCCGACAAGTTCTATGAACAAATTCGCGCCGACGAACGCGCCCTCGCGATGTTTCCCGGCGGCGAGGCGCAGATCGCGCGTCAGCGCGTGGAGCTGGCCGCGTGGCTCGCGAGTTTGTTCCAGGGCACGTACGGGGCGGCGCACTTTGAGCGCGGCGTGCGTGTCGGGCAGATGCACGTCGAGGTTTCGCTTCCGCAGCACTACATGGTCACCGGGATGGAGATCATCCGTCGCGAACTCGAAGTTGCGATTCGAGCAGCTGTCGACGCCGACGCCGACGCGAAGGTGGCGTCGATGAACAAACTGCTCGCGATCGAGCTGGGTACCATGCTCGAGGCGTATAAGTCGAACTACGCGCGGCGCATTCAGCATCGCGAGCGGGAGGCTGTCGAAGAGCGCCTCACCCGCGCCGAGCACATGGCCCATCTCGGCCAGTTGGCTGCGTCGCTGGCCCACGCGATCAAGAATCCGCTTGCCGGAATCAGCGGCGCCATTCAGATTATTCGCGGCACGTTGCCGCCGGCCAGTCCGCATCGTCGCGTGATTGATGAAATGCTCGCGCAGATCGACCGGCTCGACGCGACGGTGAAAGACCTCTTGGTGTACTCTCGGCCGAGAGCGCCCGCGCGCGTGAGTATTGATTTGAACGAACTCATCGCCCGCGTGCTGAACGTGTTGCGCGAGGAGCCGACGTTGCGCCGCATCCGCGTGCGGCACATTCGCGAAAGCGATATCCCGCTGATCCAAGCCGATGAACGGCAGATGGAACAGGTGGTGATGAACCTGCTGCTCAACGCGGCTGACGCGTCGAGCGAGGGCGACAAGGTGACGATCACCACTGCGCGGAACGACGGCATCACCATGACCATCGCCGACGAAGGCCTCGGGATGACGCCCGAAGTACTCGAACGCGCGTTCGAGCCGTTTCACACGACGAAGACGAAGGGCACTGGACTGGGATTGTGTATTTCCAAGCAGATCGTCGATGCACACGGCGGCAACATTCGCGTGACGAGCGCGCCGCGCAAGGGCACGACGGTCGTTGTGGAACTACCGGTTGACGACAGACTCCCCGACGAAACAGCAAAGCACTAAACCATGAAGATACGCGTACTCATCATCGAGGATGAATCGCTCATCCGCTGGTCGCTCCGCCAGAAGCTCGAAGAGCAGGGCTACACCGTCGACGAAGCCGGTGACGCCGCGACCGGTCTCGACAAGCATTCGCACAGCAACTACGACCTCATCCTCCTCGATTATAAGCTGCCCGATCTTACTGGCTTGGACGTGCTGCGCAAGGTGCGCGAACGTGACGCGGATTCCGTGATCATCATGATCACCGCCTTCAGCCGGTTGGAGCAGGCGGTCGAGGCCATCCGCCTCGGCGCCTACGACTACGTCGCGAAACCCTTCAACATGGACGAGCTGATGTTCACCATCCAGAAGGGGCTGGAGACGACGGAACTGCGGCGGCAGGTGCGCGAGCTGCGCGGTAACCTTCAGCGCGAGTATGGTTTCGACAAGATGATCGGCAGCGACAAGTCGATGCAGAACGTCTTCGAGTTGCTGCGCGACGTGGCACAGAGCGGAGCCTCGACCGTGTTTCTCCGCGGCGACAGCGGTACGGGCAAGGACCTCGCAGCCCGCATTATCCACCACAACTCGGATCGCGCGCATCGCCGCTTCATGAATATCACGTGCACCGCGCTTTCGGAAACGCTGCTGGAGAGCGAACTCTTCGGGCACGAACGCGGCGCGTTTACCGACGCCCGTCAGCAGAAGAAGGGGTTGCTCGAACTTGCCGACGGCGGCACCGTGTTTCTCGACGAGGTGGGTGACATGCCGCCCGCCCTTCAGGCGAAGCTGTTGCGTTTTTTGGAGGAGCGCGCATTTCGCCGCGTCGGTGGGACGGATGATATTTCGGTCGACGTGCGGGTGATCGCCGCGACGAACCGCGACATCGAAAAGGCGATCCGCGAGGGGCATTTTCGCGAGGATTTGTACTACCGGCTTAACGTTGTGCCGGTGTACCTGCCGGCGTTGCGCGAACGCGGCAGCGACATCCGTCTGCTCACGCAGCATTTCGTCTCGCATTTCGCGCGGGAGTTTCGCAAAAACGTTACCGGGGTTAGCGATGCCGCGTACGACAAGCTGATGAACTACGCGTGGGAGGGGAACGTGCGCGAGCTGCGCAACGTCATCGAGCGCGCGACGCTGCTGTGCAAGAGCGAACAGATCGAGCCCAAGGACATCGCGCTGGGCAGGCTTGATGACGCAGGTGGTGACGAGGGACTAGAGGGCATGCGGCTGCCGACCGCTGGCATCGATCTCGCCCGCGTCGAGGAGCACCTCTGCCGCGAGGCGATGAAGCGTACGAACAACAACCAGACGCAGGCAGCCAAGCTGCTCCGCATCAGCCGGGACCAACTACGCTACCGCCTGGAGAAATTCGGCATCAGCGCGCCGGAAGCGTAGCGTACGCGCTATTCGAATACGCTGGCGAACGCCGCGAAATCAAGCAAATCGATGTTATCGTCGGAATCCGCGTCAAATGCCGTGCGACAGAGCGGTGAGGGGGGCGTCTGCACCGGTCCGGTTAAGCAATCGGCGAAGAGCAGGTGGTCTGACAGGTCCACGTCGCCATCACAATTTCCGTCGCCGAGTGTTGTGGGCAGGACCTGTGCAAAATGGAAGAAGTTCAGCACGTTGATTGAACCGCCCGTGAGGAACGGGGGGCTTACCGTGTTGTCGTCGGCGATGAAGCGCAGGTTGTTGCCGGTGGCGACGACGATCTCGCCGTTCGGTGCGGTTTCGATCCCGATGGGAAATCCCAAAGGCATCGATGCCACAACGGCATCCGTGGCCACGTGGTAACGCATCACCTGGTTGTTCGTGGCCAGGTACATGTCGCCGTTGCCGGCGAAGTTGAGCCCGAACGTGTCGCCCGAAGTCAGCCCGTCGCTGGAATCGAGCAGCACCTCGTCGAAAGCGCCGGTCGCACCGTCGTAGGCGATGACGTTCGCGCTGTAGCGGCCCGCCACATACAACCTCCCGTCGGGCGCGAAGGCAAATCCGCTCGGCCCGTCGAGCCCGCCGCTGCCCGCGGTTACGAACGCGTCAACGAATGTCCCATCGGGCGTGAAGCGAAGGATTTCATCGCTGAGCTGGCTCGCGATGTAGAGGTTGCCATCGGGCCCGTAGCGCATGTACACCGGCGCGTCGAGACCCGATGCGGAACTGATGAAAACCCCAAGGTAGTTGCCCGTCGCGCGGTCGAAACGGAGCACCTCGTCGCTCCCGAAACTCGCGACGATCACGTCTGTGTCACGCGCGATGATGCCGTGCGGCTGGTCGAGCGTGCCATTGCTCGAAATCGGTACGAACACGTCGGCCAACTGCCCGGTTTCGCCGTCATACCGCAGCACTTCGTGGTTGAAATCGCTGCTGATGTAGAGTTCGAGCGGACATTCCGCGCGGACCTCGCCAAGTGCGAGCGCGCAAAATAGCACCGTGGCCCACAACTTCCGCATCGAAAACCCTCTCCGTACGTACGTCCTACGGCGTCGTGCCGGTGAACACCTGCGTCAGGGCTGCGAAGTCCGCCAGCGTGATTGTTCCGCTGTCGTCGAAATCGAACGCGTTCAAGCACGCTTCCTCGGTCGTATTCATCGGCGCCGGCGCGAACACCGGCCCGTTCAGACAGTCAACGAACGCGATGTGATCGTCAATGTCGACATCACCATCGTCATCGAAGTCGCCGCTCACCGGGCCGGGGCAGTCCGGGCCCGCGACCATCACGTCATCGATCAGCGCCTCGGTGAACGATGAACCGTTGGTGTCTTCGATGACGAAGCGAACGCGCATCTGATCGGTGAGGCTGATCGCGCTGTCGACGAGCACGCTGTTCGTGCGCCACACGCTGGCGCTGACGTCGTGCGTGGCCAGCGGCGACCAGGTGGCGCCGTCGTTGTTTGAAACCTCAACGTAGAGCGCGTCGTCATTGCCGGTGCCGAGCGCGCTGTACATCCAGTACGCGTAGCTGAGCACGATCGACCCGCCCGACATGTCGATCGTCGGCGACATCAAACGCGTCGGCCCGCCGTCGACATCAAAGGCGCCGGCAGTCCCGCCGCGTCCGTCGGTGACGTAGCAGAACGTGCCCACGCCATTGGGATTATCTTCACCGGGCTGCACCGTGTCGGCGCCCAGCAAGGTCTGCAACGGTTCGGCGCGCTCCCAGATTCCACCGGTGGCGGGCTCCGACGTTACCGTCCAGCCCAGATCGGTTTCGAAGTTGTCGAAGAAGAGCACCAGGCTGGTATCGCACACGTCGGGGATGCCGTCGTTGTCGCAGTCGGGATCGCAATCGTCAGGGATGCCGTTCGAGTTGCAGTCGCCCGAGGTGCCCAGCGCGATGTCGCATTCGTCGGGCGAGTCATTGTCGTTGCAATCGTTGCCGCCAAGCTGGCATTCGTCCGGGATGCCGTCGAGTTGGCAATCGCTGCTGCCGCCGAAGTCGATGTCACAATCATCGGGCACGTTGTTGAAGTTGCAGTCGGTTTCGCACTCGTCGGGCGTGGAGTTGCCGTTGCAATCCAGGCTCGTGGCGCCTGCGGTGTCGCACTCGTCGGGTATGCCGTTCGCGTTGCAGTCGCTGCTGCCGCCGAATTCGACGTCGCACTCGTCAGGGATATTGTTCGCGTTGCAGTCGAGGCTGGTGCCTGCGTTGATGTCGTCGCTGTCCTCGATGCCGTTTCCGTTGCAGTCAATCAGCGACGCGACGATCTTGAACACCTCGCCGCCGATGTCGACGATGTAGAGTTCGCCGCTTCCGTCTTCCCCGAACGAGACGACCGAGTCGATCGTGCTGATGTTCGGCGTCAGTTCCGTCGTGCGCTCCTGAAACTCGCTGAGCACACTGCCGTTGTAGCGGAACGACCAGATCTGCGCGCTGCAATAGTCGGCATAGAAGTACGTGCCTTGCAAACCGGGGATGGCTGACCCGCGATACACGTATCCGCCCGAAATCGAGCAGCGAAACGGAGTTCCACCGTGCGTGTACTCGTGGATGGGCAGCGTGAGCGCCGGCGCGTTGCAGGTGCAGCCCGTCATTCCCGTACAGGCGGTCCCTTCCATGCAACGCCATCCGTAGTTTTCACCGCCGGTGCTGGATGCCGGTTGAAAATCCACTTCCTCACGCGCGCCTTGGCCGACGTCGGCGATATACATGTCACCGGTCGCCCGGTCGAAGCTGAAACGCCAGGGATTACGCAGGCCGATCGCCCAGATTTCATCGAGTGGATCACCAGCCCCGACGAACGGGTTGTCCGACGGGATGTAGTTCGGCCCGTTGTCCACGTCGAGGCGCAGCATCTTGCCGAGCAGCGTGCCGGTGTTCTGGCCGTTACCGATGGAACCGTGCTGATCATTTCCGCCGCCGCCGTCGCCCACGCCGACGTACAGCATGCCGTCGGGACCGAACTGGAGGCACCCGCCGTTGTGGTTCGATTCCGGCTGGACGATCGTCTTGAGAATAACCGCACTGCCCGCGTTGGCGGTATTTGAAGTGGCTGGGTCGCCCGTCACCGTGTAGCGCGCGACGACGGTGTTGCCGCTGGTGTTCGTGTAGTTGACGTAGAAGAATCCGTTCGTTGCGTAGTCGGGATCGAATGCCAACCCGAGCAGTCCACGTTCACCGCCCGACGAAATGATCGAAACGATGTTGAGGAAGGGCGTGCCCAGCACGCTGCCACCGGTCAGAATCTTGATGCGACCAGCCTGCTCGACGATGAACAGACGGTTGGTGTCGCCCGGCGGGCTGGTGACAAACAGCGGGCCGCTGAGTCCGGACGCGACACGCTCGGTCGTCAAAATGGTGTCCGCGGCGACCGGCATCGCGATCACGGAGGTCAAAAGACAAGACAGGGTTACCGCAATTCTCAACCGTCGCATGGACTGCATCGATGTTCCTCCTGACGCGGATGTTTCGACTTTGTTGGGCTCGAATCAACTGGCGCAGTCTAGCAGATTTGCCCCGGCAAAACCGCACGATCGACTGAACTTGCCCGAGATTTGTCGCGCGAGACGTGTCCAGAATACGTCAGCGACGCGCATCGCGGTTGCCGATCGCGGTTTCACGATGTTATCGCGCAATGATGGCTGAGCGATTGCGGCTGCGATCTGCGCAAAAAGAAAGCGGGGTCGCTCGTGAAGAGCGACCCCGCGATAGGTGCGACTGAATTATCGAATCAGGGAACTACGGGAGTTCCTTGATCGACTTGCCCCGGACCGGGCCGTGCAGGAACCGGGTGAACTCAGCGGCGTCCGCGTCATCCACGACACCGTTCATGTTCACGTCGGCAGGGATACACTCGCCGGTGGCGAGGCCCTGACCGGCACAGATCTGGAACCTGGCGAAGTCGACGAGGTCGATGTCGCCGTCGAGGTCCATGTCCGGAACACCGCGGAACAGCGGCGTGCAGTCGAAGGTCACGTCGAGCGGTGCGCTCGGATCGCTGAACGCCGACCAGCGGCTGATCATGACCCAGTACGTCGTGCCACCCGTCAGGTCATGGCTCGACGACTCAGGATCGGCACACGCTTCCTCGGACAGACTGTTGCAGTCGGTACCGGAGAAGTACGCGGTGGCCGTATCCTGGAACGGCGACGCTGAGATCGAAGTCGACAGCGTGCAGTCCACGCTCGGCGTGTAGGTGTACCAAACGCCGAAGCGCGACTCACTGGCGCTGCCGCTGTTGCAGGCAACATCGATGTCGTTCGTCGCATCACCGTACTGGACATCCGTATCGGTGAACGGCAGATCGCCATCGGTGAACGCCGTCGCATCCTCGCACAGGTCGTTGGCCAGCGGAGCCGGGCAAGCGCCTGCATCGCTGATGTCCAGGGTGAACGTACCTTCGTTCGCATTGAATCCGTGCACCAGGATGAGGTACTCGACGCCGATCTCGGAGCACCACGTGATCTCAGACTGCGTGCTGCACGCGTCGTCGTTACCGGCGACGCAGGTCAGCGTACCGCAACCATCGGTGTACACGCGGATCTTCGTGTCGAACGACGAACCGCACAGGCTCGCGGTGATCTGCTGACCGGTACCAATGACCGAGTACCACAGACCGCCAGCCGTTCCATCCGACGTGCCGCAGAACGGCGCCACATCCGCAGTACCGGTCGACGTATCATCGGACACCGAATCCGGAACCGACAACGGCGTAGCATCAGCACACACGTCGTTGGTCACTTCCGGCTCTTCGCACTCATCCGGGATGTTGTTGAAGTTGTCGTCATCGCTCGCACCGCTCGCGATGTCGCACGAGTCCAACGTCCCGTTGTTGTTGCAGTCGTTCGACGCGGTGGCACCAAACTCAAGCGACCAGCCGTTGAACGTACCGGTGTCACCGGAACCGTTGTCAGCGACCGTAATCGTCCAGTCACCAGCCGAGTCCAGACCATCGAACGCGCTCAACGCGTCAAACGGCGTGTACGAACCAGGCGTCACGACCGAACTGGTATCGGCGCCACAGGCATCCTCAACCGGGCCGTCCGCACCTTCATCATCCAGCACGATTGACGGATCATTGCTGTTGCAACCGAACGGGCTACCGGTATGGCAAACGTCAGAGCCATTGTCGGCGCCGGGACGTGCGATGAGCTGCACGGTCGGCGAGCCGCTCGGGTGCGTCAGCGTCACACAGAAGTCACCGAAGAACGTGTGGGTGACGTCCAGACTGACGTTCAGATCCTCGATCGAGAACGAGTCGGGCACGCTGATGATGTCGGTGACACCCGCGGGATCGTTGTCCGGAATCGCAATCCCCGGCGTCGAACTGTAGGTTCCACCACCGGCGCTTGAGAGTTCGCAGACATCCGGGATGTCGTTGTTGTTGCAATCGTCGGCGCCACCGGCAATGTCGCAATCGTCCGGCGTGCCGTTCTCATCGCAATCCGTCTCACAGTCATCAGGCGTGTTGTTGGCGTTGCAATCGTTGCCCGCCAACTCGCAATCATCGGGGATACCGTTGGCGTTGCAGTCGTTGTCCGCCAGCTCACACTCGTCGAGCGTGCCGTTGTTGTTGCAGTCGTCATCCGACTCGCACTCATCCGGCACACCGTTGAAGTTGCAGTCTTCGCTGGTCGGCGGGGCGTTGGCCATCCGCAACTGGTAGCTCAGGATCGTACCGACGTTGCCGCCGGACAGATCGCGAACCGTCAACACCCACGGATTCGACTTCGGCATTCCGTCGAACGCACTCAACGCATCCGGGCTCGGACGGAAGTGACCGGTCAAAACGTTGTCGCCACCGGCGTCCGCCACCGCGATCGACACCTGGGCCTCGTCATCCAAAATGAGGTCCATGCCATCGTTGGTGTTGGCACCACCGCTGGGACGGCTGACCAGGACAGCCGACACGCCAATATGCGTGAGCTCGATTTCGAGATCACCAATGTTCGGGTGATCAATCACCACCGCGAGGTCGAGGTCAACCACCGGGCCGAACTCGCCGACGTTGATGGCCGTGACCACACCAGCCGCACTGTTGTCCGGAATCGCCAGACCGCCGGGGAAGTTGTTCTGGTAGTACTTCACCTGGCCGGGCTGCACGTCGAAGTCGTCAAGGATGCCGTTACCGTTGCAGTCCTCGCACTCGTCCGGGCAGAAGTTCTTGTTGAAGTCGTCACTGAAGCCGCTGGCGACGTCGCACTGGTCAATGACATTGTTGTCATTGCAGTCCGAGTCTTCAGCGTCGATCGTGACCGAGTCAATCTGCCAACCGAGGAACTGGTTGTTGATCGAGTCCGCGGTATCGAAGTGCCACGAAACCGTCACGATGCCGTCACTGATGAACGGCGTCAGGTCGATCGAACGCGTTTCCCAAACGTCGACGTTCTGGTTCTGGTAACCAACGTCGTCCACGATGGTGCCGTTGACCTCGACCCAAGCAGCGTCGATGCCGTTCGGCGCCAAACCACGCTCGCCGTTATAGATCGAGCAGTACTCGAGCGAAACGCTGGTGTAGCTCGAGATGTCCAGCGGCGGCGAGGACAGCACGCCATCGACCGGACCGTCAGCCGCTTCCGCCTTCTGGCACACCGAGTCGCGGCCGAAGTAGACCCACTGCGAGATGCCTTCGCACTGATCGCAAGGATCGGGCTGGGCACACGCATCGGTCACGTGAGCGGAACCCGTTGCAGTCCAACCAGCCGGCAGACCTTCGCAGAAGTCGTCGGAAATCAGTGTTGCCGAGTCACACGGCGTACACTCGTCCGGAATGTCGTTGTCGTCACAGTCGGTCGAGATAGCGAAGAGAATATCGCATTCGTCCAACAGGCCGTTCTCGTTGCAGTCAATCAATTCAACGGACTGCGTGCCGAGGTTGGTGAGGTGGAGCGACCAGCTGTCGAACGTACCGGTATCGAATCCGGCGTTGTCCGAAACGCAGACCGTCCATTCACCAGCCTTATCCATGCCGTCGTAGACCGACAGGCCGTCGCCACCGGCGAAGCCATCCGCGGTCGGGACGTTGAGACCAGCCGGAATCTGATCGCAGGTGACCATGTCGTCGCCTTCGTCGTCGAAGATGACGTCCATGTTTTCCTGCGTACCGCACTGCTCGTTCCACAGGGTCACGAGCGTGTCGTTGTGCTCGACGGTGATGATCAGGTCACCGATGAACGTGTGCGTTGCCTGCACATCGACATCGACGTCCTGGATCGCGCCACCTTCGGTCACCTCGAACGTGCTGCAGACGAACTCGCCCGTGCCGTCCGGGATCGCGATGCCGGCATCGACATCGATGACCTTCAGACCGCCCGGCGAACCGCTGCACTCGTCCGGCTTACCGTCCTTGTTGCAGTCATCGCTGTTGCCCGAAAGGATGTCGCACGCGTCCGCAACGTTGTTCAAGTTGCAGTCCGGCTCGCATTCGTCGGGCACCAGGTTGCCGTCACAGTCAGCGGCGCCACCGAAGGTCACGTCGCAGTCGTCCGGCGAACCGTTCGCGTTGCAATCCGGCTCGCACTCATCGGGCGTGCCGTTGACGTTGCAGTCATCGCTCGTACCGGCAGCGATGTCGCACTCGTCCGGCGTATCGTTGGAGTTGCAGTCCTGGCTGAACGGCGGGATCTCGCCACCATTCGTGAAGGTCATGCCCCAACCGGTGAAGGTACCCGTATCGCCACCGCCGTTGTCGGAGATGGTGATCGTCCAGGTACCACACTTGTCTTCGCCATCGAACGTCGACAGCAGCGTCGGGAGCGAACCCTCGTCGCCTTCTGCGCTCGGGCGGAAACGACCGCCGGTGTTGAGCGGGCCGGTCTGCGTTTCGATGGGCTCCGCAGCCTCATCGTCGAAGATGACGTCGAGGTTGTCGTTGCCGTTTCCGAACGGCGAAACGCTTCCGCCCGTTCCGCAGGTACCGGGGTTATCTGCACCGACGCGCCACATCAGTGTCGTGGCCGTGCCAGTGTCTTCGTGCTCAAGCGTGACGATCAGGTCGCCAACCCAGGTGTGCGTCACCTGGAGCGCAACGTCGAGATCATCAATCGTTCCGCATTCGGAGAATACGATCGAGTGGCTGACCGGTTGGTCAGTCACGGTGTCGCAATCCGCGATCGCGATGCCGAGACCGGAAACCGACTGGTCCTTGATGTTGTCGGTACCCGGCAGCAGGTCGGCACAGTCGACCACGTTGTTGTTGTTGCAATCCTGGCAACGATCAAGGACGCCGTCCGGAACATCGCAGGCCGAACCGTCATCTTCACCGCCGAGGTCGAGGCTCGGGTCGGCGAGGAGTTCGCATTCATCCTTGATGCCGTTGTTGTCGCAATCGTTGAATTCGCACTCGTCGGGCCGGCCGTTCGAGTCGCAGTCGCTCGACGAACCGCTCGTGATGTCACACTCGTCCGGAATGCCGTTTTCGTTGCAGTCCGCACCGGGACCACCACTGCCACCTTCGGTGATCGTGATGTCGTCAACGAAGAAGTTCGTTCCGCTGCCGTTCTGGGCAAAGATCTCGGAGTGGAACTCCAGGTTGTGCGTGCCGCCGTCGGCGAACGCGCTGATGTCGACGATCTGTTCGGTGTAACCCAACTGACCGCAAATCGCGGCGCCACCGTCGGACAAGAACACCTGATTGCCATCGATCAAGACTTCCACGAAGTCGGCTGCACTGTCACAGACGATCTGCTCGAGGAAGAACGAAAGCGTCGCGCCACCGGACGGAATCGTCACGTCCTGGGCAACCGAACCTTCTTCAAACGTGCCGATACCACCGAACCAGGTCCAGAACGCACCCGTGTGCGGGCCAGTACCGGTACCGAGACCGCAACCGGCTTCGTCGCAAATCGGGGTGCCGAAGTTGGTCGATGATTCGTCCCAAATGCCGCCGAACGGACCGGCCTCAAAACTCGGGTCCTGAACGGGGTTGCCGCCACGGTGCACCGCACCGATGGCGTAACGACCGAGCTGGCACTCGTCCGGAATGCCGTCGTCCTGGCAGTCATTGCTCGTGCCACCCACGACGTCGACGCCATCCGGGATGCCGTTGCCGTTGCAATCATCCTCGCACTCGTCGGGTGTACCGCCGTTATCGAGGTCGTTGCTGGTGCCACCGGCGATATCGCAATCGTCCGGAACACCGTTGCCGTTGCAGTCGTTGCCGGTTTCGCAGGCGTCCGGCGTGCTGTTGTTGTTGCAGTCCGGCAGCGAGCCCAACTCGCACTCGTCGAGCACGTCGTTGCCGTCGCAGTCGGTGACATCGCTCAGCTCGCAGCCGTCGGCGATGCTGTTGTTGTTGCAGTCGGTCGCAACGCCGCTACCAGCGCCAGTGACGACCATGTTGCCGCTGCCAGTGGCAGCGCCACCACCATCATCGAAACCGCCAACGCGGATGAGGTACGTCGTTCCGGCGGTCGCGGAGAAGGTCAGGTCGGACGGGCCGCCCAAGGTGCCGCAGCCGTCATCATCGCAGGCTTCCAACGCGGCGCTGCTGGGGACGCAAGTCGCGCCGTTGTAAACAGCCAGACGGGCGTCGTAGTTCGCGCTACAAAGACTGATCGAGACGTCGCTGTCGCAGACGGCAGTGAAGCTGAACCAAACGTCGGCACCCATGCCGGTACCGAAGCCTTCGTCGCAACCCACGGGCAGCGCCGAACCGTCATTGGTCGCGCCACCGGTGTCGAAAGCGTACGAGCCATCGCCCGGAATCACGGTCGCGTCGCCGCAGTCATCGTTCGTGACCGGCGCGAAGCACGTGCCGCAAGCGAAGCTGTCCACTTCGCCGACGCAGAACGAATCCCAGTCGGTGTCGCAGCAGAACGAGTCGGATGCGCACACGCAGGATTCAACGACGGGATCATCACAACCCGGCCCATGACCGGTTTCGCAGCAGCTCGTACCCACGCCACCGCGCGCGACGATCTTGCGCATGGACGCGGATGACTCATGCTTCAGTGCTGCCGCACTCCGCGGGGCCAGGGAATGGCCTTGCGCGTCCGTCAAAGGCCGTTTGACGATCGGGCCTTTCTTTTGACGCGGTTTGCCGTCGGCAAACGCGTCGGGTACGGAAAACGCCAGCGCGACAGCCAAACATAATGTTGTGGCTGCGACCACGCGGGCAGAAATGCCAGTGACCTTACTGCGCCTCATCGTGTGTCTCCTTAGAAATGTCAATCTTGCGCACAAGCCTTCGACGAACAATCAATCCGTTCCCCGCCGAACCAGCCGCATCAGCCGGTGTGCATCCGCACTGAAGCGACTCAAGCATTGTGTTGACCACGTCCAACACGACGTCCGTTGGAATCCGTTATGACAAACGGTGGCACGCACCACCGAAGGTATCGATACCTCGTATGCGACTTGATCCGCGAACGCGGCAGCAAGAGGTGTGCGCGCTACTTGGGCGCACCAATGCCGCACGCGGCATCACCCGCGCTTGCCGTACACATGAATGCACGATGAGCGTGGACTGATGCCGGTCAGCACCAGCGAACAATCGATCCGCCAGCGACCGTTCCGGATGTAGGAGAAACCCGGCTCCGAGGCCCAGCAAAGCGTCGAAGCGACCACCTAATCAACGCGTGCAACCGAATAGGCTCTGCCTTGGGATGTACGCCGCAACCTGAATCCACAACGACACTTAGCGGCGACCGATGATTCCAGAATTGCTCCGGCAAGCCCCTCCGGCCTCGACCCCTGCCCGACGACAAAACTACGTTGGGGTCCACCCGCGTTCGACGACTACCATTATCGGGCTGAAGCTTCAAGCTTACCGAGTCGAAACAGCGAATGCAACGATCATTTTGATACAACTTTCATACCTTCAAGACATACACGTGACATCGACGCCACTATCAATACTCGAAACCGCCCTGGCGCTGTCGTCAAGTGGCCTGTACGGCGCTTGCTGCGCAGTTTGCGGAAACATTTGCAGACGCGCACAAGGCATCAATTGCATGATCTACCGCAGTTGAGTTTCGCAGCATCTGGGCTCCATACCTGCCGCGAAATCAAGCGTCTCTCGTCAAGCCGCGACAACCAATGCAATGTGTCGCGGCGTACACGACATCGCAATATGCGTCGTGCAGTCCGTCAATTGCATTCGGCGTGTTGCTCGACGATACGTGGATGCAAGTGTAATCGTTGTGCTTGTTACAGTCCGCAAAAACCGCGACGCAAACCCGGCGCCAGCCTGCCTCATTGATTTGAGTATGACCAGAACCTGCATCTGGTCGTTGCACCGGCATGCCCGCGATTTGCGCGCACGCAAGACAACCGCAGCGCGCAAGCAGCGCATGGCAATGCCCCTCAACGTGTGCGCAATGCAGCCTCTTGCGTGCTGGTAACATTCTCGACACGTATTTGTTACGCAGTATCGAGTGACGTTCACAACGCAATGCTTGCATTCGGAATATCGGTCCCGTACGATGCGCTTGGGTGGGTATTAGGGGATTGTTCTCAGTTCAAGGCAGTGAGCCGGTTCAGGAAACCACGCGGGTTCGAATTGTCGATTCGTTCGTGCGCATGTTGCGTTCCAGTTGATTCGAAACGCCTCTGCGTGCTTGATCCCGATGGAACCGCCTGATTTCCTTCCCGTGTGTCGTGTGCGTACACGTCCGCGTATGAGCGCCCGACACTGACAATGACGTTGAAGCGCTACGAGCGTCAGCAACTCCACGACAGCCGTCAGTCGGCTGTCTTGCGTAGCGCTTCCAGCACTCTCGGTTGTGGATAGGGTTTTCGCAAGTTCGTTTGTGGATGGGTTGGCGATCGCCAGCGACGAGAACCGCCGGGCGCATATCCGACGTTTTCGTCCAGTTTTCCTGGCCCGCATTCAGGAAAGATGAATCATGAACTGTAAGCACACGACAGGAATCATTACATCCATGGTCATGATGTGCCTGGCGCTGGTTGCGCCGGCAGTGGGCAGTGAGTATTGGGTGGTGACCGGAGGCACCACGACCGTCATGCTTGACGAGGCACGCCTCGCGGATCTCGACCTTGAGCTCAGTGCCGCGACGCAGTGGTCAACGCAGCAGTCGGTTGATCGTGCTTCGACGCTCTCGCTCGAAGTTGACAATTACTCCAACATGACGTTCACCATCGACGAGAACGACAAAGTGACCTTCATCGACGGAAAACTCCGCCACGTCGGCGGGATCGATCTGGTCGGTCGGACCGGTGACGAGCTGATTGAAGGCTTTGCCATACAAGCCGCGGACGATTCCGCATCGCTCGTCGTTTCGAGCATGAACGCGGACGCTGGCAGCTTCGTTGCCAACAACGCCGTCGCGTCGCTCGATCGTTCGACGAACATGCTGCTTGTGCGCAGCAGTGATCTGCGCATCACCGAAGCCATGGCGCAGCGTCTCGGGGCACCGCACCTCGCGGGTGAATTGATCGGTTCGCTCGCGATCCAGGCCGAAGCGGTCTGGACCGGTGGCGACGTCCCGGAGATCTACCAGGATCGTTTGAATGCCGCGCTCGCACGTGGCGTTTGCACCCCGCACAACGGAAACAGCGACGGTAATGGCGGTGTGACAACGTGCTGCCAGACGACCGGCCCGGACGTCATCGTCGGTGTGCTGCCCGAACTCACCAACTGGACCGCGGTCGGCGAGTTTGACGCCATCTCCGTCGGTACCACGTCATGCAACCTCGGCGACACGCCGTTGCTCTGGCAGTCAAGCAACACGAATCACCCGGTGATCGGACAGAACATGTACCGTCTGAAGAACAACCGCTTCGAGCAGATCGGTATGAGCTGGTTGAAGCATGGCTTCCTCGCACTCGCGAACGACTCGTGCGGTTGTGGTTGCCAGAACCCTGGCACCGGCGCACTGCTCGGTATCGGTTGCTCCGACCCGTACTCCTCGGGTTTGAACGGTTCGCAGACCGGATCGGGTGGTACCGGTGGTCTGGGGCCGCGTTTCGAGGTGAACCCGCACACCGGTTCATTCAACTGGCCGTATGCGTTCCAGGGCCAGGGTGGCAACACGATCTACAAGCGTCTTCAGTTCCGCACGGCTGACATTGACCCGGCACTGAACCCCGGTGCGCTCTACTTCGTTGAAGGTCAGTACGTGACCCCGGACGATGCCGCCGCGAACAACAACGACAACAACGCGTCGTATCGTCAGGTCTCCACCACGGAGTCGAGCGTATCGATGAACGGCATGCCCTCGACGGTTCGCGAAAAGCCGGCAATCCGCGCTTGGAAGATCAACGACAGCTCGGTCATGGAGGTTGACGTGCGTGCCCAGGATACCGGTGGCGCGGAAGGCTTGATCATCATGGCAGGTAAAGCCACGAACCTCGGTGGCGGCCAGTGGCATTATGAGTACGCGATTCACAACCTGAACTCGCATCGCGGCGTGGCGTCGGTGACGATTCCGTTCCCAGCCGGCACGTCGATCAGCAATGCGGGATTCCACGACGTGGACTACCACGACGGTGACGGCGAAGGCGGCACCACGCGTAGCGGTACCGACTGGACCATCACCATCGGCATCGACCAGATCACCTGGAACACGCAAACGGCTGTTCAGAACAACAACGCCAACGCGCTGCTCTGGGGCACGACCTACAACTTCCGCTTCGATGCGAACGTCGGCCCGGACATGACCGAGGTTGAGTTGGGCTACTTCCGTTCGGGCGGACCGTCGTCAGCGCTGGTTGAAATCATCGGTCCGCCGCAGGGCCCCGGTGACTGCCAGCCGAACGGCATCCCCGACCCGGTCGAAATCGGCCAGGGTTCGAGTCAGGACTGCAACGGCAACCTGCTGCCCGATGAGTGCGAAGTTCCGCCAATCGGCAACGGCCCGGACTGCAACCTGAACGACGTGCCCGACGAGTGCGAACTTGAAGGCAACGACTGCAACGCGAACAACATTCCCGATGATTGCGAAGCCGATTGCAACGGCAACAGCATCGCCGACGAGTGCGACATCGCCAGCGGCAGCAGCAACGACTGCGACGGCAACGGCGTTCCCGACGATTGCCAAGCCGATTGCGACAACGACGGCACGCCCGACACCTGTGAGGTCGGCATCATCCTCTTTGAGGACGATTTCGAAACCGACAAAGGTTGGACGGTGACCAGCGACCCGTCGCTCACCGGTGGTGAGTGGGA
The DNA here is from genome assembly GCA_020639095.1 of Phycisphaerales bacterium. Taxonomy (GTDB): domain Bacteria; phylum Planctomycetota; class Phycisphaerae; order UBA1845; family UBA1845; genus JACKHG01. The sequence goes on along the minus strand of JACKHH010000002.1, from coordinate 31,254 downwards.
ACGCGGCGATCCGATCAAGACGCAGTTGGTGCCGAACACGGTTCAGCCGGAGGACGATCACACCGACGCGCCGGGCACGATGTGCTACGTGACCGATGCGACGGGTCCGGTCACCAGCCAGTCCGACGTTGACGGTGGCCCGACGCGTCTGACCTCGCCGTCGATGGACTTGAGCATTGGCGGTGCGACGCTGAAGTATTGGTACTGGTTCTTCTCGGGTGCGAGTGGTGCGCACAATCCGGACACGCTGGTCGTCGAGGTTTCGACGAACGACGGCGCGACCTGGACGCAGCTCACGACGCATTCGACGAACACCACCGCGTGGCAGTACAACTCGATCCTGGTTGACAACATCGTGACGCCGACCGCGACGATGAAGTTCCGCTTCTCGGTGTCCGACCCGAACAAGGATTCGTTTACCGAGGCGCTGATCGACGACGTCATGGTGACGATCCCCGACTGCCCGAAGGGTGGCGACTGCGACGACGACGGTGATGTTGATGCCGACGATGCCGCGATGTTCGTCGACTGCATGTCGGGTCTGTTCACCGCACCAACGCCGACGCTGCCGTTGACGCCGCTCGAATGCCTCGACTGCTTCGACACGGACGATGACGGTTCGATCACGCTGTTCGACTTCTGCAAGTTGCAGGAAGAGTACACCGGTTCGGCGCCGTAGGCTGAATTGAATGCCTTTCGCCGCGCACGTCACGCGGCGAGAATCATGTGACACCTCGTGACCGGGACGGTCGGCGTGTACCGTCGATCGTCCCGTCACTTTTTGTGGGCGGTGCGTTGCGTCAAACGCGCCGCGGCGGGAAGGACAACTCACCGGGTATTCGCCAAGTCACTTGCGTGCCGAGTGGTTCCTGTCTGCTGTGTGTGCCGGGTGCGTCTACCGCATCCGATTGCTGGGTGAACCGGAGTGTGGAAAATGATTTGCCGCAAGGTTTCGTGGTTTTGTTGTGCATGTTTTCTGTGGGCCACATCAGCCGTCTTGGCTGCGGGGCAAACGCCTGCGGTCCCCGCGGCGCGCAGTTCGAGGCTGCACGTTGACGGCGGGGTGATCGACACCACGAAGTTGCCCAACTTGCTGTCGCAGCCACGGGCGGCTGCCGATACCGGCAAAGCCTACGTGGTTCAGCTCGACGATACGATCACGCCGATGAAGCGGGCGGCGCTGGAGGCTGCGGGCGTTTCGCTTTCCGACTACCTACCCGACAACGCGTACATCGTCGACCTCGCGGGCGACACCATTTCGCGATTGCCCGCGCTGGGTTTCGTGTCGTGGGCGGGTGAGTACCAGGACGATTGGAAAATCTCCAGCGAGATCGGCGCGAGACTTTCGCCGTTTCAGACGGAGGAACGAATCAACCTCGAAGCCCAGGCCAAGGTGAAGCTCGTCGTCACGCTGTTTGAAGGACGCGACGCGACCCTCGCCATTGCCAACCTTGCGGAACTCGGTGGTACCGTGCTCGGCCATGATATGTCGGGACGGCACGTCGAAATCTTCATGACCGCGGACGCGAACGATCTCGACAAGTACGCGCGCGTCGCGTCGGTGCAGTTCATCGAGGAAGCGCCCGAAATCACGCTGCGTAACGACACCACGCGTTGGATCATCCAGAGCAACACCTTCGACGTGACACCGGTCTACGACAACGGCATTCACGGCGAAGACCAGATCGTCGGTGTGCTCGACGGAAGAGCCGATCAGGACCACTGCTCGCTCGATGACGGCAAGATCCTGTTCTATAACGCGAGCGATGGCAACGACGTGCACGGTACCCACGTCTCCTGCACCGCCGTCGGTGACAACGGTGTCGACGACAACCTCCGCGGCATGGCGTACCTCGGCCACATGGTCTACAACACCACGCCCGCGTTCACCGAAGCGGGCATCACGCAGCGGTTGGACCTGCATCACAGCCAAGGCGCCCGCGTCCACACCAACAGTTGGGGCGACGACGGCACCACGAGTTACAACAGCCTGGCACGCGGGTTCGACGTGTTCCTCTACGACAACGAGGACGATCTGGTTTGCCTCGCGGTGACGAACACCAGCTCGCTGCGCAATCCGGAAAATGCCAAGAACCTGCTCGCGGTCGGTGCGTCGCAGGACACGCCGAATCAGGCGAACCACTGCTCGGGCGGGACCGGACCGACGGCTGATGGTCGCCGCAAACCGGAAATCTACGCCCCGGGTTGCAGCACGATTTCCGCAACGCCCAGTGCGTGCAGCACGACGGCACTGACGGGAACGTCGATGGCGTCGCCCGCGATCGCCGGTGTCGGCGCGCTCGTGCGGCAGTATTACTTCGATGGGTATTACCCCAGTGGTGCTCCGGTACCAGCTGATGCGTTCACGCCCAGTGGTGCGCTGGTCAAAGCCACGCTGCTCAACTCCGCGGTGGACATGACCGGTGTGTCCGGATACCCGTCGAACACCGAAGGTTGGGGCCGGGCGCTGGTTGACGCGAGTCTGATGTTCCCCGGCGACGCGCGCAAGCTCGGCGTGCTCGCGGACATTCGTAACGCAGACGGTCTGTCCACGGGCGAGTTCCTCGAGTTCAACGTGAACGTCCTCAGCAATTCAGAAAAACTCAAGATCACGCTGGTGTGGGTCGATCCGCCGGCGTCCGCGTCGACCGGAACGGGATCAGCCGCCATCAACAACCTCGATCTGGAAGTGGAATCACCCAGTGCCACGCTCTTCCGCGGAAACGTGTTCGCGAGTGGTGTGTCGACAACGGGAGGTTCCGCGGACGACCGCAACAACGTCGAGCAGGTACACGTGAACTCACCGGCTGCTGGTAGCTGGACGGTGCGCGTGAAAGCAACTGCCGTGAACCAGAATTTGCAGGGCTTCGCGTTGGTTGCGACGGGCGACATTCAACTCGCGCCGCCGGATTGCAATGGCAACGAAGTGCCCGATGAAGACGACATCAGCGGCGGCACGTCGGAGGATTGCGACGGCAACGGCATTCCCGACGAGTGCCAGCCAGACTGCGACAACAGCGGCACGATCGACGCGTGCGAATCGTGGCCCGATTGCAACGTCAACGGCATTCCCGATCAGTGCGACATCGGCGATATCAGCGGTGATTGCAACACGAACGGCGTGCCCGACGAGTGCGAGGAGGACTGCAACAACAATGGCACGATCGACGATTGTGAGTCGTGGCCCGATTGCAACAACAACGGCACGCCGGACGAGTGCGATCTGGATGCCGGCGCGCCCGACTGCAACCACAACGACATCCCCGATGAGTGCGAGGGGTTGCCCGATTGCAACGCGAACAACATCCCGGACGAGTGCGAAGCACTGCCGGACTGCAACGACAACAACGTGCTCGACGCCTGCGAAATCGCAGCCGGTAGCGCGACCGATTGCGACAACGATTTCGTGCTCGACGCGTGCGAGCCCGACTGCAACAACAACGGCATCGCCGATGATTGCGACTTGAACGGCGGCGGAAGCAGCGATTGCAACGAAAACGGCATTCCCGACGAATGCGATCCCGATTGCGATGCCGACGGTGTGCCCGACGCCTGCGAGCCGGTCAACTACATCTTCACCGACAACTTCGAAACTGACCTGGGTTGGACGGTCACCAGTGAACCGGGCACCAGTGGCGTGTGGGAACGCGCCGATCCCGTCGGTACTTCGCTTGGTGGTCAACCGCTTCAACCGGAAGATGATAACCCCGCGGGCACGGGCACGCTCTGCTACGTGACCGGTGCGGCTGGTGGACTTCCCAATGCGAACGACGTCGATGGCGGGCCGACGCGGCTGACCTCGCCTGCCATCACGTCCGCGAGTTCGGTGGTCACGATTTCGTACGCGTACTGGTTGTGGAGCGGGCTTGGTAGCGGCAACGACGACGTGCTGACGGTGGAAGCGTCGAACAACGATGGCGCCAGTTGGACAACCGTCGCGGTCCACGATGTTTCCGACACCGTGTGGCAATACGCGTCGGTGGATTTGCACGACCATCTCACCACGGTTGGGCAGTTGCGAATTCGTTATTCGATCGACGATACCAACGGCACTTCGTTCACCGAAGCTGCGGTTGACGACGTGATGGTGTCTGCCGTCGATTGCACGTTCGTTGATTGCAACAGCAATGGCACCAACGACCAAGCCGAGCTTCAATCGGGCAGCGCCACCGACTGCAACGGCAACGGCACGCTCGACGAATGCGATACCGTCGGCGATTTCAACGGCGACGGCTTCGCGAACGCGGGCGACATGACCGCGTACACCGATTGCCTGACCGGTCCGTGTGCAAGCGTGCCATGCGCACCTGCGATGTACGGCGACGCGTGCTGCGCGCCGCTCGATTGGGACGATGACGGTGACGTAGATTTGCAGGATTTCGCAGCCGTGCAGATGGTGCTCACCGGCCCGTAGTGGGGCGGTGTTCCCGCGGGCATCGGTGACAATTTTGCAATCAAGGCCGGTAATCGCCGCCATGAGGCGTACGTGCGGTGGGGCGGTCTTGAATTGGCCTGACGCGTTTGCTACTGTCTAGGGCAGCCGCGGGCTGCGGCGCGTGCGTGCGAGTGATTTGTTTCGTACGTCGTGCTGGTCGAACTGCGGAATCGGGGGGAGACAACCGGTGGGCAAAGTGTCCACCGAATGGTTCTGCGCGATATGCGCCGGAGAGAGAACGCCTGCGGGTGGACTCTCTTTTCTTTTTACCGCTCCCGGTGGGACACGGGGGGCTGCGGTCGTATCCGCGGCACAACTGTGGAGGATGAAAGATGCGTTTTCGTTTGCGTTTTACCAATCCGGTCGTGCGGGTTGCCGCCCTCGCCGCTGCGCTGGCGTTGCTGTTTGCCCCAGCCGCTGCCCAGGCCACCATCACGCTCGGACAGGTGGATGACTTTCAGGATCTGACCGTTCAGAACTGGAGCGGTGCGTCCGGTTTCTTCAGCAACCAGGACGGCGGCCCCGCAGGCGCTGGTGATCGCTATCTGCGCGTCTTCGCGAACCAGCCGGCTGGCTCGGGCAGCAAGGTTGCGACCTACAACCAGGACCAGTGGGCGGGTGACTACCTGACTGCCGGTGTTGACGCGGTTCGCGCCGACATCGCGAACTTCGGTGCGACCGATCTCGACATGCGCGTGATACTGCTTTTCGGTGCGGGTGGCGACTTCACCAGCACGGTTCCGATTACCGTCCCGGCTGACGGTGTTTGGCGCAGCTACACGTTCAGCCTGGCAGCCGCCGACATGACGCAGGTCAGCGGCATCGGCACGTTGAACGACACGCTCGCCTCGGTGGGGCGTCTGCTCATTCGTCATCAGTCCGGCCCGCCTGCGGGTATTGCGGGTGGTACCACGGGCGCAGGTGTCATCGGCATCGACAACATCACAGCTCTTCCCGAACCGGCATCGCTGTCGATGCTCGCGCTCGGCGCGCTGTTCGCGGCACGTCGCCGCCGGTAATACCGACACGCGGAACGTCCGCGTTTCCAAGCAGATCCACGAGCCCTGAGACCGTGCAGTCTTGCACGCTTTCAGGGCTCGTTTCTTATGCGCCCACTTCATTTGGCGATGGGATTGGCGGATTGTACGTCGCGCGGGGCGGGGCAATCGTTTCGCCAGGGCAGGCGATAGGGTATTCCAGGAAGAAGATCGAAATGGTTGTCGGCGGACGCGGTCTCGCCATCGGTATCGAAACACACCGACCACGCGAATGTATCGCTCGCGAAGATCAGCGAATCACCGTCGCGTTCGCAGGATACCATTGCGCGCTGCCACGCGAGATCGCGAAAACGCTCGCGAAACAGCCGTTGCGTGGATACGTGCGTGTCGCCGTCGGTAAGAATTGCGAATGCGCCGTGCGTCGTTGTGCCGACGGCGTCCCACGCGGAAAGCGGAATGCGGGCTGCGACATGCGCACCATTCGGTGGACAGGTGCAGGCGAGCGACTCGTCGACGGGGCGCTCTCCGGCGATGCCGAACAGCCCGTACCGCAGCGTGAGTCGCCGCGCTTCAAGCGTGTCGTTCACTGCGCAAACCAATACGTCCGAGCCTTCGACGACACACACCGCACGCAGCGGCGCGAACGCGCGCTTCACGTACCAGAACGCGGGCTTCCGGCGGCGATAGTAGTCGATCGGCGTCCAACTGGTGACCGCGGGCCAGGTGTCGTTGAACATCCAGAAGACGGCAGCCGATGATGCGAACTTGCGCCGCCGCCAGTTGTCGATCGCCGTCTCAAGCGCTTCACCGTGCAGAATCGCGGCATAGCGCACGTAGTCTTCGAACGCCAAGCCGCGCGGATCAGCGATGAAATTGGTGCGCAGCAGGTGGTCGATCATCGGCTCGCCGCGCCAGGTGTTCTGCGTGTTGTCGTGATGCATCCAGGTGCGGCTGCCGATTTCGCGTTCAGACTCGGGGAGAATCTCGCGCAGCGTCTTTGGCGTGCTCGGTCCGAGGATTCCGCCCTCGTTGGGGAAGCGACTTGCGTCGTCGCGATACTGCCAGAAGTCGCCCTTGGCATTCCCCAATCCGACGAACCAGGGATGCTGATCGCCGGCATGCTGCGCGTTGGGGGCGGATTCATCGGGCGACGACGGCGAACTCGGCCAGTAAGGCCGAGACGCGTCCTCCTCGTCGACCCACCCGCGCAGCGTCTCGTTGAAGAACTCCTGGGTGGCCGCCCAGACGTCGTCTGTACACTTGATCCAACCGTCCGCGACGCCGACTTCGATCTCGTTGTTGCCGCACCACAGCACCAGGCTTGGATGATGCGCGATCCGGCGGACGTTGCCGCGCACCTCGGCTTCAAGTTCGCGCACGAAGGCGGAGTCGTCGATCGGGTACGTCGAACACGCGAACGCGAGGTCCTGCCAAACGAGCACGCCATGTCGATCACACGCTTCGTAGAACGCGTCGCTTTCGTACAGCCCGCCGCCCCAAACGCGCAGCAGGTTGCTGTTCATCTCGACCGCGAGCGCGACCAACGCTTCGCAGTCGTCCGGCGTCACCCGCGGCCAGAGCAGGTCTGCCGGCACCCAATTCGCACCCTTGCAGAAGATTGGATGCCCGTTGACTTCGATGTGAAAGAGCGAGCCGCCATCGTCCGCGGGCGGCTGGCGCAGCGCGACCGTGCGAAATCCAACGCGACGCGTCGCCGTATCAACGACTTCTTCGCTGCGGAGCAGATCAACGCGCACGTCATACAGCGGCTGATCGCCGAAACCGCGCGGCCACCAGCGGTGTGGGTTTGCCACTTTGACGACGTGCTCGATACTGTGCACGCCCGGCGCGACTTGCGCAGTCGCGTCCGGTGCGCCGATGAGCGTACACGCTTCACCAAACGCATCACCAGCGGGACGCGCGTTGATTTGCAGTGTGATCGGGATGGCGTCAGACGTGGCGTTTTCGACGTGCGCCCGCACACGCACGATGCCGTCCGCGTCCGCGATCACAGTCACCTCTTGCAGGTGTACTTCGCAGAATGACTCAAGTCGAACACCACCGGCGACGCCGACATTCATAAGCCGGGGTGACCAGTCCCAGCGGCACGCGTAGTGCGGTTTACGCAGCACGGGCCGGCTCGTCGCAACCGCGGTGATTTCGTCGTGATAGTCGCCCACCCGCCGATCCGCCGACGCGAGCAATCCCGCGTCCACGCGAACGATCAATTCATTGCCGGACGCGCGCAGCTTTCCGGAGACATCGATGCGCAGCGGGCGGAACGCGTTGTGGTGCTCGCCGATAAGCTCGCCGTTGAGAAAGACCAGCGCGTCAAGATCAAGACTGTCGAACACAAGGTGGCAGCGGGAGGCGTCTGCCGGTGCGTCGAAGTGCGTTTGATAGAACCAGTAGTGTTGTTCGACCCATTGCGCCGCCAGCGAATTGCAATCGCGGTAGACGTCCGCGATCCAACCCGCGCGCATCAGGTCGAGGTACACTGAACCCGGTACGGCCGCGTCGATCCAAAGAAGATTGGGCAACGCCTGCGGTAACGCCCGAGCAGCCACGGTTTCGCCATACCCATCGAACCCCGCCAGCCGCCATCCTTCACGCAAATCGAATGTGCGCTTCCGCATCTTCGCTTATCCGCAGGCCCGCTGATACCAATCACGAATACGCAGTGGTTAACCCAACGCATCCCGGACGATCCGACGAATCCTGGATTGGTCGCCCAGCCGTTTGCGCGGAGCATACCATAGCATCAGGTTGTCGTAATCCATTAGACACCGAACAGCTTCTGCGACAGACGCCGGAGTGACCGCATTCAGGCGTTCGAGGTATTGCCGAAACGTGGAGTACGTCGGTTCCGATGCACGCGTCGCGCCATATCCGATCCACATGCCCGCCGATTCGATGTTGTCGGCTGCCCAGCGTAGATGCTGGATACTTCGCGCCCGGGCACATTCAAGCCAATCTGCGTCCATCGCCCCATTGCGCAGCAATGCGCAACACTCAAGCGTCATCCGAATGGCTTGATCTTGCGTTGCAACGGGACATTGCATTCCGATCGAGAATACCTGTAGATCGTGCACCGACTGGAACTGCGCGTCGAAGGCATAGACCGATAGCGGCTCCTGGATAAGTTGGTGCCGCAATGGCGCAGCCAATATCACAAGTGCGTCCGCGATAAAACTCAATGCGAGCTGTATATGCCGTGGCAACTTGCACTCTGTGATGAAAAGCAACAGCAGGTCGGCCATGCCACCACTTTGCGCGCCGGCTTGATACCGCTTGCGTGGGGGCTGCCAGGAGAGCATGGGTGATAATTCCGTATCACTGCTTCCAGAAAGTTGACCAAACGCGCCACGAATGGCTGGCCGGTCCAAACCGTTAATGTCGCCCGAAATCACTACCCTGATTTGACGGGGCTGGAAAAGTGCGCGTTGATAGGCATGTATGGTGTCGCCGTCGAGATTCTGAATGCGCTGCGCGAATTCAGCATAGGAACTCGCAGAAGCGCAACTTGCGCGATTCTGCTGCATGGCGAAGTCAAACCGATCCGCTTCGCCGCCCGCGTACTCCGAATTGAGCACGCGCTTTTCCGAGCGGATTTCGTCGTCGCGGAATGGCCGAATCTCAAGTATGTCCGCCAGTAGCCGTGCAGTATCCGTGGCTTGCGCCTGGCCGCAAACCGTGTTGAAGCAGACGGCGTCGTGCGCTGTCGCACCACCTGCCGAAGCGGTTAAGTGACTTAATTTCCGCCAAAGCTCGAGATCGCTGGCGAACTTGCGTGTAGACGTGAGATGCAGGTGTTCCAGCAGGTGAGAGACGCCCGCATGTTCAGTGCGTTCGTACACCGGGCCGCCAGGAAGAAACGCGCCGATGTATACAGTGTCGCGGTGGGGGAGATCGTACAGCAGTAGACGCAGACCATTGCTGAGGACTTCGGTCTGGTATTCGAATTCCCTCATGCGGGCCTGTGTTGAAGACAACGCCTCCGGCATTATTCGCTACGGGGGAGCGCCTAATGCAATCCGGAGGGGTCTGACAGCTTCGCTACACGGTCAGTTTGTTCTTGCGCAGTTTGCGAGCGGCTTCGCCTACGATGTAGAACGAACCGGTGATGCAGATCAGGTCTTCGCGGGTTACCGCGCTGGTTGCAATCTCCATCGCTTCTTCCAGCGTGTCCGCGACCTGGGCCATCTTGCTGCACCGCTCCTGGAACATCGTGAGCAGTTCGTGCGGGTCAGCCGATCGGCTCGTTCGCGAACTCGTGAAGATGATCTTGTCCGCGCCGAGCTGCACGTGACGCAGCATGCCGGAGATGTCCTTGTCGCGTTGGCACGCGAAGATCACCACCATCGAGTCGTAGCGGATGGTCTGGCCGATCGCTCGCATCAGTGCCTCGACGCTGGCTGCGTTGTGCGCGCCATCGATGAGGATACGCGGCTCGTCGCTGATGATCTCCATGCGACCCTCGAGCTTCACGTCCGCGAGGCCCTCGATTGCCTTCTGGTCGTCGATCTCGAACCCGCGCGACTTCAACGCGTCCATAACCGAGAGCGCCACGCTACAGTTGATCGCCTGGTGTTCACCCGGAAGGGGGACGTGCAGATGCTCGAACCGGCTCCGCGAGGTGGTGAGCGAGAGACGGGTATGCGGGCCTACGGGCCGCGACGACTCGAAGCGATAGCTGAACTCGTTGTCCTTGCCCGGCAGGCAGAGCGGGGCGTTCACACGCTCAGCCGCACTCTTCAGCACCTTCATCACCTCGGGCTCCTGCGGTGCACACACCACCGGAATACCTTCCTTGATGATGCCGGCCTTCTCCTCCGCGATCTTGGCGAGCGTGTCGCCGAGAATCTGCGGGTGATCGTAGCTGATGCTGGTGATCGCACAGGCTTCGGGGCGAATGACGTTCGTCGAATCCAACCGGCCGCCCAGGCCCGTTTCGATCACCGCGACCTCGACCTCGTTCTCCGCGAACCAGGTGAACGCAGTCGCGGTCACAATCTCAAAATACGTGGGCTGACGCTCGCGCACGGGTAGCTTGTTGACCGTACCGACGACGTGTGCCATCGTCTTGGTGAAGTCGCGTTCGCTGATGCGCTCGCCGTTGATCGTCATCCGCTCGCGCACCGAGATCAAGTGCGGCGAGGTGTAGAGGCCGACCTTGTAGCCGCACTTGCGTAGCATGCACGCGACCATCGCGGCAGTGCTGCCCTTGCCCTTGGTTCCGGCAATATGGACGCACTTCATCTTCCGCTCAGGCCGGCCCAGCTTCGACAGCAGCTTGTCAATGCGGTTAAGCTTGAATACGTGATGGGCGGCGCGTGTCGGCGGCGTCCGCTCGAAATTCGTGATCGACTTCAAATAGTTCAGCGCCGAACGATATGTCCGCAGTCCGTTCGCATCCGTCTTGCCTGTGCCGTTCGACTTGCCAACGCCGTTCGTCTTGCTAACACCGTTCGACGAGCGGCGCGTCGGAGCCGTGCGGGCCTTGTCGGACTTCGTGCGTGAACGTGTAGTCGTCTTCGCTTTGGTCGCGGTTGTGCGAGGCATTTTGGGTGGTCAATCCCTATCTACTAAGAGGACTAGGAAGTTTGCATTCTGCGATTCCGCAGCACATGCGTGGCTCGACGCGCCGTTCGGAGCCAAGCCCAGTTCTTTTCTGGCTCAGTTCTGTCTCAGTACTGGCAAGGGCGTGTCTACCGCACTCCGTTGCTGTATTCTCGGTCCTTTGCGGAATATGGCGTGGTGGGAAATCCGGGCCATGAGACCCAAGCTCACGATGACAATTCTACGCCGGAGACCGCGTCCGAGTTCGTACGGATCCTTCCGCATCGGCAGGTGCGGAATTCTTACAACCGGTTATAATACATGAAATTACGCCGATTGCAAGGTATGGCAACGGTCCCCGACCGGTCCTTACAAAACTCACAGGGGCCGCGGTTGCGGGGGCGGGTTTTAACCCGTTTGGGGGCAGATAGTTAGAATCGAGGGCGCGTGGCGAAGCTGATTCTCAAAAACCCATCCGGTGGGACCCGAATCGTAGTACAGGCAGGGGCACTTGACCACATTGGAGAGTGGATCGCCGAGGGCGAATCGCCACCGATAGTGGTTGTTTGCACCGATCAGACCGTCGCCGAGTTGTACGGCGACCGAGTCGTCGACTGCATCCGGCAGCACGGAATCGCCGTAAGCCTATACGCCATCCCCCCAGGCGACGCCTCGAAGTCCCCCAGTGAGTTGAACCGGCTTTACGATCGGCTGGGGGAACTGCACGTCGCGCGCGACGGGATGCTCTTGGCGCTCGGCGGCGGGGTCGTGAGCGATCTGACGGGCTTCGCAGCCGCCACTTGGATGCGTGGCATCCGCTACATGACCTGCCCAACAACGCTGGAGAGCGACGTGGACGCGTGCGTCGGCGGCAAGACGGGGATCAACATCGCTGCGGGCAAGAATCTCGTCGGTGCGTTCCACCATCCGCAGCTTGTGGCGGTTGATCCGGAGTGCCTCTCAACGTTGCCCGCGCGTGACGTGTCAGCCGGTCTCGCGGAGTCGATCAAGCACGCGTTGATTTGCGACGCGGAGTTCCTTGCCTGGCACGAGGAGCACCAGGACGCGATCCTCGCGGTCGAATCAACCACACTTGGCGAGTTGGTCGAACGAAATCTGCGGATCAAGGTTGATGTGGTCACGTCGGACGAACGCGAGCACGGGCGGCGAGCCATTCTCAACTACGGCCACACCATCGGTCATGCGATCGAGCGGCTTTTCTATTACGCACTGCGTCACGGTGAAGCCGTCGCGCTGGGTATGGTCGCAGCCGCGGAGCTTTCGCGCATGTGCGGCACGCTCGACGATGCCGACGTGAACCGCATTCGCACAGTGCTCGCTGCGTTCGGCCTGCCGACCGTCGCGCCCCAGCCGTTGGACGTAGAGCAGGTGCTCGCGCTCACCCACGGTGACAAGAAGGTGCAGGGCGGCAAACGGCGCTGGGTACTACTTGACGGGATTGGCAGAACCATCATGCGCGACGATCTCGACGATCAGCAGATTCGCGACGCAATCGCGTCCGTCAATGCATCATCGGCGTAGCGCAGGCTCGGCCAATCCAGCGCAATCGCGTTTACCCGCATACAAATCACCACCGATGGTTATGCCCAAACGTGGAGTGCACGGATGGATGAAGTCCGATCACGTGTGTCCGCGTGGATACAGTTTGGACGAACATCGATTAACGTTTTCTAAGGCAAAAAGACGACGCGTGGATCGATCCGCTATTCTCCGGTTCTTGGAACTACTACTGGATTCTTAGAACCCGCGATGGGCACCGGCTATACTGGTAAGGGAAACGCGGGGCGTTGGGGAAGTCGAATGCAAGCCGCCCAAGTGAAACCGCTCACAGTGCTGTTGGTCGAGGACGACGCGAAAGTCATTTCCGCATTGCGCGACGGGCTCACGCAACACAACGTCAAGATGGTCGCCGCGACAACGCTGGCGGATGCCCGCAAATTGCTCAGTCAGCCCGGCGCCTTTGACGCCATGGTACTCGACTTGAACCTTCCGGATGGCAACGGGACGGAGTTGGCGGAGCAGTGCCGAAAAGCCGGCAACGACGTCCCGATCATCATGGTCACGGCTCGCGACCGGGTGCAGGACCGGATCGCCGGTCTTCGCCATGGGGCGGACGACTACCTTTGTAAACCGTTCGCGGTGGAGGAGTTGGTCGCCCGTCTGGATGCCATCCTCAGGCGGACCCGGTCGAAGGACCGTCACATCCTCAAGTTTGGCGACTTGACCGTCGATCTCGTGCGCCGGCAGGCGACCCGTGCCGGTGTTGACGTTAGTCTGTCAGCCCGTGAGCTTGACCTGCTCGCCTATTTCATGTGTCATCCCAATGAAGTGCTGGAGAAGGAACGCATCCTGCGCAACGTGTGGGGTGACGAGGGCATTCAGGACTCGAACGTGCTGCACGTCTACGCCAACTATCTGCGGAATAAGTTGGAACAGGGTCGGTATTCTCGTCTGCTGCACACAGTACGTGGGGTGGGATACGTCCTCGCGACGGAACCACCGCAGACGTGATGTGTTTTTGAGGCTGTGCCGTGGTTTTAAGGTATGCACATGACGGCGCACGGAGGTGCCGCGCCTGTCTTCGCGTACGTTGGCTGCGCTGCGTGATTGGCTTCGCCATCATTGGCGCTGCGCGGGGTGACACAGTCGCAGACCCTCCCGAGCCGCACCGAATCGAGGACCGCACCTACGATGTCGTCGCCAGGCCGACCGATCTCGGCATGAACGCGACATACGACGACTGTCGCGCCTCCCTGGTTGAACTCCGCAAGATTACCGTAGGTCGCTGGTCGGCTTCTTCGCCGCAAGCGAATGTGTTTGCGGGTAGCTTCGCCCCCGGCGGGAATTTCGCCCGCATCGATGTTGAGCTCGCCGGACTGCACAACCCGCCCGGTGACACCGACCCGCTGAATTTCCACCCCTTCACTTACGGTCCTTACCCAGTGTACGGGTTCATCGAATTCGATCTCGACGAGGACAACGAAACGGGTGGCGAGACCTACGCGCCGGAGTTCCGCTATCTCAGCAATATCGCGCGCTTCGGCGGGCTGCCCGACGATCACGTGTTTGAGGATCGGCTCGCGATTGATGGCGACGCGTACGACGAGGACTTCACCACGCCGCCGTACATTGAACGCAGCGGTGAGGAATTTCATCTTGCACTGCTTGGCGGGCAGTTCGAACACGCGGGCGTCGAAGTGGTTGCCGGCGACGGCGATAACCTGTTCGAATCGGGCGAGACCTGGGACATCACCGGCAAGTGGTTCCACCGTGCGCACGGATTCGAGCCGTACAGCCTCGCGTCGGGCGGAAGTGTGCCCGGCGAATACATGCCTGACTGCCAGTTGCGGTTTTCCCATGACGTCGGGTACGACACGACAACCGTGTCGTTGGTTTTCCCATTGACCAACGTGGCGGCCGCCGCGATGAATGGGGAGATGCCGCAACCCAATAACCATGACCCGTCCGATCAGGCGAGCATCACGGAAGCCTTGAAGGATCTCGCGGAAAGCGCGGAAGTGGTCGAAATGTTTCCCACGGGCCAACCCGAGGAAGAGCTGATCCTGGGATGGAGGGGACACGGGCCCGGGTCGTACTTGAAGCCGGACGAGTGGCGCGTCACCGCGCTAGTGGGCATTCCGTACTCCGAGCCGGGCTATGGTTTCGTGTGGACGGACGCCTGGCCCGATCCGATGCGCGGCGATGTCGACGGCAAAGACGAAGCCGAAGACGACGACATCGACGCGATCGAGAAGTACATTGATGATCACGACGGCGATGACGGGCTGGTTGATGACCGAGTGGTGCTCGCTCAGTTCGCCGCGAACTTCACGGTCTACGACGTCAATCAGGACGGGGTCGTCGACAACCTTGACAAGCTGCTGGTGTCGCGGGAAGGGGATGGCACGGCTGACGATGACATCGATCTGGAGGATTTTGCGAAGTTCCAACGCTGCAACGGGTGGTCGACGGGATGGGGGGACTGGTGTGGGATATTCGACCTGAACGGCGATGGCACCGTGGATACCACTGATTTCAACTGGCTCTCCAACACTTGCACTGGCCCTGTAAAACCATGAAGGGATTGTAAGGAATGGAGTGTTGCGTACCCCCAACTACCTTGATTAACTTGGCTTTACGGGTGCAAGGGTCACGCAAACATGCCGAATGGGGCGGCGACAAGTCCAAGACGGAGTACCTTATGCCGCGCTAATCGTGCGCGCGGATTTACCCTCATAGAATTGCTGGTCGTCATCTCCGTTGTCGCGCTGTTGATGGCCATCCTCCTCCCCGCACTGCAATCGGTTCGAAACCAAGCCAAGCGCGTCAACTGCGCGTCGAACCTGCGCTCGATTGTGATTGATTTCCAATTCTTCGCCGATGGCACGTCGCCCCTTGGGCAGGGCGACAGCGAGCAGCTTGGGCGCAACCGTTTTTATATCAACGACTTTCAGGACTCGATGTACCGGCTTGACGAGTACTGGGATCAGGGCGATAAGCAGTACGGCGTCTTGGATGGCGGGGACCAGGTAATGATGTGTCCCGCTGGGGCGCCGCGCATGACCAAACGCGCGGGGTTGCCCTGCGGACGCGACTCGGTTCTGCCGGCGGAAGACGTATCGCTGGCGTTCAACATGCGGCTTTACCGTTCCACAATTGAGGTTGCCGGTGTGCCGTTGCTCGCGCCGGTCAGCCTCACGACGGTTCGGGCAGACATCCTCAGTCACCCGTACGTGCCGCTGGTCATGGATGTTAATGGGAAGCACGCGACCGAACATGGGATTGAACCATTCTACATCGCTCCAGGGGCGCCCGGTGGCAGCGATCCCTACGCAGGTGATCGTTATTGGATGCCGTCGCCACGTCATGGCAAACTGACAAATGTCGCGTTCGTCGGCGGACACGTCCTGGCCAGCGCTCATCCCGAGCGCGAGGCGTGGAATTGGGATTACTCCGGAATCGTGGGGCGCTGACAACTTGCGCGAACCGGGCGAATGACACTTCGGCGACGTTTGATCATCCTACACTCCGCGTTTGCCGTCTTCACCGTGCTGGCTACGCTGGCGACGGTATTCGGCGTGCAGTTTTACGTTGATCGAGCCGCGCGACGCCTTGAATCGCTCGCGAGCGAAGGGCAAGTCGTCGAGTCCCTGCGCATTGACCTCAAGAACCTCGACGTACACCTGCACGAAGTCGTTGCAGGCCAGCGGCCTGTCGATGACGATCTCATTGCGAACACGAAATCGGTGCTCAATCGCTTGGCGGAAGTCGCACGCTACTCCGGTCGCAGTCAGCCGGAGCTTGGCTGGATCAGCGCCAATCTTTCGACCAGGCGCGACGAGCTGGAGCGGTCGATCTCGGAGTGTATTGAACTCGTCAGGCGTAACGACCTGGATGTCGCGAGGCATGTGTTCCGCGAACGCATCGAAGACGGTTCAGCGGCAGCCCTGGATCAGGATTTGCAGCATCTGCGCAGCGCGCTTGATTCGCACCGCCGCCACTCCAGTGGGTTGCTTTTTTCGCGAAACGGCAAGCTGCTCACGGTTTCGCTGCTGGTTGCGGCATCCGGTGTCGGACTGGTCGTTGCCGGTGCGATCATCGTGCGGCGGCGACTGGTTGCGCCGATCGCCGGGTTGGTCGACGCCACCGAGGCGTTCGCACAGGGCGATCTGGCTCACCGTGCGTCGATCGACTCAGCCGATGAACTCGGCGCGCTGGCCACCTCATTGAACACCATGGCTGCGTCGCTTCGTGAGTCTCAGCTCAAGTTCAAATCCCTGTTTGAGAACCTGCGTGATGCCGTCATTGTGTGCGAAGCGAGCGGTCGCGTCATTGAGTGTCACGACAATGACAGTGCCGTCTTGGGGCCGCAGGCGGCGAGTGCGGTGGGGCGACCTGCCAACGAAGTCTGGCCGGGTTGGAATGGCATGGGCAGGCGGTGGGATGCGCTGATCAGCCGTGTGCTCGCGACCAACGACGTTGTCCGGGTGCTGGAAGCCTCGCCGCCGGACGCGAATCACCGGCATCGTGCCGTCGATGTCGTTGCCTATCCGGTGCGCTACACCGACTGCACGTATGTTGCGATTGTCTTGCGCGATGTCACTGAACGGCAGCGCCTCCAGCAGATGTCGCGCCACGCAGAGACGATGGAGGCTTCGGTCACGGTTGCACGCGGAATCGCGCACGACTTCAAGAACCTGTTGCACTGTGCGGTGAATTCGCTGACGCAACTTGAGGCGGACTCCTCGGATCCGGACGCGCGTCGACAGGCGCATTCCGCGCTGACCGCGTGCGAACAGGCGGCGAGTTTGGCGCGCCGGTTGTCGCGGTTCGCGGGTTCGGATCGCGGTATGCCCGAGCGCTTGCCGCTATCGGAAACGGTGCAACTGATCGTCGAGGCAATGGACGACACGTTTCGCGAGGCGCTTGAGATCCAGTTTACGAGCGAGACATCCGCCGCAGTCGAAATCGATCGCGATCACCTCACACAGATCGTGCTCAATCTGCTGATCAACGCCCGTGAAGCCATGCCGGACGGCGGGACGATTCAAGTCAAGGTCACGGAAACGGAAGCCGTCGACCCGATGCTGCCAAGCGTCCCGCGACCTTACGTCGTGCTGACGCTCGCGGATACCGGCTGTGGAATTCCCGTAGTGCATCAGGAGCGCATCTTTCAACCATTCTTTACGTCCAAGTCGCGCGGCGCGCACGGCCCGCGTGGCATGGGGCTCGCGGTGGTATACGCCGCGGTCAAACAGGCCGGTGGTTTTGTTTCGGTCGAAAGCGAACCGAACAAAGGCACCGCGTTCCACGTACACCTGCCGACGGCGCGCTGACGAGAGATGCGCAACGCACACATTTGCGACACTATTGCGAGTAATTAAAAACCCCTAATTGTCCCGACACGTCACGACTCTGTGGCGTAAACTCATCAATGCACCATGGCCGCGAGAGGGGATCGGCGCCGCACGGCGAGTCGATTTGCTCATCCGCATGCGGGAGACGCGACCATGATCAAGCACGCCGTTCGCTTTCAGCTCATTCTTGCGATCATCTTGTTGTTGGCGGTGCCGCGCGATGCGTTCGCGGAATTCGAACTCGTCGACGATTTTGAATCCGCCACGATCGGCCCGGTGGACGATCAGAGCGGTTGGATTGCCGCTGACGACACGAGTGTTGTCGTGGCTGATCCCGCAAATCCCGACAACCAGGTGCTCGCCGTCACCACCGACTCGACACATCTGCGACATGATTTGCTGCTCGTGAACGGTACAACTCGCATGCTGTATCTGCGCTTCCGGTTCGGCGGACAGCAGACGTTCTCATTCGGAATGTCCGACTCGAGTTTTCCGGATCAATTCGGCGAATTCGAAGTCGAGTTGGGTATGAGCAACGCGAGCAACGAGTTGCGCATCAACGATGACGGAACCTACGAAGACCTGATCCTGCTCGAGCCGGACGTCTGGTACAACGTTTGGATCCTGATCGACAACCTGAACGATGAGTCGCGCGTCTACCTGCACACTGCGCTCGTTCGACCGGCCAGCGTGAACGACATGCTCGATGCCGACGGGCAGTTGCTCTTCACGTTTCGTGACGGGACTGCCGGCGATTTGCGCACGTTTTTCATCAAGACGGGAGGCGGTAGCAGCGGCAACTCCGGGCCGCTCTATCTCGACGACATCTACCTGGAAAACACGAACGCGTTGAACCTGCACAACCCGACTGTTCTACCGCCGGACTTTGACGACGACGGCGATGTCGACCTGTTCGATCATGCGCGGTTCGTGGACTGCCTGAACGGCCCGGAGGTCGCTACGCCACCGCCGGGGTGCTCCGCGTTCGACTTTGAACTTGCCGACCTTGAACACGATCGCGACGTCGATTTGCGCGACTTCGCCGCGTTCGTCGAGTTGTTTGACGTGGGCGCACTGTGACCGTCTTTGGACATGGACGGGCGCGGTGCGCTGGGGATTCTGGGGGTTAACTGGCCCATGCAAAGAGGAGAACAACCATGCTGAAACTGCGAACATTGCTGATGGGTACGTTGGTGTTGACCGTGGGGCTCGCGCTGCGTCCCGCACTTGGCGCGAAGATGCCCGGCCCCGGCCCGCATGCGACGGATGCCGCGCACTGCACCGAGGACGGACCGCTGTCGGCAGAGGTGGCGCACGACGTCCTGCACATGCGCGAGGAGGAGAAGCTGGCGCGCGACGTCTACCTCACGCTTTATGACGTCTGGGGCCTGCAGATCTTCAACAACATCAGCGCGTCGGAGCAGCGGCACATGGATGCCGTACTCGATCTGATCGTGTGCTATGAGCTAATCGATCCTGTGGTTGATGACACGGTCGGTGTGTTTACCGATCCTGTGTTTGCCGCGTTGTACGTGTCGCTTGTCGATATGGGTACGAACAGCGTGATGTCAGCCCTCCAGGTCGGCGCGCTGATCGAGGAGTTGGACATCGCCGACTTGCAGATTGCGCTTGTGCAATCGGACAACCCCGACGTCACGCTCGTCTTTGAGAACCTCCTGCAAGGTTCGGAAAACCACCTCCGTGCCTTTGACAAGCAGATCACCCGGGCGGGCGGCGTTTACGTCCCGCAGTATCTGACGCAGGAGGAGTACGACGCGATCGTCGACGGGGCAGGCAACAACGGATCGCAACACCAGAATGGCGCATTCACGCAGTCGCAAGAGCGCTTCCGCTACCTACCAACGGTTGACACGACTCCATAGCAAGCGGAAGGGCGGAGCCGAGCGCGCACGGTGTGCGCCAACGACGGGGCTGCGAGCGCGGGCGTTCGCAGCCCCGAGCGTTTCCAGTCGCGGATCGACCGCACCTTTATGCGATGTTGACCCAAGGTCCGTAGAAAAACGTGGAGTGTGGGCGAAGCACGCGAATGTTGTTCGTGCGGACCGGTGCTGCCAATGGATCGTGGAGCATCATCCCGAGTAGCGGGGTGAGCTATCCCAGTGGCGTGCAATACCAGCGCACGCTGTGCCTGCTCAATGCTTCGGACCGACGCGTTTTCCGGCGATGAATACGTGCTCGATTTGTTCGGGCTTGAGCGTGTAGAGCAGCGCGGACGCCTGATTTTCCGGCGGCAGTTCTGCGATCCAGGGCTCGGGGCGCACGATGATGCAATCGGCTTCGTAGCCTGCGGCGATGGTGCCGACGCGATCGCCCATGGAGAGTGCCTCGGCTCCGCCGCGGGTGAGCAGCCACCACGCTTCCGCCGCTTGCGGCACGGGATACGCGCGGCGCGGGATCGCGTGGACCTTGAGTGCCTTCGCGGTTTGCAGGCAGGCGACGGCGACGTGCGGCATGAACGCGTCGGGCCCGCTGGCGATGCTGCTGCCGAGCGCGAAGCGGACACCGGCTTTGCGGTGCGTGACGTAGTCCATCAGCCCGGCTTCGAGGAAGAGGTTCGCGGTGGGGCAGTGTACCAGCGTCGTTTGGGTTTCCACAATCTGGTGGCGTTCGTCGTGATCCAGCACGACGCCGTGGCCGAGCAGCGTCCGTTTGGTGAGCAGGCCCATTTCGGCGAACACGTCAATGTCGTCGAGGCTGTCGGGGTAGCTTTCGCGAACAGCGTGTACTTCGTCGTGCGATTCGCCGGCGTGCGTTTGAATGTAGCAGCCGACCATTTCCGCAAGGGCGGCGGCGCCGCGCATGAGCTTTTCGGAGCAGCAGCGAGGTTGCCGCGGGCTGAACGCGTAACTGAGTCGACCGTTCTCCGCGCCGTGCCATTTCGCGGCGATTTCGCGGGCTTCGTCGAGCTGGCGATCAGCGGGCGCAGAGAGTTCATCGGGGCAGTGCACGTCGTTGAGCATGCGGCCATAGATGGCGCGCAGACCGCGTCGCGCAAAGACTTCGAAGCAGCGATGCGTTGCTTTTCCGAAGGGGCTGCCGTAGGCCGCGACGGTCGTCGTGCCACTGCCGATGACGCCATCGACGAACGATTCCGCAATCAACTCAGCGAGCGCGACGTCGGCAAAGCGCGCCTCGGCTGGGTAGACGACTTTTTCGTGCCATTCGCGAATCGAGTACCCATCGATGCCCCGGCGATCCCACTGCGGCAGGTGCAAGTGCGCGTCGATGAACCCGGGGAGAATCCAACAATCCGCTCCGCCCACGACGTCACCGGCAGCGGTCTTGTCGTGACCGACTTCGGCGATGCGTCCATCGTTATCGATGCGTACGGTGGTGTTGGATTGCAGGGTGTATTCGGTGGGTGACTGGGGTTGCAGCAGTGTTCCGTTGAGCGTTTTCATGACGGCACTCCCCGTGTGAACTGGTCAGGCGAATAGGGATTTCCCGAGTTCGATACACGTCCGGCGGCGCAACAGCTCATATGCACGTGCGATGCCGTACCCAACATCGCATCCGTGGTCGGTCCGTTGGCCGATTATAGCGCGGTCCGAACTTTCGGCTGGGGAGATTGTCGGGCAATTGCGACCTTGACGTTGCGGGCGTGGATCGCTAGGTTTGAACCGGCTGGCGAGGGGCGCGCGAACAGGAGCGTTGCCTTGGGCTATCACTCCGTAGTATGTGTCAAACAGGTTCCGGACACGTCGAACATCTCCGGCGAGGCGATGAAGCCCGACGGAACGGTGAATCGGGCTGCGCTCGCAGCCATCTTCAACCCGGAAGATCTCCACGCTCTGGAAGCCGCCCTCGACATTCGCGATGCGTACGGTGGCACGGTGACGGTGCTGAGCATGGGCCCGCTGGGAGCGGCTGAGGTACTGCGCGAGTGTCTCTATCGCGGCGCCGATCGCGCGGTGCTGGTCACCGATCGCCGAGCGGCGGCCAGCGACACGCTCGCAACCAGTTACATTCTCGCCCAGGCGGTGCGCAAGTTGAAGGACTACGATTTCGTCTTTTGCGGCAGGCAGGCGATCGACGGCGACACCGCGCAGGTCGGTCCGCAAATGGCGGAGAAGCTGGGCATCGCGCAGGTCACCTATTTCGAAAAGCTCGTGGAACTGGACGGGCGTACGGTGCGCGTGCGGCGCAACGTCGGCAACGGTTGGGAAATCCTGGAAGGGCGTTTGCCGCTGCTGCTGACCGTGCTGGACACCGCGAACGAGCCGCGGCCCGCGTCGGCGCGGCGGGTAATGCAGCGTAAACGCAGCCGGGCGGTCGACGAGTTGCGCAAGGAGATCGCTGCCGCTATGCCTGGCGCGAGCGAAGACGAACGCGAGAACGCCTTCGCTGACGGCGTTGAAAAACTCAAGATGGCCGGACAGCTTATCGAACAGTGGAATCTCGACGACATCGCAGCCGATCTGCAATGGTGCGGGCTCGCCGGTTCGCCGACGAAGGTGCATCGCGTGCAGTCGATCGTGCTCACCAAGGAGGGCTTCACGGAAGTACCGCCGACCGAGGACGCGATTCGCACAATGATCCACGAACTGATCGTCGACCACACGCTGGGATAACGCGTCGACGGATTCACAATACTCTTTGGCTGAGAACCAGTGATGATTTCTCCCAATCGCAAAGGTGAGGTGTGGGTCTTCGCCGAGCAGGAAGACGGGCGGATCAACGACGTTACGCTCGAACTGTGCGGTAAGGCGCGGGAGCTTGCGGATACGCTTTGCGTGAAGATGGGCGCGGTGCTGCCCGGTTGGAACGTCCGCGAGTTGTCGTACCGGCTCATCGCGCACGGCGCGGACCGTGTCTACGTCACGCACGACACCGAACTGGAATACTACCGTACGTTGCCGTACGCCCGCGTGCTGTGCGAGATGATCACGCGGCACGAACCGCAGATCGTGATCTACGGCGCTACGCCAATTGGCAGGGACCTCGCGCCGCGCGTCGCATCGGAGATGAAAGCGGGGCTGACGGCTGACTGCACCGACCTTGAAATCGGCGAATATGAGGACAAGAAAAACAAGACGGTACACAAGAACCTGTTGCTGCAAATTCGCCCCGCGTTTGGCGGCAACATCATCGCGACGATCATCAACTACGATCGCTGGCCGCAGATGGCGACGGTGCGCGAGGGCGTGATGCGGATGGGCGCGGGCGACCCGTCGCGCAGTGGCGAAATCATCGAGGAATCGGTCGAGTTCTCCGACTTCGAAAAATCGATCCGCGTCGTCGAGCGGCATCGTGAAGCCCGCAAGGTGAACCTGAAGGCTGCACGCACGATCGTCGCGGGTGGCGGGGGTGTCGGCAGCAAGGACAACTTCCAGTTGATTCACGATCTCGCCGGCGCAATCGGGGGAGCCGTCGGTGCTTCGCGCGCCGCGGTCGACGGTGGGTTCATCGACAAAACGCACCAGGTGGGCCAGACGGGTACGACGGTGCGGCCCGCGTTGTATATTGCGTGCGGTATCAGCGGCGCGGTGCAGCATCGCGCGGGTATGGAGGAGTCCGCGAAGATCATTGCGATCAACTGGGACAAGGAAGCGCCGATCTTCTCGGTTGCCCATTACGGTATCGTCGGCGACCTCAACAAGATCGTCCCGATGATGATCAAAGCCATCAAGGAACGTGCGTGAGCGACGCCATGGGAAACTTCTTTACCGACAACGACGATCTTGTTTTCTTGTTCGACTTCCTCGATCTCGCGGAAGTGGCGACGGCTCAAGAGGACAATTTCAAACAGCAGGATGGCAGCGGTGACGGCTATGCGCCGATCGATGCAGCCGATGCCATCGATAATTATCGCCGCATCCTCACCATCGTCGGCGACGTTGCAGCCAACCGCATCGCGCCGCGCGCCGAGAAAGTCGATCACGAAGGCAACACGCTGAACGACGACGGTACGGTGACGCTTGGCGAGGGCGTGCGCGAGAACATCAACAGTCTGGCGCAGGCTGATCTGATGGGCTTCACCCTGCCGCGCGAATACGGCGGACTGAATTGCCCCAACCTGATCTACACGATGGCGGTCGAGATGGTGTCGCGGGCTGATGCGTCGCTGATGAACATCTTCGGGTTGCAGGGGATCGCGGAGACGATCAACGCCTTCGCCGACGATGGGATCAAGGGCGAGTATCTGCCGCGGTTCTCGCGCGGTGAAGTGACCGGCGCGATGGTGCTCACCGAGCCCGATGCGGGCAGCGATTTGCAGGCGGTGAGTCTGCGTGCGTGGCAGGACGATGACGGGCAGTGGCGGCTCAATGGCGTGAAGCGTTTTATTACGAATGGTTGCGGCGAGGTGCTGTTGACGTTGGCACGCAGCGAGCCGGACATTCGCGACGGTCGCGGTCTGAGCCTGTTCCTGGTGGATCGCGGTCCCAGGATCAAGGTGCGTCACCTCGAAGAAAAGCTCGGTATTCACGGTTCGCCCACGTGCGAGCTGGTTTACGATGATGCGCCCGCGAAGCTGATCGGCGAGCGGCAACTCGGTTTGATACGCTACGTGATGAGCCTGATGAACGGGGCGCGGGTGGGCATCGCCGGGCAGTCGCTGGGCATCGCGGAGGCGGCATATCGCGTCGCGCGGAACTACGCCGCCAAGCGCAAGCAGTTCGGCGTGGCCATCGAGCAGTTGCCCGCCGTCGCGGAGATGGTTGTCGACATGAAGGTTGCCATCGAAGCCGGTCGCGCCCTCACGTACGAAACCTGCCGCATCTGCGATTTGGAAAACAACAACCTCCGCGTTCTCGAAACCGCGCCGCCTACCGACAAAGACGAAGCCAAGGAACGCAAGCAACTCGCCCGGTCGCTCAAGCGACTCAACGGCATGCTCACGCCGATGAGCAAGTACTACTGCTCGGAGATGTGCGTGCGTGTGGCGAATGACGCGGTGCAGGTGCTTGGCGGTTCGGGCTACATGTCCGACTATCCCGTCGAACGTTACCTGCGCGACGCGCGGATCACGACGATCTACGAGGGCACGAGTCAGCTACAGGTTGTGGCAGCCGTGCGCGGCGTGTGCTCCGACGCGTTCACCAAGTATGTTGAGGCGTTCGAAGCGGACCAGTACACCGACGATGCGCTGGCGAAGCTTCACACGCAGTTGGTTGAGTGCAAGCAGCAACTCGCGGAGGCTGTCGATGCCGTGCGGGCGGAGGGCGGCAACTACATGGACCTTTCCGGGCGGCGATTGGTGGATGCCGCCGCCGTTGTGATCATCGGCCACTTACTGTTGCGTCAAGCCAAGGTGAACGAACGCAAGCGCGCGGTCGCGGAGCGGTTCATCACCACGGGAGCACTGGCTGTCCAGCGCGACGTCGCGCGGGTCAAGAGCGGCGACAAGTCGGTGATGACGAACTACGCGCTGCTGGCGGGCCCTGTTTGCGCCGGCGCCTAAGCCACTTAGCTATTCCGCGCGTACGGGCTGCTTGATGTGCAGCGTCGCGAGCACTGGCCTGTGGTCGGATGCGATCGGTTCGAGCAGCACCTCGCAACCCGTGCAGCGAATCTTCCCGCGATCCGTGAACATGACGTAGTCGATGCGCTTGTCGGGCATATCGGCAGGGAATGAGGGCCGCGCGTCGTCGCTCAACGTGTCCGCGCTGCGCAGGAAGGTCGCCAACTCGTCGAGGGGTTTGCTCGTCGGCGTCGCGTTCAAATCGCCCGCAAGAACTACCGGCAGATCGCCAAGCTCGTCCACCAGATCGCGAACGGCTGACACCGACATGAGACGCTCCTCCTCTTCGGGATGGTAGTCGAAATGCGTCGCGAGGAAGACGATCGGCGTGTCGCCGGCGCGGACGTGCACCTCCAGCATGCCGCGTTGCTCGTTGGGCAGCGACTTCGGCAACCAGTGGTTTTCCCAGTCCTCGATGGGGAATTTGCTCAGCACGGCATTGCCGTACTCACCGCCCTGATAGTCGATGTTCTTGTCGAACACCGCGTGCATCCCGGTCAGCCGGGCCAGCTCGGCGGGCTGGTCGACGCCGTGGGAGCGGGCGACACCGCGGTCCACCTCCTGTAGCGCGACGAGATCGGCATCGGACTCGCGGATCAACTCGGCGATTCGCGGCAAATCGATCACGCCGTCGAGCCCCTCGCCGTGGTGGATGTTATAGCTGAGGACGTGCAGCTCCACCGATTCCTGCATCGAGCAGCCCGCAAGGCAACCGGCGCCGAGCAGGAGCATGAATCCCGCGCGTAAGGTGCGCGTCATCAGACGACGACGGATCGACATCTCAATACTCCTGCCCAATCAACCATCGCGCCTTGCGGGTCGGGTCCGAACCGGGAACGTGCGGAACGAGTCCGGTGGATCCTCTTCCGGTACTTTGAGTTCGCGGCGTTGCCGTTCCAACTCGGTGTTCAAACGCTCGCGCACCTTGGTGTATTCCGGGTTGTCATAGATGTTGTTCAACTCGAAGGGATCGAACTTCAGGTCGTACATCTCCCACGTGTTGACGTCCTTCTCATAGAAGTAGATCAACTTGAAGCGCCCGTCGGTTACGCCGTAGTGGCGACGCACGTGATGCCACCCGGGATACTCGTAATAGTGGTAGTACAGGGTCTTGCGCCAATCGTCGGGCGTCTGGCCCTTGAGCAAGGGGACGAGCGAGTGACCCTCCATGTCGGCTGGTACGTTCGCGCCCGCCATCTCCAGGAACGTCTCGGCGAAATCGATCGGGGTCACAATGTCGTCATTAAACGTACCGGGCTCAGCCACACCAGGCCAGCGCACGATCAACGGACTGCGCAGCGACTGCTCGTACATCCAGCGTTTGTCGAACCATCCGTGCTCGCCAAGGTAGAAGCCCTGGTCCGACGTGTAGACGACGACCGTGTTGTCGGCGAGTCCGGTTTCGTCGAGGTAGGCGAGCAGCCTGCCGATGTCGTCGTCGAGCGATTTCACGCAGCGGAGATAGTCCTTGATGAAGCGTTGGTATTTCCAACTGACCAGCTCCCGGCCTGAGAGCTGCGCCTGGCGGAAGATTGTGTTCTTGGGGCCATAGGCATTTTCCCAGGCGGTGCGCTGCTCGTCGTTGAGGTTGTTGGGGAAGATGAACTTGAGATCGCGTTCGTCCATGGTCTCAACAATGGTCATGTCCTGCTGGCGGGCGGCGAGCCCGAGCAGCCCGTAGTCTTCGTGCAGCGTCGGGGGTTCGGGAATCGTGCGATCGTCGTAGAGGTTGAGATACTTCACTTCCGGATCGAACGGACGGTGGGGCGACTTGTGCTGATACATCAGCAGGAACGGTTTGTCCTGGTCGCGCCCCTTGCTGAGCCACTCGATTGCGCGATCGGTGACGATGTGTGAGGTGTAACCGGTGTATTTGATGCGCTCGCCGTCGGTGATGATTGTCGGGTTGTAGTAGGTTCCCTGGCCGATGAGCGATTCCGCGTGGTCAAAGATCTGCGGTTCGCCCATGAGGTGCCACTTGCCGATCAGCGCCGTCTGGTAACCCGCGTCGCGGAGCAGGACGGGCAATGTCGGTTGGGATTGGTCGAAGGTGATACCGTTGACCGTCACGCCGTTCACGTGGCTGTATTTGCCGGTGAGCACGCACGCGCGCATCGGCGCGCAGATCGAGTTGGTCACGTAGCAGTTGTCGAAGCGCATGCCCGCCTGCGCGAGCGAATCGATGTGCGGTGTCGTGTTGATCCGCGAACCGTACGCCCCGATCGCCTGATACGCGTGGTCGTCGCTGTAGATGAACAGGATGTTCGGTCGGGATTGGGCGGTTGCGAGTTGCGCGAAGCAGGCCAGCGTGAGGAGGGCGGGCGCGATCACCGAAATGCGATGACGCTGCGCACCGGAACGACGTGACGCGTTCATGGGGTACCTTTCTGTTGATTGCGGGGCGCTCCGTTACCGGCGGAGTCGTCGGATTGCGATGCGCCACGCGCACGATAAAAGTGCATGCGCGTACCGTCAAGCCGGATGGCATAGGGGTAGGTACGGGGTTGCGTCAGGCGTTGGGCAGGGGGTGGCCATCGGTTGCGGAGATCGCGACGTTCTTGCCCTGGTTTTTCGAGATGTAGAGCGCGTCGTCGGCGCGGGCCATGAGTTCGGCGCCGCTGCGCGCGTTCACTTCGTCGAGTGACGCGATTCCGGCACTCAGCGTGACGGTCGTTGGGAGTTTGGCAGCCGCCGTTTTTTGTCCGAACATGCGGATGATCCGCTCGGCGATCCGCCGCGCCTGCAAACCCGTCACATCCACAAGCACCAGCGCGAATTCGTCGCCACCGTAGCGCACGCCCACGTCGTGATCCCGCAACGTGCTGCGCAGCAACTCGCCGACGAAGCGGAGCAGGGCGTCGCCCGCGGCGTGACCGGCTTTGTCGTTGAGCGGTTTGAAGTTATCGACGTCGAGCATCACGATCGCAAGGTTTACTTCGTGGCTGACCTGTTCGCTGAAGACGGCTTCCAGGCGTTCTTCGATGAATCGCCGATTCGCCAAGCCGGTCAGCGAGTCGATTTCCGCGGAGCGTTGAGCGCGGCGCAGTTGCTGACTGATATGTTGCGTTTCGCGGTTGACGGTGTCTTCGACGGAGCGTTCCACCCGCCGGGCATCACCGCGCGCCAATTCCAGGTCGTTGCGCAAAACGTCGAATCGTCTGGCGATCGCGCCCAGTTCGTCGTCGCGGTCAATTGGTAGCTCGACCGACCTGCCGTCGCCTGCGGCATGAATCTGTGCCAGCGGGTCGCAGACGTTGCGTTTGAGGTGGTACATCGCGAGCAGCACCGCGCCTACGGCAACGGCGCAGGTCGCGGTGACGGGTGTGGCCAGCGCGGACATCGGCGCGGATGCATTGGATGAGCTGAAGACGCACGCGTATCCCGCGACCGCGGGCATGTCCGCGCGTGAAATCGGAGCGCATGCCATCGCCATGCCGTCAATGTTCGCTGCGTACGCGGGATCGCCGGTCGCGTCGTCCGCGTGGGGAATTGCCAACTGTGCCGGTGGCCGGTCAGCCGTCGGCCAGTAGAACGCAACCGCGCCGTCCGCGTCGGTGATTGCGAGCGCGTCCACCTGTTCGGTGGTGAGCAGGGCGCGTCCGAATCTGCCGGCATCGCTGAGCGCGGTTTCGTCTGTCGCCTGGATCGCCGCCACGACGTCCGCGAAATCAGTACGACCGGATGACGATCCGAAATTGGGAATCTGAGCTGCTGCCAGCGTGGCCAGTTCGCCCAGACTTTCCCGCTGTGCAAGTTGTCGCGTCCGCAAGAGCGTAAGCACCTGCCCCGCAGCGGCTGTGATGACCAGCACGCCCGCGAGCGCGAGCAGCGCTGTTCGTAACTGCGCTGCAACAAGCGGGGTGGGGTGCGGGATGGAAGAGCGGTGCGGCATCGGGTATCGTCGTCCGGGTAATCGGCGAAACGCGGTCGTATCCGTCTTGCATATCGGCTTATTGCCCTGGCAATTCAACGAGATATGTCGGCAGCGCCCAGCACGGAACGCTTGAATTGGTCGGGGGATTGTCGGACGTTCGGGGTTGCGTAGAATCAACGCACAGTGGCGAGATTCGCGGACGCACGCCGAAAAACTCCCAGCTGGCGGTTACCGGAAATTGGGATTACCGGTCTAATCAATTAGGTTGATAACGCATGACGACGCTTTGCTCACTACGTCTGACGACGATGCTGTTGGCTACTCTGATCGCACAGGTGCGGACGGCCGATAGCCCGAAGCACCTGCACGGCGAACACAGTGGTCGGGACTTCTCCGGTCCTGTGGTGCAAGTCACCACCCGCGCGGTTGACCTCGGACTTGTTCGTGAGGGGGAGAAGCCGACCGCGACGTTCGAAATCCAGAACCTCGGAGCCAAGGACCTGATCATCGAAGACGTGCGCACCACCTGCGGCTGCACGACCGTCGAACTGAGCGACGAAGAGCGCATCGTGAAACCGCAGGAGTCGCGCAAGATTGTCGCCATCTTCGACAGCAAGGGGCGCGTCGGCAAGCAACGCAAACCGGTTATCGTGAAAGTCAACGATCCCGAAGAGCCGCAGCTCACGCTGACGCTCGTTGCGGAGGTGGTGTCGCTCTTCAAGGTCCTGCCGTCGCCCATGCTCAATCTGCGTTCCGCCCGGCGTGGCGTCGAACTTGATCCGCTTGAGGTTTTCCCGGTAGACAAGAATGCCGTGTTTGAGAGCCTCGACGTCGAGGTTCCCGACGACATTCTCGAATACCGTCGCGAGGACATTACGAGCGAGGAAAATGGGAAGGGTGTGCGACTCACGTTCAAGGTTCCCGACCACGCGGAGATTGGTCCGATCGGCGGGCACGTGGAGTTGTTCGGGCAGGTCGCGGGCGAGAAGGCGCAGGTGCCGGTACGCATCGCAGGTATCGTCGTGGGCGATCTCGTCGCGCGTCCAGCGCTGTTGCAGTCTTTGGGCGAGGTTCCGCGCGGCCACACATTTGCACCGGTGACGATCGCCGCGACGAATGACCTTCCGTTTGAACTGATTTCCGCATCGGCGGGCCCATACATCGATGTGACCTTCGAAGCAGCGCAGCAAGGCAAGGCATATATCGTGCGCACGAAAATTCGCGCGGACGCTCCGGACGGCCCGCTGGGCGTTAATCTTACCATTCGCACAAACAACACCGGCCAGCCACTTGTGACCGTTCCGATGTTCGTCAATGTTCGCGCACGCTTCCTGGTCGAACCGGCGATCGTGCTCTTGGGCCCCGACGCTGGGCGTACGCGGAAAGTGGCGCTGCACGTCGATGCACGTGTGCCGCTGAAGGTCACGCGCGTCTCGTGCGACAATCCGCAGGTTGTCGCGCAGACCGAAGGCGTTGATGCTGAGTTACCCGGTGGAATCGCGTTCGTGCGCGTTGGTGTCCGGCCGGACAGCACGCCGGAAACGGACATCACCACCGAGGTTGTCGTCGAGACGAACATCCCGGAGATGGCGACGATACGCATCCCGGTCGAATACCACGTTGATGGCTAAGTGCGATTCGAACTCTCCTTCCTTCGGGAGGGGCACGGGGCGGGAATCGTGTGATTGCGCGAACTGCAAGTCAAACGCCTGTCTCGAACGCCCCCTCACCCAACCGCTCCCCGGTGGGGAGAGGGGTCATGTCGAAACACAAAAAAGAAGCGTGCCGTCGCGTAGCGTTCTACGCGACGGCACGCTTTAGTTTGACATCATATCGAGCAGCTTACTTGTAGATGTGCGTGCTCTCGGTTTCCATGACCGGCGAGGTGATCTGATCCGAGTTCAATTCGACCTCGAAGCGGGCATCGCCTTCGCTGACGCCCTTGATCGTCACCTTGTAGACCGCCTTGGCCTTCGGTGCGAGCGACGGCAGTGCGGCGAACGTCACCTTTTTGCCGTCAGCCGTCG
>JACKHH010000019.1 GCA_020639095.1 Phycisphaerales bacterium | reverse complement strand
GACCCCGGGTCAAGCAAACAGCGTTAATAGCGAAATACATCAAAGTGTACACGATGATTTGGGCGTCGATGTCGCCCCCCAGTCGAATCCTCGCGAATCGGCTACCCGCGTTTTTGATAGCGCCAGATATGAACGGGGTAGGTTGTGGGAATTCGGGAATAGGCGGCTGATGTACATTCTGCCGCCGAAGAGACGCGGAATTTCAAAGAAGATATGTTGTGGCAAACTGCGTGAACGCGTGTGGCTCCAGCGTCATTCCAGCGTCACTCATGACTGTGTTCGTTGTATGAAGTGAGTTCCCGCTGATTGTGCAGCCAGTCGGCAGAGGGTTCTTGACGCCGGAAACCGTACATAAATGACGTAATGACAGGCGGTTAGGGCCCGAACCCTGGCCTTTTAAGCCGTAGGTCTTGGGTTCGAGCCCCAACGCCTTCAATCTGCACGGTCGTCAATTGAGGCCCGAGTTGTCGCTAGGGCGATCCCCAGCGCTCGCCAAGCCGCGCGAATCGGGCTGATTGGGCGCCGCGACGGTGCTTCGCAGTCGCGCGAAGTCATACCATTTGCTCCAAGAAATTTCTTACAAGGTACCCGTGGACCGGCATGCTCGTTGCCGATCCCGCCGTAACTCAACGATGCTCTCACCGAACAAGCCGTCCGCCGTTTATGCCGAACCGCGTTGTCGCCAGAGTCCTCGGATGATTGCGCATTGAACAATGAGCACGATGAACACGAATGGAAATGCGTCGAAGGTGAAATCGGGCTTGTAGAGCATTGATAATTGTCGATGGGAGGCGGAATACCAGACAGGTACTTCTTGGCCAATCTTGGGATGGCGATACTGTTCGTCCTGCCAATTCCTCATGCTGCGACCATCGAAACTGATGTTGTCAACAGTGTATTTGTAGGAGAAAACCCCGTGATTGTGTTCGGCTACTATCGTAGCTGTTCCCTCGATGCCATCCCGTATCAGCCAATATCGTGTATACCAGTTCGACATTATGCCCGAGAGCGGCCAACAGAGGACTACGACAACAAGCACGAGGCTCCAACGTGCTACGGCATTTCCATCATCTTCAGCTGGTCTTGCATGCTCGGCTTCTGTGCACATCATAGGTGACTTCCTACGCGCTTGGAGACGCCCCGGTGCGGTCTTACAGTCGGGTGACGGAATGCGTCTGGTGAAGTATTTGCAAATGGCGGACGGCAGTCTTGCCGGCTCACGGTTCACAGAGCGGTGACAATGTCGTTGTAGTCTACCGTTCGCGGAGCGTAGGGAAAGCCATAGGCAGATACAGGCAACCAGGGAGCCTGTGCGGCCCTAGCAACGCGGGTTCGCGCGCGGTTTGTTGCCGGTCACGATGTCTACCGGGACCCAAACCTGGACCGTGGCGGTGCCGTTGACGGTGAAGCCGGCGTCCGTGATGGATTGGCGCACGTGAATTGGACGGCAATCCAGAATTCCTGGCGCGTGGGCGTGCGTCCATTCCAGCGCGCGGAGCGCGAACGCGCTGTCGGTGTCCTTCGTCAGCGCTGCGACCACGATGCGCCCGCCCGGTCGCAATACACGATAGCATTCCGCAAGCGCACGCGGAATGTCCGGTCCGTCGAAGAGTTCGAGCGTGAAGGTCATCAGCACGGCATCGAACGTGTTGTTGGAAAACGGTAGGGCGGAGGCGTCGGCTTGGCGCAGCTCGGCGCGATTCGACAGCTTCTGACGCCGCAGGTGGCGTTGTGCGCGTTTGAGCATCTGCGCCGAGATGTCCACGCCCACGACGCAGCCATTGCGCCCGACCATTTGCGCGAGCGCGACGAGGTTGTGCCCCGTACCTACCCCGATTTCTAGCACATGCTCACCGGGTTGAGCGTTCAGTTCGGCGAGCGCACGTCGGCGCACCGGGCGTTCCGAGCGTTCGGACAGCAGATCGTAGTAGGGGGCGATGCGGTCGTAGTACGCGCGCGTTTGCTGCTTGCTTTGCAGCACCGGCAGCACATCACGTCGTGACGCATTGTCTGGTTTCGAGAACATGGCTATGACCTCCGTTATGCCTGCGGATTGCTCGCGGGCTGTGGATGCAGAGTTGCTTGCACGCGGCCCAAGAAACTGCGATGCCGCTTTCCCTGATGGTCGAGGTGGCGGTAGATCTGAACTTTCACGCGATCCTCGATGAACAACCACACCAGGCAGTAGCCCCACACCAGCGCGACGTACGACCACGGTATCGCCGCGACGAGGAATCCGAATCCTACGATGAGCGCCGCCACAGCTTGCGTGCCCAGCACGGCAGCGAGGAGCGCGCGCGACGGAAAAGGCCGCGACCAGAACGGCTTCTCAGTGCGCACGACGAACAGCGTCATGTGACCAGCCACCGCGAGCTTCAGATAGATCAGCGATTGCAACTGCGCCGCGGGCATGCCCATCCACAACTTGCCGATGAGCAGCAATCCGAATGTTTCCGCGACGCCGACCAAACCCAGAATCGTCGAGACGGTGAGCACGCGGCGCATGTCCCAGCGCACCGGACGGGGGCTGAGGCGCGTGTTGTCGTAGGCGATGGTGAGAATCGGGAGATCGTTGAGCAGCGCGAGCAGGATGATCATCACCGTGGTGATCGGGTAGACGTTGAACGCGAGCATGGCCAGCACCACGAAGAACATGATGCGGATGGTTTCGGTGATGCGGTACGTCGCGTAGCTGGTCATGCGTTCGAAGATGCGGCGGGCTTCTTCAACGGCTTGGATGATGACGTTCAGACCGGGGGCCGTCAGCACGAGCGAAGCGGCTGACTGGGCTGCGTTCGTCGCGCCCGAGACCGCGACGCCCACATCGGCCTGCTTGAGCGCGGGCGCGTCGTTTACGCCGTCACCGGTCATGCCCACGAGGTGTCCGCGGCGCTGCAATGCCCGGACGATTTCGTACTTGTGTTCGGGATAAACCTGCGCGAATCCGCCGGCATCTTCGATCTGCTCGTCGCGCGTGGGCGATGCCGTCGCATCGGCGTCAGTGAACAACTCGTCCGCGCGCAGGATGTTCTCGCGCAGGCCAAGTTGCCGCGACGTTTCCCGCGCGATCGCGAGGTTGTCGCCCGTGACCATGCGCACATCAATGCCGTGTTCGCGTGCTTCGCGAATTACCTCGGCAGAGTCTTCGCGCGGCGGGTCATAAAGCGGGATGATGCCCTGCAGCTTCCACGCGTCGTCGCCCTGTTTACGACTCACCGCGAGCGTGCGGAACCCGCGTGCGGCGAATTCATCAACGCGCTTCTCCGCCGAATTCCGCGTGTCGCTGGAGAGGTCGCAGAGGTCAAAGATTACTTGCGGCGCACCTTTTGCAACGTCGAACGAACGACCATCAGCCGTTCGGATCGTCGCGTCCGTGCGCTTCCGCTTGGCGTCGAACGGCGCGAAGCGTACCTGCTCGTAGCCGGTCAGCGCCTCCTTGTTCTGCAAACCGCTGAGCACGGCATCATCGATCGCGTCACCGTTCTCGGCCTTCGACGCGAGTGCGGCCGCCAGCAGCAACTCCTGCGCGCCGCTTGCAGCCACGACCACCGGTTCGCCAAGCGACAGCTTGTTCGCGGTGAGTGTTCCGGTTTTGTCGGAAAACAACACGTCGATGCCTGCGATTTCCTCAATCGATTGCAGACGCGAGACAATCGCCTTCATCCGCGCGAGTGCGACCGCGCCCAGCGCCATCGTGACCGACAGCACCGCGGGCATCGCAACGGGTATCGCTGCCACCACGAGGATGAGCACGAACTGGAAGATGGAGAGCAGCGATTCGCCGCGGATGAGCTGTGTGATCACCAGCACGGAGGCGAGCCCGAGGCTGACGTAGATCAGGTAATCCCCAATTGCGAGGACCGCCTTCTGGAAGTGCGAGACCGCCCCGGCCTGCTCAACCAGCTTGGCGGCGCGGGCGAAGCGCGTCCGCGTTCCGGTGGCTGTCACCTGGGCGATGACCTCGCCTTGTTTCGCGACCGAACCAGAGTACGCGGGGTCTCCTGGCTGCTTGTCGACCGGCAGCGATTCACCGGTGAGCGCCGATTGATCCACACTCAGGTAGTCACCGCCCAGCAGCTTGACATCGGCGGGGATGATGTCGCCGGGCCGAATGCGAATGACGTCGTCCGGAACCAGTTCACGCGCGGCAACCTGCCGCCATGCGCCATCGCGACGCACCCGCGCCGTCAGCGCCAGACTCTTCTTCAGCGCCGCAAGCGCATTCGACGCCTGATATTCCTGCCAGAAACCCACGGCTGCGTTGAACACGAGCATGACCAGAATGATGACCAGATCGACCCAGTGCTTCACGACGAGCGACAGCACCGCCGCCACCTCGATCATCCACGGAATCGGCCCCCAGAAATACCCGAGGAAGCGGAGCAGCAAGTTCTCTTCTTTCTCGGGCAGCTCGTTGTAGCCAACTTCCGCGATGCGGCGCTGCGCCTCGGCTTGCGTGAGTCCGAGCGATGAATCCAGCGATGGTTCATCAGGTGTTGTACGGACCTGGCGAGGTGCGTTCTCGATGGTCAGTGGTGCGGCGGACATTGCCTTGTCCTTTCCCAAGAAGAGACGTGCGTTACGTTGCCGGAACCGCGCCAGCCGCCCGCCTCGTTGCGGAGCGGCATGACGCGATTCGGCAAGCTGCCCTGAGGAACAGGGCATGGGGTCAGTTCTTTCGCAGGAAGATGAAACGTTTCAAGCCGTCCGTCTTGACCTGAATCCGCACGCCTTCGCTGAGATCCTGCTGCTTCATGGCGTTGTGGAAATCCTTCAGATCGGTGATCTGATTTCCGCCGACGGAGATGATCAGATCCTTCACGCGGATTCCCGAACGCTCGGCGAGGCTGCCCGGCTCGACGCCCGTGACGATCACGCCGTGCTCATCAGCATCCAGACCAAGGTGCTCCGACAAGTCTGGCGTCAACGTCTGCACGGCGAAGCCCAGGTCTTCCGACGTTTCATGTCCCGAAGCGATTACGCTCTGCGCTTCCAGTTCGCCGATCTCGATCGTCTTGGTCAACTCGCGTCCGTCGCGAACGACGTTGAGCGTGACGTCCGTACCTGGTTTCGTCGCAGCCACGTTATTTCGAAGCTGGTTCATGTCGTGCATCGACTTGCCGTCGTACTTGACGATGATGTCACCGCTTTGCAAACCGGCGTTGGCTGCGGGGCCGTTCGCGCTCACGTCGCCGATGAGCACGCCGTCGGTCGCGGAGTAGTTGAACGACTTCGCCAGGTCGGCGGTAAGGTTCTGAATGGCTGCCCCCATCCAGCCGCGAACGACTTTG
The DNA here is from genome assembly GCA_020639095.1 of Phycisphaerales bacterium. Classification (GTDB taxonomy): domain Bacteria; phylum Planctomycetota; class Phycisphaerae; order UBA1845; family UBA1845; genus JACKHG01. The sequence goes on along the minus strand of JACKHH010000019.1, from coordinate 64,982 downwards.
CCATCGTTGATGATCTCGTTCATGATCACCTTGGCCATGTTCGTCGGAATGGCGAAGCCCACGCCCTGATAGCCGCCGTTGTGCGTCGCGATCGCGGTGTTGATGCCGATCACCTTTCCGTCGAGACTCACCAGCGGTCCGCCGCTGTTGCCCGGGTTGATCGCGGCATCGGTCTGGATGAAATCCTCATAGTCCGCGATGCCCACGTTCGCCCGGCCCTTGGCGCTGATGATGCCCGCGGTAACCGTCTGTGTCAGGCCGAAAGGATTGCCCAAGGCCAGCACCCATTCGCCCACGCGGATGTCATCGGAATCGCCGAGTTCCGCCGGCATGAGGTTGTCGGCTTCGATTTTGACGACCGCGAGATCGCTCTTCGCATCTGTGCCGACCACCGTCGCGGTAAACGTGCGATCGTCCGAAAGCGTGACAGTAAGTTCATCCGCACCGTCCACGACGTGGTTGTTCGTCAACACGTAACCGTTCTTGCCGACGATTACGCCCGTGCCCATTCCCTGCTGCACGAAGTCGCCCTGCGGCGCGCCGCGCTGGAGGAACTGACGGAGCAGGTCGTCGCCGAAGAACTCCTGGAGTCCTTCCGGCGCGCCGTTCGGCGAACGCTGCATGTGGCCCATGCCTGCAACGTGTTTGACTGAGCGGATGTTGACGACGGAGGGTTTGACCGCCTCAGCCGTGTATTGGAAAGCGGCAGAGAGGTCGTGCGCCTCCTTCAGTTGCTCGCGCGCCGCCGTCGCCTGCCCGCGTTCCACGTCGTACGCAACGCGCGAAATCGTGTTCGGCAGATCAACACCGAGCGCAACGGCTGTCCCGGTCAGTAATGCGAAAACCAGAATCACTCTTGTCTTCTTCATGGCACTTCTCCAATTAAATGGGTTGAATTCAAATCCCGAAAGTCATTTGGAATCAGCAACAACACGAATGTGGGACCGGTTTTCCAACCGGTCTGACCGGCTCGAAAGCCGGTCCCACATCAATACCGATACGGCCTCCTATCTCGACAGCTCCGCGTCATCCGTCCCGCTTTCGTTGGGAATGATTTCCCGCACCCGCGCGAGCAGGGCATCGACGTCGAACGGTTTGTTCATGACGGCTGCCGCGCCGAGCCGTTTCGCTTCGGCGTGTACTTCGTCGTCGCCGAAGGCGGTGATCAGGATCATGCGCGGGTACCCGATGTAGCGCCCGATCGTTCGCAACACCTCCATGCCGTCCACCCAGGGCATGCGCAGGTCCGAGATGATCAGGTCAACGCGCTTGTGCTGCTCCGGCGCCAAGTACTCCGCAAGTTGATCCATCAACTCCAACCCATCCTCCAACGCTTCAACCATGTAGCCGGCTCGGCTTAAGGTTTCGGTCAACAGGCTGCGCATCTCGCGATCGTCCTCAGCCAGCAGAATGCGCGGCGGGCCCTGCTTGCGCAAATCCAATTGGGTTTTGCCGTTGGCTTGCAAGTTGGTTGGGTCGGGCAGCATGGGGGCTCCTGTTTGATTGACCTACGCGTCGCCTGTTCCCAGCGGAGCAACCCGCCGCAATTCCGTAAGCAGGGCGTCGATGTCGAAGGGCTTGTCGAACATCGCAGCCACGCCAAGTCGCTGCGCCAGCCCGTGCGTCTCCCGATCGCCAAACGCGGTGATCAGAATCATCGGTGGGGCGTCGGGGAACTTACGGAGCTGCGCGAGCACATCGAGACCAGATACGCCCGGCATGCGAATGTCGGAGATCACCGCGTCAAACCCTTTGCGTGCCTCCGACGTCAGCCGCATCTCCAGCAGCGTTCCGTTGGGCAACTCGACAACGTCGTACCCGTTCGCACGCAGCGCCTGACTGAGCAATGCCCGCATGTCCTCGTTGTCCTCGGCGAGGAGGATTCGCGGTCTGCGGGCGCGTCCCAGGTTGTTGCCTCGCATGCTGGTTTGCATCAGTGGTTCACTCATTTGGCGCTTCATCCGAAACCTCCCGGAGCCTCAGCGCATTGCGCCCCCTTCGCGGCTCCGGGGGGACTTAGGGCAAACCGCGTGCCGCGCTGGCGGAATTCGCCCAGCGTCCGCGAAGCGTGACGATTGCACGCGTTTTCGTGTGAAGGTTGCGAGGATCGGGCGACGCGGCGATGTGCATCCGTGACCCAACGGTTACGAATAGACTGGAAGGACGGCTAAGATGCGTTGCCTTTTGCCACGGTGGGGCAGGATGCCGCGCGAGCAAGCTGTTTCGACAATTCGCGTGCAGCTTATAATCGCTGCATGAGCGCGCCGCGGTGAAAGCGACGCGAGCAAGACACCCGCTTCCGTAAAGGCACGGATTGTGACGAGCGACACGCTTACCCGCAGCGAACTGCATGAGGCTTGGCCCGTACTCACGCCGCACGAGCGACTTGAGGGGTTCTCGCTGCTCGGGCGCGCCCAGGCTGAAGACCTCTTTGAGGCGCTGAGTTCACCGAGTCAATTCGAACTGCTCGCGGAGATGGACCCGCAGGAGCAGCGCCTTTGGGTTCGCCTGCTCGATCCCGACGATGCAGCCGACCTTGTGCAACAGGCGGAGGACGCGGAAACGCGCGACCACTTGATGGGGATGCTCGACAAGTCGGTGCGGGCGCAGGTGACGGCATTGCTGGCGTATGCGGAGGACGCAGCCGGCGGGTTGATGAACCCCAATTTCTACCGCCTCCGTCCGGAGATGAGCGCCGACGAAGCTATTGCCTACCTGCGCCGCCAGATTCGCGAGTTGATCGTGGCGGTGCATTACGCGTATGTGCTCGACGCGCAGCAGAAGCTGCTTGGCGTAGTTCCGTTTCGCGATCTGATCAGTGCGGCGCCCGGTCAGCACGTGACCGACGTGATGAACGCAAAGCCCGTGGCTGTGCCCGCGGACATGGACCAGGAGGAGATCAGCCACATCTTCGCGCGACATGACCTGTTCGCGTTGCCCGTGCTCGACGCGGAAGGGCACATGAAGGGCGTCATCACGGCTGACGATATTCTGGACGTGGTCAATGCGGAGCACACCGAGGACATTCACAAGCTCGGTGGTATGTCCGCGCTAGAGCGGCCTTATCTTCAGCTTGGCCCGCTGGCGATGGTGCGCAAACGCGTGGGGTGGCTCGCGATTCTGTTTGTCGGCGAGTCATTTACCGCGACGGCGATGGCGTTTTTCGAGCACGAACTTGCTCGGGCAGTCGTGCTTTCGCTGTTTATTCCGTTGATTGTGAGCAGTGGGGGAAACTCGGGTTCGCAGGCATCGACGCTGATCATTCGCGCGATGGCGCTGGGACACGTGCGACTGCGTGACTGGTTCCGCGTGGCGCGACGTGAAGCCTTGACCGGGTTTGCGCTGGGGATGGTGCTGGCGTGCATTGCGCTGGTACGCATCCTCGCCTGGGAATACCTCTATCGTGCCGCCAGGCACGCACCGCTCTACGGCGAGCATTACGTGCTGGTTGCGGTGACGGTGGCTGCCAGTCTCATCGGCGTGGTGATGTGGGGCAGTTTGGCGGGCTGCATGCTGCCATTCTTGCTGCGTGCGTTTCGACTTGACCCGGCAAGTGCGTCCGCGCCGTTTGTCGCGACGCTGGTCGACGTGTCAGGATTGGTGATTTATCTGAGCGTTGCGAGCGTTGTGCTGCACGGCACGCTGTTGTGACGGCAGTCATTCCTTGGCGTTACCCGCGCCATCGTAGGCTGCGAGTTTGCGGTAGAGCGTTTTCCGGTCGAACCCAAGCACCTGCGCCGCCAGCGTCTTGTTCCCGCCGACCGTCTTGAGCACGTGCTGAATGTAGCGGCGTTCGACTTCCTCCATTGACGCGAGTTCCGCGGGATCATCGCCGCCGACAATTACTTGTGAACTGCGATACGCGCGGATCTTCTCGGGCAAGTCTTCCACAGCCAGCTTATCAAATCGCGTCAGCGCGACAGCGCGCTCGACCGCATTGCGCAACTCACGCACGTTGCCGGGCCAGGAATAGCCCAACAGTTTCTCAGCGGCTGCATCGGATATGCCGGTGACGTCTTTATTCGAAGTCGCGGCAAAACGCTTGAGAAAGTGCTGCGCAAGCAGGAGCACATCCGTCCCGCGCGAACGCAGCGGGGGCAGGTTCACAGTGATGACGTTGACGCGAAAGAATAGGTCCTCGCGAAAGCGGCCTTCTTCGACCGCGGTTTCGAGATCGTGATTCGTCGACGCGAGAATGCGTACGTCGAAGGGCACCTCCTCGTTGCCACCCACCGGACGCACACGCCGTTCCTCAAGCGCCCGCAGCAGCTTCGGTTGCAATGCGAGCGGCATATCGCCGAGTTCGTCGAGCAAGAGCGATCCGCCGTTGGCTTCGAGCAGCAAACCCTTGCGCGCGCTGCGGGCATCGGTGAACGCGCCTTTGGTGTGGCCGAAAAGCTCGGCTTCCAGGAGCGTGTCGGGTAGGGCAGCGCAGTTGATTGCGACGAACGGCCCCTCGGACCGGTTGCTGCGTTCGTGAATGGCCCGGGCCGCCAATTCCTTTCCCGTTCCGCTTTCGCCGATGATGAGTACGGACGCGTCGGAATTCGCGAGGCGGCCCAGCTCATCAAACAGCCTGCGCATCGGTGGACTCGCGCCGAGTAACTCTTCGAAACGCTGCGATTGCTCCACGGCTTCACCGAGCAGCTTGACCTTCTCCTGCAATCCGCGATGCTCAGCCGCCCGCTTGAGCGCAAGCGCCAAGAGGTCCATCTCAATCGGTTTCGTGACGAAGTCATACGCCCCAGCCCGCAATGCCGCCACCGCCGACTCCAGGCTGCCGAACGCGGTAATCACCACCACGGGAACGTCAGGCCGGTTCGCCACCACACGCTCGCACAACTCGATGCCGCTCATGCCCGGCATGTTCAGGTCGGTCAGCGCGACGTCAAAGTCCTCCGCCTGTAGCGCGGCGAACGCGTCCTCCGCCGAGGTGCGCACCGCCACGGTGAAGTCGCGGCGCGACAGTTCGCACGCGACCAAATCGCACATCGCCTGGTCGTCATCGACTACGAGGATTCGCGGTCGCATGCGTTCGCCTCCCGCGGCAGATACACCGAAAAGCAGCTGCCCTTGCCCACTTCGCTCTGCACGTCAATCCATCCGCCGTGTTCGCGAATGATGCCATACGCGATCGACAAACCCAAGCCCGTTCCTTCGCCAACGTCCTTCGTCGTGAAGAATGGCTCAAAAACCTGCCGAATGCTGTCCGGTGCGATGCCTTCACCTTCGTCCGTAACCCGCAGGCAGACGTACTCGCTTTCGGCAGGTTCCTGCTGATCGGGCGGTGTGGCTGTGGCGTATGCTGTGCTCACCGTGACGTTGCCCGCGTGATGCATTGCCTGCGTCGCGTTCATCACCAGATTGGTGAGCACTTGCAGGATTTGCCCGGAGTCGATTGTCGCCCATATCGGGTCAGCCGCTGGATCGTTCACGAGGTTCACGTTGCGTTTGCGCGCAAGCGAGGTGAGCAGGTCCACGGTTTGCGAAGCAATCGTCCGTAAATCGATGCGTTCGCGTTGCTGCGAACGCGCCCGCGCGAAGTCGAGCAGTTGGCGGATGATGGTGGCCATGCGGTCCGATTGCGATTTGATGATTCGGGCATTCTCAACCACCTCTGCGTCGGTGAGCTTGCCTCCGGCAATCATCGTTGCGCGCCCGCCGACGACGTTGAGCGGTGTGCCCAGTTCGTGCGCAATGCCTGACGCCAAGCGCCCGACGGTTTTCAAACGATCGGCGTGGCGCAGTTGTTCAAGAGCGGCGATGCGCGCTTCGCTTTCGCTGATGATCTGCTTGTGCGACTCGACAAGCTGATCGCACATGGTGTTGATTGTCGACGCCAGTCCGCTCAACTCGTCTCGGCCCGGCAGGTGCAGCGGACCGGAGAAGTCACCGGTACCGACCCGCACGGCTTTTTCCGATAGCTGACGCAGTGGACGACCCACGAACAACAAGCCGAACGCAAGGGCCGTCACACCGCCCAGCAGGATGATCCCACCGCTCAAGACGACCGCTCGGCGAATCGTGCTCCCGGTGTACTGCGAGAGTTCAACAAGACTCTCCCACAATTCCAGTGCTCCAGGCCGACTCGAACCCGTGTGTACGGGCACATAGGTATAGCGAAAACCGGCATCACCCGCTTTGGGTTTCTTGATCGAAAGTTCCTTGCCCTGCACGACGGGAGCGAGGTCCGCGAGCGGAATCGCGGGTTTGTGTTTTCCATCGGCTTGCGCGTCGAGCCACACCCAGCGCATCTTGATGACGTGGCCGTCGCCATTGACACCGTCGATGATCGCGAGCGCCCGCTCCTCGCCGCTCACCTGCCACAACTCCTCGATGAGGTTGCGCATGCTGCGCCCGAGCACCTGCGCATCGCGTTCCATGTCGCTGTCGAAGAGGCGCACTTCCCGCCGCACGGTGAGATACGCGTTCAGCACGGTCAGCCCGATGATCCCCGCGACGATCACAGCCATCAGCTTGAGCGTGAGTTTCATGCCGCAACCTTCATTCCAACCGGAAGCTGTCTTTCGCGATCAAGGATGATATGCGCGATTGCCGCATCCATCAGCCGGGAACTACAAAAAAGTCTGGAGCGACGGACACCCGCGTCCGTCGCTCCAGCGCCAAGCATCCCCCCAACCGGCGACTTTTCATCTCAAATTCCGCAGCTAGACGCCAGCCGGCGCCTCGACGAACGACTCCACTTCGTGCGCCTTGGACGCATCGAGAATGCTCTTGGCGCGTTCGACTTCACGGGCGGTTCCGTGTGCGACGAGGACGTACTTGTCGTTCCTTACGTCCTGTTCATACTTGAGCACGCTATCCTTCGGGATGCCGATGCTGTACAGCCCCGCACCCAAAGCGCTGACGCCAGCCACAATGGCAGCCCCTTCAAGCGCGCCGACAATCCACGCTGCCAGCGGACCACCGACGACCAGCGGGCCGATGCCCGGTATCCAGAAAAACGCCGAGCCAAACAGCAGACCCCACAGCCCGCCCCAGAATGCGCCGAGCTTGCCCCAATACTTCATGCGGTCACCGGCATTGTAAAAGCCGACGACGTGCTCCTCGGTATGGCAGTCCTTGCCGACGATCGAGAGCTTCTTCATGTCGAATCCCCCGCGCTGCAAATCCTTCACCGCGAGTTCCGCTTCCGAATGCGTTCCAAATACCGCAACAACACTGGTGGCATTCATGATTGGTACTCCTTTCATTTGATTTCGTGATTCAGCTTCTTGAGCAATGCGATCGCGTCGCGTGCCGCTGCCGGTGCGCTGAGATCGGCGTCGTAATAGTCCAATGCAGCAAGCACCGGCTTCACCACGTCGGCGGTATGGCGATCGCGCAAACTCTTGAGCACGTGATGCGCGCCTTCACGCAGCCACACGGAATCCGCATGTTGCGTCAGCGCTTCCATGAGCGGCAAAAGCGCGTCCGGACCTTGCGAGATCAACGCCTCTGCCGCCAGCCAGCGCACGTCGAACTCATTGTCCTGAAGGGCGTCTACAAGTGCGGGTGCAGCCCGCCGGCGGGGGATGTTCACCAGCGCCTTGGCTGCTTCCCAGCGCACGATGGCACGCTTATCGCGCAACGCTTCAATCAAAGCGTCCACCGCGTCGTCACCGGCATCGATCAGCGCTTCCCGCGCGTGAAGCCGGGTCATTCCCGCGGGCGACGCCAACTTCTGAATCAGGCTCGACACGTCCTCAACCGCGACGTTTCCATCTGTATGTGTTCCGTTGGTTTTCATCACAGCACCTTCCGGGCAATCACGCTGCCCAACGTAAGATTGAGTTCCCCGCTAGCTCCCGTAGCCCGCAGTCTTCGTGGCCGCACGGTGGTCAGCCCCCCGCACGCCGTGCGGCGTGCGAGAGGCTTTTGGGCACACGTGCGGGGTTGTGTCAGGATTTCGGTTCGAGGTAGAGGTCGTACGCGCCCAGGTCGGCGAAGGGATAGTTCCACTCGGCCCAGGGATAGTTCACGCCTGCGACTTGCAGACGATTGTCCACCGACTTTACACCGTCCGTCATGATCGCAACGCGATCCGCCTCCTTGCGTTCGTCCCAGGTCTGCACCTGTCCGGTGAGGTACGCGGTTCCATCGTCCACCTTCACCGTCACGCGATTCGCGATCCAGCGCGTCGCGTTGTGCTGCTGGAGACGATCCTCGATGCGCTGTTTGAGATGCTCATCCGTGTAGCGGGCGAACCAGTTCACCGAGATGTCGTTGGTCACGTCAACCACGCCGGGCACCCGCGACGCCACATCCACAGCGTGGCTGCGTTCCTGGTACGTGTTGGTATTTCCACCGAGCGTGGCGACGCCGTCCTTCACGTCGATGCGAATGTCCTGGCCGTTGATCAGGTAGTCGGAGTCGAAGCGCGACTCGATGTCGCTCTTGAGCGTGACATCATCACGCCGGTCCGCATCCACGCGCAGGTCGTTGGTCACCCAGCCCACACCGACGACGTCCTTCGAATCCTCCTCGGCGAGACGTTTCTGGTAGTAGGTGGGTACCGACCCGGTCAGCGTCACGTGGCCGTAGTCACATGCGACGGTGACGGTGAAGGGATCCTCCACACGCAGGTCTTTGTAGAGTTCCGACCGGACAGCCTTCTGAATGTCGGAATCCGACGGCAGGGGGTACGTCTTGCGCACACCCTCGTTCTCCCACCAATCGACATTCAAGTTGTTCGTGACGGATTTGACGTTGCCAACCCACGCGGCACTGGCTGCGCGTTCGCGTTCGTACGCACTTCCCACGGACCCGCGAAGCTGCACGACGCCGTCATGCACCGTGACGCTGATCGGTAAGCCCACGAGATAGACGTCGCGCGTGAGCGAAGCGAGCACGTCAGCGCGAATCTGCTCGTCAGGGCGATGTGATGCGTAGGTGATCGTCAACTCGTTGTTGACTGCCCGCGCGCCGCGCACCTCGCCCGCGAGCATTTCGGCGTTCTGCTTTTCGGCCCAGTTTTCGACGGCTCCGCGTAACCACACAGCACCGTTCACCACGTCCACCGTGAGGTTGCGCTTGCCGAGCGTGGGGCTGTCGGCAAGGCGTACACGTACGCCCTCGGCGATGTCGGCATCGGGTCGCAAACTCGGCTCGACCACCAGCTTGTCGATCACGCCCTTGACGCCCGTGATTTTCTCGGCTTCGAGTACCGCGTACTTCTTGGCCGCGATGTTGTCCACCGCGCCGCTGAGCGTCACGATTGCGTCACCCGTCATGATGCCGATCTTCGACGATTCGACACGCGGGTCCTCCTGCAACGCGTTCTGCACCCACTGCTTCAATTGCGCATCGTCAGGCCGCTCGTCTGCCCGTACGCCGCTTGCGCTCATCGCGAAGACCAGCGGAACGACCCAGATCACATTCCTTGCACGTAGCATGACACACACTCCTTTCGTGGACTGACTTTGTGCGGCTTCCTCGCGGAGTCACGTCGTCCGCAAGACCTTGCCGACGGCTGCGAGAAAGTCTGAAATCTCAAACGGCTTGTTGATCGTGACCGCCACCCCACATCGCCGAGCGGCTTCATGGGTCTCGCTGTCGCCGAACGCGGTAATCAGCACGACCGGCGGCATCGCGTCGTTTCCGGTGAGGCCTTCCAGGATCTCCATACTCGTGAGGCCGGGCATGCGGATGTCGGAGATGATCAAGTCGTATTCGACGGTGCCGGTGTGTTCGACGAGCGGCGTGAGATGCATCAACAGGTCAACGCCGTCGGGACACTCGGTGATCGTGTAGCCGGCATCCCGCAAGGCGAGCGCGAGCATGGCCCGCATTTCCTCATTGTCTTCAGCCAGGAGGATGTTTCGCGCTGCCGTGTTGCGTTCCTTCACCGCATTGGGTTTGCGACGGACCATGATTCGCTCCTGCAATCGGTCGGGTGGATGTCCTCAACGCGACACCCACGTCGCACAACCCATGCCAAAGCGAGCCCGCGCGTTACAACGGGTACACGAACCGGGCCTGCTGCGATGTCAGAAGGGAATCAAGCGCAGAAACAGCAGATCGGCTGCCAGAGAACGGAACGGCGAATTGAAGCAAACGCGAGTCCGGCGCGCCCCATATTGCCCCGACGCGGCAGAACGCCGCGCGGAACAAGTCAACGAGATTCCTGTCGGCAGGAAACCGAGCCCAAACGGGTTAGAAAAGATCGGAGGAGGAGGGATTCGAACCCCCGGTACGGTTACCCGTACACTGGTTTTCAAAACCAGCGCCTTCAGCCGCTCGGCCACTCCTCCGCTGGTGTTGGGTGGCTCACCACTCCGCTTGCGGAGTCGTCAGCGCCACCAGCTCTGTTGCGCTCCGGCGGTTGTTCGCCCGAGTTGCGCCGGATTGTACCGGCAACGGACCGGGTGCGGAAGTCAATCGGCCGGCACGGCGCTTTGCACCGTACCGGCCGATGGTTGCACAATCCTGAATCCGAAACGCCGTGGCTAGCGCGACGGGATATTGTTGGCCGCTGGCAGTATGTGCGAGTGCGGGCATTTGCTGAGCACGTATCCGTGGCAGCAGATGACCCCGGCACTCATCATCGTTTCCGACGACGATCCCGTAAGTCCGCCGCCACCTCCACCTGAGGCGGCGCCGTAGAGCTTGAGCACGGTCACGTGGCCGCGGTGTGTACGTTTCTTGCCATCACCAGGCCCACGCGTGGGCCCATCTTTGCAGCGGCAAAGCATCGCGCCGCAACGCGGGCAATGGTTGTTGCCCGCCACGGTCATAGGACCGTGCTGCCGCCGACCGGTCGCTCTACCGCTCGAACCGCCATGGCCGGGAGACAACGCAACGCCCATACGCTTGCGAATCCCGCTATCCATGCCGCTTGCAGGACCACCACCGCCGGGAACGCCGCACATCTTGAGTACGGTTACGTGGCCGCGGAATTCGTAGCCCTTGCCGTCGCTCGCGCGGCCACCGCCACCGCCGCCACCAGTTCCGGATCCGTACGATGGTGTATGCGTCTTGTTGGAACGCGATGAGTTGTAGTCTGCACCTTCCGCGCCACCGCACATTTTGAGCACGGTCACATGTCCGTGATGTCCCCCGCGCGCGACCGCCTGGCTGGTACCCGTGTACTCGGCGATGTCGGTCTGCGTCGCGGCTGGGCATTCCGTCATGGATCGCCGGCATGAGCCATCCCAACAGCGGTAGGGATTGTCAGCCGGGCAACTGGTCCCGCCACCCGCGAGCAGGTGATCGGTCTCGCCGCACATCATGCCGCCGTTACCCGGCGGAGGCGCGACAATACCGTTGATGTTGTTCGAACGCGAGGAATTGTAGTCCTGGGCTTCGACCATTCCGTTGATGTTGTTGGAACGCGAAGAGTTGTAGTCCTGTGCATCTGCCATGCCATTGATGTTGTTCGAGCGCGAGGAGTTGTAGTCCTGCGCTGCCGCCATGCCGTTGATGTTGTTCGAGCGCGAGGAGTTGTAATCCTGGGCATTGGTGGCTGCTCCGGACGGATCGCGGAAGGTCCACGGATTGCTGCCGGCGTACGCGTACGCATTGCCCGGGGATGCCCAGTCGAACCACATGCCTCTCGGGTCGCGTGAGATGAAACGGCCGGCAACCGGATCAAGATAGCGCGCCCGGTAGTAGTACAATCCGGTTGCCGAATCGTAGCGCCGCCCGGTGAACAGGTACGGGTTGTCGATCGATGACGACGGAATCGGAAGACCAGCACCGTCGAAGAACTCCGGCTGACCGTAATCCTGATACGCGTAGCGTTCGACCGGTAAGCCGTTGGAATCGGTGACCGCGAGCACGGTGCCGAGATCGTCCGTGTGGTAATAGAACTCACTGGAACCGCGGACCATTTCGATGATTTCGTCGGTGCCGTCGCCGTAGACATACGTCGTGTTGCTGGCGCCATCCTGTTCGAGGATTACGTTGTCGCCATCGTAGAAGTACTCGATCAAGCTGACCGGCGCGCCGACGATCTGCTCCTGACTGATCCTCCGCCCGAGCGCGTCGTAGGCCATCGTCGTGGTCGTGCCCTGGGCGAAGTTGGTGTGCGAAATCAGACGATCCTTGTAGTCGTAGGTGTCACGGCTCACCGGGTTTCCGGCGAGACGCGTCGTGAGGTTGCCGTTCGCATCATACAACCGGCTGTCGCAACCCGTCGTGGTGTACTGATTCATCTGTGCGTCTGCCGGCGGGTTGGTCGGGTCGAGCGTGTAGGGACCGGGGCAGTTGTCGTTGGTCACCTGCGTGCGGTTGCTCGCGAGGTCCAGCGTGTAATCGGTATCGCGAACCGGTGTCGGTCCGGGAGGCGAATTGTCCGTCACCACCGTGCGCGTCAGGCGATACGTAGAATCGTATTCGAATTCATGTTCGATGAGGCTCACACTGTCGCTGCGGACCGTGCGGTTGTACATCGGGTCCCAGCGATACTCTCGGGCGTCGATCTGCCCGGTGATCGGGTGCAGATGCGTAATCGACACGGGAAGTCCCACGCCGAAATCACCGGCAGGATTCGGCACACCGGTGACACCGTCATAGGCGTAGAAGGTCTGCGAGCCGTTGCCGAGCTGGCGGAACTGCTTGCGGCCTGCACCGACGTAGGAGAACGTCGCGATGGAACTGCCGTTTTCCGAAATGCTGCTCAGGCGATTCACGCCGTTGTACGCACGATCGATGACTCTACCGCCGGGGTAGACGCACTGCGTCTGATTACCCAGCCCGTCGTATGATGAGGTCGTGGTCACGCCCTGGAGCGTTTCGCTCACCATGTTTGAAAGCGAGTCGTACTCGAACAGGACCACGGAGTCGTCATCCTCCGCGCGGACGATGCGATCGAGTCCATCGTAGTCGTACAACTCGAATGTGGTGTCGCTCGAGACAAACTGCGCGGGCGTGATGCCCTTGATCGTCAGGCGGTTTTGCGGATCGTACGCGTAGTCGATTCGCGTACCCATCGCATCGATACGCCGCGTGATGTTGTCGTGGACATCATACTCATACGTTTCCGTGGTGCCGTCCGCGAAGTTCTTGAATGCGGGGCGGTTGAGCGGGTCGTGATTGATGAACGTGGTGTTGCCGTTGCCGTCCGTCTGCTCGATGAGTCGCGAGCTGTCGTCCCACACCTGGTCGTTCACGATAACTCCGACGACAACGCCGCCGCCCGCACCGGTGTCGGTGAGGACACGCGATGTCGAAGTCAATCGCTCAAGCCCGTCGTAGTTGAATTCGCGCGTGTTTCCGAGCGCATCCACTTCCTGCTCAACGAGGTCGCGGCTGTCATAGAGCGAGACACGCGTATTGCCGAAGTTGTCGCCCTTCAGCGTGATACGGTTGAGCCCGTCATAGACGAATGTGTTGGTGAACACTTCATCACCCAAGCCAATGTCGGAATGGTCGGTGGCGATCTTCTGCGTCACGTTCGAGTTGTTGTCGTAAACGTACTCAATGGTGCTGCCCTTGCCGTCGGTGCAGACGTCGCGACGGTTCACGCTGTCGTAGGTGCAGCTCGTCACGTGCCCGTTGTCGTCGGTGACGCTGAGCATGTGCGACGAATCGCTGTAGGCGAACGTCGTCGTCGATTCGCCATCGGTCAACGGCGCTTGCGCTGCGTCGAAGAACTGAGCGCCGCGAATCGTCAGACGGTTGATCGGGTCATACTGGTAAACTGTCTCCGCAAGTCGCACGTTGCCCGCATCGCCCGGAACATCCAGAAGTTCGCCCAGCACCGTTTCCGATTCGATGTTGTTGTTCGCGTCGTACGCGCGGTGCAGTTCGTTGCCGAACGTCGCGCCAGTGATGGTGATGCGGTTGTAGCCGTCGTAGGCATACGTGGTGTCACGCGGTGCAGCGCCTTGCAGACCCTGACGTTCGAGCGTGATGTTGCCGTTCTGGTCGTAGTCGTACTGCGTGGTGGACGCCGCCGGGTCACCGGCAGCCCGGGTCATGTGGAAGAGCAGGTCGCGTTCGTCATACACCCGTGTGAGCGTGTTCGTCGGCTGGTTGCCGTTGGTGGCTTCGCCGAAGCGCGTCACCGTGGGGTTGCGGTTGGCGTCGAAATCATACTCGGTGACGACGTTGTTGGCTGCGTCCACCTCTTCGATCGTGCGCGTCACGCAGTTGAGGATGTCGTACTCGTATTGCTTGGTGAAGTACGCGTTTGGGCTGAGGTTGCCCTGCGCGTCGCGGTTTTCGATATCGACCTGGATGATGTTGTCGTTGGCATCGTAGTAGGTGAGCGATTCGTAACGCGGTCCGATCTGAGGTGCGACCTGTGGGGACAACGTCTGCACGACTTGGTCGAGCGCGTTGTACGTGTAGTCCGACGCGTTGCCGTTCGCGTCAGTCATGCGGGTAACGTTGCCGACCGCGTCATAGTCATACGCGGTGGTCAGCGCGAGCCCCGCGGGATCGACGACTTTCTGCTGAAGGTATCCGTACGAAGCACCAGCCACTTGCGGATAGAACACCCATTCGGTCTGCTTGCGCACGCCCGAACCGTTGTCCGGTTCCGTGTGCAGCGTCATCTGGCCGAAGGCGTTGTACGCGTAGTCGTCAACGATGCTGGGGATGGCTGCGGTCGTGCGGACGCGATTGCCCGCGCCGTCGTACTCGAATCTGGTGCGGTTGTTTTTGCCGTCGGTGTAGAGCGTCACCTGTCCGGTATCACCGTTGAGCAGCACGTCGTATTCGTAGAGTTGCGTGATGATGCCCGGCTTGCCACCGCGCGGGCCCGGAACGCGTGTCACCGAGTTCAGCTCGCACTTGCGCCGTGCGGGAATCGTCGGCGATACGTCGCCATAGTACGAGAGGCGCAGTTCGTCGCCCTCGGGTGCGAACACGCGGGTCAGCAGCGATTCCTGGTTGTATTCGTAGCGCGTTTCAAAATAAGGCGGATCGCTGGCACGTAACGGATTGACCGGCCGATTCTGTACGTCGGTGGTTTGGGCAACCGGGTTGGCTCTGCCGGTAAGGCGGCGACACATCGCCAAGCGATTGCGATAGTCGTAATAGCACTCCTCGACGTTGCCCATGCGGTCATTCACAATGCACATGGTGGTTGCGAAGTTGTTCGCCGGTGAAGGCAGTTGTGCCTGGTAGAAGAAAGTGAAGAGTTCGTTGGGCGATCCGCAGCGCTGCGTGAGCAAGCGATCGTAATTGATATCCTGTGGGCTGAGCGACGGCGAGTACACGTTCTCGAGATACGTCTGTCCCTTGGGGTCGGTGATCGTCAGCAGGTTGTGATTCAACCGCGGATCGGGCGACCCTTCGGAATAGGTATACTCCGTGGTCTTGCCCTGCGGGAAGTCGTTGCCATTTGGCGTGCCCACGACTGCCGGTGTGGTCACCGAACGCAGGTCGCCATCGTCACCACCCACGTCGATATTCTGATAGTAGGCGTACGTCACCTGCCTGCCGGTGAAGTCGGTGATCGACGAGATGCGCCCGTCCTGGTTATACGCGATGTTGACTGCGCGAACATTGATCGCGGACGCAAGCGTATCGTGGATCGCGGTCAAACGTCCGAGCACCGGGTCGTACTCAAACAACATGCTGTTGTTGTTGGGATCGCTGATCTCGATGAGCTTGCCGTCCTCGGGCAGGCCATTGAAACCGCTGAATAGATACGTCGTGCGATCGTGGCTGACCATCTGATAGCCACCGGGTACCACGCTGATCTCGCGGAAGAATTCGGGACTCATCCAGCGACCATTGGCATTGATGCAGTACTCGTCGCTTCTGCCCGTACCGTCGTGCAGGATCAGGTTCCCGCCGCTCGGCTCCAGCCAGATGTTGTAGTTGTAATCCCAACCGTTGCCCATCGTCGTGTTCGGGCCGATCTTCGAGCGGTAGCACCGCGTCCATTCGAAGTCGAAGCCGCGCCCGCGGATGACCATGTCGGTCTCGCTGATGTGAAACTCACCGGAGAAGCCATACACCGAGTCGTTCGTGGATGACGACGGAATCCCCCAGTCCGCAACTTCGGGCGTGCCGCTCTTCTCAGGGCGCAACGTGCCCGGTTCGTCTTCACGCACGGGCAGGACGCACCCGGCAATCAACGCATCGCCGGTGAACGCACCCTGGAAGAGCTGCGCATCGCGGAGATCAACGTCGCCGTCCGCGTCCATGTCGTAGCAGGAGCATTCGTCAGCCGCGAGCACCGCGGGGCCGGTAAGGCAGCCCGCGAAGTCGGCATGATCGAACAGGCTGACGCGACAATCGCCGTCACCATCGCCAGGTGACCCGCAAAGGGCACCGGCACGGGCTGTTTGGGCGTTGATGAACAGGAATGCGCACGCGAACAAGAACGCGACGCGACGAAGTGGACGAACGAACATGGGCGACTCCTCTGTGATGGGCAATTCGCGAGGGCGGAGTGGATGCAGGATGGCTAGAGATGCGTCTTGCACGCTTCGACCCTCCGGACGCAACGACCGAGATGCACGACAGGTGACAGCGCTCTCCTCGGCGCTGTAGCCCCGGTCCGCAGGTGGACATAGGCGCGTACGGCTACATTTCTGACATGAGTGCCCGAAATGCGCTAACGCGCGAAACGCCAAACGGGTTGGGCTACCGTCGAATTGGCCCCGGCCTATGCTCCTGACAACGACCCTCTGCCCACCATCGTAAGCGAATGCTCCTGCCAACCTCAAGACACTTGCCGTGATGTTGTGTCGCTCCCCTCAAAAACACTCCCAGCGTGCCAAAACGGGGCGTTCTTGAGACCTGAATCACTGACAGACATTTGGCAGAGAGGCTGTTCCGAAGCGGATGGCGGGGCAGTGCGGACACATCCGGTCAGGGCGGGCTTTGCCGCGTTTCGCATGCACCGAACCAACCGGCAATCACGATTGGGCCACCGCACGAATCACAGGAATCACCAGACATATCCTGGTTGTACTTATCGAGCATTCGGCGGGCGAAGAAGGACGTGCCCCGAAAGCGCTTTTCTAAGGTTATTACCGGGCGAATTGCACTTTCTAAGCCCGGAGGAATCCTTGAATTCACACGTCACATTCGGTTACAATCGCACCAAAGTGTACCATGTGGATTCGGTACACGGCCCGCGGTTCGCCGCAACAGCAGTCGCGGGGTCCAGGGGGGTCCACATCTATTTTGGGGATTGTGGGCAGCAACCAGGAGGGGTCCTGCCGTACCGTTTGCCAGGGGATTCTCTGTATTTACGTCCACGTGCCGCAATAGTGGTCGCACGCTTGATGACGTGAGCGCCGTTCGCAGGGTGATCTTGGGCCAATCGTCCGGTTGTGCGCCGGGCAAGGCGACGAGACGGATGTGTTGCTGGACACGGGGAGTATGGGGAGGGAAGCAAGCATGCGCCGACGAATAACCGCGACCATGTTCGTACTCGCGGCCATCGCCGTGGGATTGCCCACCGAGGCGATCGAACGCGGTACCTGTACGCCAGCTTGGAACGTGGCGGCAGGCCAGCCGGGCATCACCGGCGGTGAAGCGCCGATCGTCCGCGCGCTCACCGTGTACGACGATGGCAGCGGCCCGGCACTCTTCGCAGCCGGTAAGTTCAGCAATGCTGGTGGCGTCACCGTCAGCAACATTGCAAAGTGGAACGGTACCGGCTGGGCGCCGCTCAGCACCGGCACCAACGAAACCATCGCCGCCCTGATGACCTACAACCCCGGCAGCGGCGACCGTCTGTATGCCGGCGGATCGTTCTCTGCCGCAGGTGGTGTGCCGCGCAACTTCATCGCGTCGTGGAATGGTACCATCTGGAATCAACTCGGTGTGGGGACGAACATCACCGTTAGTGCGCTCACGAAGTTCGGCGGCAAGCTCTACGTCGGTGGTCAGTTCACCATGGCCGGTGGCGGCCTCGCGCAGCACATCGCAAGCTGGGACGGAACCACTTGGGCGAACTTGCCGCAGGCGGGATTTAATGGCGTCAATGGACCGGTCACGGCGCTGGCCTCAACGGCCAATAGCTCTGCGGTTGGACCGGGCGTGTTCGTCGGCGGAAGCTTCTCAGCCGCCGCGAACGTTTCGGCGAGTAACGTCGCGCGTTGGAACGGTACGACGTGGACCGCATTGGGCGGTGGTGTCAGTGCCAACGTGCAGGCGCTTGCGGTCTTCGACGACGGTACCGGGGAAGCCGTCTATGCCGGTGGTGGTTTCCTGCTGGCGGGCGGGAACACGGTTAACTACATCGCCAAGTGGAACGGATCGACGTGGTCGGCGCTGAACGGCGGCATGAACGATGACGTGCAGGCGCTGGCGGTCTTCAACGATGGCAATGGTTCCGCGTTGTACGCTGCCGGTCCATTCACGAACGCAGGCGGTGTTTCCGTAAACCGCATTGCGAAATGGAACGGCAGCGCCTGGTCCGCCGTAGGTTCGGGAACGAACAACGAAGTTCTGGCGCTGAACGCTTCGACCGCGACGACCGGCGTGGGCTCCGCGTTGTTTGTCGGCGGCTTGTTTACGCAGGCGGGCGGGTCATCGGCGGTTCGCGTCGCGCAGTGGGGCGGGTGCGAAACGTTTGACGACTGCAACAGCAACAGTATTCCGGACGAAACGGAACTGCCCGGCCACGACTGCAACAACAACCAAATCCTCGATGAGTGCGAGCTCGCGGGCAACGATTGCAACACCAACCAGATCCCCGACGAGTGCGAAGCGGATTGCAACAACAACAATATCCCGGACGACTGCGAAGCCTTCGACGATTGCAATGGCACGCAGATTCCCGACGAGTGTGAACTCTTCGACAACGACTGCAACTTCAACGGCGTCCCGGACGAGTGCGATCCGGACTGCAACATGGACTTCCTGCCGGACGACTGCGCGCCGTTTGACGACTGCAACACCGACGGCATCCCGGACGAGTGCGAGTTGGTGGGCAATGATTGCAACGCCAACGATATTCCGGACGATTGCGAACTCGACTGCAACAACAACGGCACGCCCGATGAGTGCGAAACCTTCGACGATTGCAACTCGAACAGCATCCCGGATGAGTGCGAACTCGCGGGCAACGACTGCAACGCGAACACCATTCCGGACGAATGCGAAGCCGATTGCAACACGAACGGCACGCCGGACGATTGCGAATCCTTCGCCGATTGCAACCTCAACGACATTCCCGACGAGTGCGAGGAGGACTGCAACACCAACGGCATCCCGGATGATTGCGACCTGAACTCGGGCGGCAGCTTCGACTTCAACAACAACGACATCCCCGACGAATGCGAGCCGGACTGCCAACCCAACGGCGTGCCCGACTTCATCGACTTGCAGTTCATCAGCGAAGACTGCAACAACAACAACGTCCCCGACGAATGCGACGGCGGCGATACCGATGGCGATGGCGACGTGGACCAGAGCGACCATGCGTTCCTGGTCAGTTGCATGACCGGTCCGCTCTGCGATGCAGCCTCGTGCTCGTCCAACGCGTATTCCGACCCGTGCTGCGGGCTCGCCGACCTCGACGACGATGGGGACGTGGACCTGGCGGACTGGACACGCATGGTCGAATTGATAGCCGAACCGTGATGCGCTGTGCTGCCGGTGGCTGTTCCTGCCCTCCGTGCGCACATCCCGATCGCGACCGGCAGGGCAGGATTGACAATGCGGCGAAAAACCGGGACACATTCAGCTTTCATCGCGGCCTGTGTATGCGCACTGCTTCTTGCGTTTACCAAACCGTCAGCCGCGGCACTCTACGCGTTTGCGGATCTCACCTTTGAAACCGACGCGGAGCCGGGCTCGGGCAGCGTGCTGAACACCGGCGCGACGCCGATCGTTCTCGGTGGCGCGACGGTCGATCCGGGCGCATCCGTTGTTAGCGGCCCGTTTATCTTTCCCGTGATCGATCCGGTTTCCGCGGGGTTCGATGGTACCGCGTGTCTTGCGACGCTTTGCGGTGCCGGCACGAATGCGTTTCACGCGGTGCAATTCGGCGACACCAATGGCCTGTCACGGCAGGGCGTCGAAGTGGTTTTCGACTCCAACGGGCCGCTGCTCGATCTCGAAGGCGCCGATTTGGTAGTCTACGAAGTCGGGTTGGCGGGGGCGCCGGACGGGCTCATGGTTCGCGTGCGCGATGCCGCCACGAATGGCTGGACGCCGTGGGTCTATCGCGCGCCGATAAGCTTTGCCGAATTCCCGAGCGGCAGTGGTGCGGGCGCTTTCGCATACACGTTCGACCTGCGCGCATTGGGCATTGCTGATGGCGGCGGGGCGGACGCAGTCGACATCGTCAATCTTCTGCCCACGGATCGCGTCGCAAACAGCGGAGCCGCGACCGGCGAAGGCGTTGTGTTGCCCGATGACAACGGGGCAACGAGTGTGGCATTGCCCAATCCCGGATCGTTGGCGACCTCCAACGCCTTTCCGCAGAGCGCGTTCGCCCCGCAGGTGCTTTACGTCGGCGCGCTCGATTGCATCACGACGATCGGCTCGGTCAACGACTGCAACAGCGATGGCATCATGGACATCTGCCAGTTCGCACTGGCGGACTGCGACACGAACGGCACCCCCGACGTCTGCGAGATCGACTGCAACTCGAACGGTACGCCGGATGCGTGCGAAACGTTTGCCGATTGCAACAGCAGCGGTGTGCCTGATGAATGCGAGCTCGCGGGCAACGATTGCAACAACAACGGCATCCCGGACGATTGCGATCCGGATTGCGACAACAGCGGAATCCCCGACGACTGTGAGCCTTTCACCGACTGCAATGACAACCTGATCGGCGACGCGTGCGAAATCGCAGGCGGAACGGCATCGGATTGCGACAACAATGGAATGCCGGACGAGTGCGACCTGGTCATTCGCAGCGACCTGCTCGCAGCGGATTTTGAAAGCGGGCTACCGGCTGGTTGGTCCGCGAGCGGCCTCTGGCACGTGACCGATGCGTGCGCCGCACCCGACGCGTGCGACCCGGTGCAATGGGCGTATTTCGGGATCGACGCGACCTGCGACTTCGATCTGCTCGCCCGCGTGCAGGGCGTGCTCACCGCAAGTACCGTCGCCATTCCCGCGTCGGCCGTCGACGCCCAACTGCGGTATTGTTCACGCTACGACGGTGAACGCGGCGCCCAATCGTTCCCGCCGTTCGGGTTCGACCGCGCCTGGGTCACGGTCAACGGCACGCTGGTCGATGACGTCGGCGTTTCCAGCCTGCTCGATCGCTGGGTGGAACGCAGCGTCGATCTCACCGCGTATGCCGGGCAAACCGTGACCATCGCATGGCATTTCGACTCGATCGACCCGAATCACAACGACACGGTCGGCTGGCAGGTCGACGACGTGCGCATCCAAGCCGATGTGGCGAACGACTGCAACACGAATGGCATTCCCGACGCGTGCGACACCGACTGCGATACCAACGGAATTCCCGACGATTGCGAGACGTTCACGGACTGCAACGCCAACGGCGTGCCCGACGCCTGTGAACTCGCGGATAACGATTGCAACGCGAATGGAATCCCCGACGATTGCGACGTCGATTGCGACAGCAACGGCACGCCGGACAATTGCGAACTGAACTATGCCGACTGCAACAGTAACGGCATCTACGACGCGTGCGAACTCGCGGGCGACGACTGCGATAACAACGGCATTCCGGACGAGTGCGATGCCGATTGCGACAACTCGGGCACGCCCGATGCATGCGAAGCATTCACCGACTGCAACAGCAGCGGTGTGCCTGATGCCTGCGAACTTGCCGGCAACGACTGCAATGCCAACGGTGTGCCCGACGAGTGCGACCCGGATTGCAACGGCTCGGGCATTCCGGACGATTGCGAACTGATCGGCAATGACTGCAATTCCAACGGCGTCCCTGATGATTGCGATATCGATTGCGACGCGAACGGTACACCCGATGATTGCGAAGCCTTCCTCGACTGCAACAGCAGCGGCATTCCCGACGCGTGCGAACTTGCGGGCAACGATTGCAACAGTAACGGGATTCCGGACGAGTGCGATTCGGACTGCAATACCAACGGCATCCCCGACGCATGCGAATCGTTCGCCGATTGCAACAGCAGCGGTGTGCCGGATGAGTGCGAACTGACTGACAATGACTGCAATGCGAACGGCGTCCCCGATGAGTGCGATGCCGACTGCAACACAAGCGGAGTCCCCGATGACTGCGAAGCGCTCGCGGATTGCAACACCAACGGCACGCCCGACGTGTGCGAAGTCTTCAGCGACTGCAACAACAGTGGTGTCCCGGACGAGTGCGAACTGGCCGCCAACGACTGCAATGCGAACGGTGTCCCGGACGAATGCGACGTTGATTGCGACGAGAACGGTACGCCGGATGATTGTGAAGCGTTCGACGACTGCAACAATTCGGGCATTCCTGACGTGTGCGAACTCGCGGACAATGATTGCGACACCAACAGCATTCCTGACGAGTGCGATCCAGACTGCAATACCAACGGCACGCCGGACGCATGCGAAACGTTTGCAGATTGCAATACGAATGGCGTTCCCGATGAGTGTGAACTCACGGACAACGATTGTGACGCGAACGGCATTCCAGATGAGTGCGATGTAGATTGCGACAACTCGGGTACGCCCGACGCGTGCGAGACGTTCGCCGACTGCAACGGCAACGAAATCCCCGATGTCTGCGAACTTTCGGGTAATGATTGCGACACCAACGGTGTGCCCGACGAGTGCGACGTCGATTGCAACACGAACGGGACGCCCGACGCGTGCGAAACGTTCACCGACTGCAACACGAACGCGGTCCCGGACGAATGCGAGCTGACTGCCAACGATTGCAATGCCAACAGCATTCCGGATGAGTGCGATGTCGACTGCAACGCCAATGGCACGCCGGACACTTGCGAAATCTTCACGGACTGCAACAGCTCGGGCATTCCCGACGAGTGCGAACTGGTTGATAACGACTGCAACGCCAACAACATCCCCGACGAATGCGACGCGGATTGCAACACGAACGGCACGCCCGATGCCTGCGAGTCGTTCACCGACTGCAACAACAGTGGCATCCCCGATGAATGCGAACTTGCCGGCAACGACTGTGACGCGAACGGCGTCCCGGACGAATGCGACGTCGACTGCAACACAAATGGCACGCCCGACGCCTGCGAGTCATTCGCCGACTGCAATACGAACAGCATTCCGGACGAGTGCGAACTCGCGGGCAACGACTGCAATGGCAACGGCATTCCCGACGAGTGCGACGTCGATTGCAACGCCAACGGCACGCCGGACGCGTGCGAAACCTTCGCCGATTGCAACAACAGCGGTATTCCCGACGTGTGCGAACTGAGCGAAAACGACTGCAACGCGAACAACGTGCCCGACGAATGCGATGTCGACTGTGATTCCAACGGAATCCCGGACGAGTGCGACATTTTCGTGGATTGCAACAGCAACAACCGGCCCGACGTGTGCGACATCAACGCGGGCACCAGCGGCGACTGCAATCTTGATGGCATCCCGGACGAGTGCAGCCCCGATTGCAACGAAACCGGCGTTCCCGACGTCTGTGAGATCGTCGCGGGCAGCGCGATCGACTGCAACAGCAACGGCGCCATCGACCAGTGCGAGATCGACAATCAAACCGTGCTCGACTGCAACGCGAACATGATTCCCGATGAGTGCGAGGACGATTGCAACGGCAATGGCGTGCCCGACGACTGCGATCTTGCGTCGGGGCAGTTCACCGACCTCAATCACAACGGCGTGATCGACGTCTGCGACCCGGACTGCAACCACAACGGGTTCCCCGACTTCATCGATATCGCGTTCGGCATCTCGGACGATTGCAACGACAACGACATCCCCGACGAATGCGTGCCTCCGGAAGAGGACATCAACGGCAACGGAATTCCCGATGATTGCGATGGGGCGGGCGATTGTGCGGACGCGGACGGCGACGTTGATCTCGCGGACTTCGCCGGGTTCCCAGCCTGCCTGACCGGCCCCGACACCATCGCGATGACTGGCTGCCGTTGCTACGACCTCGACAACGACGGCGACATCGACCTCCGCGACTTCAACCGACTACAGCAACTGTTCACCGGCCCGCTGTAAGGAATGGAGCAAAAAGATTGGCCCTGAGATGACGTGCGGACCAACAGTCCGCAGCATCATCACAGGGCCAATTCGTAATTCGTAATCGCTGACTCGCAAGTACCCGTTCGTCACTTCTCCGCCGGTCCGGTGCCGCGCCAAACCAGCAGGCGTTGCGGAATCGACGGGGCATCCATCCCTCCCGCGGTCTCCACCAGCAATCCGCTACCGGCAGCGATGTCCGCAATGCCGTCACCGTCAATGTCCGCGATGGTCACACCAGCCGTTGACGACAATCCGGTATTGGGAAGACCGCTATTGTCCACGTACTTGAAGCTGCCCGCGCCGTCGCCCAGCAGCGGGAACACGCCACGCACGTAACCACCTTCCTTCTTCAGCCGGCCCGCGACCGCGAGGTCCGGTTTGCCGTCGCCGTTCAAATCGCCAACATCAAGGCCAATGGCGCCACCCAACATGTCAGGAAACACGTCGGGCGCTTTTTCCCAAGCGCCGGTGGCGGTCTGCATGTACACCTCGGGACCGTCGACCCAGTTCGCGATCGCGAAATCCAACCGGCCATCCATGTTGAAATCGCCGACGTCGAGGCCCGTGTAGATGCCGCGCATGATCGGGCTGGGCAGTCCTTCAGAACCAGCCGTAAAGTGTCCCGTACCGTCGTTGAGCCAGACCCGCGGCCCGTCGGAAAACGATGAGACGACGTCGAGCGAACCGTCCTTGTTGAAGTCCGCAAGCTCCACACGTGTCGCCCACTCGGTATCGGGCAAACCGGTCTCGACGCGCTTCCAGTTCTCGCCGGTGCCATCGCCGAGGTAAACGTTGATCCCGCCCAAGTCGCTCGCCCCGACGGCGATATCGATGAATCCGTCGCCATTGAGGTCGCCCAGATCAAGGTCCTCCGCGCCCACGTACATCGACAAACGCTCAGGCTCAGCCACCACGTCACTCGGGTACATTGCCCGCGTGACCATCTTCCAATTGCCTTCGCCATCACCGAGATACACGAACACGCCCTGGCAGTGGTCCGCGACCGCGAGATCGGCAAAACCATCGTTGTTGATGTCCGCGGTATCGATGCCGCCACCGCAGGAATGCTCGCCGGTGTCCAAACCGTCGGACGCCTGCTTCCATTCGCCTTGCTTATTGCCGAACCAGAAACGCGGCCCGTCGCCGAGATCCTTCACGCGCAAACGCGGAACAATCGCCAGATCGAGCACGCCGTCGCCGTTGTTGTCGAACAGCAGCGGATCGCACTTCCACATGCCGTCTTCCGGCAGGTTCTTCATAAACGGTGCGTACGTCACGGGTGCCGGACCGAGCGACTTGCCCGATGCCGTCGCAACGTTCGATGTCGCGCCCGCGTCAGTGTCTTGCGACGGTGCGGCGTCGGTCTTGTCCTTCTTGTGCGACGAGCAGCCGGCAAGCACCAGCGCCAGCGAAATTGCGAGGAAGCGTTTCATGTGTTTGGTTCCGTAGACTGTCGGTTCATCCATTGGGGGAATAGCAAGTCGCATCACCGCCTACTCGCCGCGGCGCACGTCGAGGTACCACTCGTTGTCGTGTCGCACCCATTCTTCGCGCACCGTCGCGTCCCGCGGCGGCAACTTGGTCAGGCTCGGATCGTTCAGCTTGTGGTGTACGGTGACGTAGACCACTCCGGCATTGCCCTTCACCTCGACCCAGTGTACATCGCACGAGAGGTACTCAAACAGCGCGTGCGTATCCGCAAACACACCGGAGTCCACTTGGTCGCGATCGCGCGGGTCGATGAAGTCGTACAGCGTCGGCCAGTCCCGATCCAGCCGGGCCTGCCACGACGCGTCAAAGCGCTTCCGCAGCTCCGCCTCGGCATCACGATCACGCAGCGCGGGTGCGTCGGGATAGGCCGTCAAATCCTTTGACCCGACCGGCATCCACTCGCCGTTGATGTGGTGCCATTTTTCCCAACGGTGCGACTCAACTGGCGCGGCGCTGGGGAATTTCCGCATAGAGGTGCTGACGTTCAGCTCCACCCAGCCCAGATCACCTTCCGTCACCGTGTCGAGAATTTCGTAGTCATGTACGCGGAACGGCTCTTCATTCTTGCAGTAGTTGATGTACTCCTCTTCCGTCACGCCTTCGTCGCCGCGAGTCGGTTCAAAGAGGAACATCGTCGCGCAGTCTTCTGCCGCCCGGGCCTTCCAAAGCTCCCCGGCACGTTCGTTCAAGTCCGCGCCCGATGCCGTCTCCTGCTTATCCTGCTCAATCTTACTGCGTTTGCCGCACCCGCTAGGTACCAGCAGCGCAACGCACGTCAGCAGGGTGAAGGATAAGGTCAGTGCTCGCCCACGGTTGCAGGTCGCACCAACCAATGCCGGTCGTCGTGTCGATTGTGTGTTCGCCATCAGCCTTCTCAAATCGAGGATTATGCCCACCGCGCCGGCATCCATTGGCCACGGATAAGCCGGGTCCCGCGGAGATAACCAGAGAACTCCTAGGAATTATCGGTCGCGGGGGATGGTTCGATTACCCGTTCGCCAGATAGATGTCAAACCGCGCCGAAGGCTGATGCGCAGGCGAAGCGCAACGGGGCAAATTGGGCGATTAGGGACCTGCGAGCAGGGTCTGAACGGCTGCGAAGTCCTGCAAATCGACGTCGCCATCGCCGTCGAAATCGTAGGTGAGCAGGCAGTTTGTGATGCACGCGGAGTCCGCAGGTTGCGGCGAACGATCCGGCCCGCCCAGGCAGACGGGGAAGCCCGCGAAGTCGGCGAGGCTCGTAATGCCGTCGGCGTTCCAGTCGAGAGGTGCGATGGCTTCGCAGGCGTCGGGCGTTCCGTTGGCGTTGCAGTCCGCGTCGCACGCGTCGGGCAGCGCGTTGTGGTTGCAGTCGCTGCTGGAGCCTGCCGCGATTTCGCACGTGTCGAGGATGCCGTTGTGCGTACAGTCGCTCGCGAGCAGGATCGCGAAGCCAGCGGCTGTTCCGTCGATTCCCGGAACCGTCGCGATGAGCGTCGCCTCACCCGAGCCACGATCCACGCGATAGAGTTCGCCGGCCAGCCCGATTCCGTAAATCGTCCCGTCGACAAAGTCCACAGCCAGATCGCCGAGTTCGACACCGATCGCGCGCGGGAACGCGACACTCGCGCCGTTGTTCGGATCGATGCGGAACAGCACGTTCTCCGATTGACTGCCGCCGATCAGCATCCCCGAGACGTCGTCGTACGCGAGCATCACCCAATCGTCCTGCGACTCGCCCGGGACTGCCGTGATGAACGTCGTTGCACCGGTCGTGAGATCGACGCGATACAACCCGCCGTTCTCTGCCGTCGCGAACAATCGGCCTGTTGACCAGTCGTACGCGAGTTCCAGCAACGGGCGATCAACCGGGATCGTTTGCACAATGCCGCCGCGAAAGACGTCCAATTCCAAGAGACGCTGATTCTCCTCGTCGCAGGTGAGCACCTGCCCCGCGCCGTTGTACACCGTCATGCCGCGATCGTTTCCGGAAGCGGGCAGAGTGGCTGCGACGTACGAACCCGCGCCCGGATCGCTTGCGTCAAACCACTTGACCCGGCTCGCATTGCCCACATCGCCGTTGTCGAGCACGAAGAAACGCTGCATCAATTGGCATTCGTCGGGGATGGCGCTGCCATCGCAATCGCTGCTCGTTCCGCCAGCGATGTCGCACTCATCAAGCCGAGCATTGCCGTTGCAATCCGTCGCACTGCCCGCCGACAGCTCGCAGGTGTCGGGCACGAGGTTGCCGTTGCAGTCACCTGCGGGAGCTTCGCATTCGTCGGGCAGGGCGTTCGTGTTGCAGTCCGCACTGCTTCCGGCCGCGATGTCGCAGTCATCCGGCGAACCGTTGGCGTTGCAATCCGTCTCGCAGACGTCGGGAATGCTGTTCGCGTTGCAGTCGTTTTCGCTGCCGCTCGCGAGATCGCACTCGTCGAGCGTGCCGTTGTGGTTGCAATCTGACCCGCTCAGCGTGCATTCGTCAGGAACGCAGTCGTGGTTGCAGTCCGTGCTCGCGCCCGTGGCGATGTCAATGTAATCGGCTGACCCGTTCGTGTTGCAGTCGAACAGCGGGTCGCATTCATCGGGTACGCCGTTGCTGTCGCAGTCGCCGCTGGTTCCCATGGCGATGTCCAGCTCGTCGAACACGCCGTTACCATTGCAGTCGAAGCGAAATTCGAACGCGCCGGCATCGATAGCTCCGTTCACAACGCGCACGCTGCCATCGCGATCGATCGGGAGCGGCTCCGTCGTGTTTCCGTTGCCGTCGATGTCCGCGACGTCGAGCGGTAGGGCGGTAGCATCGCCGAAGTCAATGCATCCGGACCCGGTTCCGATCCTGCCGTCAGCGTCGGTGAACACCGGATCGGCGTCCGTGTTGCTCGAACCGCCGAGGATACCGTCCCACGCCTGAATGCAGGAGTTTTGCAGAATGAGCGGGTTGCCGGCTGACCTTGCAAACTCGGGCGGGCAGAAGTTTTCCGGAGCCGCGATCTGATCGTCCTGCGTCAATTCACCGCCATTGGTATTTCCCCAGAAGGTGCAATTGTGAAAGTTTGCATTGGCCGGGCAGGTTGCTCCACCGTTGTCCTGGGTGAATACGCCACCGCCGATGCCACCGGCTTCGTTGTTCAGAAAGGTGCAGTTCACGTAGCGCGCGTGCCCGCGCGTGCTGTGCACGCCGCCGCCATCGCCATCGGTCATGTTCTCACGAAAGACGCAGTTGGCTAGCGTCGGCGCGCCGTCGTAGTTGTACAAGCCGCCACCGCCGTCGTGGGCTTGGTTATCGCGCAGCGTGCAGTTGATAATGCTCGGCGCACTGCCCGCGCCTTCGATGAGTATCCCACCGCCCTTACGCGTCAGCGCCGACAGGCTTGCGTTGCCATCTGCGATTGTGCAATTCTCAAGGACCGCAGTCGCGTCGGCACCGCTGCCCGTGACCACGTGAAAGCAGTTGTCGTTCGCATTGCCAATCACACCGATGTCGCCGCTGAGAATCGTGGCACCGGTAGACAGGTCACGCTCCGCGACGCTGCCTTCGACCCCGGCGAATCCGCCGCGAATCGCAACACCGCTGAGCAGTTGAAACGTCGTCAGCGGATTCGCGCCGGATGTCGGTTTGTACGTACCGGAAGCCACCCAGATTTCGGTGATCGCAGGATTGATCGATGCCGCGGAAAGCGCGTCGCGCAGTTCGATATACGCGTCATCCCACGAACTGCCGTTGTTTGCACCAGTGGCGCTCGCGTCAACGAAACGCGTCGCCGCCTGCGCCGCACCGCCCATCAGCAGCGCGACAGCCGCAAACACGAACCGGTACCAACCCGATCCCAACGTGTACACAAGATTTGCCTCATCCCCAACGCGATTGGAAGCATCCGCAGCCTCCAGACAGTGAACCCGCCGGAAGCAAAACCAGGTACGACCAATCGCCCAGATTACCGGACCCGAAGCCCTGATAAGTTGTCCACTATAACCAATTGCCCCCAATCGGAGCAACTTCACCATCACTGTTACGGCCGCCAATTGCCAGGGGCGAACCGGCGACGAATCCGGGGGCAACGAGCGGGGGGCGGGATGGGGCGCGCGGCGCTAACATTCTGCTGGCTCGTTGGCGCAGCAAGCGGACCAATCGCCGGCTACCTGGCAATGCATATGAAGTATGGCTTTTGCATTGGTGTGGTGCAGTGCGGGTTGGATCAGTTGCGCAGCACAGGTGAAAGGAGGAGACGTGCAAACGCGTAGGTTGGGAAAAGGTAATCTGGAAGTCTCGGCGCTGGGCCTGGGTTGCATGGGCATGAGCTACTCGTACGGCCCGCCCAAGGACAAGCAGGAGATGATCAAGCTACTGCGTGGGGCTGTGGATCGCGGCGTTACGTTCTTCGACACGGCAGAGGTGTACGGGCCGTTCATCAACGAAGAACTTGTCGGCGAAGCACTGGAGCCGCTACGCGATCGCGTGGTCATCGCGACCAAGTTCGGCTTCGATATTCGCGAAAACAGCGACCCGCGCGGCATGACCGGAGCGCCCGCAGCCAACAGCCAACCCGACCACATCCGCAAAGTGGTTGAACAATCGTTGAAGCGTTTGCGCACGGACGTGATCGACCTGTTCTACCAGCACCGGGTTGACCCAGCCGTTCCCATTGAGGACGTCGCGGGCACCGTGAAAGAGCTGATCCAGCAGGGAAAAGTCAAGCATTTCGGCATGTCGGAAGCGGCGGCGCGAACGATTCGCCGGGCGCACGCGGTGCAGCCAGTCACCGCGTTGCAAAGTGAATACTCGCTGTGGTGGCGACCGCTGGAAGCGGAGATCATTCCCACGCTCGAAGAACTCGGGATCGGACTCGTGCCGTACAGCCCGCTCGGACGCGGATTTCTCACCGGCAAGATCGACCCCAATGCGGCATTCGACAGCAGCGACTTTCGCAGCCGGCTGCCGCGCTTCGCGCCCGAAGCCATGAAGGCGAACCTCGCGTTCGTCGAATTGCTCAAGCGCATTGCGGCAGCGAAGGATGCAACGCCCGCGCAGATCGCCTTGGCATGGGTGCTCGCGCAGAAACCGTGGATTGTACCGATTCCGGGAACGACGAAGCTGAACCGGCTTGACGAAAACCTGGGTGCGGTCGACGTCAAACTCACGGCGGACGATCTTGGCGAGATCGACGCGGCAGCATCGAAGCTAACCGTGCAAGGTGAACGCTATCCCGAAGCGCTCGCGAAGATGGTGGAGGCGTAGTTCCGCAGGGTTATGCAAAAGGTTTGACGGAGGCGGTGCGGGCTGACTTATCCCGCACCGTCTCCTCCGTCCACCACAAGCTTTCCGCGTACGTGGGGTCAGTACGCACGCGGAAAGAATCAGCCCTTCAAAACGCGACGCGTTAACGTCGCGGTGACGCACTGCTGTCCGACTTGCGGATCACCGTCGAAGTCTGTCCGATCGGCTGAGCTGGTCGCACCGGGCGTTCCGGCGGCGTATCGCCCAGCAGATCGACGTAGATCACCGCGTTCTCCTTTCCCATGCCGATCAGGTTCATGCCCGCGGTCTCGAAGTTCTCGCTCGCGGTGTTGGGGTAGAACGTGATCCACTTGGCTGCGACGCCCAGCAGCGCCTCCTTCGTGCTCAGAACGTCACGCGGATCGCAATTCGGATCAGCCCCCGAAAGCGTGCCGCCCGCGAGCGCGTTCTGCGTGCAGACGTCGCCCGGATCGTAGTCGAAGTCGCACAACTGGCTGGCGAGACCGTCGATCCGCGCCTTGCCCTTCTGCGTCTGCAAGTTGTTGCGGAAGAAATGGTTGGGAATTCCGTACTCACTCAGCAGCCGCTGGTCCCAGCAGGTGATGCACTGATCCAGACCGGTGAACTTCACCTCGTTCATGTTCCAGATGGTGAAGCTCGCCTTGGTGGTCACCGGGCCTTCCGTCTCCTGCCGCAGATCGACCGAAACGGGATAGAGCGTCAGGTCGGTGTCCATCGTGACCGGCATCGTATCCTTGCTGAACGCCGACGAGCCGATCGCGTAGAAATCGAGCAGCAGCGTCTCGTACGGCGGGCAGTACTCCGTGCCGTCGAGGTTCAGCGTGCCCGGCGTGCCCGTTGCCGACCCGTTGGCGGTGTTGATCGCCCGCGTCGACCATGCGGGATATTCCCAAGCGGCGGCATCGCGGTAGTCGACGATCGCAGCATCGCCCTTGAGATGGTTCCAGCGAATTTCCTCGCCAATGGAGTTCACCGCAAACGCGACGATATAACCGCGCAGCATGCGATCCGTCGTGCCCGGCACCGGACGCCCCGGCGGATTGCCCGGATCGAGAATCGTAAACGACGGGATGCCCGCGGGCTGACCCGTCGCCGCCGACCAGTACATCGGCTGATGGCTCGTCAGGCAGATCTGCACGTCAACGTTGTTCCAACCCGGATGCGCCCGTTCGAGTACGACGCTGTTCGTGGTGATCGCATCGAGCGGTTCATCGCCGTTGATGTAATACATTTGCACGCACACGTCAGCCGGGTAGTCGTTGGCGATGTCGATGAACGTGTCCTGAATGAGTCGGCCGGCAGCGTCCCAGCGAATGTCCACCTTCGAGTAGACCAGCAGGCTGCCCTTTTCGCTCGCGCTGAAGCGGCAATCCTCGGGCTCGGAGTTCACGAACGTACACCTGACCGTCTCGCCCGGATCGAGATTGATGCTCGCGGTGCGCGTCGCGACATCCGTCGTCGATGCGGTTCCGCCAGGCACACTGTCGGTACACGTGAGCTGCGTAAGGTCGTAGCCGCCGGGCGTGATCTGCGGTTCCGCTTCCTGCACGGAATAGCTGCCCGCCGGAACATTCACGAAGGTCCGCGTCTGACCGTCGTTGAGCGAGAAGTTCAGCGGAGCGCCGATGTTGTCGGAGAACCCGAATCCGGTGCCGCCCGGGGGAACCGTGGTTTTCGCAATAACGATCGTCCCGGGCAGCTCGCTGTTCGTGTACGTGCAGCGCACCGTTTCGCCCGGGTCCAGATTGATAGATGAAGTTCCGGTCGCAGCGTTGCCGATCGACGCGGTACCTGCCGGGTCGCTGTCGATGCAGACCAGGTTGCTCACTTCCCAACCTGGCGGCAGGCTCTCGACCACGGAGTAGCTGCCGGCATCCACATTCGTGAACGTCTTGGTCCCGCCGTCATCGAGTGAGAACGCGTTCGGTGCAGCCACGTTGTCGGTGAAGTCAAACCCGGTACCGCCAGCCGGTATGGTGTCTTTCTCAATGATGATCGTGCCCGTCTCGGGAACGTGCGTGTACGTGCAAACCACCGTCTCACCGGCTTCGAGGTTGATCGTTGAGCGGCCCGACGACAGGTCGATCGTCGAATCAACTCCGGTATTGTCGCTGTCCACGCACACCAGATTCGTCAGCGTCCACCCGCCCGGATTCACCGTCGGATCATCCTCATCGACGACGTAGGTGCCCGGCGGTACTTCGAGGAACGTTTCGTTCTGCCCGTCATCGAGCATGAAACCGTTCGGCGGGCGAATGTCATCGGTAAACGTGAAGCCGGTACCACCCGGCGGAATCGTTTCCGCGATGATGATGATCGTGCCGTTGATCGGTGGGGGGAGCACGGCGAACGAGCAGTTGATCCAGTCCAGCGATGCCGGTTGCAGCGGCCCGCCCGGAGGTCCGGAGATGATCTCAAACGTGATGTCCGTCGCGTTCGCGGGAACGGTGATTGAACCGGAAACCGTGTCCCACATCGGCCCGTCGGTATTTCCCAACAGATCGTCGAAGTTCTGCACATTACCGCCCGACGTCACCTGCACACGACTCGAACGGTTCTCGTCGACGCTGCCGACGAAAAGGATCAGGTCGGCTTGGCGATCGTACGGTGCGGATGCGAAGTTGAACGTCTGCGGCACGACGGCATTGAGCGGGGGGGCGAAGGAGTTGAAGGCAAGGTCGCTTCCATCGCGCAGGTCGATCTGCGACGGATCCGACCCGTCATCGTAGATCACGAGGATACCCGCACCGTCGTTTTCCTCCGCGTACGAAAGTCCGTCCACCGTCAGGTTGTTCGTGCCGGGAACGACCCAGTTGTTTGCGGCTGATAGCGCGGTGATGTCCGCGCGGTAGCTCGTCGCCCAGAATGGACGCGGGACGCTGAAGAAGAGCGTCGGCCCGCCGATCAACGTGCCGTTCACCGACACGCCGTTGACAATGATCGTGCTGTCGCCACCGCCCGACGTGCTGTCGAACCCGCTCCAATACAACAGGACCTGGTTGATTGTCGCACCGGCCGGGATTGAGACCGTTATCAAACCCGGCTGGGTCTCCATACCCGCGCCTGCGGCCACGATGTGCGTGCCGCCGCTCACCGCGATGCTGGGCGCGCCTAGACCTGTCGGGTCCGAGCCGTCCGCAAGCACTGCGCCGGCGAGCGCCAGGCACAATCCCGCACCGAAAACGCTGCGCACGCGCGCAGATGCCATTGGGAATCTCATCACGCTGCTCCTTATTGCCCCTTCCGTTGCGGGTCTGCCGCCCGCCTTTCTTGCTTCACGTTATGGATTATCACCGGATCGCTCGGGGGGCGGCGATCCGATGATATCGACTTGAATCACGGCGTTTTCCGATCCCAACCCGCCGATCGTATGCGCCGCCACGTCATGCGCCGTAGCACTGAACGTCAGTTCTTTCGCGATCACGCCCAAAAGCGCTGCCGGTTCGCTCACGCGGTCGCGCGGATCGCAGTTGGGCGCAGGCCCGCCGAACAATTGCGTGCACACATCGCCCTGGTCGTAGTCACGATTGCACAACTGGCTTGCGAGCCCATCGACCCGCGCCTTGCCGCGATCCGTTTGCAGATTCGTGCGCAGGAAGTGGTTCGGCGCGCCATAATCGCTCAGGTAGCGCTGATCCCAACACGTCACGCACTGATCCAGACCGGTGAACTTCACCTCGTTCTGGTTCCAGATTGTAAAGCTCGCCTTCGTCGTCACCGGCCCGCCGGTCTCCTGACGCAGGTCAGCCGACAACGTGTGCAGCGTCAGATCGGTGTCCACCGCAATCGGCGTCGGCGACGTTCCGAAATGCGACGTACCGCTGGCCAGGAAATCGAAAATCAACTGACCGTAGGCATGGTCGTATTCAACACCGTCGAAGTTCAGCACGCCCGGCGTGCCGGTCGTACTGCCATTGGCCACGGCGGCGCTCTGCGCCTGGAACGCGTATGCTTCGAATTCCCACGCGGTACCGTTCGCGTAGTCCGCGATGACTGTGCTACCGCTCAGGTGATTCCAGCGAATCTCCGCGCCGACGCTGTCCACCGCCCACGCGATAATGTAGCCGCGCAGCACGCGGTCACCGCTGCCGTCCGGATCGGGTCGGCCGGGCGGACTGCCGGGATCAAGGATCGTCCACGGCGGAATTCCGCCCGCAATCGGCGTGCCCGTGCTCGCCGCCCAGTATGACGGCTGGTTTGCGGTGAGACCGACTTCAACGTCGACGCGATTCCAACCCGGATGCGCGCGTTCGAGCACCACCGCGTTCGACGTGATTGCGTCGAGCGGTCCGTCGCCGTGGATGAAGTACATCTGCACGAGCACCTTCTGCGGGTAGTCGTTGCCCAGCGAGACGAACGTGTCGCGGATGAGTTCACCGGCAGAGTTCCAGCGCAGCTCGACGTCGGAGAAGATGAGCACGCTGCCCTTGTTCGACGACGAGACGCGGCCCGCCGGTGCGAGCACGCACGCGGAGAGCACTTCGTCGCAGACTTCACCGACGGGGCACGGCATCGGATCGCCGGTGCACGCACCTGACGAGCAGGCGTCGTCGATCGTGCAATTCAAACCGTCGTCGCACGCACCGCCGTCATTCGCGGGAACGGCAACGCACGCGCCGTTCAATCCGGCACACACGCCGACGTTGCAAGCGTCGTCGAGACCTGAGCAGTCCTTCGCGACGCCACCGCAAGCACCAGCCGAGCAGACATCTTCAACCGTGCACGCGTCGCCGTCATCGCACGAACCGCCTTCATTCGCAGGTACGATCGAGCACACGCCGCTGGTGCCGACGCACACGCCCGCGTTGCACGCGTCATCGAATGCGGAGCAGTCGAGGGGTGTACCGGCGCACGTGCCGCTATTGCAAACATCATTCTGCGTGCAGCCATCGCTGTCATCGCAGGCTGCGCCTTCGTTGGCGGGGATGGCTTCGCACACACCGGTTGTGCCGATGCACACACCCGTGTTGCACACGTCACCGGACGCGCTGCAATCCTTCGTGACGCCTTCGCAGATACCGCTGTTGCACGCGTCGTTCACCGTGCAGCCATTGCCGTCATCGCACGCGCCGCCTTCGTTGCGCGGCACCGCGATGCACCCGCCGGTCGTCGGCTCGCACACCCCGACGTTGCAATCGTCATCGAGGTGGGAGCAATCGACCGGCACGCCCGTGCAACTCCCGATCGCGCACGCATCATCAATCGTACACAGATCACCGTCATTGCAACTGCCGCCTTCGTTGACCGGCGTCACGTCGCAAAGTCCGGACGCACCGTCGCAGAAGCCCGCATTGCAGGCATCGTCGAACCCGGAGCAATCCACTTGCGCGCCGACGCAGACGCCATTCGAGCAGGCATCACCCGTCGAACAGTTGTCCCCGTCGTCGCATGCACCGCCTTCGTTTGCGGGCTCAGCCACACACACGCCGGAAGTTCCCACGCAGACGCCCACGTTGCACGCATCGCCCGCGGCGCTACAGTCCTTGGCAGAACCGGAGCAGACACCGCTGTTGCACGCGTCGTTCACCGTGCAGTCGTCGCCGTCATCGCACGAACCGCCTTCGTTGCGCGGGACCGCGAGGCATCCGCCGGTCGTCGGCTCGCAGGCCCCGACGTTGCAATCGTCGTCGAGGTGCGAGCAATCGACCGGCACGCCCGCGCAGTTGCCCGTGGCGCACGCGTCGTCGATGGTGCAGCGATCACCATCGTCGCAGGTTCCGCCTTCGTTCGTCGGGGTCGCGTCGCACAGTCCGGTCGTGCCCACGCAGAAGCCCGCGTTGCACGCGTCGTCAAGCGAAGAGCAATCCATCCCGACACCGATGCACGCGCCGTTCGAACACGCGTCGCTCACCGAGCAGCCATTACCGTCGTCGCAAGCACCGCCTTCGTTCGCGGGCTCCGCAACGCATACGCCGCTTGTGCCCACGCACACGCCGGTGTTGCACGAACCATCGAGCCCGGAGCAATCCTTCGGCAGGCCTGCACATACGCCCGAGACGCACGTGTCATCAACTGTGCAGCCATCGCCGTCATTACACGCGCCGCCCTCACCGACCGGCTGCGCGAAGCACGAACCGTCCGACGGATTGCAAACGCCGAGCGTGCAACCGGCATCGAGCGACGAGCAATCGCGTAGCGTGCCTTCGCACACGCCGCTCGCGCAGGCGTCGTTGATTGTACAGGCGTCGCCATCGTCGCATGTTCCGCCTTCATTCCTTGGAACGGCTTCGCAGATTCCGGTGCTGCCGACGCACACGCCGACGTTGCACGCGTCGTCGAGGTGCGAGCAGTCCACCGGTTCGCCGGCACAGATGCCATTCGTGCATGAATCGTTGATCGTGCAGGCGTCGCCGTCATCACAGCCACCAGCTTCGATTGCGGGTGAGGGCACGCAGACACCAGTTGTGCCGATGCACAAACCGACGTTGCACGCGTCATCGAACTGCGAGCAGTCCTTTGGATCGCCAACGCAGCCACCGCCTGTGCACGCGTCGTCAACCGTGCAGGCGTCGCCGTCATCACACAGACCGCCTTCGTTCGCGGGCACCGGTTCGCAGATTCCGGACGTTCCCACGCATACGCCGACGTTACACGCGTCCTCGACTGCGGAGCAGTCGCGTTCATAAGCGACGCAAAGTCCGTTCGAGCAGAAATCTTCAACCGTGCAATTGTCGCCGTCGTTGCACGGCGCGCCGTCGTTGGCTGGCAGCGGTTCGCAGACACCGGTGACGGGGTTGCACACGCCGACGTTGCACGTGTCGTCTTCGCTGGAGCAGTCTTTCGGCGCGCCGAGGCATTCGCCACTTTGGCAGGTTTCGCCGAGCGTGCACGGGTCACCGTCGTTGCACCCGGCGTTCTCGTTGATCGCGATGGGTTCGCATGCGCCGGACGCGGGATTGCACGCGCCGATGCTGCACTCGCCGTCCATCGCGGTGCAGTCCATCTCAAAACCGACGCACGCGCCG
The DNA here is from genome assembly GCA_020639095.1 of Phycisphaerales bacterium. Taxonomy (GTDB): domain Bacteria; phylum Planctomycetota; class Phycisphaerae; order UBA1845; family UBA1845; genus JACKHG01. The sequence continues at coordinate 27,236 of JACKHH010000019.1, read as the reverse complement.
TTCCAGCAGAAATCCTCGACCGTGCACAGTTCGCCGTCGTCGCAATCACCGCCGGTGTTGGCGGGTTCGACGTCGCACGCGCCGGTATTGGGATTACACACACCGGCCTGACACGTGCTGTCCAGGTGCGAACAGTCGCGTTCGACGCCTGAGCACACACCGTTCGAACAGAAGTCGTTGATCGTGCACGGGTCGCCGTCGTTGCACGCTCCACCGCCGGGCTCGCAGCTGTCGGGAATACCGTTGTTGTTGCAGTCGTTGTCGGTCAGATCGCAGGCATCGGGCAACCCGTTGTTATTGCAATCGCTGGCGAGCCCGCACTCTGTCGCGAAGCCAACCTGACACTGGCCGGCAAGCGCTTCGCAGTCGAGATCGCATTCGTCCGGCACGTCGTTGCCGTCGCAGTCGTTCAGCCCGTCGGGCAATTCAAGCGCAACCATGTTCCAGGCGAACGATGCGGGGATCTCACCAGTGCCGTGTACGTCTGACAGGATCTGCACGGTCAATTCATCGTCGCCGGGAGCGATCGCCACGGGCAGTTGTACCGTGTCCCACTCCGGCCCGTCATTGCTCGTGAGATAGTCGAGGTAGGTGTTCACCACGCTGCCGACCGTCACCACGATCGAGCTGGGCCGGTTGTTGTCCACGTCGCCCACGAAGAAATGTAGCTTCGCCATGCGTTCGAACTGTGCCGGCGCGAACGTCATTGTCTGCGGGACGGTCGTGTCGAGTGGGGGGTCGAAGAAGTTGAACGCGAGATCGCAGCCGTCGCGGACGGACACCTCACCCGAAGCTGCCGGATCATCGTAGATCACGAGCACACCGGCTCCGTCGCTCTTGATGGTGAAAACCAGATCGCTGATCGTCAGTGAGTTGGGTCCCGGCGCAACGAGTCCGAGCGACGTAATGTCCGCGCGGTACGTGCTGCCCATGAGATCCTGCACAAAAAGCGTGGGCCCGCCGATGAGCGTTCCGACGACCGGGATGTTGTTCACCAGCACGTCAGGGTCGCCGCGCTGCGAATCGGTGGACGGCCCCGTCAGGTCGAGGCGACGCAGCAGCATCGACTGACCGTTGCCGAGTACGCTTTGACTCGCCGGCGACTTCTGCGGATCGAGTGGCTCGTTGTTGACCAGTTGCTGCGCGAAGCCGCTCCAATAGAGCAGCACCTGGCGAATGGTGACACCCTGTGGCACATCAAAGTCGATGGTGCCCGCGCGCGCGGCCATACCGACACCAGCCGTCACGATACCCGTTCCAGGTTCGATAACTATTGATGGTGGTCCGAGTGTTTCCGTTCCATCGCCGCGCGCGTTCGCCACGGTGAATGCAAAACAGAACAGACCGATGAATATGTGGCGTGCGCGCCAATACCAGCCGCACATGACCTTTTCCCCCCGTCAGACACCCCGCGTCAGCGGGGTTCGATGCACTCGTGCACGGACTTCCTTACCGCACGTGCATCATCAGCCTCACGGCGCATCGACCGGTTACGTTACCCGTCAGCGCGCAGCGGATTTACCGCGATGCGTTTCCGCCTCTCGTGTCTCTCGGCTGTCGTGTTTGCCCGTCCCCTGCGGCCACCAGCGCAACGGCGCCATTGATGGCCATGCGGAACTTTGCGACGACGTTCGGCTTCGTCGGGCAAGGCTTGCCGAACTCGCACGCTGCCGGGGGGGTTGGGTGAACTTCGCGAAACAGCTTGCGTTGTTACCCTTCGCGGCGTGCGTCCGTCAGTCCCGCGACAAATACAGGTGGCGAGGGCAAGGAGAAATCAAGATTGATCCGCCGTGCCCTCGCCTGTCCTGTGTCACACCTTGATACGCTTTGACGATGCACTGCCGCGACGAATCAAGGTGCGAAGTCTGAAGGCAGGGCTTGGTTCGAACGAGCGAACCAAGCCCCACCGAGAAGTCACAAACTACTGGCCAACCTGAACCGGCTTGCGCTTGGTGACCTCGACCTGCTGCGGACGCTCGTCCGGCGGGTTGCCGAGGAAGTCAGCCTTGATGACCGCACCACCCGGCTGGGTGCCGAGGCCGATCAGGTTCATACCGGCAGCAGCGTAGTCACCCGAGGTGAAGCTCAGGTGCTTCGCGACGACGCCCAGAAGGGCAGCCGCCTGGCTCTTGACGTCGCGCGGATCACAGCTCGGGTTTGCGCCCGTCAGAGCACCACCACCCAGCGCAGCCTGCGTGCAGACGTCGCTCGGATCGTAGTCGAAGTCGCACAGCTGGCTCTCGAGACCGTCGATCTGGGCCTTGCCCTTGGCGGTCTGGAGGTTGGCGACCAGGAAGTGGTTCGGAACACCGTAGGTGCTCAGAAGCGTCTGGTCCCAGCAGGTGACGCAACGGTCGAGACCGGTCAGCTTAACTTCGTTCATGTTCCAGATGGTGAAGCTGGCCTTGGTCGTGACCGGGCCTTCGGTCTCCTGACGGAGGTCGACGTCGACCGGGAACAGGGTCAGGTCGGTGTCGAGGGTGACCGAGTTGGTCGGGCCGCTCAGGGCGCTGGTGCCCACCGCGTAGAAGTCGAGCAGGAGAATGTCGAACGGCAGTTCGTACTCAATGCCGTCGAGATCCATCTGGCCGTACGGAGCGAGGAGCAGACCGCCCTGGACGCCGGCGATCGCCTGGAAAGCCCAAGTGGTGTATTCCCAAGCGGTGCCCAGCAGGTAGTTCACGATAACCGCGTCGCCCTTCAGGTGGTTCCAACGGATTTCGTTGCCGTTGCTGTCAACCGCCCACGCGACGATGTAGCCGCGGAGAACGCGGTCGCTGCTGCCAGCCGGATCGGGACGGCCCGGAGGGGTGCCCGGATCCAGGATGGTGAACGGCGAAACGCCAGCCGGCTGACCGGTGGCTGCCGACCAGTACGTCGGCTGATTGGCCGTCAGGTGGATACCAACGTCAACGTTGTTCCAACCCGGGTGGGCGCGCTCGAGGAGCACGGCACCGTTGAACACCGCATCCAGCGACGGATCACCGTTGATGAAGTACATCTGGACCTGGACATCCTGGGTGTAGTCGTTCGTCAGGTCGACAAACGTGTCCTGGATGAGGTTGCCCGCCACGTCCCAGCGAATCTCGACCTTGGAGTAGATGAGCAAGCTGCCCTTCTCCGAGGCGCTGACACGCTCGACCGCGAGGGCCGGGGTCGCAAGGATTGTCGTCGCAACCGCGGCGACAAGCCCGCATGCAATTACATTGCGCTTCATTGGTAAGTCTCCTTTTTCCCTTGGAAAATACGTCACAAATGCCAAACTTTCCGCTAAGCAATCAAACGACGGTACTGCAAGTCAGCAAGCGCGCGACCGACGCGTTCAGCGTGAACATCGAGCGCTTCCCTCCAAACGCTGGAACGGCTTGCGACACCTCCTTTCCGACCCCATACTCGCAACTGCGCTGCTCATGTGGACGTTGCGATTCACCCGTCGATCGCCTGGCTGCCGCTCACGTTTTGCTTTGTTCTCCGGCAACAGCCCATACGCTCTTCTGCGAACGCGGCGCTTCCGCCGCGAATGCCGTCAGCTTCAGTGATTGCAGTACTGGCGGCCCTTTTTCCGATTCACTTCACCAGCAGTCGGTGTGCTACCCCTTGCGACGCTGCCGCGCGCTGCCGGTGAGATAACCGGCGCCAAACTCGCGGCTGCCTCAATCGCGTACTGCCTGTGTTGCGAATACCCTTGAGGAAAGTGAAATGCAGCTACCGCTCAACGTGCTTGTTAACTTGGGACGCTGTGCGTGCCCCCAAACCAACCCAACATGTCAAACAGGATACGCGTGCTGACTTTCCCCTCCTTTGCCCAGTTCTGCTTCCTCGTGACGACTTGCTTTCTTTCCCTGTTGGTCCTTTTCCCTCTCCTTGAGAAATCAAGACCTGTGGCACTCGAACCCGAAAGGCATTTGCTGCCTGCCGAGCATGATAGTGGAACCCGGCAGAAAATACACCTTTATCTTTTTCAGCGCTGTCGGATCGCGTCGCAATTCGCAAACTCTACCCAGGTCACTAGACCCGCGCCCAACCAAGAATACCAGCGCTAACTCTGTTTCGAATACCCGATGATATAGGACATTCAGTAGCTGAATGTGAAAGCGAATATAGGCTATCTGCCAGAACGTGTCAACAATGTATTTGCCTTTGGGCCCGTATCTTTCCCCCAAACAGCCATTGCGTGATCTCGGAATATTAGTGGTGGTAAACTGGCTAATTCTGTTCAAGAGTTGCTTGAACGCGCGGCGATTTCGAGTGACATTTACGCGACGCTGGTTGCGTGGCCGAGTGACATCAACCCATCTCGAAAACTGGGTCAAGTGGCGCCTGAACAAGCGCCTACCCGACCTTGCCAACGACCCGACCCGAAACCTGCGTCCGGGAAACCACCTTCTTCCTTGAGGTGGGGGGCAACGTCTGATATTATCCGCGCCTGAGAGAGACGAGGACGTGGATGCGGGAGAGAGACGAGTTCCACACCTCATGCGCTATTTGTTCATGCGCGCCCCCGGTATCCCCGCAACCACTGCGTTCGAGTCCGCCGATCGTTTGCGCTTGCGCCCGATGCGCCTGCTGCTAGCGGTTGATGTCGTTTGATGCAGCGCGTCAAACGGTTGGGCCAGTGTGGAGGGAGAGATCATGCGAAGGCTTTCGATGTACGCCGTGTGCGGTGCGGCGATTCTAGCGCTCACGCAGTGCGCAAATGCAGCCACGATTGGGTTTCAAGTCAATCCTGCGCAATCGCACTTTTCATTGTCTGGTGTTTTTCGCAATACGATCACCGGCGCGATTTACCCGATTCCCAGCGGAAGCGGGCTGAACGCGACATATCACGGCACGATTCTCACCGACAACGACTTCTCGACGTTGCTGTTTCTCGGTGGGGCGATCGACGCGAATCCCAGCGGAATGTACGCGCCCGGACCAGCCGAAGGTGACTACGGGCTGTCCGCGTCACTGCCGAGCCCCGACGGGAGCGTCGTCGCCGCCATTAGGAATTTCGCAATTTCGCTGACGGGCGCCGCCGATCCGCTGTCCAGCGGCTACGATTTGTCCACGGTCAACGCGACGGTGACGAGCGGTATGCTTCAGTCCACGAAATTCGCGGACATGTCGCTGATCGGTGCGCCGGCGGTCCTCGTCGCGGGCACGGGCACGCTGTTTCAGACGAGCACGCAGAAGAAGCTGAGCCTGCCGCTGGCCATGGCGTTCGAGGAGGACATCCCCGGTACGAATTACTCGCTGGAGGTTACCTTCTCGGGCATGGTCGTGGCGACGCGTACCGTCCCGGAACCGGCGAGCCTGCTGCTACTCGGCGTGGGGGCGGCCCTGGTCGGTCGCCGCCGATACTGCTGACCGGGCATCCCGATCAGCATGTTCGCCGGAAGCGTGCATCAAGCGGACCGCCCGCGGATTCAACCTTGACCCGCTGGACGCCGTCCGCCGCCAAGCGCCGCAGAATCTTGTAGACCTCTTCGACCCACCCAGCATTGCCAAGGCGTTCAGCCAGATCGGCTGCTGTCATACCCGCTGACGCGTCCCCCAGAGCCGAAAGTACCTGGGCCTGCAACGCAATGACTTCGCCGGCTGCCTTCTTGCCCGCCTCGACCCCGGGCTGGTGGTACGCGTTGATGTTCACCATCGTCGCGTAGAACCCGACCGCCCGCTCATACAACGCGATCAGCGCGCCGACCGTACGCGGCGACACCTCGTTCACCGTGATGGTGATCGACTCACGTCCGCCGTCCGCAAGGGCAGCCCGGGTTCCCTGGAGGAATCCGTTGAGGTAATCGCCACTGGTCACGCCCGGCTCCACCTCGATGGAACCGCCGTCGCGATCACAGAGCACCTCGATGAGCGTGACGTGGAAGTTCGCCAACCCGTCGCGAAGCTGTTGCACATAGGCGTGCTGATCGGTCGAGCCCTTATTTCCGTACACTGCGATGCCTTCGTGTACCACCGCGCCCGAGAGGTCATGCTCCTTGCCCAGCGACTCCATGACGAGCTGCTGCAAGTAGCGCGAGAACAGCGCGAGGCGATCCTTATACGGAATAATCACCATGTCGCGCAGACCGCGCTGCTTGGCTGCGTCATACCACATCAGCGCGAGCAGCATGGCTGGGTTCGACGCAACTTCCCGGTTCCGCGTGTGCGCGTCCATCATGCGCGCGCCTTCGAGCAGGGCGTCAATGTCGAACCCCTGAAGCGCCGCCGGCATCAAACCAACAGCCGCCGTCTGCGACGTTCTACCTCCGACCCAATCCCACATGGGGAACGTGTCGATCCAGCCCTCCACCTGCGCCGTCTCGTACAGCGCACTCCCTTCGCCGGTCACCGCGACCGCGTGCTTGGCAAAGACCAAACCAGCCGATTCGTACGCATGCTTTGCTTCCAGCATGCCGTTCCGCGTCTCCTTCGTCCCGCCTGATTTGGAGATCACGACTGCAAGCGTCCGCTTCAACCCATCGCCGATTCGCGCGAGCGTGCGATCGATTCCGTCCGGATCGGTGTTGTCGAACGACCAGAAACGCAGCGGGTCGTCCGTGGTGCGCAGCGCGTCGTCGACGAACTGCGGGCCCAACGCCGATCCGCCGATCCCGATCAGCAGCAGGCTTTCGAACTTTCCGCCGCACGGTGGGGCGATCTTGCCCGCGTGGACTTCGGCAGCAAACGCCTTGATCCGGGCGACGCACTGCTCGATTTCACCGCGAATCTCAGCGTTCGGCGCGAGTTGCGGCGCGCGCAGCCAATAATGCCCGACCATTCGCTTCTCGTCCGGATTCGCGATAGCGCCGCTTTCCAACTCAGCCATCGCAGTCATAGCCCGGTCAGCCGCTCCCGCGTGCTGCTCGAAGAAACCGTCGGCGAAATGCATGCGCGAGATGTCGAGCGTAAACCCGAGGTCTTCGCAGGTGCAGAGATGTTGGCAGTATCGCTTCCAGAGTTCGCTCGGTGTCATCGTTTGCCCTTCTTTGTGGACGACTCAACGGCTGGACGCACCTGGCGCAGCACTTCCCAGTCAGTGTAGGCGCGGTGATGCAGAAACAGCAGGATCGCCTCGCGAATCTCGGCGTCCTTGGCCTTCTTGGCAGCAAGGACGCGCTTGCTGATCGACAGGTTGTCCGGGCACTGGTCGGCGGCGATCCGCACCAGTTCGTCCTCAAGCGCGGCGAAGAACGCCATCTCGCCGAGACGCTTGCCGATTTTGCCCGCTTTCTCGGCGATATCCTCGCTGCGTGGCAGCGCCAGGTAGTCTTCAATGCGCTCGCCGTCGGCAAGTTCCAGCCAAACCACGCCGCGACAATGTTTCTCGATATAGTCCGCCGGTACGCAGCGCGTGACGATGTGGAAGCGCTCCTCGGGCAGCAACCCGGCGAACCCATCCCAGGTGAACGTGAAGCAGGTTCGCTTCCAGCGCGGACTCTCCGCGACCTCGACCTGCATGTCTGGATGCGCCTTCGTCACGTACCCGCCGAGATCGCGGGCCAGCGTTTCGTGGCTCTTTGCTTTGGCCATGGTACTTCCGTGATGTCTGGAAATTCACAGGCACGGCTGACCGCCTCAACCGCGCCCGCAGAATAACACCGGAAGTGTAGAACGCCAGCATTCATTGAGTAGCATCAACGTGTGCAGTTTTGACGCGACACAAGCTCGAAAAACGAACTTGGAGATCGCGGGTGATGTCCTACAATCCGGGCGATGGCGTGCGGTGTGGTTCGGCGTTCTGGGCGTTTGCGACCGCGCCGTATTTCACCACGGCCTTGCTGCGCAAGACCGTGCCACCCGGAGTGAATCTCGAACGAAAAGGGGCTGGAATCATGGGCGACAACGTGCGGGTCGGCGTGCTGATGGGCAGTCGCAACGATTGGGAGACGATGAAGCGCGCGGTCGACGTGCTCGAATCATTCGGGATTGGCTGCGAAGCCCGCGTGCTGTCGGCGCATCGCACACCGGGTCTGGCTGCGGAGTATGCCGACGCGGCTGAATCGCGCGGGCTCGTCGCGATCATCGCCGGTGCGGGGATGGCTGCACATCTCGCGGGAGCGCTGGCAGGGCGTACGACGGTGCCGATTCTCGGCGTGCCGCTGTCGAGCGATCCGCTGCGTGGGATGGACGCGCTGCTCGCCACCGTGCAAATGCCGAAGGGTATCCCGGTCGCGACGTTTGCCATCGGTGGGGCGGGCGCGACGAATGCGGCGCTCTTCGCGGTCGCCATGATCGCGACGACCGATCCCGAGATGCGGCGCAAGCTGGCGGCCTATCGGGCCAAGCAGATCGAAGATGTCGTTCAGAATCCTGATCCGCGCTCGGATGGTTAAGACCTGCGCGATGTAGGTAACCGATCGATGTGCCACTGCTCTTGAGCAGTGGTTGCGGAAGTACGGGGACCCGCCTGATCAGGTCCACTGCTCAAGAGCAGTGGCACGCGCTGTCGTTTTCATGATCGCGCGGTATGCGCGATGTGCATACGCTTCTTGATTTTCAGAACCAGCGCTAGAACGGTGCGTCTTGACCATAGGCCGGCGGATAGGCACCGTCCGCGACGGGCGAGAAGTTGTTGAACCGTGTCGACTGGTGGTCGAACTGGAGTTCCACGATATCGGTAGGGCCGTTACGCTGCTTCGCGACGATGAGTTGGGCTTTTCCCTTGAGCGTGGGATCATCGCGTTTGTAGTATTCCTCGCGATGAATGAGCAGCACAGCATCGGCATCCTGCTCGATCGCACCGGATTCGCGGAGGTCGCTCATTCGCGGCTGGTTGCCGGTGCGGCCCTCCGTTTGGCGGTTGAGCTGGGCGAGCGCGATGATCGGCACGCCGAGTTCCCTGCCCAGTCCCTTCAGCGACCGGCTGATATATGAGATTTCCTGCTGCCTGCTCTCATGCCCGGGCGCGTGCATGAGCTGGAGGTAGTCGATGAACACGGCTTGGATGTCCTTCTGCATCTTGAGCCGGCGCGCCTTGGCGCGCAGCTCCATCGGCGAAAGACCGGGCGTATCGTCGACATAGAGCGGAGCGTCGCGGAGTTCCTCGCACACATCCGCGAGGTAGCGGCGCTCCTCTTCATTCAGCATGCGTTTGCGGAACTTGTGCGAGTCGATGCGGGCCCGGCTACAGAGCAAACGCTGGGCCACCTGCTGGCGACTCATTTCCAGGGAGAAGAACACGACCGGGATGCCGTCGGTTACGGCGGCGTGTTCCGCCATGTTCAGGCCGAGTGCGGTTTTTCCCATGGACGGGCGGCCCGCGACGACGATCATGTCGCCCGGCTGGAAGCCGGTGGTGAGTTCGTCGAGTTCGCTGAAACCGGTGGGCAGGCCGTTGACGTCCGCGCCCTCCTCGGCATTGATCATGCGATCGAGTTCGACGATCAGGTCGCCGAGCGGCACTGTGTGGCCGGCGACGCGGCGCTCTGTGACCTCGAAGAGCTTCTGCTCCGCACGGTCGAAAATCTCACTGCTGTGATCGGTGTCGCTGTATGCGTCCTGGGCGATTTCGCCGATGCAGGAGATGAGGTCGCGGAGCAGGCCTTTGTCGCGCACGATGCGCGCGTAGTGCTCCGCGTTGACCGCGGTGGGCACGCTTTCTGCGCAGTTGACGAGATACTCGACGCCGCCCACCTGCGCGAGCAGGTCACGCTTCTCAAGTTCGTTGCGCAGGATGACCAGATCGATCGGCTGGTTCGTGTCGTAAAGATCGACCAGCGTCTCAAAGATCAACTGGTGATCGGGGCGATAGAACCAGTGCGCATCGGTGCGGCCGATGATCGCGATGATGTTGCCGACGGCTTCGCGGTCGAGCATGAGCGAGCCCAGGAGGCTGCGCTCGGCTTCGAGGCTCTGCGGTGGAATGCGATCGGAGATCGCAGGGGCGGCAGCGTCACGGCGTTTCGCCGCGCGCCCGCCCGCCATGTTGTTACTAGTCGCCGTACCCGCTTTCGTCACGGTCGTCGGCCTCCGTGCCATCACCCGACTCGTTTTCATCGTCGATCGCAGCCTTGGAACGCACCACCCAGACCTTGACCTTCGTCTCGATCTTCTCGGCGAGAACGACCGGCACCATGACGTTGTCGAGGTGCTTGATCGGGTCGCGAAGGTGGACGCTGTTCGCGTTCACGTCGTGGCCAAGGTCACGCAGGGCAGCCGCAACTTCGCGCGGGCCGACCGAACCGTAGAGCACGCCTTCTTCGTTGGCGGCGGCTTCGATCGTAACCTCGACATCGGCGAGTGCGTCCGCAGTGGCCTGGAGTTTCTCTGTCCGCAGACGGCGGCGTTCCTCCGCTTCGCGACGCGCATCCGCCAGGGCACGCATGTTCGCCTCGGTCGGTTCGGTCGCAAGATTCTGCGGGAGCAGGTAGTTGCGTGCGTATCCGCGGGCAACGTTAACCACGTCGCCGACGATTCCGAGTTGGGGAATGTCCTTCTTGAGCAGGAGTTTCATCGTTAATTACCTTATTGCTTCGTGCCTACGCAGGCGCCGCGCGATCATACCGCAACGACTGCACATTGCGAGCGCGCTATGCCCGCGAAACAAGCTACTATTTTGATCAACAGCCGCGGGACGCTGCTCGCTACACGCGAACGCTCAACACGCGTTGTTGCAACCTCCGTTATCGCTGACACTTCGATGCACTGTTGCGAATTCAACGACATCGCGAGCAGCGCTACAGCGAAAAAGTTTTTCTACCCGCCGGCAAATTCAACAGGGCGACAATCGCTTCGCAAGTCGCGCCTATGTGCCACTGCTCTTGAGCAGTGCTTGACAAATGCTCGATTGTCCAACTGCTAAAGAGCAGTGGCACCCGGAACACTTGCCGATGACGGCTAGAACGGCACCTCGTCACCACTCGGCGGAGGGCCGTAATCGTCATCCGGCGGGCCGCCTGCGGACGCTCGCGCTGGTGCAGCCTGGCGACGCTGTCCGCCGCCGCCACCACCGCCGCCTCCGCCCTGGCCACCGCCGCCAAGGAACTGGAAGTTGTCGACGACCACCTCCAGCTTGCTGCGTTTGCCGCCGTCCTGCGCTTCCCACTGGCTGTACTTCAGACGGCCTTCGACGAGCAGGGGACGACCTTTGTTCATGTATTGGTTGATCGTCTCGCCGCCGCGACCGAACGCGACACAGTCCACAAAGCACGTGTCCTCACGGTTTTCACCGCTGTTGCGATCGCGCCACTTGTGGTTAATCGCCATCCCGAACTTGCAGATCGCGGTATTGCCCGCGGTATACGACAGTTCGGGGTCGCGGGTCAGGTTGCCCGCGAGGATCACTTTGTTGAAATTCGTCATGGCTTCATCCTTGATGACGGCGCGTGGGCAGCGCGCGTTTCACGGTTTCCCCTGCCGATTCAACCCGATGTCCCCAAGACCCTACGACCAAGAGACTGTGCGGCGGGGCGTTTTTCTAGTCGTCCGAGTCGTCGTCCGGTGCTTCCGCAACCGCGACAGCCGATGACGCACGCTGCGGCTTGGCGTCACCGTCGTAGTTGTCGCGATCCGAACCGCGCGAACGCGACACGGGTGCATCGTCGTCGTCCGAGGCATCTTCCGCGCGCTTGCCGGTCGGCATGTAGCGTTGAATCTGCTCGTTCGTGATGCCTTCCGCAGTCTTCACGAGGATCCGCAGGATGGCTTCGCTGAGCTGCGCATCGCGCTCGACGCCAACGACCTTCGACTGATCGCACTTGAAGTAGCAAAGCACGTACACGCCGCGCTTGCGACCCTGGATCTCATACGCGAGCTTGCGCTCTTCCCACTTTTCGAGGAACGTGATCTCGGCATTCGCACGGCCGAGGATGCGTTCCACCTCCGCCTTCGCCGGGCCGAAATCGGCTGCGAAGGTCGGATCGAACAGGAACATGGCTTCATACTGTTTCAAGGTTGGTACCTCCTGGACGCACAACGCGCCACAATCACATCGTTTTCTTTCTTGGTCCGTCTAATCTTGCGTTTATCTTTTAGCACCGCGTTAACTCACGCGGCGCGGTTGTCCTGCATTTCAATGCATCGTGCGGTCGCGAGTCGAAACTAATCCTCGCCCGCTTCAACGTTGAACCGATTCATGGCCGCATCCGCGCCCTCCACGATCCATGTTTCCACCGCATCGGCACACCGCCGAATCGCCGGTTCGATGAGTTCGTCCTCATCGGCTGAGAAGCGACCCAGCACGTGCGAACTGCGAACCGCTCCAGGCACGTCGCCGATACCGAAGCGAAGGCGGCAAAACTCGTCGCTGCCGATCCGCCGGATGATGTCACTCAAGCCGTTGTGCCCACCGGCGGAGCCTTTTTTGCGAACACGCAGGCGACCCACATCGATCGCCACGTCGTCCGAAATCACCAGCAGATCGGCGAGTTCAAGCTGATAGAACTTGCCCGCGGCCTGTACCGCCTGTCCACTGCGATTCATGAACGTTGTCGGCTTCAGCAGCACCACGCGTTCATCGCGAATCACTCCACTGCCGAACCACGCGTGGAACTTTTCGCTGAGCATGTCGATCTGCCAGCGACTCGCCAGCAAGTCCACCACGCGAAAGCCCACGTTATGCCGCGTTCGCTCGTACTCCTTTCCCGGGTTTCCCAATCCGACGATCAGCTTCACAATCCGCCCTCGATGTCAGCCGGCAAGGCGGTAAGGGGTTAGCTCTCGTCGGAGGAATCTTCATCCGGCTTCTTGCCGATGACTTCCGGCTCGGATCCACCTTCGGCGCCCTCGCCTTCGACTGCTTCCTCTTCAACCTCGGCCGACGGCTCGCGGCACGTCGCGATCAAATCGTCCGGATCGTTCAGCACGGTCACGCCCGCTGGGATCTGCAAATCCTTCACGTGGACCGAACCGCCCAAGGCGAGATCGATGATGCTGTGCTTGATCGACTCGGGAATCGCAGTCACGGTGCACTCAACAAGAACGGTGTTCAACTGCTGGAGCAGAATACCGCCGTCATGCGCGCCAGCCGGTGTACCGCGGAGCACGACCTCGACTTCGACCTCGACCTTCTCGTCCATGTCGACGCGCACCAGATCCAGGTGGATCGGCGTCGTGTCGAGATGGTCGTACTGCACGGCCTTGATCAAGTACTGATCCGACTTGCTGTCCAGGTCCACCGAGATCACGCGTGAATGGTGGAGCAGCAGAAGTTCGATTTCGTGCGCATCCAGGGCGATCGGCACCGGGTCCTGCTTGTGACCGTAGATGATCGCGGGGATCTGGCCGTTTTGCCGGATACGCCGCGTGTGCTTGGAACCGAGATGCGTCCGCCGCGTGGCGGGTAAAGTGGTTACGTCCATCATTGACTGACTCCAGTTCTTGCCTCTTTACGACCTTCTGGTTTTCTCTAAACCGTTACCTTACGAAAACAACGCGCTCACCGACTCATTGCGGTGGATACGCTGAATCGCCTCGCCCACGAGCTCAGCCACGCTGAGCACCGTAAGCTGCGGAAAGACCTCGTGCAGATCAGGCGACACCGGCACGGTGTCCGTGACCCAAATGTGCTGGAAATTCGCGGCAGACAGTCGCTCGCGACAGGGCCCGGCGAAGAGCGCGTGCGTGGCGCCCGCGGACACCGCCCGCGCGCCGCGTTCCATGACCAGCGCCGCGGCCTTTGCCAGCGTGCCGCCCGTCGCGATCATGTCGTCAAAGAGCAGCACGTGCTTGTCTTTGACATTTCCGATGATCGTGCTCATTTCCACCGAGTCACCGCTCATTCGCCGCTTGTCGATCACCGCGATCTCACTGCCCAGCACCGTCGCGAACTTCTTCGCCGTCTTGAGATTGCCCACGTCGGGCGACACGATCACCGTGTCCTTCAGGCCGAGATTCTTCACGTGCTCCGCGAGCACCTTGAACGCGGTGAGGTGGTCCACCGGAATATCGAAGAACCCCTGAATCTGGTCCGCGTGCAGGTCGATCGCGAGCACGCGATGCGCCCCCGCAGCCGTGATCAGGTTCGCGAGCAGCTTCGCGGTAATCGGCGTACGACCCTCGGACTTGCGATCCTGACGGGCGTACCCGAAATAGGGAATTACCGCAGTGATGCGACTCGCACTCGCGCGACGAAGGCAATCGATAAAAATCAGCAACTGCATCCAGCCGTCATTGACCGGCGGCGACGTCGACTGCACCACGAAGCAGTCGCGCCCGCGGACATCGACCTCGAGCTTCACGAACGACTCACCATCGGGAAACGACTCGAGGTGCGCGGTACCCGGAGCGATATCGAGATACTTGCCGATGCTCTTCGTCAGTTGCCAGCCATTGGTGCCGCCGAAGATCATCAATCCGCCGACGCGGTTTCGCAGCGGGTTGAACGTATCGCTCATCGGAATCATGCCTATGCTCCTGTCGGTGCAAGCGGGCTGACCATCTTGCCCGCCGGGACAGTCTCGCCGCGCATGACGAATGCGTGCGGCCCCAGGCGACACCCGGCGCCAATGCTCGCGCCGCTGCCGATGTAGCTGAACGGATAGATGCTCGTGTCTTCGCCGATCGTGGCGCCGGCTTCAATCCACGTTGTGGACGGATCGACAATCGTCACCGCCCGATCGAGCCAATGCTTTTGAATGCGCCCCTGCATGACGCGGTTGATCAAGGCAACGTCCGCGCGCGAGTTGATGCCCAAGGCATCCTCGGCAGGGACGGCCGGTACTGCGCCCGCACCAAGTCCCTCACGCAGTGCGATCGTGACCGTGTCGGTGATGTAGTATTCCTTCTTGGCGTTGTCGTTGCCGATCTTGTGGAGAATGTTGAAGAGGCGGGCACCGTCGAAGCAGTAGTAGCTGATGTTCACTTCGCGAATGGCGCGTTCCTCCGGCGTGCAGTCGTTGTGTTCAACAATCGCAGCCAGGCGGCCCGCACCGTCGCGAACGATTCGGCCATAGCCCGCCGGATCGTCCAGCACCGCCGTCGCCAGCGTCACCGCGTGCTCCGTACGTTTCGCCTCAGCCAGCACGCGCTCGCAGGTTTCCTGGCGAATGAGCGGCATGTCGCCGGCGATGGTGAGCACGGGACCTTCAAAACCGCCCAGGGCTTTTTCGCACATCAGCGCAGCGTGGCCGGTGCCGTGTTGCTCCGTCTGGGCGACCCACTCGATGTCGCGATCACCGGCAAACGTCGCGATGACCTCTTCCTTGCGATGCCCGACGACGACCACCAAACGATCCACCCCGGCGCCGCGGCAGGCATCGAGCACGTACGCGAGCATCGGGCGACCGCACACCTCGTGCAGCACCTTCGGCAACTCGCTCTTCATACGCGTGCTCTTGCCGGCTGCCAGGATGATCGCTGCGGTCTGCAAACCGAATACTCCGAATCTCAAACGGTCAAGCGCCGCCCGCGCGGAACCGATTCCGCGCGGACAGGAACTACCCGACCAGGACTCGAACCTGGAATACCAGGACCAAAACCTGGTGTGTTACCAATTACACCATCGGGTAAATGCCAATGACGCCGACGGACCCCGTACTGCGTTCCGCCAGACATCGGCCACCGCGCCTACAGCGGGCGCGCCGTGACGTTGGGCAAATCACATCTTCAAGATAACGTCACCAATAAGGCGTGACGCGGCTCCCGCGGTTCAGACGGGAGGATCGACACCGAGGCATGAACAGTCGGCCGCGTGCAAGACTGCCCAGAGCGAATCAGACCCTTCCGAGCCCTAGACGACTGCCCCATTGAGCGTCAACCATCGGCGTCGGGTGATACCCGCTTGCGGGCGGTGCCACACGTCGCCGGATCAGGCGGTGAAAGTATCCGTAGGTCGCCAAAAAGTCAAGCAACCGACGCGTTAACAGGAACTTAAGTGGAAGGGTAGAGGCAGGGGGGGAGAAGGGAATCGAGCCGGGCACCAAGCCTAGTGCGCCGGCCCGTTATTCTTCGCATTGTTGCTGGGGGCGGGTTCGCCTTCGTTTTCGCGACGGATGGCTTCGTAGACTTCCTTGCGATGGACGGACACCTGCCTGGGTGCATTGATGCCCACGCGGACCTTGTCGCCGCGAACATCGACGATGGTGATCTCGATATCGTCGCCGATCATGATCGACTGATCGCGCTGGCGTGACAGGACAAGCATGAGCCAACTCCTTTGGCGACAGCTCCCGGCTGCGAAAACGCACACTCGGGTTTCGCTGCTGCACCGTTTGGGACGGTGAGTCGCCGTCACTTGACGGGAGGTGCAGCACCGCGATACGGGCGACGGGAGCGGAATCCTTCGAATACAGACGCCCTGTGATTTTTCAGCTTAGCCGAATCGCAGGCGTCTGTCAGCGCCTGTTGGCCAGCACAATTTCACAATCTGCCTCCGCTCCAGAGTTTTGATCGGCGATCCGATCGGTGGACTGCTGTTCGCGGTGTGATAAGGACTTGCGCGATCTGCGGCAGCGGGGCGCTGCCGATAATATGCGCGATTCTCCAGGCCCGGAACCGCGGAGATTCGGCAGGGTGGGCGGATTACGCGGGGGAGAATTGGCGTGGATATCAGCCAATCAGCAGCGGCGGCAGGTCGGACCGGCCAAATGGGGCGGTCAAACCAGCCGGGGACGAGGCACCTCGCGGTCATCCCGGTCCGTGAAGAACTCGTGAATCATTCCTTGTCGACTTGACCGCCTTCGCCAATCGGACAACCCTGTTCAACATGACGCGACAGTGCGCGAACATCAGTTGATGACCTCATTCGGCGGGGAGTAAAAGATGGTTCTCTCGAAATGGTCGGGTTGGGCGGTATTGGGATTGTCCTTGGCGATCTGCGGCACGACGTTTGCGGCGCAGACGGCGACGGGCGTGGTCTTCGACGACCACAATGCGAACGGCAAACGGGACGACGGCGAACCGGGCATTGCCGGTGTGGCGGTTTCCAATCAGGACGACGTTGTCGTCACCGATGCTGACGGCAAATACGAAATACCCATTACCGATGACACCATCTTTTTCGTCGTGAAACCGGCTGGGTATCGCGTGCCGGTGAACAATGACAACCTCCCGCGATTCTACTACATCCACAAACCGCAGGGCTCGCCGCATTCGTATTATCCCGGTGTGGCCCCGACGGGCCCGCTTCCGGAGTCTGTTGATTTTCCCCTCATCAAGGTCGACGAGCCGGACAAGTTTTCCGTAGTCGTTTTCGCCGACCCCCAGCCGGAGACGAGTCAGGAAGTGCTCTACGTGCGTGACGACGTGGTGCATCAACTTGTGGGCACGTCGGCGGCTTTCGGCATCACCGTGGGCGATATCATGTTCGACGATCTTGGGATGTACGATATGTACAACCACATTGTCGGGCAGATTGGCATTCCGTTCTACAACGTGATCGGCAACCACGACATGAACTACGACGCGGAGGACGACGACAACTCCGACGAGACCTTCCACCGCCACTTCGGCCCGAACTACTATTCGTGGGACTACGGCAAGGTGCACTTCGTGGCTTTCGACGACGTGAAGTGGATGGGGCGCGAAGCCGGTCACTACGTGGGCGAACTCGGCGAGAAGCAGCTCCAGTGGTTGAAGAACGATCTGGCGCTGGTGCCGATGGACCGGCTTGTCGTACTTACGATGCATATTCCTCTGACGACTGCTGGGGGGCACAATCTCAACGACAAGGATCAGGTCTTCGAGTTGCTCAAGGATCGCCCGAAAGTTCTCGCGGTGGCGGGGCACACGCACTTTCACGAGCACAACTTTCTGACGGCAGAGAATGGTTGGCATGGTCACGGCGTGTTCCACGAATTGGTCAGCGGCACGGTAAGCGGGTCGTGGTGGAGCGGACCGAAGGACGAACGCGGCGTACCGATCGCGGATACGCGTGACGGTTCGCCCAATGGCTATTCGACGCTCGAATTCGACGGTACCGATTACGTCACCAGCTATCACGCAGGCGCGGGCGCTCCCGATGACGCCATGCGCATCTATCCCCCGGGCAGCACCGGCAGAGACAGCGACGCCCGCAAGACGCTGCTGGTAAACGTGTTCGACTGTAGCTCAAAGTGCATCGTTGAGTTTTCCCTGGATGGCGGTGACTGGGTGTCGATGGATCGGGTCATCATCAAGGATCCGTTCGTCGAAGCCATGCTCGATGGTGTGATGCGAAGCGGCAAAGCCTGGGCAACAGCCGTCGAATGCCAGCACATGTGGCGCTACGAATTCCCGGAACCACCGGGACGCGGCACGCACGTCGTCACCATCCGCGTCGTCGATCACTTCGGACGGGAGTATTCGCGTTCGAAGGTGTTCTAGGCGAACTACTGTTCGGGACTGGATCCGCCCGCAGTTGATCCGAGAAAACCGGCTGCGATGTCCGCGAGCGACTTGCCGAAGTGCTCGCGAGCGGCGGCGTCGCCCGCGTCAGCGGGGTCGGCATCGTAGAGGAAATCCAGGAATGTGGGCTTGTGATCGGCGATCAGCACGCTGACGAGGATTTGCGCAAGCAGATAGCTGAAGCCCTGCGCATCACCTGGCGCGGAGAACGACGCGCCGGACCAGAACGCATCCAGCCCGCTGCGCTGCCAATGCTCCCGCAGCGCCGTGGCGGCTTCGTGGTTGAGCGGGGCGTCGTACACGCGCGTGACCTGTCGCTCAACGATCTGGGCGATGCCCTCCTGCACCCACAGCGGAACATCAAAGCTCGCAAGCTCGGCGTGGCACAGCTCGTGCGCCATGATTCGCTCATCGATACCGTGCGGCGTGCGGTGGAAGACGATGTGGTGCAGGCCATCGTTGATGAAAACACCTGAGGAACCGCCGTATTCACCTTCGGGATAGTGGTAGGCGAGATAGGAGTAATACGATTCGACCGAATCCAGCCGAATGATGACGTGCTTCATCGCGTCACCGCCGGTTGGTTCGAGGTCGAGTACGCGGAGCAGATGTTCGACGACCTGCTCGGCGAACCGCAGCAGATCATCGCCTGATGGTTCGGACTGACTGGTTAGCAGAACGCAGTGCTTGGCGCTGTTGATCCAGAACGCCTCGCCGAGTTCATCAGCCAGCCGTTCGAGCCACTGATAAACGGCTTCCATTTCGACGTCGGGCCGCGATACGTCGGACACGTTCGCGTCCAACCAACTTTGCAGGTAGTCCCAGCGAAGGCGGGGGAACCCCTCCGCATGTGCGATCGCATCCGGGATGTCTTTCAAGTTGAATCGCATGGGTAGTTCCCAGGTCGCCGTAGGAGCCAGTTGGGCGGTGACATGGGCGCTGATTAGAAAACGAAAAAGGGGCTCCGGCAAGCCGGAACCCCTTGGGAAATCTGCAAGATTGTGTTTGCGATCGCGTACTACTTGATCGAAAGCAGTTCCACGTCGAACACCAGCGGCGAGTTCGGCGGGATGACACGACCCATGCCACGCGGGCCATAGCCGAGATCCGGCGGGATGATCAGCTTGCGCTTTTCGCCAACCTTCATCATGCCCACGCCTTCGGTCCAGCCCTTGATCACGCGATTCAGCGGGAAAGTCGCCGGCTTGCCACGCTTGACCGAACTGTCGAACTCGGTGCCGTCGAGCAACCAGCCGGTGTAATGCACTTCGACGACGTCCGTGGCCTTCGGCGACTCGCCGGTGCCCGGTTCCATGATGATCGAGTACAGGCCCGACTCTGACTTCTCAGCCGTCTTGCCCGTTTCGCCTTCCAGCTTCTTCACGTATTCGGCGATGGTCTCGTCGAGCTTGGCGAGTTCGGCCTTCTGGGCTTCTTCCTCGGCCATACGCTTCGCTTCGCGTTCTTCCGGGGTCGGCAGCTTGGCGATGGCCTCGTTCCATTCAGCCACCTTATCTTTGTACTTCTCAAGGAGGCTGCTCGCGTCACCCTCGATGGTGATCTTCTTCATGTGGTCGCCTTTCTCGACGGCATTCACGACATCCTGGCCCTCAATCACCTTGCCGAAGACCGAGTGCTTGTCATTGAGCCACGGCGTATCCTTGTGCGTGATGAAGAACTGGCTGCCATTGGTGTTGGGTCCGGAGTTTGCCATCGAGAGCACACCGGGGCCGTCGTGCCGCAGATCGGGATCAAACTCATCGGCAAAACGATAGCCCGGGCCGCCCATGCCGGTGCCTTCCGGATCGCCGCCCTGGATCATGAAGTTGGGAATTACACGATGGAACAGCAAGCCATCGTAGAACCCGTGCTGCACCAGGTTCACGAAGTTCGCACAGGTGAGCGGCGCCTTGTCGGGGAACAGCTCCAGACGAATGTTGCCGCGCTCCGTCTCGATGACGGCGATCAGCTTGCTGTTGGTCGCGGCAGGCTCGCCGGCCGATTCGTCCGCGAGTGCGGCGGCTGTCGGAATCAGCGCGAGCAGGGAAAACAGGACCCGTTGCATCAGATGCTCCTTTCAAGCACGTGGATCGTAGAACGCGTCAACCCATCGTAGGGCGCTTGTTGCGCCGCGACTCGGGTCGGCAAGTCATCATCAGGGGGAACAAGGTAGAAGCGCGGGCGTGACAATGCAAGGTGAGGCGGTTGATACGTTTCCGTTGCGCTGCCGGCCACGGCAATTGCGGATCATTGCGACGAGATTCGGCAATAAAAAAGGCCCCGGGGGCAAACAGACCCCGGGGCCGCGATTCGTTGAATTGCCTAGAACTCGTCGAGGCTGGCGTCGAGCGCCATGAAGTCGTCGTCGCCGAAGTTGGAAGCTCCGGCCATCGCCATCTTGGGCTGAGGTTGACTCTTGTTGCCGTTGTTGCTCTTGGGCCCACTGCGTGCCGGAGCAGCCGGTGCGCGTCGCGCATGCGACGGCTCGTTGCCGAGTTTGTACTCCGCGACCTTCGCCCGAAGCGTCGCGACCTGGGCGGTCATCTGCTCTGCCGCGGAGGCAAGCTCCTCCGAACCGGCGGCGTTCTGCTGCGTGACCGTGTTCATCTGCGTCACGGCAGTGTTCACCTGGTCCACGCCCTGGGCCTGTTCGTTTGATGCAGTTGAAATGCCGTCGACCAACTCGGAAACTTTGTTGATCTGCTCCACGATCTTGGTGAGCGCCTTGCCGACGGCGCTCGCGACCGTGGTACCTTCCTGGGCCTTCTTGACCGATTCGTCAATCAGACTCGTGGTTTCACCGGCTGCCTGAGCCGCACGCTGCGCCAAGCTGCGCACTTCGTCGGCCACCACCGCGAAGCCCTTGCCGTGCTCACCGGCACGAGCGGCTTCGACGGCAGCATTCAGGGCGAGCAGGTTGGTCTGGAACGCGATCTCTTCGATGACCTTGATGATCTTGCTGATCTTCTCGGAGGACGTGTTGATATCAGTCATGGCCTGGTTGAGGTGGCCCATGGTCTGATCGCCTTCGTTGGCGGCATCGCGGGCCGAACCAGCCAGCTCGTTGACCTGCGCTGCGTTGGCTGCGTTCGTGCGGGTCATCGCCGCCATCTCTTCCAGCGACGCGGAGGTTTCCTCGAGCGACGACGCCTGCTCAGTCGCGCCTTCCGAAAGCTGCTGGCTGGAACCGCTGACCTGGCTTGCGCCTTCGTTGATCTGATCAACCGCGGTCATCACCTGTTGCAACGTGTCACACATGTTGCTCACGAGGCGATTAACGTTGTTGAGCAGACGCTGGTACGCGCCCTGGAATTGGCTGGCGTCGGCCTGTGCCGTCAGGTCGCCATCGACGGCGGCGTCAACCAGCTTTCCAACCTGCGTGATCGCGCCGCTGACACTGGTCACGAGGTTGTTCACCGCATTCACCATTTCGAGCGAATCGCCCTTGAGTCGATCAGTGGACGCACGCGCGCTCAGATCACCCTCGCCGGCCAGTTCCACCAGCTTGGCGATTTCCTCCCGTGCCAGCACTTGCATGGTGATGTCGGTGGCGTACTTGACGACTTTGAAGGGCTTTCCGTTCATGTCGAGGATGGGGTTGTACGACGCCTGAATCCAGACCGGAACGCCGCCCTTGCCGATGCGTTTGAACTCGGCGGCTTGGAATTCCCCACGATTCAGCGCCGCCCAGAATTCGCGGTAGTCGGCGCTCTGACGGTATTCGGCATCCACGAACATGCTGTGGTGCTTGCCGCGAATCTCATCAATGGTGTAACCGAGCGTGTTGAGGAAATTGTCGTTGGCATCGATGATTGTGCCGTCGAGTTTGAAGGAGATGACGGCTTGCGATTTGCCAATCGATGCGATCTGGCTGGCATGGTCGGCGGCGAGCAGCTTCTGCTTCGTGATGTCCGTGGCGGTCTTGACGACCTTGACGACCTTGCCGTCATCGTCCTTGATGGGGTTGTAGGACGCCTGAATCCAGACCTCCTTGCCGCCGTTGCCGAAGCGACGGAATTCGCGAGCCTGGTATTCCCCGCGGTTCAGCGCCGCCCAGAATTCCTTGTACTCCGGGCTGCGACGCGCGTCCTCGTCCAGGAACATGCTGTGATGCTTGCCCTTGATCTCGTCGAGCGTGTACCCCATGGTGTGGAGGAAGTTATCGTTGGCACCAACGACTGTGCCATCGGTTTCGAATTCGATCATCGCCTGCGACTTGTCGAATGCGTCGAAAATGCCGCGGAACTTGTCGACCTCTTTCTTCGCGGCGCGCACCTCGGTCACATTCGCCCATTCGAGCGTGTTCCCGATGTATTCGCCGTCTGCGTCAATCTGCGCCGTAACATTCAAGGCAAAGGTCAGGGGACCAACCTGGATGTCGGTCTTGTAGGGTAGCCGGCTCGGATCGGCGAGCATCTTGCGCTGGTGACTCGGATCTTTGTGGAACTGATCGATGCACGCACCGAGCAGCGCATCCGGGTTGAAGCTCGGCCAGATCTTGCGGAAGTCGTCCTTGTGCTTGTTGAGCAAGGCCATCGTCGATTTGTTGGCGAATGTCACGACGAAATCGCGATCAACCAGCATGACAGCCGACTGCGTGCCGTCAATCGCGCTGTGCATGCGTCGCGCGGTGGCGCGGGCCTCGTTCAACTCGGTGATGTCCGTCACCATCGCAACGACCTTGCTGACCGAACCATTCTTCGCGAGGATCGGCGTGTACGCGCCCTGTAGCCAGATGGGGTTGCCATCCTTCGTGACGCGTTCGAACTCGCCCGCTTGTGCTTCGCCGCGGCTGAGAGCGGTCCAGAACGAGCGATACTCGGCGCTGGTGCGCTGCGCGTCGTCCACGAAGATGCTGTGATGCTGACCCTCGACTTCTTCCAGTGCGTAGCCCGTCGTTGCAAGGGCCGCGTCATTCGCCGTGATGATCGTTCCGTCGGGCTGGAATTCGATCACCGCGTACGACTGGCTGATGGCCGCCAGCGTCTGCTGGGCGTTCGCGGGTGAGGCCGAGGCCCGCGAGGTCTTGGACTTGGTTGCCTTGCTCGACTTTCGGGGAGTACTTTTCGCGGGCATTTCTCGGGCTCCGGGCGCGATCATTCGCGCAATATCGTTTGTTCCACTTCCACCACGGGTATATGCGGTCAGCCGCTCGTGCGACTGAATGTCAAGATCCGCTATCGCGGGACGGACTGCACGTTTTCATGCGCAACGATGACATCGCATGTCCGTCTGTGTTGTCGGTCCGACTTACGACGCGGTCTTGCAGGGATAATCGACTTGAAGTGCAACGCGCTGTAGCGACCTGGTGCCTTGTTCAGCCAAACAAGAATGGAATGTCGTTGCCGGACAAGCCATTTGCACCGGTTTCATCCGCCTGACGACGGGGACCGCGCGCACGTCGGCCGGTCGATCTCGTGTCGCATGAAGGGTGAAATGCTGCGCCGTTGGGCACGGCGGGAGAACGACCGGTGCGGCCTACCTGATGACGACGCGCGAGACCATGTCCTGAAGCGTATCGAACGCTTCGCGTGCGGCGTCGACCTGGCCTTCGAGCGCACAGGCTTCGAGTTGCGCAGCCTGCGTCGTCAGGGTCGGATAACCGTACCCACCGGCGGTGCCTTTCAAGGTGTGCGAAAGGGCGCGCAATTCGGCCATGTTCTGCGCCTGGACGGCGTGCTCCAGTTCGCTCATGCGCGCGCCGAGCCCGTCGACGAATTCCTGCACGAGTTCGATGAACGATTCATCGTCCTGTACCAATTCCGAAGGGATCGGATCGCGCGACTGATTCTGACCGGTGGACAAGGGGCACCTCCTTTGCGGAGTCGAATTCCATGCCGAATGCACGTTGCAACGGAGGTATCGGCGGTGGCGGCGCGATACTGGACCTGCGCCGGATTGCGGTGGACTTGTTCGCGCTGGGATGACTTTCGTGGTTTCAGATCTCGTCGATTCTCGGACGTGTTGTTCAATCCAAGGCGACGTCTTCGCCGTCGGGCGGGGCGATATCGGGCTGAACGGGCAGAAAGATGCGGAACGTGCTGCCCTTCACCAGGCGGGATTCCACGTCCACGATGCCGTCGTGCGCGTCAATGATGTGCTTAACCAGGGCAAGTCCGAGACCGGCGCCACGCTGTGCGCGCACGCGGTCATCGTTTGCGCGGTAGAAGTCGGTAAACAGGCGGTTGCGGTCCTCCGGTTTGATACCGATGCCGCGATCGCTAACGCTGATGAGTACGCCGTGCTGGCCGCGTCGTGTCTCACGCGATACGTCGATGCCCAGAAATCGATCCGCGCCGTCGTGGTACTTCATCGCGTTGTTGATCAAGTTGATCAGCGCTTGCGCGACCGCATCGCGATCGCACGCAATTTCGGGCAGGTCGTCGCCGAGCACGAGTTGGTGCTCGAACTCGGCGTGGTCGAGTTGGGCCTTGTAGGCTTCGTACGTTTCGCGCACGAGTGCCGCGATGTTGGTGGCTTGGAAGGTGTAGCGTTTCTTCCCGGCATCGATGCGCGCGAAGTCGAGGATGTTGTTGATCAGGTGCGTAAGGCGATCACTTTCGCGCGTGATGATCTCGTAGTACTCGCGTTTCTTTTCCTCGGTGGGCACGCGGCCCGAGAGCAGCGTTTCCCCGAATAGACGAATGAGCGCGAGCGGTGTCTTGAGTTCGTGCGAAACGTCAGCCACAAACGACTGCTTCATCCGCGAAAGCGCCAACTCGCGTTGCAGCACGCGCCACATCGCCCACATCACCGCGATCAGCGCACTGATCACCAAACAAGTGCCGATGGCGAACATCAACGTCTGTCGCCACACCACGTCATGCTGCCGTTGAATGAACTCATCCGTCGGCGATAACCAGAGGAACGGCGCGATCGGTGCGAAGTCCTCGTACCAGGGTAATTCGCGCCGTAGCTTGATCATCTCATCCGGCAAGACGAGCCGTACGCCGATCCGATTCTCGCGAAGCTCCGGTTTGATCACGGTATTCGCGAACTCTTTGAGGTCGATGCGTACCGCGACAATGGTTTGGCCGCGCACGGCTTGTACGTCCGCGATGTGCGCGATGGCGAGCGGTTCGCCGCCGACCACGTCGCTGATGAACTGCACGTACACCGGTTTGGGATTGAACTGGGCGGCCAGGAAGGGCGGCAGCAAGTGGCTGAGAATGGCTGCGGTCATCGGATCCATGTCCGACTCTTTGTCGGTGTTCACGTTGGAGTGGACCCAAGTCCCGTCGCTGTTTCGCACCCAGCGATCCAGTGAGATCGAAGGCGCGTCGTCCGGATCGAAGAGGTAGGCTTCGTTCACCCAACTGGGCGGGTGCGTACCGCGAAACGGGCGGGCGGTTGCTCGGGTATCCAGATTGGACGCGACCGCGTCCAGGAAGCGCGACAAACGCGGGAGGGCGTTGTTGTGGATCGTCTCACGAATGAGCTGCGCTTCCTGCCGCAGATCGACGATGCGCAAGCGCGCCAGCGCCTGGGTCTGTCGGATCGCCAGCGCCGTACCCGAAGCCGCCACGACCAGCGTGGCGCCGATCACGGCGATCGCGACAAACGTCCAGGTCTTGGTTTGAGCACGTTCGCGTTCGATCATCTCTGCCCGATGATAGCACAATGACGACGTGTGTCCCGGCTCACATGCGTTGTGTCCGGGTGGGTGGAAAGGGTACCGCAGCGCTACTATCATTGCGCCAATGCTGAACGCACGTATGACAAGATCACACACATCCCGGAGGCAGGCATGTCACAGATGAACCGCGGTCCCGCACCCGCACCGGCGGGCAATCTTCCCGGAGTCAAGAACGTCATCGCGGTAGGAGCCGGGAAGGGCGGTGTCGGTAAGAGCACGGCATCGGTCCTGCTTGCACTGGGTCTGGTTCGGCGCGGGATGCGCGTGGGCTTGCTCGACGCGGACATCTACGGCCCGTCGATCCCCTCGCTGCTGGGCGTGCGCAGCGAAAAGCCGGAAGTCATCGCCGACACCCAGCAGATGCAGCCGGTCGAGTCTAACGGGGTCAAGCTGATCAGCATCGGCTTCATGATCGAGCCCGAACAGGCGGTCGTCTGGCGCGGGCCGATGGTACACGGTGTGGTGCAGCAGTTTCTCAATCAGGTCAACTGGGGCGAGCTCGATTGCCTCATCGTCGACCTGCCGCCGGGCACCGGTGACGTGCCGCTGACGCTCGCGCAGTCGATCCCGATGACCGGCGCGGTCGTCGTCTGCACTCCGCAGGATATCGCGCTGCTCGACGCCCGCCGCGCGGTCCGCATGTACGAAGCGCTCAACGTCCCCAGCCTCGGCATCATCGAAAACATGAGCTACTACATCTGCCCGAAGTGCGGCAACCGCGACGAAATCTTCGACTGCGGTGGAGCCGAGCAGGCTGCGGGCGGCTTGGGCGTACCGTTCTTGGGCGCGCTGCCGCTCAACGGCGCGGTCCGCAAATTCTGCGACGACGGCACCCCCGCAAAATGCTTCACCGACGCCGGCGACCAGGTAGCCGCCGGTCTCGACAAGGTCGTATCGAGCTTGGTGAACCAGCTAGAGGCCCGCAACGCGGCAGGCAACGCAGCGCCGACGATCACGATCGAGTAAGCAACGGCATGCGAAGCAGGGTAGATGGGCTGAAAGCAGGCTAGGGAGGGCTATTGCCCGCCAATCGAAACAAATTCTCGCCCAAGGCGATCCACAACGCGATCCACAACGCGCTCCACAAGCTCATCGTGTCTGAACATTGCCGATTGTGTTTCTCCCAATGAGCGGTAACGGCGATAGTCTCATGTTGTAATCTGTTTTTTACTCGGCTATGAGGCCTAGGCAATGGCAGATGCAAGCAAGTGTGTTGATGAACTACTCAATCTTCTCTCTGATGCATTAGTCATGTTACGAGAGCGACAGCCAAGGTTGGCCGAGACAATTCTCGGCCAACTCGATGCCCTTGAACCGGATAGTCCGTCAATTGCAAAGAAAGTTCGGCTGCGTGTACTGG
>JACKHH010000018.1 GCA_020639095.1 Phycisphaerales bacterium | reverse complement strand
TGTACATCAGCGTGGAAAGGACGTTTTTCTTGCGTACCAGTCCGCCGTAGAACAGGCCGACCGCGGGTGTCATGAGCAGGACCATCGCGGTGGCCATGACCACCCAGACTGAATCGGCTGCCAGTTTTCCGTTCATGGTTCTTTTCCCTGATATTGCATCGCCACGAAGGGCGCGTATGACATTGATGAATCGTCAGTTCCGGTCGTTGGGCTGCGCCGCCTGCACGGTGGGCGCAGGGGACGACATCCGGCACTTACCGTTGGTGGCTACCGGTGTGTCGGTCGCACCGGGATCAGCCTGCACGACGTTTGCGGGCGTTTCCGCCGGCAGCGCCATGGGCTGATCGAGCAGCGCGTCGAACAGATGCATGCCGAAGTTCTGCGAAAGCGATTCGCACACGCGGATGCCGCGCACGCTGTTGCCACGCTGATCGAGTCGCGGCGAAAATACGGCAATCCCCAAACTGTTCGGGACCACCGCAATGATGCCGCCAGACACGCCGCTCTTCGCGGGCAGGCCGACGGTGTACGCCCATTCACCGGCATAATCGTACATACCGCAGGTGTACATCACGGTGAGCACGTCGCGGATGTATTGCGGGTCGAGCGCGCGTTCGCCGGTGAGCGGATTGACGCCGCCATTGGCCAGCGTCGCGCCCATCACCGCGAGATCGCGGCAGGTCACGAGGATCGAACACTGCTGGAAGTAGAGGTCGAGGATCTGCTCGACGTCGCTTTCGATCATGCCGAAGTTGAGCATGAGGTAGGCGATCGCGCGATTGCGATGGCCCGTTGTGCGCTCCGACATGAACACCGACATGTCCACGTACACCTTCCGACCGATGTACTTGCGGAACAACTCAAGCATGCGGTTCAGCCGTTCCGTCGGGCCATTACCCTTGATCAAGCTGGTCGTCGCGATCGCGCCCGCGTTCACGCACGGATTGTGCGGGCGGTTTGTCGCGTCGAGCTTGATGATCGAGTTGAACGCGTCACCGGTCGGTTCGACGCCGACGCGCTGAAGCACGTTGTCGCGACCATGGTCTTCGAGCGCTTGGCCGTACACGAACGGTTTGGACATCGACTGGATGGTGAACTGCTGATCGTAGTCGCCGATCTCGTAGACCTGGCCATCGGGCGTGACCGCGCAGATGGCGAACCAATCGGGATTGGCACGGGCGAGTTCGGGAATGTAGTCCGCCACCGCGCCTTCACCGAGACTGCGATACTTCAGGTGCAACTCGTTGAGCGCAGCCAGGATGCGGAAGCGCTCGGTGCTGCTGCGAACCGAGATCGATTCGTTTTGTCTGACTGGCGGGTTCATACCATGTCGTCCTTGTCGCGTCCTGTTGGGTTTCTGCATTCCGGCCCGGAACCGCCCCTATTCTACTTGATGAAGAGCAAATCTCGATACGAGGGGAGGGGCCAGGAGTCCATCGGAACAATCGCTTCGAGGCGATCAGCCAAACTACGCAGTTTGTCCATCTCCGGTTTCAGCTCGCTGGCGACGCGACAAGCCTCACCCACAGCACTGTCAGCGGGTTCGCCCGCACCGTCGAGCCATGCGGTGACGAAGTCGATCTGCATTTGCAGGCTCTCGTTGAGCACCGCGATCTCCTTGAGGAGGCGTTCGCGCCGGCTGGTGTCGAGGCCTGAGGAGCGGGTCGCAGCCAGGGCGGTGGCCAGTTCCTGTTCGTAGCGCGTGCCCGCCGGTGCGATGAGTTGCCGGGCCATCATCAGCATGGTGTCGGCTTCGATGCGCACCTCGGTCGCGTACTTCTCCGCAAGGATGTTCTGACGCCCCTTGAGTTCGCTGGGGTTGAAGACTTTGTGCCGCTCGAACAGTTTGACGACGTTGCCTTCGCCGAAAGTCTGGAGGGCGCTGGCGGTGTCGCGGAGATTGGGCAGGCCGCGACGTTCCGCCTCCGCGTGCCAGGCTTCGCTGTAGTTGTCGCCGTCAAAGAGCACGCGCTTGTGCTTGCGAATGAGATCGCCGAGCACTTCAAAGACGACTGATGCGAGTTTCTCGGGCGACGTGTTGCCCTTGAGTGTTTTCTCAAGGCGGTCCGCGATCTTCGCCAGGCTTTCCGCGACGATCGTGTTGATGACGGTGTTCGGCCAGGCGCAGGTCATCGAACTGCCAACGGCGCGGAACTCGAACTTGTTGCCGGTGAAGGCGAACGGCGACGTGCGATTGCGATCGCCGGCGTGCCGCGGGATCTGCGGCAGCGTGCGGGCGCCGAGATCAAGGACAGCCGATGAAAGCGTGCGGGTCATTTCCCCGGCTTCCACTTGGCGCACGATGTCGGTGAGCATTTCGCCGAGGAAAATCGACATGATCGCGGGTGGTGCTTCGTTCGCGCCCAGGCGATGATCATTGCCCGAGGACGCGACCGACGCGCGAAGCAATGCCGCGTGCTCATCCACGGCAGCGATCACCGCGACGAGGAACACGAGGAATTGCAGGTTGGTGTGCGTTTCGTCCTGCGGATCGAGCAGGTTTACGCCGGTGTCGGTACACATCGACCAGTTGTTGTGTTTTCCACTACCGTTGATTCCCGCGAAGGGCTTTTCGTGGAGCAGCGCCCGCAGGCCGTGGCGCGTGGCGACGCGCGTCAACGTCTCCATGAGCAGCATCTGGTGATCGCAGGCGACGTTCGCTTCTTCAAAGAGCGGCGCGATTTCGTACTGCCCCGGCGCCACCTCGTTGTGTCGCGTGTGTACGGGAACACCGAGGCGGTAGAGCGACGCCTCAACCTCAGCCATGAACGCGCGAACACGCTCGGGAATCGGCCCGAAGTAGTGGTCCGCGAGCTGTTGGTTCTTCGCGGACGACGCGCCGTAGAGCGTCCGGCTGCACATGAGCAGGTCCGGCCGCTCGAAGAACTGCGGTTCATCGACGAGGAAGTACTCCTGCTCGGCGCCGACGGTGGTGCGCACGCGGGAGACGCCGTTGTCGGTCCCGAAGATGTGGAGGATGCGCATGGCCTGCTCGGAGAGCGCGTCGATCGAACGCAACAGCGGAGTCTTCTTGTCGAGCGCTTCACCGGTCCACGAGACGAAGACGGTCGGAATGCACAGCGCGATGTTGCCCCCGTAGCGGGTGAGGAACGCGGGGCTTGTCGGGTCCCACGCGGTGTAGCCGCGGGCCTCCGCCGTCGCACGCAGTCCGCCCGACGGGAAGCTCGACGCGTCGGGTTCGCCTTGAAGTAGTGCTGACGCGCCGAAGGAGGTCAACGCCCCACCGTTGCCGTCGGAGATGTAGAGGGCTTCGTGCTTTTCCGCGGTCGAGCCGGTGAGCGGTTGGAACCAGTGGCAGTAGTGCGTCGCGCCGCGGGCGATGGCCCATTCACGCATGGCGTTGGCGACGGCTTCCGCAACGGACTCGTCGAGTCGCCGGCCTTGACGGATGGTCTGGGTGAGCGAGTAGTAAACCGCTTCGGGCAGCAGGTCGCGCATGACGCGTTCGGAGAAGACGTCGGCAGCGAATTCAGCCACGGCGGCAGTCCGCGGTTCGGAAACTCCCCCATCACGGATTCCCCGGGAATCGCCGAGCGCCGTCGAGTTCGCGTGCGGATCGCGCGATTTGCCGTTGTCGTGTGACCGTTTCTCGCCGTTCTTGGTTGCGGCAGTGCGGGTTATCATGTCTTTCCCTTTCTTGGATTTGTCGTGCCCACTACAATGGCGGCGGATGGGCCGCACGCTGTTGCCGGGGCTGTTATTCTTCTGTCGAGTCTGCGGGGATCGCCCGAATTCCGGTCCTGTAGGTAGAAACACGGTCCGGGCGTGCGGGGCGCAAAACATTTCGCAAATTGTGGATTTCCGGTCGGGTACGCGAATCGCAGATCAGAGTGTCATGGACGAAAACGGGCGTCAGGGCGACGTGACGGTGCTGCTGCGGCGGATCGGGACTGCGGATTCGCGGGCAGCCGACGAACTGATGCCGCTGGTGTACGCGGAGCTGCGCAGCCTCGCGGGCCGACTCTTCCGCAGCCAGGACGTGGGGCATACGCTTGATCCGACCGCGGTCGTACACGAAGCCTACCTCAAGCTCGTGCGTCCACCGGCAGGTGATGCGGATCAGTGGAGCGATCGCCTGCATTTCTTCCGTGTGGCTGCGACCGCGATGCGCCAGGTGCTGATCAATCACGCCCGCGACAAGCAGGCAGCCAAGCGCGGCGGCGATCTCGTGCGGCAGTACGTGACGTTCAGCGAACTCGCGACACCGTCGCACGATTCGATGATCGACGTGCTCGCACTGCACGACGCGCTGGAGGAATTGGCGCGTCTCGACGCGCGGCAAGCGCAGATCGCCGAGCTGCGTTTCTTCGCCGGACTCACGGTGGATGAAGTGGCGTCGGCTCTGAACGTCGCGCCGCGCACCGTGCAACTCGATTGGAAAATGGCCAAGCACTGGCTCGCGGAAAGGCTGAGCGACGGTCTGATGGAGAGTAGCGCGTGACGCCTGAACGCTATCAGCAGATGAAACAGATCGTGATGGCTGCGTCTGAGCGGTCGGGCGCGGCGCGCTTGGCCTACTTGGCTGACGCGTGCGGCGATGACGCGGAGCTGCGCGTGCAGGTCGAACGCATTCTCGGGGACAGTGCGGCTGAGACTGCCCTGCTGCAATCACCCGTAGCAGCCGTTGCTTTCGACGCGGCAGGCGACTCGTCAATGCCGCGGCGCATCGGTGACTACGAAATTCTGCGGGTGATCGGTGGCGGAGGCATGGGCATCGTTTACGAAGCCATGCAGAAAAACCCGCAGCGCGCGGTGGCGCTCAAGGTGATGCGCGAGGGGTTGGCGTCGGAGTCGGCGCGGCGGCGCTTTGAGTATGAGTCCGCGATCCTCGCGCGCTTGCGGCACCCCGGCATTGCACAGGTTTACGAGACGGGCGTGCATCGCGTGGACGATCGCGAAATGCCCTACTTCGCGATGGAATATGTCGCAAACGCCAAGCCGATCACGCGTTACGCCGAGGACAACCATCTTTCCACGCCCGCGCGCGTCGAGCTGTTCCTCAAAGTTTGCGACGCGATCCAGCATGGCCATCAGCACGGCATCATTCATCGCGACCTCAAACCGGGCAACGTGCTGGTCGACAGCGACGGGCACGTGAAGGTGATCGACTTCGGTGTGGCCCGCGCGACGCATGCCGATCTGTCCGTGACCACGCTGCGCACCGAGATCGGTCAGCTCATTGGCACGTTGCAGTACATGTCGCCCGAGCAGGTGGAGGCTGACCCCAGCGCAATCGACACGCGCAGCGATGTTTACGCCTTGGGCGTGCTGCTCCACGAACTGATGTCGGGCGAGTTGCCCTACCACGTGCGCAATCTCACGATCATCGAAGCCGCGCGACGCATTCGCGAATCGCAGCCGACGCGCCTCGGCGCGCACAACCGCAGGCTGCGCGGCGACCTCGAAACGATTGTGCTCAAAGCGCTCGAGAAGGAACCGCACCGCCGCTATCAATCGACCGACGAGTTCCGCCGCGACCTTCAGAATTATCTTACCGGTCACCCCATCTCCGCCCGGCCTCCGAGCGTGATCTACCAGCTTCGCGTGTTCGCGCGGCGCAATCGCGGGTTCGCCGCGGCGTCGCTGTGCGCCATCGTCGCGTTGATCGCGGGCGGCGTGCTGAGCACGGTGCTCTACTTGCGCGCCGAGTCGGCGCGTCAAGCTGAACGCGCGCAGCGCGAGATCGCGGAGGCGAGCACGGTGGAAGCGCAGCGGCAGGCGCGCATCGCGACGGCGGTCAACGCATTTCTCAACGATGACCTGTTGGCTGCGGTTTCGCCGCAGAACACGTCCGATCCGAACATCACGCTGCGGGCTGCACTTGACGCAGCCGCGGCGCACATCGACGGCAAATTCCCCGACGAACCGCTGGTCGAAGCGGCCATTCGCACGACGCTGGGCGCGACTTATACGCAGCTCGGCGAACTCACGGCCGCGCTGCCCCACCTCCAGCGCGCCGTCGAGCTGCGCGATGCGAACCTGCCACCAAACGACATCGGCGTCCGCGAAGCCGTGACGTCGCTGGCAGCCGTTGAGTACCACATGGGCAACTACGATGAGGCGGAGAGGTTGTTCCGCAGGCTCTACGAGTTCAGCCGGCGCGTCAATGGAGAAAACACCATGGAGACCGCGACGGCCATGAACAGCCTCGCGTTCGTGCTCCAGCGCGCCGGCAAGCAGGCGGAGGCGATCCCGCTGATGGAGCGCGGCGTCGAAATCGGAAAGGCCTCGGCGCGCGACGATGATCTCGACCTCGTTCAGATGGTCGGCAATCTCGGACAGCTCTATGCCGTGCTGGACCGCTACGATGACGCGGCCGCGCTGTACAAGGAGGCGTATGCCCTGTCGCAGAAAATGGCGGGCCCGCTGCATCCGCTTACGCTGACGTGCGGAAACAATCTCGCGTCATTCTACAACCTCATCGGCCAAGCCGATCAAGCAATCGGGATCTTGCAGGAAGTGCTGAAAGCGCAGCAGCAGGTGCTTGGCGATGATCATCCGCAAACATTGGTGACGCTGAACAATCTCGGTTTCGCGTACATGCAGCAGGGCAATCTTGCGGAAGCGGAACCGCTGCTCGAAACCGCGTTGGAAGCGCGCACGCGCGTGCTGGGCGAAAAGCATCCGCACGCTATGCTCTCGATGTGCAACTTGGGCACGCTGCGCCGCATGCAGGGGCGCTTCGATGAAGCCGAGCAACTGCATCGCACCGCCCTGAAGCTGCACACCGAAGTACTCGGCGAAGACCATCCCGACACCATCTTCTGCTTGCGCGACATTGCCCGGCTGTACGACGACAAAGGCGACTTCGCCGCGAGTGAGGAACTCTACCAGGAGATGGTCAAACGCTGGGAGCGGTCGCACACTGAGGACGTGCTCAACATCGCTGGGGCGTACCTGGGCTGGGGCCAGTGCCTGACCAAGCTCGAACGCTTCGACGACGCGGAAGCAAAACTGCTCAAGGCGTACGATCTGTTCGCAGGCACTGCCGGTCCGGACGATCGCCGCACACAGGTCGCGGTGGGTGACATCGTCGCGCTGTATCGCGCGACAGCGCAATCCGACAAGCTCGCCGAGTGGCGAACGAAACTGAAGGCGGACGAAGAAGTGAGCGGTACCGCCGGCATGACAACCAACGGCACCGCGCTCACGCAAGCTGCTTCGAAGTAACCGGCGCGACTAACCCAGCGCCGGTCCTCGTAGAATAAGTATCAAAACGAGTAGATGTAGCTGATCTTCGCGCCGAGGGCTGGGCCGTTCTCGTCGCCATCCAAGCCAACGGTCGTGCTGAAACCGATTTCGCTGTGTTCGTCGAGGTCCCACTCGCCACCGATCTGCACGTAGTGGTTGTCGCGCGTGCCTTCGAGTTCGCCGGTTTCGTAGCGATAGAGTGCGACGAGGATGAGTTCGTCGCTCGCACGCCAGTCCAGACCGAAGGAACCGCCCCACAGGAAGTGTCGCGCTTCCTCCTCGCGGTGGTCATTCACCGACTTGATGAACGGGTTGGCGTCGAAGCGCAGCTTGCCTGGGATGATGCTCTTGGTGAACAGGCCGATCCATTCGTAGTCCACCCCGCCGGAATGGTACCCGGTGGGCAGATGCACGAAGTTACGCATTGCGAACGCGGGCATCCACTCGCCCTCGCGCCACAGTCGCCAGTGCCAGCCAAGCTCAAGATCGCCGTTGCCTTCAACCGCGCCGTCGCCCAACTCGGCTGGTACTTCGAAGATAAGTTCGTGGTCTTCGTTGACGCCCCATTCGATCTCAAACTCGTATTCGAATTCGTCGCTTTCGCCCTTGGTGGTGCTCCAGCCGAAGATGTTCTTGAGTTCGACGACACCGGCGGGTTCGGGATCGGCACTGCGCATTTCGTAGGGACCGGCGAGGTCCCAGTTCATGTCATCGTTCATCGCGCCGCCCATTTCGTCGTCACCCTCTTCGGGAAGGTACGACTGCTCGTAAGCTGCCAGTTGGACGGTTGGCGCGGCATCGGCGGCGTGCAGTTGCATGTCGAAGTCGCGACTGACGCCGACGTCCTGCATCGCGGTCTGCGCCGCTGCCGGCTGCGCGAGGCAACCGATTGCGATCATTGTGAATACCATTATCCCGAGGTTTGCCCGGCTCGCCATGTCAGGTCTCCTTTCAGACGACCGGCATCGCGAGGTTTACGAGACCGGTTCTTGATGGGTGTCGTCGCGTTTCCGGTCACCCTGGCGTGGCGCGTTCGCGGCGGGTATCGCGCGGGGTTCGAGCGAAACCGCGCCGTCGTCGCGTCCCAGGATGACGCTGGCATTCGAAGGGTCGTCGCGTGAGAGCGCGACCCGCGCCAATTCGACCAGCGGCAAATTATAGTCACCCCGGAGCGAATCGAAGTGCTCGGCTTTGAGGATAAACAGTGTGTCCGGATCGGCCGCCAGCAGTGAACGCACGCGCTCACCGGCAGCGTCCATGACCGCCTGCGACAGCGATGAGCGATTCGGACGCATGCGTGCGAGTTGCACGGGCGTAAAGAGTTGCTCGATATTCAGGTGCTCATAAAACATCAGCCGGGCGTCGATCCGGCTGTCGATTTGCACGATGGGACAGCCCGGACGCGCCTGGGAATCGGCGATGGCTGACGCCAGCGCGGGGATCTTCACATCGTTGTTCTGCTCGTCGTAGGCAGCGAGCGTCCAGCCCAGGGCGAGCATGACCGGGCTCGCCAGCATGATCGTGGCCAGACTGACCGTCCCCTGCCCGCGTCGGAAGCTGATCGATGCGACCGTCCAGAGCGCGACCAACGCGATCAAGGCGACGAACGGCCCGCGTCCGATGCCGGGAAATTGCTGGGTAAGCATAACCGCACCGGCGATGGCTGCGGCTGACAGTATGAACGGGAGCGCGTTGCAGAATGCGCGGATTCCACGGCGCCGTTCTTCGCCGCCGACGAGGAAGAAGCGATCGACCACGGGTGCGAGCAGAATCAGGAACGGCGGCATGACCGCAGCCAGATAGTGCGGGCGTTTGAACGCGGACGCGCTGAGCACGAGCAATCCGCTGATGCCCCAGGTGAGCAGGAACGCGTTCGCTCGGCGGTAGCGGTGATAGCGCGGCATCCACGGCGCGGCGACTGCTTCCGGAAGCAGCAGGCTGAAGGGCGCAACCATCCCGAACACGACGGGCAGGTAGTACCAGAATGGGTGCGAGCGATCAGCCATCCCGCCGGTAAAGCGATCGATGTATTCCTGTCGCCAGAGTTGCCACACGCCATCCGACTGGGCTGCGACGATGTAGATCCACCCGCCGCACAGCGCGAACACGGCAAGCACGCCCGGCGTGGACCACAGTCGCCAAATACAGCGCAACTGCGTCCGCACACCCATCCACAGTTCAGACTGCCAGCGCCGCTCCAGCGGTGCGGTACGTTCCGCGAGCGCCAATGCCGGTGTCACGAACACCCAGAAGATGAAGATCGGCGGCGCGACGACGGCGAGCGGCAGCGGCATCTTCGCGAGCATCGCCAGCGCGAAGGCGACGTAACCGGCGGCCAGCCAGCGGCGATTCACCGTTTCGCCTTCGAGTGCGCGCCAGAAGCTGGCGAACGACAAGGTGACAAACAGCGTCAGCGTCATCTCGATGAGCGCGCTGTGGCTGAAGTAGAGCGTGAGCAGGCTGCCGGCAGCGACGAGGCCCGCGACCTTCCCGATGCGCCGGCCATACATGCGCGTCGCCATCCACGCAATGATGAACACGTTGACCACGGCAGCGAGCGCTTGCGGGAGGCGTGCGGAAAGTTCGTTGACGGGCATCCGCGAGTTGGCGGGTTCAACGAGCCAGGTGGACGCGGCGATGAGCCAGGACCCGAGGGGTGGTTTGCGGATGCGCGGCGCCTCGCCCAGCGTTGGGACAAGCCAATTGCCGGATTGCAGCATCTGCCGCGCACACTGCGCGTTGATGCACTCATGGTCACCGAGTCTGGGTCCGCCGCGGATGCCCCACAGGCAGACGACAAGCGTGAAAACACCTAGGGTCCAGGGATTGAGCAAGAGTCTTCTTGAGCGTGCCATCGGTAAGCCTTCTCAGCGTCCATGCTGCTTGAAGGAACTCGCGGGTTCATTGTAAGCGATCGGCGACGACGCTGTCGCCAGATTAAAGGGCTTAAATGTACTGGCCCAAGATGGCAGGCGGATGGCGGGTATATGACAATCGTTTAATGATCCCGGGTCGGATGGCCCGCGTCCCAACACCGTGCACTTGAGACGTGCGGTGGCAGCCGGCTGCGCGTACAATGCGGGCGAGAAACCCCTGGAGATAGGTACAGGCATGCGCGCGCTTGTGGTCGAAGATGAAAACGCGGTCGCGTCGTTCATCGAACGCGGATTGCAGGAAGCGGCCTTCGCCGTGGACGTGGCTGGGGACGGCGATGCCGGTCTGCACCTTGCGACCACGGAGTACTACGACGTCATCGTGCTCGACCTTCTGCTTCCGCAGCGTGACGGGTTCAGCGTGCTGCGGGCGCTGCGGGAACAGGGCATCGCCACACCGGTCATCTGCCTCACCGCGCGCGACGCGCTCGATGATCGCGTGCGCGGGCTGAACCTGGGTGCCGATGACTACCTCGTCAAACCGTTCAGCTTTGTCGAGCTGCTGGCGCGGATTCGCGCGGTGATGCGTCGCGGCCAGACCCTCGCGGATAATCCCATCAGCGTTGGCGACCTCACGGTTGACGTGGTGACGCGGGCGGTCGAGCGATCCGGGCAGCGGATCGACCTCTCCGCGCGTGAGTACGCGTTGCTCGAATACCTGGCGCGGCACGCGGGCGAAGTCGTTTCGCGCACGATGATTCTCGAACGCATTTGGGACATGCGTCACGATCCCAAGACGAACGTAATCGACGTACACATCAACCGGCTGCGTCGTAAAGTCGATGCCGGTTTCGATTCACCGCTGATTCATACCGTGCGCGGATGCGGATATGTCCTCAAAGCCGGTTAACTCGCGTCGGTTTCTTGCGACCATCCGGGCCCGGCTTACGCTTTGGTGGACGACGATCACGCTGGGCACCTGCGCCCTGATCTGTACGCTGCTCTACATCGGTCTCTCCTACTCACTCAGCCGCGAAGTTGATGGATTCCTTGAAGGTGAGATGCAGGAATTCACCACCATCGTCGAGGAGGAGCAGCACCTGGGCTTTGACGAAATCGAAGGCGGAATTCGTCGGGAACTGGGGAGCCGACTGCGCAAGGACCTCACTTTTCGCCTGCTCGACGCGTCGGGGAAGCTCGTCGTTACGAGTGAT
This sequence comes from Phycisphaerales bacterium, assembly GCA_020639095.1. Taxonomy (GTDB): domain Bacteria; phylum Planctomycetota; class Phycisphaerae; order UBA1845; family UBA1845; genus JACKHG01. The sequence continues at coordinate 58,996 of JACKHH010000018.1, read as the reverse complement.
ACGCACGACGCGTTTCACCCAGCCGATGATGCGGTCACGCTGCCGAAATCGAGCAGCGGGGTGGTGTTCAATACGCTGCAGCCCGCGGGCGCTCCCTGGCCGTATCGCATATGCAGCCAATGGGTGACGCTGGCGGACAAGAACCGCTATCAAACGCAGGCGGTTTACCGACTTGATCATTTTGCGTCGTCGCTCGCCGGATTTCGACAATTGTGTTTTGCCGCAATGGCTGTGGCCGCGGGTTTGTCCGTGGTATGCGGGTTGGTGCTGGCGGGACGGAGCTTGCAGCCCGTGCGGCGAATGACGGATACGGCGCGACGGATCGGCGCGGAGAATCTTACGGCGCGGTTGGCGCATTCGGGTACTGGCGACGAGCTTGACGCGCTCGCGGGCGTGCTCAACGACATGCTCGCGCGACTCGAACGACAGTTCGGTGAAATCCAGCGCTTCACTGCCGACGCGGCGCACGAACTGCGCACGCCCATCGCGGCGCTGCGCGGGAACATGGAGATCGCGCTCAATCAACAGGCGGATGTCGAGGAACTTCGGCTGGTGATTGAGGAGAGCATCGATCAGTTCGACAAGCTCTCGCGCATCGCCGATGACCTGCTGTTGCTCGCGCGCGCGGACGCGGGACGCAGCTTCCTGCAAACCGGTCCGGTGAACCTGACCGAAACCGCCCGCGACATGGTCGATCTGTATGGCGCGATCGCCAACGAACGCGACATTGAGCTTTCGCTGGCCGACGGCAAACCCGTCGAGATGTTCGGCGACGACACGCGTATTCGCCAACTGCTCAGCAACCTGCTGGACAACGCGCTGCGCTACACGCCGAACGGCGGGCGGGTGATGGTGAGCGTCGCCCCGGCGGATGAAAACGTAGAGCTGCGGGTGAGTGACAACGGGCCGGGCATCGCGCCGGAGCACATCGCACGCATCTTCGACCGCTTCTATCGCGCCGACGCCGCCCGCACGAGTGCGACCGGCGGCAGCGGTCTGGGACTGGCGATTTGCCGCTCGATTGCACAGGCGCACAACGGGACGATCGGCATTGCGAGCCAAGTGGGGGCGGGGACCGAGTTCGTCGTGTCGCTTCCGTTTCGCATGGAAACGTCGCCCGACTCCACCGCCCACTGAGTTGAACGGTCGCAATTCGCGCCTCGCCAAGGTACGTGGTGGGTCACTTTGCCGACCTGGGGTGGCGTAATCTGACGCGGTCTCTCCATGGGGTATCTGGGATGCCAACCACGGCCTTGCTGCGCATGACCGTGCCACCCGACGTGACCCTGTGCCATTAGGACAATAGCTCATTGTTCATTCGCGGTGTTGCGGGTATGCATACGGTCATCGGTGCGACCTGTCAGCTTTGGGAATGAACAATGAAGCTTTCACGATTGAACTGCGTTTTCTGTATGATGATCTCGACTTCGCTTGCTTTTGGCGGCGAGGCGGGCTCACGCGGTGGGGTTGAATTCCAGGTAGAGGCTGATCGTGGCGAGGTACACATCAAGTTCCTCGACGCAGCATCGGCTGTTCGCGATACGTTGGTGTTGCCCGCGCTCCTTGTCGACGGCGTCGTGCAAACGCGATGGCATCAAGTTGCGCCCGACGAGAAATCATCCAACATCGAAACCGCGTTCGCCAATGATACTGTGCGCATTGAACTGGAGCGGGTATCGACGTCGGCGGTCGCGGTGCGCTGGATCGCACTCGACGGCGCGGCGCACGATTTTGTCGCGGGCGTGCGCGACAGTTCGTGGTATTACGGCACCGGTGAGCGGTTCAATTCGCTCAACCACAAGGGTGAGATCCTTCCGATCGCGAGCATCGACCATCCCGGCTCGAAGGGCGGAGTAACGTACAAACCGATCCCCTACTACATGAGCACACGCGGCTATGCGCTCTGGGTCGACAATGCCGAAACGGCGACGTTCGACTTCAACGCGACCACGCGTGACCTCGTGCTGTTGAACTACCACTGCCGCGTGCTGCGCGTCGTGCTGATCAACGGGCCCGGCTTCGCCGCGATGCTCGACGAATTCACGCGGCTCACCGGCAGGCCGAAGGTTCCCCCGATGTGGTCGTTCGCGCCCTGGAAGAGTCGCGACGTGCATCGCAACCGCGAAGAACTGCTCGCCGACGCGGAACTGACGCGGAAGCACGACCTGCCCGGGTCGGTGATCGTGATCGACAGTCCCTGGGAGACGGGCTACAACGACTTCACGCTGAATGAGCAGCAGTTCGCCGACCCGCAGGCGCTCTTCGCGCGCATTCGCGCGCTGGGGTTTTACCCATGCTTCTGGCTGACACCGTTCATCAACAGCGAGAACCGCATCGACATGACCGGCATCGTCGAAGGCGCTTCGCCCAACTTCGCCGAGGCGCGCGATCGCGGGTTTCTCGTCAAACGACCGAACGGTGAGCCGATGATCACCGACTGGTGGAAGGGTCGCGGCGGGCTGGTCGACTTCACCAATCCCGATGCCGTGACCTGGTGGCACGATCAAATCGACAAAACGCGCCCCTGGGGGCTGCACGCGATCAAGTGCGACGACGGCGAGGGCAACTTCGTCGCGGACGCGGTTTTTCACGACGGTTCGACCGCGGACGTGATGAAGAACCGCTACGCGGCGCTCTATCTGCAAGCAGCCCAAGGCTACATCGACGAGCGACTCGATGGCGACGGCGTACTTTTTGCGCGCAGCGGGTTCACGGGAGCGCAACAGTACCCCTTTGGCTGGGCGGGTGACAACGCAGCCGACTTCTCCTTCGACAACGGGTTCCCGGGCGCGATTCTCGCGGCGCAGAACGCTGCCCTCTCGGGCATGCCGATGTGGGCGAGCGATATCGCCGGATACATGGGCACGCCCACGAAGGAACTCTTCATCCGTTGGACGCAGTTCGGCGCGCTCTCGCCACTCATGCAGGTACACATGACCTGCAACCTGGGGCCTTGGGACTTCGATGACGAAACGCTCGCCATCTACCACACGTTTGCGAAGCTGCACACCAGCCTCGCACCGTACCTGATGAACGCAGCCCAGGAAGCCGCTGCGACCGGCATGCCGATCATCCGGCCCATGGTGTTGGCCTTTCCCAATGACCACGACGCGGTGCGCTGCCAGTTCCAGTATTTGCTGGGACATGACCTGCTGGTGGCGCCGATGTACCAGAGCGGTACGCAGCGCTCGGTCTATCTGCCAAAGACAGACGATGACGCGATGTGGTTCGACTACTGGAGCGGGCAGCGATTCCCCGGTGGACAGCGGATAGCGGTCGACGCGCCGCTGGCGCGCGTTCCGCTGTTCGTTCGCGGCGGTGCGCTGCTCTACCGCTTCCCCGAAGACCTCGACACACTCATCCCGCGGCACGAAGACATGGACGCCAGCGTCGTCGCGGTCGACGATCGCCGCGTGTTGCAAGTCTGGCCGGCCTGCACGCGAAAACTCGTCACCTTCGACGGCGTCTCCGCCACCGTGGAACGCGACGGAACCACCGCCACCCTCACGCTCACGTCCGCTTCGCCGAGGCGCATGGACGTTCAACTCATCGGCGCAGGACCGGACGCGATGCAAGCGCGATCTGGATGGCAATGGGACGGGAAAAGCCCGGTGCATCGGGAAGTCGCCGTAGACTCCACGCCGATCACACTCACTTGGCCGGTTGTCTGGCAAAGCAATGCGCTGCGTTGAATCGACGCACCGCCCGACAACGCGACAAGTCCACCGCCAAAGCAGAACGAGTGAACGATAGCTTTCAATCAAAACTGTCTTGTGGTTCACATTGATGCGCCGGGGTGGGATGGTCTGCCGAAGTCAGGCCATGGAGCAGCCGGGAACAGACCACGGCCTTGCTGCGCAAGACCGTGCCACCCAAACTGACCCATCATGAACTGTCGCGGGCGTGTTGCGAACAAACGGCTAGCACAGTATCTACGCTATTGGTTCGCAGCCTTCGCTGCATCGCCCGAGCGAGGATCTGACCGTGCAATTCCTCAACGCATTCGACTACCTCGTCATCGTCATCTACTTCGTCTGCCTGCTGGCCTTGGGATTTATCCTACAGCGCAAAGCCTCCGCAAGCCTTGAGGATTACTTCCTCGGCGGCAAGAAGCTGCCCTGGTGGGCGCTGGGCGCGTCGGGCATGTCGTCGATGCTCGACGTTGCGGGGACGATGCTCATCGTTTCATTTCTCTTCATGCTGGGTCCGCGCGGGTTGTACATCGAATTCCGCGGCGGCGCGGTGCTCGTGCTCGCAGTCATGCTGCTCTGGGTGGGCAAGTGGAACCGACGTTCAAACTGCATGACCGGTGCGGAGTGGATGGTCTATCGCTTCGGCGACGGGATCGGCGGACAGTTCGCGCGGATCGTGACAGCGATCGCGGTGATGGTCGGCATGGTGGGCGGGCTCGCGTACATGACGAAGGGCGTGGGGTTGTTTCTGTCGATGTTCGTTCCCCTCGAACCGCTCTACTGCGCGATCATCATGATCAGCGTTGCGACGCTCTACACCATGGCTGCGGGTTTCTATGGCGTGGTGTATACCGACCTTTTCCAGGCGTTCATCATCTTCGGCATGGTGATCGTGATCATCGTGCTCGCGGTTTCGAAGCTGGCGGGCTTCGACGGCAACCTCGAAGCGCTCGCGGAGCAGGTGACCGGCACGCAGCACTGGACGTCGGCAGCGCCCGCAGCCCACGTGCAGATGCCACGCGGATACGAAAGCTACAACCTGCTGTTGATGTTCGCGTTTTTCTACCTCATGAAGAATGTGCTGCTGGGCATGGGGCTCGGGCAGGACTCCAAGTATTACGGCGCACGCAACGAACGCGAGTGCGGCAAACTCACCTTCATCTGGACCTGGCTGATGATGTTCCGCTGGCCGATGATGATGAGCTTCGCCGTGCTCGGGTTGTTCATGGTGCGCGACATGTTCCCCGATCCGGCGGTGATTGAGCGGGCAGCCCAGGTGGTACACGCGTCGCCCGAATTCACCGAGGTGTTCGGCCCGGATCTTGAGAAATCCAAATGGGACGACGCCCTGGCACGGGTGATGCGACAGCCGGAGCGTTTCCCGCAGCTATCAGCCACGCTTTCCGCGGACGACCTGCTCGGCGAGGAGTGGCAGACCAAACTCAAACTGGTGAGTTACGAAGGAACGGTGAACCCGGAGCGGATTATGCCCGCGGTGATCGTACACCACATCCCCATGGGCCTGCGGGGTCTGCTGATCATCGCGCTGCTGGCTGCGTCGATGTCGACGTTCGACACCAACGTGAACATGAGCGCCGCGTATTTCGTGCGCGACATCTATCAGCGCTATTGGCGACCGGCAGCGTCGAACCGCGAACTCGTGAGCATGAACTACGTGTACATCGTGGTGATCGTGATTCTCGGGTTCGTCATGGGCTACAGCGCAACGAGCATCAACAACATCTGGGCGTGGCTGATGATGGGCCTGGGCGCGGGCATGCTCGTACCTGGGATGCTCAAGTTCTACTGGTGGCGTTTCAATGCCGGAGGCGTGGTGGTCGGCACGGTGTTCGGGCTGGTCGGAGCGGTCGTCGATCGTGTCTTTCCGCAGGTGGGCGTGATTGTCAATGGGTTTTTCCCAGCGTGGTTCCCGACAGAGCTGAGCGGTTTCGTTTACATCACGCTGATTGGCCTCGCGGGCGCGGTGCTTGGCACATTCGCATCCCGGCCCACGCATCCAAAGGTGCTTGAGAACTTCTACCGCACGACTCGGCCTTTCGGTCTTTGGGGACCGCTGCGCCGCAAACTTCCACCGGAAGAGCAGCGCGCGATCAACCGCGAGAATCGCAACGACATCATCGCGCTGCCGTTCACGCTGCTCTGGCAGATCACGCTGTTTCTGCTGCCGATGCTGGCGATCGTGGGCAACTGGTCGGCATTCGGTTGGACGTTTGCGCTGTTTGCCATCGGGCTCGCGGGCATGTACGTCTTCTGGTATCGCGAGTTGCCGCCACCTCGACCGGTGACGACGACGATGGTCGACATCGCCGAGCAACGCGACTGACAGCTATCTCTCAGGACATCGCACAGTTTGTTGGCGCAATACGACTGGACGACAACGCGCGATGTGCCACTGCTCTTGAGCAATGGTGCATTCGATGAAGCCCGCTGGATTTCACGACCACTGCTCAAGAGCAGTGGCACATGGAATTGCACGCGCTGAATCGCGTTCGTATCATGACCCGCGTAGTCGTGCATTGCATTCGATTAACCGTCCGCGCGCGGAGACTCCGCCATGCCTCGCAAGATTGCCGTCTTCTGGCCCGGTGATTACCGGCAACGCCCCAATGAACTCGCGCTCGACAACGTTGAACGCGCCACCACGCAACTGGAGTCCGCCATCAAGAAACTCGGCGGATCGCCCTATCGCGTACCCGGTTTTCTCACCAAGCCGCACGAATCAATCGAACGCCTCGGACCGATCGACGATCCGATGATCGGGGTGTGCGTACACTGGTTCTACGGCCCGCACACGACCGATGGCGTCGTGGGAAAAAGCAATCCGCTGCTGCTCGCGAGCAATTTCTCGGGCACCTGGCCGGGCCTGGTCGGCTTGCTCAATACCGGGGCCTGCCTGGAGAGCGTGGGGCGCAAGTTCTCGCGCATCTGGACGTCAGCCGATGACTGGACGCGCGACAGCGCGTTCATGGAACGGCTCGACGAATGGTGCGGCAGCGGCGTAATCCAGTATCCCGAGGACGAAGTCGGCTACGCGGTCACGATCAGCAACGAAGCCCGCGATCGCGCGCAGCAGGTTTACGACGCAATCCGCAAACGTCGCGTGCTCGCGTTGATGCTCGGCGACACCTCGATGGGCATGATCAACGGATACTTCGGCCCGCGCCGGCTTAACCCGATCGGCTTCACCGAGCACAAGGTCGACCAAGCCTGGATCATCCATCGCGGCAAGGAGATCGCGGCCAAGCGTATCGACGACGCGCTCGCGTTCGTGAAGGATCGCGGCGTGCAGTTTCACTACGGCGCGGACGGGGCAGCCGACTTCGACGAATCCGCGACGCGCGAGCAGCTTCGCGATTACCTCGTCGTGCTCGATTTGCTCGAGGAATTCAAAGCCGATTGCGTCGGGTGGCAATATCAGCTTGGCCTCTTGCCGCTGCGCCCGCCGTCGGACTTCGCCGAAGGTTTGCTCAACTCCGCGTGCCGACCTGAGTCGAACGGCGACACGGTGAGCTGCGCGACGGAAGGTGACCAGGGCAACCTGGTGCCGATGGAGATGATGAAGCGTTTGCTGCTGGCCAAGGGCTTGCCGCAGGCGGTCATGTTCCACGACGTGCGCTGGGGCGGAGAGCACGACGGGCGTTTCGTTTGGGTTTTGCTCAACAGCGGCTCGTGCGGTGCGTTCGCATTCAACCACGACATGAACACGCTGCGCGGCGTGCATTCGTATCGCCAGCCCGCAGCCTACTTCCCGGTACCCGGCGGAACGTTTGCCGGTGAGTCGCTGCCCGGTGAGATGACCTGGGCGCGAGCGTATCTCAAGGACGGCGAACTGTGGATGGACGTCGGCAAGGGCGCGGTTGTCGCCCTGCCGCCGGAAAAACGCGACGCCTGGTGGGAAGGCACGACGCGGCAGTGGCCGTTCATGGCTGCGGACCTCGGCGTGCGCCAGGACACGATCATGGCGCACTACATGAGCAACCACGTCGCGGTGGCGTATGGCGACATCCTCGGCGAGATGGCGGCTCTTTCGCAGATGCTCGGATTCCGCGTGCGGTTGCTCGCGGGCAGCGCCTCCTGAACGGATTGAACCACCAAGGCACCAAGAACTGCAATGTTGAATGCTGAATGAGGAATGATGAATGCTGTCGCGGGTGGCACGGACAAGCTCTGCTTGTTCGTGGGCAATCACGAACAGCGCGTCGGTTCTGAACTCAATGGCAAGACGAGGCGTTCGCTTCACGTTCAGCACCTCGCGAAGCGAGCGCCTACAGGGAACAACCACTGACAAGCAAAGCTTGTCAGTGCCACCCAAGAGACGTCGTCCGTCAGGCACCCAACAATTCCGTCCTTGGTGCCTTTGTGCCTTGGTGGTTCAAAACCGATGACGGCGCGCAGCATGCAATAAACGCTCTGGTCACAGCTACGTACCCTAGAACGGATTGACGCATGTCGAAATGCTACCTCGGAATTGACGTGGGAACTGGCAGCGCACGGGCTGGCGTGTTTGATGCAACCGGGCGGATGCTCGGCAGCGGGACGTGCGATATCACGATCTGGCGGCCCGCGCCCGATTTTGTCGAGCAGTCGACAGATGACATCTGGCGTGCATGCAGGGATGCAGTCCGGGCTGCACTCTCGCAGGCCGGCGTATCCGCGGACGCTGTGCGCGGCATCGGGTTCGACGCGACCTGCTCGCTCGCAGCCATCGATGCCGACGACAACCCCGTCACCATCAGCCCCACCGGCAGCGATGCGCAGAATGTCATCGTGTGGATGGACCACCGCGCATCGGCTGAGGTTGCACGCATCAACGCACTGGGTCACGACGTGCTGCGTTACGTCGGCGGGCGCATCTCGCCCGAAATGCAGACGCCCAAGCTTTGCTGGTTGAAAAAACACCTGCCGCAAACCTGGAGCCGGGCGGCGCGATTCCTCGACCTGCCCGACTACCTTACCTATCGCGCGACTGGGGACGACACGCGTTCGCTGTGTACCACCGTGTGCAAGTGGACCTACCTGGGCCACGCACAGGCCGGTAGTGCGGACACCGTCGGCAAATGGGACGAAAGCTACTTCAACGCCATTGGGCTCGACGATTTTGTCGCGGAGAAGTTCACGCGCATCGGCACGCGCGTGCGCCCGATGGGAGAATCCGTTGGCAAGGGTCTGCTGCCGCAAGCCGCGGACGAACTCGGCCTGCGTCCGGGCATTCCGGTGAGCGTGGGCATCATCGACGCGCACGCGGGCGGTATCGGCGTGCTCGGTGCGCGACTTCCCGGCGACCAGGGCGCTGCACCCGACCTGACGCGGCGACTCGCGTTGATCGGCGGGACGTCGTCGTGTCACATGGCGGTCGCGCGCGGCGCGATCGAAGTACCGGGCGTGTGGGGGCCTTACTTCTCCGCGATGGTGCCCGACATGTGGCTCACCGAGGGCGGGCAGTCCGCGACCGGCGCGCTCATCGACCACGTGATCCTCAGCCACGCGAGGTCAACCGACCTGCGCGCGGAGGCTGACCGTTCGGGCAAGAGCGTTTACGAACTGCTCAACGTACGCGTCGCGGAATTGGCAAAAGCAGAACCCTTCACCGCTCGACTGACGCGCGAACTGCACGTGCTGCCCTACTTTCACGGCAACCGTTCGCCGCGCGCGGACGCGACGCTGCGCGGCATGATCAGCGGTTTGCGCCTTGCGGATACGCTCGACGAACTCGCCCTCATCTACCTCGCGACAATTCAGGCCATCGCCCACGGCACGCGTCACATCATCGACGCCATGAACGCTGCCGGTCACCGCATCGCGGCAATCATTGCGTGCGGCGGGGGAACAAAGAACCCGCTGTTTCTTCAGGAACACGCGGACATTACCGGCTGCCCCATCCACCTGCCGCGCGAACCCGAAGCCGTGCTGTTGGGCTCGGCCATTCTCGGAGCCGTAGCGGCTGGTGATTTCTCGGGGATTCCGCAGGCGATGGCGACACTCAACCATGTCGGCGCATGCATCACGCCCGCGGGCGGTGAGGTCGCGACCTACCACGATACGAAGCACACCGTGTTCCAGCGCATGTACGCGGACTTCTGCGCATATCGCGAGCTGATGCGCGAGGTATGACGTGCTCAGGCGCTACGTACTCAGGCGATCAAACTCCGCGAGCACGGCTTCGATGTTCGCCGGTTTCGCGGTGGGCTCGATGTGCATCTGCGCGACGATGTTCCCCCCGCCGGGTCCGCGCAGGTTGTCGTAGAACTGCTGCACGTCGCGCTTGGCGTCATCGGTGTTGCCGAAGCAGAGCATGCGTTGGCGATCCATCTGCCCCCAGAAGGTGATGCGTCCGGCGAAGCGTTCGCGCAGCTTGTCGAAGTCCATGCACGTCACCTGCGCGTTGATCGCGGTTACGCCGATCTCGATGAGGTCGTCGAGAATCGCGGAAATCTCCCCGTCGGAATGCATGTAGACGTATTTGCCCGCTTTCTTCGCGATATCCAGGTATTCAGCGTACATCGGCTTGAACAGTTCGCGCCACATGTTCGGCGAGATCAGCAGCGACTGCTGCGTGCCCCAGTCGTCGGCGAGGAAGAGGCAATCGATCGGCGTTTTGCACCACGCCTCCGCCCACGCGAGATTGAACTCGTGTACGAGGTCGCGCATCTTGAACAGCTCTGCCGGTTGCATCGCGAGATCGAGAAAGAGCGTCTCCGAACCGCGAAGAAACTGCATGCGTTCGAAGGGTTGGATCGGTAGCGCGCTGAGCGTGAATCCGTCGGTGGCGGCGCAGGTGCGTTCAACGGCATCAAAACCGCTGAGCAGGTGCATGGGCGGTTTGAGCTTGTCGAGATCGGACCAGGCGCGAATGATCGGTTCGCGCACCTCGCCGATGATCCCGGCTTGCACGTTGGTGAAGACGCAGCCCCACTCGTCGACGTACTCGCCCACGCCGTAGGGATCGCCGTGCGTGGCGCCTTCCGGCATGCGGTAGCCGCAATCGGCTACGTCCTGCGGGAAGCGCGCTTCGATCTTGGCGAGCGCGCCAGGAAAGTTCATCTCGAAACCGGGGACGGCAGTGTATGCGCGCGGGACGCGGTCGGGCTTGCGTCCCTCGAGCGCTGCGATGATGCGTTCGCGTCTGGTCATGGGAAGTGTAATCTCGTAGTTGTAGTTACTTGCTGGCTATGGTTACTTGGCTGCGGGATACTCGGTACATAACAGGCGCACGGGGGCTGCATCCTCTTCGATGCCCGGGTAACGCGGAAGCTCGTCCAGAAAACGGTTGTCGTTCGCGTCGTCGTTGACCGTGCTCACCTCGCCAACGAGCACGGGGCCCTTGCCCGGCTCACCCCAGAACGCGTGATACACGTAGGGTGTGAGCGTGACCGATTCGCCCGGTTTGAGCACGAGCTTGCTGCCCGCGGGCACATGTTTCTCGCACCCGTCCATGCTCACGACCACTTCGTCGGACCCGAGGCGTTCCTCATTGTTCGCACGATGCACCTGGCAAATGAGATTGCCCCCGCCGCGATTGATGATGTCTTCCGTTTTCTTCCAGTGGAAGTGCATCGGCGTGAGCTGCTCTTCGAGCACGAGCATGATCTTTTCGCAATACGTCTTCGAGTCCGCGTCGTTCAGCACGCCGTTGCGTACGGTGAACAGCGTGAGCCCGCACTTCGCGAAGTCGCCCTTGCCGAAGTCGGTGACATCCCAACCGAGACCGGCTCGACGGATTTCGTCGTACGCCGCCCCGCACGTCTGCCAATCGCCGGGCGTAAAGTGGCCGAAGGGCGGCAACTTGAAATGTAACCCGTCGGCGAAGCCGATCATGTGTTCAATGGCTTGGTTAATCTCGGATCGTTTCATCATGAACCTCATGCACGCATCGTCACGCCAACGGTGACGATTTTCTTGGGTCCCAGCTCGACGGTGACCTCATCTTGCTTGTGCGCGAGCTTGCCCGTCTTGTTGCCCTCAAGGTCGGTGGTGAACGCCTCCACGATACCGCCCTCAAAGCGCAGCGTTTCGCGATGCGTATCGTCGTACGGATTGAAGATGCGCACCTCAACGTAACCGTGCTCCGGATACTTGCGGAAAGAGGTCATCACGGCATTGCCGGGCGACATGAACAGCTGACCCGCCGTGCGCGGCAGTGGCGCGCCGTCCGCTTGCTTGTCGCGCGCCAGCCGTTCGATCGTGCGCAGGCCGGCGTTCATCTGCTGACCGAGTACGGCGAGGCTTACGCGATTCGGTTCGCCCGCGAACGGCACAAGCCGATAGTTAAACGCGTGCGTGCCGATGATCTGTCCGCCCTCTTCACCATCGGTGAAAACGGTGCGGCGGAATCCGCGCAGCAGCGTCAGCGCCAACGGCTTGCCGGGCACGTCACGCACGCACGACTCGCACAGGTCCGGCGCAACGATCGCAAGCCCGCGTTTCGCATCCGCAATAGCAGCCCAACTCGTCTGCGGACGCGTTTCCACCGCGAGTTCCTTCCACAGGTGATTGTCAGCCGGCAGCGCGATCTCGCGTTCGACAACGTCAAACGCCGAGTCCGCCCAGTACGTCTTCGCGTCCACGCCCGTCTCGCAGAGCACGCGTACGCGGTGATCGCGCACCGTGTTGTCGATGGTCGTGCGGCATTCGAGGTTGTCAGCCCCGCGGCGCAGCGTGACTTCCGTCGTGATGCGCAGCTCTGCCTTTTCCTCGGTGCGGCGCATCTGCTTTTCGAAGTAGAACCGCTTGGGCACCTGCATGCGCTGCACGATCCGCAGCACGCCCTTCTGCGTTCCGTCGAACACGACTGCCACCTCCGCCTGAGTCGCGGCTGTCGAGTAGATCTCGTCATTGACCGCAATACCGTGGTACCAGCCATCGCCGATATCCGCGCGATCTTCGAAGACGAGCAGGTTGTCGTAGGTCTGCTTGTTGCGCTTGTCGTGGAGCGCGACCGAACCGTTCGCATTCACCTCGACGCGCAGGTGCTCGTTCTCCAGGCTGCGGTGACTCGTGACGATTCCGCCCTGGGGGTGACGCGTCGGCCTGTCTTCCGGTTTGATCGTGAGCGTGGTGTAGCCGAACGCGGGCACCTTCAGCGGTGCGGTGACCTGCACGACGATGCACTCCTGCCCGCGGGGGGCGCGGCGCGGGGCGCGCTTGAAGCGGCGGCGCTGCGGTTTGTAGCTCACGCGATCGTACGGAATTTCATTGCCATCAGCATCGCAAAGCCGGAAGCCCACCTTCGGCTCGAATGCGAAGAACTCGTTGAAGAGGTTCTTGGTGTTCTCATCGAACCAGAGTTCGAGGTCGACCGGGCCGTCGATCGCCTGCTGCGACGGGTTGAAGACGACGAGCGCGTACTGCTCGCCCTCCAACTCGGGCAGGTCGATCCGCGCGGCAATCGCGGTGAGCGCATTATCAATGACTTTGCCGCTGATCAGCTTGGCTTGATCGAAGCGGAACTCCATGTCCTTGTGGATCTGGTCCGGGCTACAGCCGCAGATTGAATCGTGAGCGTGATTTTCCAGTACGTAACGCCACGCGCGACGGATGTAGCTGTCGTGGTCCGCAGCACCGGTCTTCGCGGTCGCCAGCATGCTGAACGGTTCCGCCCACCAGCAAAGCAGCGTTTCGCACGCCCGGTTCGCCTGCTTGAGCTGGACTCGGCTGCTGAGTACGCCGGGGATCACCCAAGCGCCTTCGCCGACCTTCTTGCCGGGTGCGCGAAGTTCGCCCTGATCCGTGCGCGTGATCTGATCCTTGCGTTCGCGAAGGGCTGCGGCGTATTCATCCAGGCCGGTGAAGTGCAGCTCGACGTCCGGGCGTTTCTTCTTGAGGCCTTCGAGCAGTGCAATGGTTTGCGGCTCGATCGGCATGTGGTCGCCGCCGTCGAAGAGCAGCACGGCATCGGTGCCGATGCGATCGCGCTGCACGTCCACGTACTCGACGAGGCGTTCGATCCCCGCTTCCAGCTCGAATTCGTTCTCTTGATCGAACCCGCCGCGGACAGCGGCTGCCAGATCGAAGTAACCTTCCTTGGGGCCGAAGCGCATGACGACCAGTTCGCTCCCGTCGGCGCCGGTCCAGCGGAACGAGCCGCGATGCGTGTCTTCGTTCACGCCGCGAAACAGGAACGCGTTGTCGATGCCGAACCCGTGGAAAATCTGCGGGAGCTGCGAAACGTGGCCGAAGATATCGCAGACGAAACCGGCCTTTGAGATGTTGCCGAAGTCGCGCGCGACGCGGATGCCCTCTTCGAGGTTGCGCACGAGCGATTCAGGCGCGACGATGTTCTCATCGGGCATCGTGTACCAGGGTCCGACGCGCAGACGCCCCGCTTTCGCGTAGGCGTGCACCTGCTCGGCGCGCTCCGGCCTGATTTCGAGGTAGTCCTCAAGGATGATCGACTGGCCGTCGGTCTGGAAGCACACGAAGCGCTCGTCAGCCGCCATCAGGTCGAGGACTTCGTCGAGCAACTCAACGAGGTGATAGCGGAACTGCTGAAACGCTTCGTACCACTCGCGATCCCAGTGGGTGCTGACGACGTAGTACGCTTGGATTTTCCCTGCTGCCATGATTGCTCCGAATCGGGAGGATTCTTTGTTTGTGCGATCTCAACGACTACTGAACCACCAAGACGCTAACCACGAAGGCACAAAGCCACGAAGGCACGAAGAACAGATTCTGGTACCACTTGGCACATCGCTCCAGGGTGGCACTGACAAGCTCCGCTTGTCAGTGGTAATTCCCAAAGCGTGTTCGCTACGCCATTCGCTCTTCGTACGTGACGAGCCTGACGAAACGACAAGCATCACAATCAGAGCGCCACACTCAACTGCCCACGGACAAGCAAAGCCTGTCCGTGCCACCCGTAACGTCAGTCATCATTCATCATTCAGCATTCAGCACTCAGCATTGCTGTTCTTCGTACCTTCGTGCCTTCGTGCCTTTGTGCCTTCGTGGTTAACACTTCGACATCGCCGCTCAGTTTAGCGACGTCCAAATCGATGACCAGCGCGCGAAACCAGCAAACAAACTTGAACGGTTTCGGTCATGCCGCACGTTCGTCGCCTCAAGCGTCGCCAGCATTCTCGCCCGGAACCAGCGCGAAGGTGAGGTCGCGGGCGGGATCGCCGGACGCGGTCATCAAGCGGGCGGCGAAGCGCCACGGCGACGACGGGTTATGCAATTTGATCACCAGCAGGTTCCATCCCTTGCGTAGCGGCAAACCGTCGACGCGATCGGAATCGAGCACGAGTTCGCGTACGAAGTCGAACCGGCCGACGTTATGCCCGTTGAGGAACGGCTTGGTGCCGCCGTCTGCCCCGCTGCGCAGCGCGATCATGTCCGGCGCGTCGAGCAGCACCGAGCGATCCTGCGGCGAGTAAACGTGAATCGCGGCATAGGCCACGCGGTCGCGCGCCGGCGCGTCCGCCCAAACGCCGTCGAGTTCGACCTGGGGAAATGCCGAACTCACGCGTTGCCAGATCCGCCCGCCACAGGTCGCACCCTCGCATACAGATATCGCAGCCGAACCCAGCGCCGCTTCATCGACAAACGCACGATCCAGCGGCTGGCCTCCGTCGGCTTCAAACGGCCCGAGCACGAGCCAATCGGTAATGAACCCGTCCGCATCAACCACCCGGCGTTCGCGCGGCGCCAACGGACTCACCCGCTCGTCACGTTCAACCCCAAGGTAATCGAGCAGCCGAGAGTAAATACGCAGCGCCCGAGACCGGAAGGGCCCGCGTGCTTCGCGGAGGAGGAGCTGGTTGATGATGATGCGGCCACCGCCGTGCTCGATATTCGCGAATCCGTGCTCGTCATGAACACTGGCATCAGCTTCGATTTGAGCGATTCTGCGGTACATCATTGCGACCTTGTGCTGCTCCGCGGCGGATTGATAACCTTCCCAACGCGTGCAGGTGGCTGACGCATGACCGTCGGGCGCCAACAGGCAAAGTCGCGTGATCAATTGAGCATCGTCGCGCGAGACCCAGCACGTATCAAAAGAGTTGACACCCTCCACCAGGCCATAGCTGTCGAGGTTGTATCGATGCGATTCTCGGCAACTGATCTTCAAATCCAGGAGCCTCGACCATCGTTCAGCCGTTCGCATTGTGAGGTTATCGAGGTAGAGCGTGTTGCCGGCGCGCAGGTGCCGCGCGATTGCACTCTGTTTCAGGCGTGGATCATCCAGAACGCCTTCATCTCCCGCGTCGACAATCCACACCTCACCACTCGATTTTGATCGGACACCGGCTTCACGATGAAGCCACGACGCACGGTATTCCTCAGATCCGATGACCGTCGCCTCGCGATTCGCAAGCGTCGGGAGCGGCATGTGAGCGCTCTGCATCAGAGCGAAAGCCGCGAAAGGACTGGAATCGGCAAGCGCAAGGAAATCGATTCCGTACAAGACCACGTGCCCGCGACCGCAACCAACGCTGACAATAGGCGCGTATACCATCCCCTCGGCCTCATCACCAATCTCCATGGGGCACGACGCGGGCCCCGTTGGTGGACGACGAAATACGAAGCCCGAAGCCGCGCCCGGGATGCGATACACGGCGCTGCGGTCCAACAAGCGCATGGAATTCGTGAAGTCTGCACTGCACAGGAAGATGGGATTATCGACTCGGTGGCGAAGCGGCATCAATTCCGGAGTGCCATCTATCTTGACGGTCGCAGGCAGCGCGACCAACCGTCCACCCTCGCGCAGCCACTCTCCGGTTATGGGATCGTCAACCCATTCACGAAGACTGCGCGGCGCTTCCTTGCTTGCAAGGACCAGCGTTTCGCATTCGCCATTGGCGATCTGTGACCGGATGGTTGCTTCGTCCCCCAAGGACAGTTCGAGAAAGTCCAACAGTTCCCGGGAGTAACTCGAATCGGCAACTGTTAGAATCTTGCGCGGCTGGTACGGCATGGACCATTTCGGATCTTCGCTGCTATTCCCAACATCACCGTGCCCACGAAGCGGATGCAGCCGTGCACACGAATTGAAGAGCCACTCCTCTGAGTAGATGATCGAGTCGTCCACAGTATCGTGCAGTTGCAGTGCGGCCTCATACGGTCGTTCGTCGGGCGAAGGAGGGATACGCAGTTCAAGGTGCACCGGTACCCTCGACCATGGTCTCAGGTTGATTGCTGCGATTTCCTCAGAACAACTGCCCGAAGGGTGCTTCAACACAAAGTGAAGTGTCCCTCGAAGGGTCGCATCTGCATCATTCAGGACAAGTGCTTCCACACTGGTCAGGTTATCGGCGTAACCACCCAGGGCTTTGCTGGTAAGGTAGAAGCGCTGCCGCTTATAACATTCAGCCAGGTGTTCCAACGCTGGATTCGCCGCCCAAACGTCCTTCGATCCGTCGCTGTCCCAGTAGTTGAAAGTGACTGAATACTGCCCGATGCGACGGAGCGGCGATCCACCAGCAGTTGACTCGGCACTCACTTCTTCGACAGGTGTGACTGGCGTGGGTTTCAGACAGTACCAATTCAAGTTCCAGGGAGTAATACTCGCTGCGCCCATCGCGCGGAGTTTCAGGAACATGTCGGCGGCATCTCTGCCCGTCTCATAGAGCCGCGCTTCAAAGGTGTCATACACGATGTGGCCGCCGAGGGGGCAGGCTGCTTCCGGGCCGCCGTGGTAGAGGGCGCTGAACTCGTGGATGATCAGCGGCTTGTCGCGTTTCCAGGCGCGGTCCCAGTGTTGCGGCGTGCCATAGTGGCCGCAGTGTACCGGGCTTCTGCCGCCGAGATCGCAATCGTTCTCGTCGTAACTGACGAAACGCGAGGGGTCGAGCTTCATCGCCTCCGCGCCGAGCGACGCCAGCGGTTCGTAAATCTTCTCGCCGCCCTTCCACACCGTCTCGTTGCACGCGCTCCAGAAGATGATCGACGGGTGGTTGCGATCGCGACGGACGAGCCGGCGCATGTGCCCTCTTGCGTTTTCCCAAAACGCGTCCTCATCGTACGCGAGCGTGCCAGCCGATCCGTAGACGGCTGTCTCGTCGATGATCAGCATGCCCATCTCGTCCGCCAGTTCAAAGTAAAACGGCGGATAGGGCATCGCATGCGTGCGAATACAGTTCACTCCAACCTGCTTGGCGAAGGTGTACCACGTGCGCGCGTATGCCGGGTTCTGCTGCACCGGACCCATGTAGTGCCAGGAATCGCCGAAGAGGCGAATCGGCACACCGTTAAGCCGAAACTCCGTGCCCTCGATCCAGAACTCGCGAAAACCGAAGCGAACCTGCCGCGTGTGCGGCGGCGCGCCCGCGACTTCGAGCTTCGCCGTCGCGTGATACAGATGCGGATCGTCCGGCGACCAGAGCTGCGCATCGGGCCAGGCGCGTTCGAGACGCACCACAGTTTGTCCGCGTTCGGGCACATCGACCGCGACGCTACCGAGATCAAGCACGACCTTGCCCGCCTCTTCGATCGCAACGGCGACTTGCCCCTTGCCACCAACGCCACCAGCCAACACCGTAACCTCGACTGATAGTTTTCCTTCGCGCACCGACGGCGCGGCGAATACGTCGGTGATCGCGATGGCGGGTCGCAATTCCAAACGCACAGGCTGCCAGATGCCGCGACAGTGCCAACCGAACCACGAACCACACGGCTGGAGCCACAGGCCGTCCTGCTTCGGCGGCGGCCCGACGTACACGACCAGTTCATTCTCACCATCCGCGTGAACAAAGTCCGTCACATCGAATTCAAATGGCAGGAAGTTCTCAGTCGAACCGCCGACATGTTTGCCGTTCACCCAGATCGAAGCGGCTCCAAGCACCGCATCGAAGCAAAGCACGCAGCGCCCGCCCGCCAACGTGTTGTCCAGGCGAAACGCGCGGCGATACCAACCGGCGGAAGCTTTCTGCCAATGTTTGGGATAACCGTAGACGTCGTACGCGCCCCAATCGCCACCGACCGCGTCGGGAAAGTAGTTCCACGTACCCGGCACGAGGATGCGCTCCGCTTCGTAGTCGCCGGGCGCGGGCAACTGCGCGCTTGCCGGCGGCGCGTCGGACTGCGCATCCATCGCGGATTCGCCTGTAATTACAGGGAGAAACTGCCATTCGCCGTCGAGTGTTTGCGTGGTTGTCATGGCCAGCCATCGTCGCGAAACTGCCATCATGTTGTCAAGGCGGACTGACACGATTCGTGCGGTATTCGTTGCCGTCGCTGTGCTATCCCGCTTCACGAATTAGAGCTAGAATTCGCGCCGGTGCTAAACGCGATTACGCGTGCGCCATCGGAATAGAATTGTGGTGCAGGCATCTTGCCTGCACGGTTCTTGAGTTGCGCTGCTCATCGGGGACCTCCGCTCCCTGACAGTCGCGGCTCGGTCTTGGAGTTTCATCGATGCTTGCATTCAATGGATTGGGCGGGCTGCCGCGTCTGCGCGACTACAAGAGTAAACGCGAAAGCAGTTGGGATCGTACCGGCGGAAACAAGGACTACGTCCCGCTGGCTGGCGGCGAGACGCGCACGCTCGCGGAACTCAAAGGGCCGGGATGCATTCGCCACATCTGGATGACGTCGTGGCTGCCCAAGGACGACTACCTGCGGCGCATCGTGCTGCGTTTCTACTGGGACGGCAACAGCGAGCCGAGCATCGAATGCCCCATCGGCGATTTCTTCGGCCTGGGACACGCCAAGCGCAAGAACTTCATCACCGCGGTCATGCAGATGAGCCCGCAGGATGGCCGCGGTTTGAACTGCTGGTGGCCGATGCCGTTTCAAAAGTCCGCGCGCATCGAAATCACCAACGACGGCGACGAAGCACTGACGCAGTATTTCTACATCGACTACGAGCAGTACGATAAGCCCGACGTGCTCGCGGACCTCGGCTATTTCCACGTGCAGTGGCTTCGGGAAAACCCCACCGACAGCTGGGGCGACGAGTACGCCGACCTGCGCAACTCCGACATTCAGCAATGGGCGGAAAAACTGCACTGGGGCGGCGACCCGCGAAGCCTCAACCTCTCGAACAAGGACAATTACATCATGCTGGCGGCTGAGGGCGACGGCATCTACTGCGGTTCGCACCTGGACATCGACGTGTTCGAACGGCAGAAAAACGACTGGTTCGGCGAAGGCGATGACATGATCTTCATCGACGGCGAGTCCTGGCCGCCATCGCTGCACGGTACCGGCACCGAAGACTGGTACAACTGCGCGTACAGCCCGCGCGAGGAATACTGCGCACCGTATCACGGCGTGCTGCTCTACAACGGAACCGAAGATTGGTTCTGGAAGGGCAAGCAAAGCGTCTACCGCTACTACATCGAAGACCCGATCCGCTTCCGCAAGTCGATCCACGTGTCGATCGAACACGGGCACGCGAACAAACTGGCCAACGATTACAGCAGCACGTCGTATTACTACTTGCGAATGCCCAAGCGCGGCGGACCGGCATTGCCGCCGGTGGCACAGCGGCTGCCGCGGCCGGACGAGCCGCAGTACCCGGTACGGTAATGATGAATGACGAGTGACGAGTGACAAAACAGAGCCGCGACCGTCAGGGAGCGGACTTCAGTGCATAGTGCAGAATTCAGAGTGCAGAGTAATGATGCGCCCGACGCGAATACTTCAATGCTTGGTGCCGATGTGTGTTGCGTTGCTTCTGACGGGTGTTTGGTCCGAAGCGGTCTTGGCTGATGACGGTGCGATTGAGTCGTTTGATCATCCCGCGGCCTTTGAACGGGACTGGTCGTTCAGCAACGGCCCGGAGTGGCCCGGGGCGGTGGGTTCGCTGGAGCGTCGCGACACCGGCGGGCGCACGGGCGACGGCGTGCTGGCGCTGAAGCACGATTTCTCGGGCGGAGGCAGTTATGTGGCTGCCCTGGTCGCGATGCCCGCCGATCGCAAAGTTGCGGCTGTGCGCATGTGGCTCAACAAACCGGGCGGTAACAACATGATCATCCGCTGCGTCGACGCAAAGGGTGAGACATTCCAGAAAGACCTGCGCTACGAATACCCCGGCTGGCAGGCGGTCGAGGTGCTCATTGGCGATTGGGTTTACTCCTGGGGCGGCGACGGCGCGTTCGACGAACCGGCCAAGCAACTCGACATCCTGATCCAACCCGACGGCGGTAAGCTCGTGGGCGAGTTGCTTATCGACGATCTCACCTGGGTCACCGACGCGAACGCGACACCGGCCAAGACCGGTTCGCTCGCCCGCACCACGTATCGCGAGTCGGATTTCCGCACCGGCGACCCGTGGACTCCACAGGGACCGGCGGACAGCACGTTCACCGACGGAACCTGGTCCTACCGTTTCGACGATGACCACGACGCGTGCGGGCTGGGCTATGGCCGGAGCATCCTGGGAAAACCGCAAACGCTCCTGCTCACCGTCGAGAGCGACGCGACCGGGCACGAACTCACCGCAATGTGCGGGTCGCACTTCCAGTTCTTCCACAAAACGCTGGGCAAACTCGACAAACGCGGAGAGCAGAACTTCGAAGTTGAACTGGGCGACATGCACACCTGGCGCTACGAAGGCGGCGAGAATGATGGCATCGTGCGCTACCCGTTGCGCTTGGAAAACATTGGCGTGCGTCGCGCGGACGGCGACTCCGCAAGCGGAACGATCAAGCTCAAGTCGCTGCGTTTTGTGACCGACTACAGCCCCGACCAGCGCGTTATCGTTCAACCCACCGTCACCGCCGTCGATGACGGCAACGTGCGCTTCGACATCCGCATCCGCAGCCTGCTGAATATGGGCCCGACGCAGACTTTCCCGAGCCAACTCACCTACACCATCGGCTCGTTTGATCGCACGCTGCGCGAAGGCGTCGTGTATCTCGACGCGCCGGACGCCGATCGCGATCAGACGTGCAGCCTGTACTGCCCCTTCGGCGACGCCACCATGCTCGCAGGCTGCTTCACCTTTAGCACCGGCATCCACAACGAGATCGCCAGCACCCCCGTCACCGTCACCATCGCACGCGCCGACACCGCGAACATTGACGCTACGCTCGACCCTGCGAGTCGTATGGGCGTAGGCATGTACCTCTACCGCTTCCACGACAATCCCGAAGCCAAGGCGTGGATGACCAAAATGTGCCAACTCGCCAATGCCGCCGGTGTGAAGTGGACGCGCGAGGAGTTCCACTGGAACTGGATTGAAAAAACCAAGGGCGAGTTCGACTTCTCCTTCTTCGATCAACTCGTCGACACCGCCACGGAGCACGGCATCAGTGTGTACGGGCTGATGTGCTACTGGACCGAGTGGACGGGCCAGCCGATGACCGAGGAATTCATCGAACCCTACTGCAACTACCTGCGCACTGTCGTCGGGCGCTACAAGGATCGCATCCACCATTGGGAAATCTGGAACGAGCCGAACATTTTCTTCTGGCCGGGGCCCAAGGAACTCTACGCCAAGCTGTGCATCGCAGCCTACCACGCGATCAAGGAAACCGACCCCGATGCGCAGGTGCTCATCTGCTCGACCGCGGGCATCGACACGAAGTTCATCAAGCTCGTGCTCGAACACGATCCGCCGTTCGACGCGATCACCGTACACCCCTACCGCCACGCGCTCGACCCGCGGGGTTTCATCAACGAATTGCAGGACACGAGCAAGCTCGCGGGCGGCAAGGACGTTTGGATCACCGAGATGGGCTGGCCCAGCAACATCGGCGGACTCACCGAACGCGAGCAAGCCGGTTACGTCGCGCGCACATATGTCTCGGCATTGGCGGCGCCGGCGACGCGCACCGTCGCGTGGTACGATTTCCGCGAGGACGGAACTGACCCGTTCTACAACGAGCACCATTTCGGATTGATCCGCCAGGACCTCACGCCCAAGATCGGCTATCGGGCGCTGGCTGCCGTCGGCACGCTCCTGGGAAATGCCAAGTTTGAGAAATCGCTCGACCTCGGCAGCGATATCGTCGCGTTTGCGTTTCGCGATGGCGAACGGAGGATCGTCGCACTCTGGCCATCGGACCGCACGCGGCTCATCGGCTTGAAGTTTGACGGCACGACACCGAAGATCCTCAACGCAATGGCTGAGCCCGCGAATGTCACGGAAGATCGCGGGCTTTCCGTGCTGCGCATGGAGCACAATCTGCCCGTGTACCTTGTAAGCGATGGTGAATTCAGCATTGCCGCGAAAGACTGGCCGGTGGTGCTTGCGCCCGCACAGGCGGCATATCATCCCGGCGATACCGTGACGATCAGCGCAACCATGCAGGACGCCATGACCAGCGTGCGCATTGACACGATCCCGCCGGGCTGGACGATGACTACGAACGAAATGCCCGCGATGATCAACGTACCGGAAGACGCTGCACCGGGCGATTATGAAATCACCTTCAGCGCCGGCACGATGGGGATGCAGCAATACCGCTTGCCGGTGCAGGTGAAGATCGCACCGACGCTGGTTCGCGGGTAGGGGTTAACAATAACTTTGTGGGACCGGTTTTCCAACCGGTCTGACCGGCTAGAGAACCGGTCCCACATGACATCTGGGTCTGGCCCACAACGACAATCGGACGATCCGCCATACTTCGCAACGTCGCAAGGAGCAAACCATGGCCGCCTATTTCCCGGAAGTAAACGCACCGATCGCCTACGCCGGGCCCGACTCGAAGGACGCGCTCACCTTCAAGCACTACAACGCGAGCGAGAAGGTTCTTGGCAAAACCATGGCTGAGCACCTGCGTTTCGCCGTCTGCTACTGGCACACATTCAAGAATCTCGGCGGCGACCCCTTCGGCGTGGGCACGATGGTCCGCAATTACAACGGAACCACCGACGCGATGGCGGCTGCCCACGCCACGCTCGATGCCGCGTTTGAATTCTTCACCAAGCTCGGCGTGCCCTATTGGTGCTTTCACGATCGCGACATCGCCCCGGAAGCCGAAACACTCGCGGAAACAAACAAACGCCTCGACGTCATCGCCGGAAAAGCCAAGCAATTGCAAGACGACACCGGCGTGAAGCTGCTCTGGGGCACGAGCAATTGCTTCACGCATCCGCGATTCATGGCCGGGGCTGCGACCAACCCCTCGCCGCACGTCTTCGCATACGCGGCGGCACAGATCAAGAAAGCCATGGAAATCACGCACGAACTCGGCGGTGCGGGCTACGTGTTCTGGGGCGGACGCGAGGGCTACGATACGCTGCTCAACACCGACATGGGCCGCGAACTCGACCACCTCGCGCGGATGATGCATCTGGCGGCCGATTACCGCAAAAAACTCGGCGCAACCTTCCAGATGTACATCGAACCGAAACCCAAGGAGCCCACGAAGCACCAGTACGATTTCGACGCTGCCGGTTGCCACGCGTTCCTGCTCAAGTACGGGCTGACCGATCACTTCAAGCTCAACATCGAAGCCAACCACGCGACGCTCGCGGGTCATACGTTCGTCCACGAACTAGAATACTGCGTGGCCAACGATCTGCTCGGATCGATCGATGCGAACCGCGGCGACATGCTGCTGGGTTGGGATACCGACCAGTTTCCGCTGAACATCTACGACTGCGCGCTCGCGATGTATACGGTGCTGCGCGGCGGCGGGTTCACGACCGGCGGGTTAAACTTCGACGCGAAACTCCGCAGACAGTCGACCGAGCCGATTGACCTGTTCCATGCGCACATCGGCGCGATGGACGCGTTCGCCCGCGGCTTGAAGATCGCCGCGAAGATGCTTGAAGATGGCGGTTTCGCCGAAAACGTTCGCAAGCGCTATGCCGGTTGGGATGAAACCTTCGGCAAGGACATTGAGAACGGAAAGGCCGACTTCGCCGCGCTGGAAGCGTTTGTCCTAAAACACGGCGAACCCGAAACCCAAAGCGGCGGCCAGGAGCGTCTTGAGAATATCCTGAACGAGTATATGCGGTAAGGCCCAATCCGAGCCGCGACTGTCAGGGAGCGGGGGAAAGTGCAGAGTTCAGAATGCAGAGGGCAGAGCGATTGCGACTGCGGCCCTCGTTTCGCGAAGCAGGCAGGATGCCTGCACCACAAGCAGGCAGGGCCCGCGGTGCGAATCAGCATCGTCGGTAGCGGGCAAGGTCAAATGGGCATCGACATTCTTGAGATATTCCTTCGCGTAGAGGCTGAGTTCGGCGTATCGCTGAGCAGCGAAGATATCGAGTCCCTGCACCCGAACAGGTCACGGTGGCATTTCGACTTCACGGCTGGTGAACTGCACTTTCTGATTGGCTGCAAACTTGAGGAATCAGGGGCGACGGTCCCAGCCGACCTTTGGGAACGACTCGTGCCAATTCTTGCAACCACCACGGGTACACCGCGCGACGAGATTCAACCGGGCAATTGGTTTGTCCGAGACTTGGGTGCCACGTAGCCGATACGGGTGGTCGTGCGCACTAACGTATGTTCAACCACCCGGCGTCCACTGTTTCAGTACGGTGAGAGCAATCGCGTCGCCGGGCCACAGCACCACGCGGTAGTGGTCGTTGCCGTCGAGGCGATTCGCATCGACTTCGCCGAGCTTGCCGAAGCTGGCGCGCACGCGATAACTTCCTGGCGGCACCCGCCAATTTGCTACATCACCACACGAAACCGTGCTAATCTGCAACCGCCCTGTCGGCAGGTCGATGCTGCACTCTACCACGTGGTCCCAAGCATCGTCGTCGCGCTGCGGCTCATCAGGGCGCACCTCGAATTGCACCGGAACCGTATCATCGCGTTCGGGCATGATTACGACGCACTGCTCCGCGACCTTCACGCGTCGACTGCAATCTTCATCGTCGTAATCGCAGGGGGCGCCGGGATCGATGCCAATATCCCAAATGTAGAACTGCGAATACTCCGCGAAAACCTGATAGTCGCGGGTATGGCGTTCAGCGAGCGCCCCAACATCGACCTCGTCCACTTCGTCCGCAGCCAAGGAATCGTCAATCAGGTCGTCACCATAGAATGCTCGAGCCTTGGCGATCATGTCAGCCTCATACGCTGCAACGTCCGGCAGGTCGATTCCCGCACCGGAAAGAGCATCAAGAGCAGACATCGTGGCCTTCATCGCCTCGCCGACCGCAGCCGGCGCATCGGGAAGTTCGACCCAATCCGCTGGTTCGATTCCGAGAATCGCGTGCGCCTCCGCCTGCGCTTCCTCCAGCGTTTCATGCCAGCCTCCGTTGGACGGCAACCCGCCCTTGCCAAGAAACATGAGCATGATGCCTGTATTCGGGTCCGACATGATGATCGCGCCGCTGATGGCGTTCTTCTGACGTCGTGTTTCGGCTCGATAGACAGGCATGGTATTGTCCCTCATACTGATTTCCTAAGACGGAAGCAACACTTGCCGCCACAAGTGCTATTGAAGCAGCATGCGGTGCCGGTCGAACGCACTTCGGAGTGCTTGGGAAACTTCACCATGCAACTCCGACAGCTTGGCGTACTTCGCCGTGCTGGTTGCCTCGGGCGCGCATTGTGTGGCACGTTCCAATTGTACCCACGCGTTGGCAAGGTCGGCAATGGATGCGGAACTGTCGGCCTGACGTGCATGAATCCACTTCGCCTGCAGCGCTCCGCCGAACGCGGCAGACTCGCTTTGCTTCAGGCAAACCACCGGCGTGTCGAACACGTCGGCGCAGATTTGCCGCCACGCGGGACTCTTCGATCCCCCTCCGGTAAGGCGGATTTCGCTTGGCGAAATCCCCAGTTCGCGGAAGCGATTCAAACCGTATGCCAACCCCAGCGTTGCGCCCTCCATCGCCGCCCTCGCGAAGTGCGCCGGCGTGTGCGTCGTGCGATTCGCGCCAAACCACACGCCGGTACCGTTCGGCACGTTGGGCGTGCGTTCGCCCTCGAAATAGGGAACCAGCATGAGCCCGTTCGCACCGGCGGGCACGCTTTGAACGGCTGATTCCAACGCGGGCGTGTCCATGCCAAAGAGCTGCTTGGTCAGTTCCGTCGCAACGGTCACGTTCATCGTACAGACCAAGGGCAACCACGCGCCCGTGCTGTCGCAGAACGCAGCCACTTCGCCCTTGGGATCGACGACCGGACTCGACGAATACGCGAAAATCGTCCCCGACGTGCCCAAGCTCACGGTGACCACACCGTCGGCGACGTTGCCGGTACCGATCGCCGACATCATGTTATCCCCCCCGCCGGGACTCACGATGGCATCCGTTGGCATTTCCCAACGGGCTGCGATCTCCGTGGAAAGGGTTCCCCAGGGCTCGTCGGGTGGCATCAACGGTGGAAGCTTGTTCGCAAGGTCACCATCGACCGCCGCGATCATCTCCGCGCACCATGTGCGCTGGCGCACATTGAGCAACGCAGTGCCCGAAGCGTCGCCGCACTCCATCCGCTGCACACCGCTGAGCCGGTAGTTCAGGTAATCGTGCGGCAACAACACGCGCGCGAGTCGCTTGTAGTTCTCCGGTTCCGTCTCCTTGAGCCACGCGATCTTCGACGCGGTAAACCCCGGCGGGAGGCCGTTGCCGGTAAGCGCAATGCAGCGTTCGAGCCCACCAAGCTTCGCGAGAATTGCATCGCACTGACCAGCCGTTGACGTGTCGCACCATAACTTCGCGGGGCGAATCACGGCCCCGTCCTTGCCCAGCGCGACGAAACCATGCTGCTGACCGGAAACACCAATCCCACGCACGTCGCCCGGCGATGCGTCGCAACTCGCGAATGCGCTTTTCATTGCCGTTTCGACCGCGGCGAACCAGTCAGCCGGTTGCTGTTCGAGATGGCCCGGCGGAAGCCCGCCGATCAGCTCGTGCGCCGCGCTGCCGGAACCGAGCACCGCACCCGTGTCGCCATCCACCAAAAGCACCTTGGTCGACTGCGTCCCACTGTCCACGCCGACAAACACCTCGCGTGATTTCCCCGCCATCGCAAGACTCCTTGGCTGATGTGCCTGACCAACGTCGCAAACGCCGCCAAACTAGCCGCGACGACAACACCTCGCAACGTCGCAACCACCAACACAAATGAACGCTTTCGCGCAGATCAGAACTCCGGGCACCAAGTCCGGGGGCAGCCTCGCGCATGCGTTGGCGCTTCTCCACCGCCCGCTATAGTGCTACGCGTAAAGCGCCGCGCGGCGCAGCGTGTGGACAAATGTTACCGTGAACCTTGGCAAAGACGAACTCATCGCAGGATTCGAGCGCGCCGGTTTGCGCAATCGGCGATGCATCGTCCACGCGTCGCTCCGCAGCCTCGGCCATGTGGACGGGGGAGCAGATACGGTCGCACAAGCGCTCGCGGAGATCGCAACAACCGTGCTCGTGCCGACGTTTACCTACGCACCGGCTGCTATTCCACCGCGCGATGATCGACCAACAAACAATGGCTGCGACTACGACACAGACCGACTTGGCGACGCGCATCCGACGCCATTCACGCTCGACATGCCCGTCGCGCGTGACATCGGCGCGGTGGCGGACGCGGTGCGAAAGCTGTCGGGCGCGATCCGCAGCGACCACCCGTTGTCGTCAATCGCAGCCGTCGGAGACAACGCAGCCGGCTACGTCGCGAATCAAAGCTGGGATGAACCAATGGCGCCCATCGCGCGCATGGCGGACGATGATGGCGAGGTGGTACACATCGGGACCGACTATACGTCGTGCACAACAGCGCACTACGGCGAAATACGCGCGGGCAGACGAACGTTCATCCGCTGGGCGATGGTCGCGGACGGCAGCGTGCAGCGCGTGCGTGTCGGCGGATGCAGCGCGGGCTTTAACGCGTTGGCACCATACATCAGAGAATTGTGCGAGACGAAGATCGGCAATGCCGTCGTGCGCAGAATCGCCATGCAGGAAGTGATCCGGGCAACACGGGCAGCCATCGCGGAGAACCCGATGTCGTTGGCATGTTCGCCGACATGCGCAAGATGCCGCGATGCCGCAAACGGAGGACCAGACTAATCCGAGCCGCGACCGTCAGGGAGCGGGGGAAAGTGCAGAGGTCAGAATGCAGAATGCAGAGTGACGGGTGACGGGTGACGAGTGACGAGTTACGAGTGACGAATTCTATGCCGACGCTTGGGATCAAGTACGGTGCTTGATCGGCGCACCGTGTGCCACTGCTCTTGAGCAGTGGTCGTGATTTCGAAAGATTTCCCATAGACAGCCCACTGCTCAAGAGCAGTGGCACGCAGACACGTTATGGAAGTCAAAATCTTCAAATCGATGTGGGGCATGACGGAAGGCGACACGCTGGCAAACAAGCTTCGGCTTATCGCCGATGCCGGGTACGACGGCGTCGAGTTCGACCCGCCCGACGTACCACCGGCAGACTGGCGCAAGATGTGCGCCGATCACGGGCTCGACTACATCGCAGCCATCTATTCGCTCACGCCCGAAGAGTTCGCCACGAACCTCAAACGGGCAGCCGACTTCGGCCCCATCCGCGTGAACGCGCAAACCGGACGCGACAAGTACGACTTCGACACCGCGTGCGCGTACTTTGAAAAAGCCCTGCAAACCGAGCGGGAAATCGGCATCCCCGTGGCGCACGAAACACACCGCCACCGCATGCTCTACACGCCGTGGGCGACAGCCCGTTACCTCGAACGCTTCGCCGACCTCAAGATCTGCGCCGACTTCAGCCACTGGGTGCTGGTCACCGAGTCGCGACTTGCTGACGTGGACGACCTCGTCGCGCTCGCGATTTCCCGGGCCATTCACGTACACGCGCGCGTCGGACACGAGGAAGCGCCACAGGTTTCCGACCCGCGCGCCCCGGAGTTCGCGGAATACGTCAACCTCTTCGAATCCTGGTGGGACCGCATCCGCGACGCGCGCAGCGCGCAAGGGGCTGACGTCCTCTCGATCACCCCGGAATACGGCCCGCCGAACTATCTGCCGACCATCCCGCACACGCGTGAACCGGTCGCGAACCTCTGGAACGTGTGCGGCTGGGGCGCGGACCGCATTCGCAAACGCTGGACATAGTGCTCAGGAATACCAATGTGGGACTGGCTTTCCAGCCGGTCTGACCGGTTGGGAAACCGGTCCCACAACCTGACGTATCCGAACATAGAAGGAAACGCTCGCTTGGCAATTGCCCTATACGATCTGACGCACACACTCGCACGCGACCTGACCGCACCGGCGGACGCTGCCCGCGCCTGGGATGAAGCCCATGCCGTCGCCACGCTGCAAGGCATCGTCAACCGCGACGCCCCGCGTCTCTACCTGCGCTACGTCGAACACGACGGCGCGAACGTCGACGACTACTGGCTCGCGCAGCTGACCGCGAAAGGCGCATGGCTCGCGGGCGCTTCCATCCAGCGCGTGCCCACGCTCGAAGAACTCGTCACCCGCTTTCGCGACGACATCGCGGGCGCGGTGGTCTATGACGCGTCGCTCCCAGCGCTCAGCAACCTGGCATCAACGATCGCCGGCGTGCAGAATCTCATTGCCATCCGCGAGGACGCGACGCCCGGCAGCCTGTTCGATCGGCTGGTCACCAACGGCCTGAAACTGCCCATCGTGCAGCGCATCTGCGCGACCGATTTCCCCGCCGGCGAAGCACAGTCCGCCAAGTGCGCCGCGTACCATTGGGCCGTCGAGCGCTTCATCGAGACCGGCCTGTGCGATCCGCACTACCTGGGCTACTACATCGACGCGTGGTGGATCAACCATGCGCACCACTGCGTGCCGAACCACCACACGCTCACCAACCACGACTATTTCGTCGCGAAGCGTGCGTTCTTCTGCGATCTCAACTGCTGGCCGGACGAAACCGCCGTCGATGATCCGCACCAGCCCGTGGGCGCCGATCTCCGTGCGCTCCAGGAAATCCTGCACGCGCTCTACGTGCGCCGCGGCGGCAAGGGGATGCTGCACGTCGGCGGGTTCATCCCCTGGGCGTTCAAATACACCGACCTGCCACAGGCGGGCGGCATTCACGACGGCGTGCAGAGCGAGTGGGAACTCGTCCGCATCATCAGCGCGTATGATGGTTTTCTCGATGCCGACGCGATCGGCCACGGCGCGATGGCCAACGCTTCGTTCTACATGCACTTCCCGCTGGAAGAACGCTATCCCCAGCGGTTGCCCACGTCGGATGAAGATTGTGGGACCGGTTTTCCAACCGGTCATGACCGGCAAGAAAGCCGGTCCCACAAATCAACGGACGACGATCGCGATTGGATCGTGTTCTACGTCGGCGACTACGACGCAGCCGCCTGGATCTACCAGCGCATGCCCGACCTCTGGGAGGACAAGCGTCGCGGCGAAGTACCGCTGACGTGGTCGCTCAATCCCGTGCTCTGCCGCCGCGCACCGATGGTGATGGACCACATGCGCCGCACGCGCACGCCAAACGACTTCTTCATGGCTGGTGACAACGGTGCGGGCTATCTCAATCCCGCGATGCTCATCGAACCCCGGCCTGAGTCGAACCTGCCATCGGGTCTTGCCAATTGGCGCGACCACTGCACCGCATACTACCAGCAGTGGGATTTGCGCATCACCGGTTTCATCATCGATGGCCGGGCCACGCAGACGCCGTCCGCAGCTCTCGACGCGTACGCCAAGTTCAGCCCCGACGGTGTGGTCATGCAGTACGACGACGTTGACATGCGCATGCACGGCGAGATGCCGGTCCTGCGTCGCGGCCCCGACATTGGCGGCGACGTCGGCGCGACCGTCGAACGCATACTGGCTGATATCGCCGAACGCAGGACCCGCGGCGTCCGCTTCCACTGGTATCGCAGCATTCTGCAATCGCCCGCGTGGCATGCGGATATCACGCACGCACTAGCGCAACGTGACGCGCGCATACAGGTCGTCGGCGCCCCGGAATTCTTCGCCCGATTGAAACACCACCTCAGCCAGTAATTCCGGACCCAACCAGCCAACTGACACGCGCGTGACGCCTGCCGTTCACCCGCGAATGAGAGCTTCCGGTCACCAGCAAACGGCGGTTTTCCGGGCTGTTCGCGTTGCTTTCGTGTCCCGAGACCTGCTATTGTCGTATGGGGTGGTTGCTGTCTGGGGGTGCGGTATCGATCTCGCCGACAAACTAGAGACGACCACCACGGTCAACACCCGTTGAAGGTGCGCGCTTCGCGGCGATCTCGCGAGTCATGCGCCCGTCACTCGATGCACGGATCTAGGAGTTTCTCAAGATGCGGTCTCACCAGCGTAGCATTTCGAAACGCGGTATCGTTATCCGTCTGTTCACAGCCAGCGTCCTGGCGCTGTCGGCTGGTATTGCCGGCGCAAACCCACCGCCCTTCGTCGGCGTGAACGCGGGCGCGCCGATCAGCGGGACGAACATCCTCTTCACCAACGCGCTGGCTGCGGACATTGCCTCCTCCGGCTGTCGTTTCGTGCGGATCAACTTCATCGGCGCAGCCTCCGGGTGGGACGCGTCGCGCCTCGCGCTCTACGACCAGATCATCGCCAACGCGGTGAACAACAATCTGGAGGTGCTGGCGATCTTCTCCAACGAAACCGTCTGGGGCTATTCCCAAGCGCAGTGGAACGAGAACTACAACACCACCGGCTTGAACGCGTACACGACGGCCTACGCGCAGACCGCGTACCTGCTGATCGACCGCTACAAGGACGACGTCAAACTCTACGAACTCTGGAACGAGCCGAGTTGCTGGGGCGTGGACCCGAACACGAATCCGCTCAACCCGGGTTGCTCGTACATCTGGCCGCGAATCTTCGCGAACCTGATGGCGGAAACGTACAAGGCGTGCATCGACCAGGGCGGGCCGACCTTCTTCAGCGACAACAACGTCTCGCTGGTCAGCGGCGGGCTTTTCGCGCACGACATCGGCGGGACCAACCCCGGGTCAGCCACTGCGTACGCCCACGACACCTACAACCAGACCGACATCTGGAACGCGTTCGCTTCGAGCCCGCTCAACCCGACAGGCCGGCAGTATCCTTGGGACTACTTCGGTTATCACTTCTATCTCAACGGCGGGCAGGCGGTGAGCCTCACCGAGCTGAACGCCTACTTCAACCAGAACGCGAGCGGCCACTCGAACGACGGCATTCGCCGCGAGCAAACCAACCACGGCGACACCAGCCCGATCCTCGTCACCGAGTTCGGCTGGACGACCGAAGGCGTCGGCGATCAACTCAAAGCCGATAACCTTCGCGACACCTACAACTGGCTGCGAACGCAGTCTTTCGTCACCTCCGGCATGTGGTACCAGTACAACAGCGGCGACCCGAACGGCAACTGGGGCTTGACCAACGGCATTGGCAATTACCAAGCCGCTTGGTACGAGTTCGCCGCGCAGACCGGCGTGTTCAGCCCGCCGATCGCCGACTTCAGCGCCAGCCCGACGTCCGGGAGCACGCCGCTTCAGGTGACCTTCGCGTCCACCGGTTCAGGCATCGTGGATGAATGGCATTGGGATTTTGGAGACGGCAACACCAGCGGCCTGGAGAACCCGGTACACACGTACGTCGCGGGCGGAAGCTACACCGTGTCGCTTGACGTCACCGGCCCCGGGGGCAACGACAGCGAAACCAAGCCCGCCTACATCACCGTCACCACGCCGCTGGGCCTGGGCGATCTCGACGAAGACGGCGACGTCGACCTTAAGGACTTCGCCATCTACACGACGTGCTACACCGGCCCGGGGAATACCGCGATCCCGAACGGCTGCGAAAAGGCATTGAGCACGGTGGTCGCGCCCGTCGTGAGCTATGAACTCGCAGCCTCCTTCGCCGGGCTCAGCCAGAGCATCGCGTCGGGCGACCTGCTTGAAGGCGCGATTGGCACGGTGGAAGCTGGCGGGTTTCATGCTGCCACGCCCGGCGGGGTCGCGGGCGGACTCCAGGACTTAACCGACGGAGAAGAGGGCGCGGACGTGGAAGCCGTGCTGGCCGATTTCTCGCGCCCCTCGCTTCAGGTCGTTTACAACTTTGGATCACCGATCGCGATCGAACGCATTCGCGTGTTCTGCCGCAACATCGATGGCCGCGTGTTCCAGAACTACGACGTCGCATATTCCCAAGTCGGTAGCGCCACTTACGACACGCTGGTCGACAACGTCACCACCGGCCCCTTCGGGCAAGCCAACACGGGCGCCCTCGGCGGATCGTTCACTGAAATCGCGGGCAACCAACCCGGTCCCATCGCAGCCAACGTCGACGCGCTACGCTTCACGTTCTACTGCGTCTCGCAGACGTCGGGCGAGTTCCGCGACGAGTACGACGCGTTCGAGCCGGGCGACACCGACGGCCTCGATCAAGCTATCCAAGCCAGCATCATCAAGGAAATCGACGTATTTCCCTTCGCCGGCTCGGTGACCGTGAACCTCGCGGACCTCGACGGCGACGGCGACGCGGACACGGATGATCTCGCGATCTTTGACCCTCTGCTAACCGGACCAACGCAGTAGGGAAAGTCTTCAACGGGTTTGAACCACCAAGGCACAAAGGCACCAAGAACGGATTTGTTGGGTGCCTGTTTGCGCGCCCTCAAGGGTGGCACTGACAAGCTTTGCTTGTCAGTGGCGATCCTGGATTGCGTTCGTCGTTCGTATGATAATCGCGAGTTGGGAGCCTCGTCGCCTTCTCGACGTTTCCGTCCGAGCGCAATAAACGAATGACCACGGACAAGCAGAGCTTGTCCGTGCCACCCGTGACGTCGTTCGTCATTCAACACTACAAAATGCTGTTCTTGGTGCCTTTGTGCCTTGGTGGTTCAATTCACTTCGAGGGCGCTACCTCACTACCGCAGCCACAGCCACGCGAAGTTCTCCGGCTGCTTGCCCATGCCGATGCCTGGGGTGAGTTCCAGCCAGCCCGCTCTGCCGTCGGCGTCGTTGTCGTTGACCATGATGGAAAAACCCAGGACGGTGTCGCGCTTGAGGTCGAGCGTCGAGACCAGCAGCGACGCCGGAATGAGCAGCTCGTACGTGTAGCGACCGGCAGACTCGTCAACGGTGACGTCCGCGACCAGCTTGCTCTCCAGGTCCGCGACCGGCCAACCCGCGGGACACTGCCCGAGATAGCACCACAGCTTGCCATCGGCTCCGCGGGCGAGTTCGATCTCCAGATCGTTCGCGTCGTAGCCCGCTTTCGGTTCCGCGTCGGACGCGAGGTCGAGGCCCACCTGCACGGAATCCCAATTCCAAACCGCCCTGCCCTCGGCGAGGCTGATCGAATCATCCTCGACGATCAACGCGACGCGCAGACCTTCGGCATCGTGGCCCACCCAGCCACTCACCGCGAGGTCGCCGGGGGCTGGGTCTTGCGGTGCGTTGACGTACGCCCAGTGGAACATCTCGCGCGATAGCTGCGGCGCAACGCCCTGCCACTCCGACACGTCGCCGTCCACCTTCGCACCGGCTGGTGACTCGGGGCAGCGGATGAGCATCCGCGTGGTCGACGCGGTCAATTGCAGATCATTGCCGTGCAACTCGACGGACAACGGTACCGCACGCCCGGAGGCGACACGTGCGAGATCGAACGGCGCTTCAACCGTCGCCTCACGATCGGCTGCGAGGAGTACCGGTCGCGGACTGCCCATCGGCTCGCCGTCCGCAAGGAAACGTACCATCACGCGCGCCGGCTGATCGCTGTTGTTGTCGACGACCGCGGTCAGCGTCGGCTGATCTTCGCTCAGGTGCGTCAGCGAACCGAACCGCAAGTCAAACGGCGAACGCACCTCGATCGTCCGCACGCCGCGAACGATCGGCTTTTTCCCAGTGGTATCTTCCGCGAGCATCCACTTGATTGTTTGCCTGCCAACGGCAGCATGCGCGAGATCGAGCGGAACGGTCAACGTGTTGCTGCTGCTCGGCGCGACGACGTGCAGTTCGCCGTGCTCGCAGAGGAAGTACGTTTCCTGATCGCTGGGGTTGTCCACGCTGACGGTGAGCTTCGCGTCAGCCGTCCGCGCGAGCTTGGTCGTCACCGGATTCGGCCAACGGACGAGCTTCTGCCGCACGATCGCGGGCCCGGGATTCAGCACGTAGATCGGATCCGCGCCCATCGCGAGTTCGTACACGCCGCTATTGCTGCGCAAACGCTCGCCATTGCCGTCGATCTGTTCGACGAGCGTCACCGGGACGTCGAGATCAAGCTTCACCGGCTCGGCTGGTCCTGCCTGCTGCCGCCAGAACACCGCGATCCGTTCGTCGCCGTCGGCCTGCTCGAAGAGGAATCCGCAGATGCCGGGTACCGGCTCGAACGTCGCCACCAGCCGCTTGCCGTTCAGGTTGCGACACATCGTGCGATAGGCGTCGAATGACGGCTTGCGCGTCAGGTTTGCGTGCGTGATGCCGCGGTAGCTGCTCAGGTCAGGCGTTTTCGGATCGTCGGTCCAGTCGTGCAGCGT
This sequence comes from Phycisphaerales bacterium, assembly GCA_020639095.1. Taxonomy (GTDB): domain Bacteria; phylum Planctomycetota; class Phycisphaerae; order UBA1845; family UBA1845; genus JACKHG01. Next base: position 23,026 of record JACKHH010000018.1, on the reverse strand, counting down.
GAGCTGGAACGTCTTCTCGATGCCCAGCGCGAGTAAGCCGATCGAGTAGCGCACGATCCACGCGCCCTGTTCCGCTTCCGAAATGCCCACGGGCCCGGTGAAGAAACCGTTCTCGGTCTGCCAGATGGGTTTATCCCCATCGCCGTTCTGGGCCATCACGCTGCGCAGCGCCGCGACGGACGGCCACTCCGTCTCCATCGAAAGCTGCTGGCCGTAGTTGTGGTAGCTGAATACGTCGAAGTGACCGCGCGCGCCGTGTTGGTACATCCCCGCGAGGAATTCGGCATCGGGACCCGCAAGACCACCGCCCACCACCACACAATCGGGATCGGCGCGCTTGGCGGCATCGTACGCGGCGATCAACAGTTTCGCGTACAGCTCCGGATCAGGCCGCGGCGACCAGAACGGCTGGATGTTCGGCTCATTCCAGATTTCCCAAGCCCCAACCTTTCCACGGTAGCGTTTGACCATCTCATAGACGTAGTTGGCGAACTGCGCGCGATCCTCGTCGGTCTGCGGGCACACGCCGTTTGACCATGCGGACGTGTAACAGAGGATGGCGAAGAGCTTGATGCCGTGGCGGTTGTATGCGTTTATCGCGCGATCGAAATCATCCCACTGAAACTTGCCCTGCTCAGGCTCCGCCACCGACCACCAGAAGTCCTGCCGTGCCCACCCGGCACCGCTGTCTTCGAGCACGTGGAAGAGCGCCTCGCCCTCCGCCCACCTGTTGGGCGCCTGCCCGTGAAGTTGATGCGAAAACGTGGGCCCGTGCATCCCGAAGTGCCCGCCGACATCCGCGACACTCGAACAACCGGGTGAGGCTGCGACCGCCAAACGACCGCTGAAAAACACGGCAACCAAACACGTCAGCAAAGTGGGTGTGCGCACGGGATCGATCCTCCTTGACGACTGCGAGAACTGTTACGGGCAGGTTTATCGCGAAGTGTGCAGACAAACAAGCCGCGGAACGGTGGGCCCGCTCCGCGGCTTGCAATGCAAAGGCTCATCTGAAGGAACCGCGATGCGCCGCAGCGCACCGCCGGTAAACCATAGGTTACAACTTAGCGACGGCGACGCAGCAACGCGACACCACCGAACGCCAGCAACGCCATCGTACCGGGTTCCGGAACGAGAACGTCGATCTCCCAAACCAGCGGCGAAACGAAGGCAGCCGTCAGCGTGTCATCAAAACCGGTGAAGGGGTTCACGCCGTCAAACGGATCGCGCATCTGACCCTGGGTGTTGTCCACCGAGTAGAAATCGAAGCGAACGTTGGTGGCTGCCGTTGCAAGCTTGCCCGATGGGTTGGTCAACTCCGACAACACGACGCGCCACTGGTTGTTACCCGAGTTGTTGATCGTGTTCGAGTCGTGCGACTGAACATAAATCGGCGTGCTCCAGTTCGAACCGTTGTCGGTCGAGAACTCGACAGTGTAAGTGTGGAACACGCGACCGTCGCGGCCGTCATTTCCCGAGTAGACCTTGATTTTGCCAATGTCGGTTGCGCCGGACAGATCGTACTGAATGCGCTTCACCGGAACACCGGGGTTGTTGTCGTTCAACAGACCCGCCAAACCGCTGTTGAGCACATCGTCTGTAAACGCGGGCAATTGATCAGCGGGAGCGGTGTTCGCCGGATGCCATCCCAGGTCACCAGGCAGTTCCGTTGCGATCATACCGGAAATGAGGTCGCCGGCGGTGACGGGATACGCGAGATCACCGGTTTCGCCCTGGCTCACCGACAAGCCGTAGCCTGGTGTTACGAAACCCGCTTGCGCGCTGGCCGCCAAGGCGCCGACCAACGCCATGCACATGAACACTTTTTTCATCTTCCATACCTCCTTAGATATGCACGAGTCTAACCGAGTTTTCAATGTCCCGGCCATCCGAGAGATTGCCCAAGTGGGAAAACCCAATGTCGATTCATCGCGATACGGAGAGAGTGCGATGACCAGTTGGTTACGTTTTCCCGCTTTACTGCATTGCATTTTAGCGGAGGCGCAAGTGCGATATCAACTGAATCAAACGAATGAAGTGCGTGAACACAACGCGTCACAATTTGAATTTGGAAGCTAAGTACTATCCCGATCATGAGCATTTTTCCGGTCGTGCCGCGCAGTTGTGAACGATGGCACGAACGTCCGTTCAGCACCCGATGTGAAACAACCTGCACACCTCTCGCCGATGGAAGATGTCTCCCATCAACGCCCGGCGACGGAACCGGCGAGATACGCCGGGAATTCGTCTCGTGATGGTCGCTCCGCGTCCGCAATAGCAATGGTTTCGATCAAACGTGCGCGTGCGCGCGCGGAACGGCGCAGCGCACAACTCCAGACTGCGCCAGCCACACTTTAGTGAACGCTAGGGCCCGCAACCGATCCGATAGAAACGTGTCAGCTACGATTCGCCGCGAACCTTATCGGGCGGGCGCGCTGACAGGTTGAGGCGGACGCAGCCCTCCGGCACCCGCTGCCCCCCGAACCGTGCGTGCCCGTCGCGTGCTTGTCGCCGACGCACCGGCGACCCGCAAGGGCGACTGAGAGGTCCGGTGCAACGCGGAACAAACGCGATTCAAATGGTGGAAATCACTCAAAAGTATTCGGCTAATCCTATGCGCCAACGTGGTTTACGGACGATAGATTCATTGAAACAGGTGCTTTTCCGGCTATAATAAGGTGAGAGTTGCACGGTGACGTACCCGCGTGCCAATTCAGGTTGACCGCCCGTCATCGCGCCGCCGCAAGTACCCAGTATTTCTGTATTACCCGAAAGGGATTTACGAGGGTCGGACATGCAAACCATCCAACGTCGCAATCGTGCTTTCACACTCGTTGAGTTGCTCGTGGTGATTTCGATCATCGCGCTGCTCATCGCGATTCTTCTGCCGTCGCTCAAGAAGGCACGCCTACAGGCGAAACTCGTCAAGGACGCGGCGCAGATGCACGACATCGGCTTGTCATTGTCGAGTTACGCCGCGGAGTATTATCGCGTTCCTCCACAGAATACGTTTGGCACTTCGAATGACCCTATCGTTCGAAAGGACCGCAGCGCTGCCGGCGTTATGACCTACTCAGTAATCTCGGCGATCGCGGAACACATCGGTGGACTCGACTACAACGCCGACCGCACGGAACGCACGCGTGTTCCCCCGGTGTTCTTCTGCCCGTTCGCCCAGCCCGAACAGATCGGCCAGGAGGCGGAGATCCTCTCTGGGAATTATCCCAATGGCGACTACACCGGCATCGGCGCACAGGTCAGCGAAGACGTCTACATTCAGTCCGCGTACTTCTATGTCGGCGGATTCCATGAAGTCGCCAACAATCCACAGAAGAAGATGAACTACGCGCTCTCCGCCACGCAGGACATGAAGGACCACATTCGTGCCAAGCGCGACAACATTGTTGAGAAGGACTCCGGCAGCGGAAAGGTCCTGATGGCGGACATGGTCATGTACTGGGGCGGGGGCGGAAAGTGGCGTGTTAATCACGGCGAAGGGTGGCAGACTTCCGTCGCCACACCTTCCTCAAAGAAACCGCGAGTCGACAGCGCCAACGTCCTGTATGGCGACGGCGCGGTGGAATTGAAGAAACCAACCTATTACCGCGAGTTGCTGGACGTATTCAACGGAAGCGGAACAGCCGCTTCGATCAACCTGAAACTGAATGCAACGACCTCGTTCGGTAACGACCTCTATTGGTGGTAAGTGGGGCCAACAGCCGCAACGCTTGTTGCGGCTGTCGCCGTTTCGGGGGTGGTGGTTGTCCGCAAGATCAGGCGAGAGACGGAGTACGAGCGTTCGCTGATTCCAACAATCGACCAGGGTTCCTGAGGAGGAAAGAAGTCCGATGAAAACACTAAGCAAGCTGCTCTGCGTGTGCGCTGCATGCGGCTGGGCGATATCGACACCGGTGCAAGGGGCGGTTTCCGGTGAGATTCTCGTCTGGGACGAACTCGCCGAAAACTTCGGCGACCTTTCCGAACCGATCAGCACCACCGACTTCGTCAATGGCTTCACCGCCAACAGCAACGGTTTCAACATTCCCTCGGAATTCCCGGTCGGCCAGGCGCTGAATGAGAGCAGCATCGCGCCGTACACCAGTGGTGTGATCGACCTGATCAACAACGTGAACTCGTGGTTGATGGACAGCAGCGGCGGCAACCTGGGTTGCCTGAATGTCATCGACCTGCTGCCGAGCGACGGCTTCTACGTCGGCCTGCCGCCGAGTTGCCCGGGGGGTGGCATTGAAGAACTCAGCGATGGTATTCCCGGAACCGCCTGCCAGAGCGTGCTGCGCGACTATGGCCGCGCCTCGCTCGTCGTGCGTTACGGTTTTGGCAGCCCGACCGACATCGGCCAGTTGCGCGTGTTCGCGGGCAACTTCAACAATCGCGATGGCCGCATCTTCCAGCACTACGACGTGTACGCTCGCCAGGGTGACTGCCTGGACGGCATCTGCCCGGCTCACGGCTCGATCGAGACCAACCTGGTCGGCTACGAGGAGTTCTTCCCGGTCGTGCTCGGCGCGAAGAGCGGCGAGTTCGGCATGTTCAATGACAACATCTGGCAAGGTTCGCTGACGCAGGTGCTCAACTTCGACAGCGACATACTCGTCGAAGACTGCACGGACCTGCGGATCGTGTTCTACGGCGCCGCGAACATCACGGGAGTTTTTCAGGATCCCTGGCAGGGTTACGACAATGAGTCGCCGGAGTACCGCGACGCCTGCTCGAACGGCACGTCCTCGATGCAGGAAGAGGAGGACCTGGACGGTTCGCGTAAGGCCTTCATCGCGTCGGTCATTAAGGAAATCGACATCTTCGAACCGCTGCCGACGCCCGTGGCTGACATCGACTACGACGACGACATCGACCTGTTCGACATGGCCGCCATGCAGCGTTGTTTCAACAACGACGTGACCACGAATGGGTGCTACCGCTACGACGTCGACGCAAGCGGCGCGTTCACGAATTCCGACTTCGTCGCGATCGAGCCACAAATCACCGGCCCGCAATAAAGCGGCCACCGGTTCCACAATCTGCACAAGCAACGAGCCCGGCGAGCGTGATGCTCGCCGGGCTTTTTTGTGCCCTGCATGCATGCCACGAAATCAGGCATGTGGTTCGCATCGCGCGTGCAGAACCCTGGCCCTATGCCCAATTCTGACTCCGGGTGGCAGGCGAGGCACATCGGGCTTAATGTGTCACGGGTTGCGTGATATATCCCTGATCGAGGAGTAACGATGCCCGAACCGACCGCAACGGCAGTACAGGCCGATGCCACCCTCCGACGCCTGCTCCCGCGAATCGAAGCACGCTTCGCCGGCCAGATCGATGACGTCGACTGGGCCAACTTCGTCGCGCGCGTCCGCGAACACTTCCCCGTGCTCTTCGATCGCATGTTCTCGCTGTACGGCAGGTTGTACGACTTCTTCTATCACCTCGAGAGCGTGTTGACCGCCGTTGCGCAGATGTGGATGGACCGGCCTGGAGAGCTCAAAGCGCTCGACGCGCTCCGCGAAGCCGATCCCGACTGGTACCAGTCGCACCGCATGATCGGCGCCATGTGCTACGTCGACCTGTTCGCGGGCGATCTGCAAGGTCTGCGCGAGCAACTGCCCTACCTTACCGAACTCGACATCCGCTACCTCCACCTGATGCCGCTCTTCAAGGTTCCCCAAGGCGACAGCGACGGCGGCTACGCGGTCAGCAGCTACCGCGAGGTGAACGAAAAGCTGGGGACCATGCCGCAACTCGCGGAACTCGCAAGCGAAATGCGCAACCGCGGCATCTCACTCGTACTCGACTTCGTCTGCAACCACACCTCGGACGAACACGAGTGGGCGCAGAAGGCGTGGGCGGGCGATGGGGAATTCCAGGACTACTATCGCATCTACCCCGACCGCACGATCCCCGACGCCTACGAACGGAGCATGATCGAAGTCTTCCCCGACGACCGGCCCGGTGCGTTCACCTACCGCAGCCAGATGAAGAAGTGGGTGTGGACCACGTTCTACAATTACCAGTGCGATCTGAACTACGAGAACCCGGTGGTTTTTGCGCGCATGCTGGAGGAGATGCTCTTCCTCGCGAACCAGGGTGTTGAGGTGCTCCGGCTCGACGCTGTTGCGTTCCTCTGGAAGGAGATGGGCACGACCTGTCAGAATCTTCCGCAGGCGCACACGCTCATTCAGGCGTTTCGCGCAGCCGCCCGTATCGCCGCGCCGGCAATGGTCTTCAAGTCGGAAGCCATCGTGCATCCCGACGAGGTGCGCAAGTACATCAGCGGCAGCGAGTGCGAGCTTTCGTACAATCCGCAGTTGATGGCGATGTTGTGGGACGCGCTGGCCACGCGCGACGTGCGCGCATTGCAGAACACGATGCAGCATCGCTTCGCCATTCCGCTGGACTGCGCCTGGGTCAACTACGTACGCTGCCACGACGATATTGGCTGGACGTTCGCCGACGAGGATGTCGCCCACATTGGCTTCGATCCGGATGCCCACCGCCGCTTCTTGACCGCGTTTTACACCGGGAAATTCGGCGGCAGTTTTGCACGCGGCCTGCCGTTTCAGGAAGACCCAGTCACGGGCAAAGCGCGCGTCTCAGGCACCTGCGCTTCGTTGTGCGGACTTGAGAAAGCCATCGACGAGCAGAACGAAGCCGACGTCGAGCTGGCCATTCGCCGTATCCACCTGCTGCACGGCATTCTATTCACCATTGGCGGCATCCCCCTGATTTACTTGGGGGATGAGATCGCCATGTTGAATCGCTACGACTACGAGGAGGACCCGGACAAGCGTGGCGACAGCCGATGGGTCCATCGCGCGTCGTTCGATTGGGAGCGTGCCGAGGAGCGACGTGATCCGGAGACGATTGCAGGCCGGGTGTATAAGGGCATCCTGCGGCTGTCGCAGCTTCGGCAGCAGAACCTCGCGTTCACGCGTGCCGAAACGCAGATCATCGACACCGGCAACGTACACGTCTTCGGTTATTTCCGGAATCACGACGAGCACAGCGTGCTGGTACTCGCCAGCTTTTCCGAGCACGAACAACGCCTGGACGCCCGCAGACTCCGGCAGATGGGTTTACTCAAGACGGTCATCGACCTGAACGCAGGCCAGATCATCACGGCAACGGCTGAACTGGTCATGGAACCCTACCAGTTCATGGTGCTGACGCGAAGCCGGTAGAGCGTATAGATGTCGCCGCAGCTTTGGGGCATGCTCAATCCAGCGGAAATGTCCCCGGCAAAGACGACACCGCCGCCGATCGCGAGCCACGCAGCCGCAAATCGCGAGCCACACAAACGCAAATCGCGAATGACGCAACCGCAAATCGCAAATGATCACCAATTGACGCCAAAGGCGTCACGGCCCCTAGCCCAGGGTTGCCGCGCAGTGGCTACCCTGGGTTGGCAAATACCAATCCCGCCAACCCCAACGGGGTTGCGGCCCATTGCAGTCAACGTGGTCAGCAGCGCGGGCCGCGACGCCTTCAGCGTCGAAGTGGCGATATTCGGTCCAAACCCCAGGGTAGCGCCTGCGGCGCAACCCTGGGCTATGAGCCGATGCCCCGTTGGGGCATTTCTCAAGGTTCGCAGTCGAGTGCACGAAGTAGCAGGAAGCGAAAAAGGCGACGCAACTCGTTCATGGAAACGAGCCGCGCCCCGTTCTCGTAGCCATTTCTTTACTCGTGGTCATTGATCGCGTTGATGAGCTGGCGGAGTCTGCCGGCGCTCTTTTTGTCGTAGGCGAAAACCAATCGCGGGAGGTCGGCGTATTCACCGGCTTCCTCGGGCAGGGCGCCTTGCACCTGCGTGATCGTTCCGCCGTGCATCAGTTCTTCGTACTCCTCGTTAAGCTGCTCGACAAACGCTTCGGGCAGCGGCGACTTCATGCGGATCACGAAATCGTCCTGCACGAACCGCGACGAATGGTAGCGGCGATAGTAGTGCGTGATTTCGCGAACGGCTGCCCCTGCGTCGTCGGTGAGGTAGAAGAGGTTCATATCCTCGGGGCTGATCATGCCGGTACGGAGCAGTTCGGACTGCACGTAGGTGCGCCAGTGCTGCCAATAGGTACCGTTCGGCTCGTCGAGCAGAACGATCGGCATCGGTGAACTCTTGCCCGTCTGCACCAACGTGAGCGACTCAAAGCCCTCGTCCTGCGTGCCGAAACCGCCCGGGCAAAGCACGATGGCTTCCGCTTCCTTCACGAACATGAGCTTCCGGGTGAAGAAGTATTTGAACTTCACCAGCTTGGAATCGCCTTCGATGATTGTGTTGGTGCCCTGCTCGAAGGGCAGGCTGATCGCAACGCCGAAGCTCTTCTCGCGCGTCGCGCCGTGGTGGCCGGCGCGCATGATGCCGTCGCCCGCGCCCGTGATCACCATCCAACCCTGCTCCTGAATCTTCCGCGCGAACTCGACGCACTGGATGTACTGCGGATGATCCTCACGCGTGCGCGAGCTGCCGAAGATCGTGCACTTGGGCACGTGTTCGTACGGCGCGAACGTCTTGAACGCGTAGCGCATCTCCTTGAGCGCGCGGTTGAGCACTTTCATTTCGCCACGGCCACAGCCGTCACGGACCAAGCGGCAAACGGTTACAAGCATTTCCGCGGCGAGGTCTTGATTTTCGCCCGGAGCGAACTCGTCGAGGAAGGTGTCAATTGCTTTGGCACGCGCAGCCGCGTGCTGCCGACGATCGACGGCGGTGGTTTCTTCTGCTGCCATGTGATGTGTTGTCCTTTGGTGGTGTTGTTAACTTCTTACGATTGTGATTCGGTTGATCGCTATCCCTTGGGGAGCGTTTGTCCTTTGTTGCCCCTTGCCCGGTGGGGGGCGAAGAGTCTACCACGTCTGAGCCCGCGACAGCAATCCCGCCAAGTCAGCGGTGACGGCTGCCACGCCGTGACACCGACGACCGCCTTGGCTGGCTGGAGCGGTGGCAATACCTGCGCCCGACCATTGACCAGCCTGGGGCACCTCCAGCCGCACCCAACGATTACCGACAAACGTTTGTATTGCCTGCCTTGACATCCACTGGGCAATCGGGTAGCATACATTGTCTGTGGAGAAAGGTATATCCATGACCCGTTATGCTTGCAAACCATGCTCGTCGTCGCAAAGCACAGCCGGTGCTATTGCGCGCGTATCGGGCACGGGTCTCTCGTGTCTCGTCCGCAGCCAGCGCGATTGTCAGTTTAATCGCGATCTCGGCATGTGGATTTACCCGGGAGGCGCTTCGTAGGGTTTGCAAGCCAATTATGCTTTTTGCGACCCCGCGAACGCCAAGCGATTCGCGGGGTTTTTTTGTGGCATAACAGTGAAATGAACGGACGATTACACGCGGGCGACTCACGCTGAGGGTTAAGACGCCTGCATACGGCGCAGGGAAGCGCCTTTTCGGAATTCGCCTCGCGGCAGACTGCCCGGGGCACCAGGTAGAGTTGGACGGTAGGTAACGCAGGACGGTTGATAACGGTTGGGATGGCAAGCAGTTGCGCGTGAGGACGCGGCGGAGAGCAGTCATGAGCGTGAAATACTACAGCGGGGACAACATCTACTTCAGGCCGCTGGAAGTGGCTGACGTTGACGCGCTGGTCACATGGCTCAACGACGAGGACAACTGGAGCACGCTGGGCCGCTCGAACCCGATCAACCGTCTGCGCGAACGCGAGTACGTCGAAGGCCTCTACAAATCGCCGACCGACGTGAGCCTGGGCATCGTCACGCAGGAGGGCGACGCGCTGATCGGCTGCTTCGGCCTGCACCAGGCGTGCGCCCAGTCGCGCCGGGCGACCTTCGGCCTGCTCATCGGCGATCGCAAGCGCCAGGGGGCTGGTTTCGGCACCGAAGCCACCAAGCTCGCGGTGCGCTACGGGTTCGAGGAAATGAACCTGAACCGCATCGAGCTGTCGGTGTTCTCGCACAACGAACGTGGCGTGCGTGCGTACCGCCGGGCTGGGTTCGTGCAGGAAGGCTGCCAGCGGCAGGCGTTTTACCGCAATGGGAATTACCACGACGTGCTGCTCTTCGGGATGCTGCGTCGTGATTGGGAACGTTTGGAAAACGACGATGCCGACGCGTACGCACGGCTGGCATCGATGACCACGTAGGTGGAGACGACTCGTGGGGGGTCGATCCAACACCATCCCTGATGCGGCCGGCGCGAACAAGACCGTCGCCGGTCGCATCGGGGTTCGAGGTCGCCCATTGAGGATCGAAGATCACGGATCAAAGATCGAAGATCGCTGATTGGGAATCACGTCAGAGGTTTGAACCGCCAAGACTCCAAGGCGCCAAGAACGGATTCGTTTTGGTCTTGTTTGCGCGCGCAAGGTGGGTGGCACTGACAAGCTTTGCTTGTCAGTGGTGATCCTGGTTTGGCGCTGCTTGTTTGGTTTGCCCTGGTAGGCAGGCCACTCTTGCTTCTTCTTTGGTGATCAGCAACAGGCCGATGAGGTTGCCGTCGCTGCGCGCCAGGACGCAGGCGCCGTGCCAGGAGGCGTCGAACGGGACGGCTGGGTCTACCTTCCATTGGCCGTCCACCGGCGTGAGCCTTCCAGCTGCCAGCGGGATCGGCGCTATCGCGCGATCACCAACCACAATGCAATCCTCCGGCTCTTCCGGCACGCGTTGCAACTTGCTCGGCCAGTGCGTCGGACCCACATCGGCGTTCACGCGCACCAAGCCCTCACCGTATGGCATTGCTTTTTCCGCCAGCGGGACGGGATGGCCCGCGATTTCCAGCACGGCGGACTTCGCATCCACATCGTCACCCACTGTCAGCAGATCGGCAGGACCGAGCAGCCCGTCGTCCGTCTGCAACACCCAGCCGCGTTGCGTGCGATCGGACTTGATCCACCGGCCTTCGCGCCACCCGAGCACCGCGCGCATCGGCGCGGACATCACCGCACCAGGCGGGAGAAACGGACTGCCCACCATCGCCATCGGCTGCCATGCGAGCCAGGCTTCTTCGGGTTTTTCTGCAAGCTCAAACAGGTGGCCGTTGCGCACAATGTCGCCGCCACCGGGCGGCGTGGCCAGCGCGACACCACCGGCCAGCAACGTCTCCACCGACTCCAGCTTCAACGACACCCCGCGAATCCCCACCTCCGCATCGAGCCCGCCGACGTTCCAGAAACGCGACGACTTGCGGATGAGCGCCGTATAGCGTTCGGGAATGTGTACACGGGCTTGCACCGCACCGGCATCATGATCGAGCCCGACGGAGAGGATCGTGCCCACCGGCACCTGCCGATACAGCACGGGCGCTCCGGGCCGCATGCTTCCGCGACGCGGTGATTGCAGAACGATCTCAAGGTCACCCGGCGCGATCGAATCGACGATCGGCGGATCTTCCAATCCAATGAACGCATGCTGCGTCGGGCCGTCGCCCGGAAGCAACGCGAGGTACCGCGGACCAACCAGCGTATCCAGACCCGCCACGCCAGTGATACCCACCTGCGGGCGAACAACCCAGAGTCGCGTGCCCGCACGCGCGAGCTGCCGCGATTGCGGATCGAGATTGGCGCGCACGATCACGCCGTCGAACTCGCTCGCGAGTTCAACGCTGCGCACGTGCCCGACAACAATGCCGCGATAACGCACTTCGTCATCGGCATGCAGCCCGTGACCCTCGGCAAACTGCACTTCGATCGGCGTACCGCGCATCTTCCACGACTGATACGCCAACCAACCGACAAAGAGCAGCGCCATGATCGGCAGCACGTACAGCCACGACGCCCGCCGCTCGGGCTGAAGTGTCGCGGTTGGGATTTCGCCAGGAGATTGCTGGTTCATGAGTTCTGCCCTGCGCGTCGGTCGTATTGTGGTGCAGGCATCCTGCCTGCATCGCGGTCTTGGTTGTCGCACGCTCGCCGTTGGCTCGCCGCTAAACGACTTCGCTCCAGCGTATCTGCAATAGGAAACGTTTAGCTCTGCACATTCCCCCGCTCCCTTACGGTCGCGGCTCGGATTGGCCTTCCACCGATGCATCCGACCACAGATTGTGCGGATCGAAGCATGCGGTGGCCAGCAAACTGAGGACCACGCAACAGGTGAACGCGAGCGCTGCCGGTCTCGCCGACACTTCCACCATGTCGCCGAGCTTGAGCACCGCGACCAGTACCGCGACGAGCAGCACGTCGAGCATGCCCCACCTGCCGGTCCACTCTACGATGTGGTACGTCAGCGCGCGATGACGACTCTGCATAAAGGCGCTACCGGCAGACAGCGCGAACAACCCGATGAGCTTTCCCAATGGGAACACCACCGAGCAGAGCAGCACAACAATTCCGACAAGCAAATGCCCGGAACCCAGCAGCGTCGCCACGCCTTCCAGAATGCTCGAATCGTGAAAGTGGCCGAAGCGTTCGACGCGCAGCATTGGCAGCGTGATGGCCAGCGGATAGATGATCAGCGCCGCCAGCGCAACAGCCGCCGTTCGCCGATTGCTGCGCAGAATGCTTGCCCGCCGGCGCAGCGTACTCGCGCAGCGCGCACAACAAGCGCGCATGCCAGCCGGTACGTCCGGGATGTACTGCACGAGTCCGCAACACGGACAGGTCCGCAGTTGATCGTACGCGAGCGGGTTGGCGGTTGACGTTGTCACGGGCATTGCTTTGTAACGAAAGGTCCGAATGGTCTTATGCCTATTGTTTGTGAGCGCGGGTGCATGCGTCAACTGAAACCCTGTCAGACTTCGTTGCATGTCGTCAGGCGGGCGACTATGCTCCGCCGATGCTACAGCGATTGAAAATGTACACACCTGTATTGCGGGGGCTGCGGAGGGTTCAGCGGAGTGGTATTTACAATCTCCGCTCCCTTGCGATCGCGGCGCTTATTGGTCTGACGTCCGGTTGCCTCTCCGAGCAGTCGCTGGTGCTCCGACCTGACGAAAGTCGCCGGATACAAGTCGCGGGCGACGACGATCAGCCCATCGGGTCCGCGCGCGACTGGCTGCGTTCGGCCCACGCCCAACTGGCGGACCTGCTGCCAAAGGGTGATCGTCCGACACTGCTCACCGAGGACATGACCGGGCCCGACGGTGAGCCGCTCGACGTGTTCGCCTACTTCGGGGTCAATCCCAACACGCTGCAATCGCTGGTCTTCAACTACTACGGCATGAAGTGTACTGCCAACGGTGCGAGCCAGGATCTCACGATCGACGCCCCACCGCCGACCTGGCCCGGGTTCGACGATGTCTGGCTCGAAATGCCCGACGGCGTCAAGCTCGCAGCCCGCTTGGGATTTGCAAAATCGAACAACGAAGTCCACGACGCCGATTGCATCGTCCTGCTGCCCGGGTTCTTCGGCGATAACGGTGTGGTGCGTACGCGCGACCTCGCGGAGTATCTCGTCGGGTCCGGATTCCACGTGCTGGCGCTGGAGATGCGCGGCCACGGGCAGACCGAGCGCACCCAACCCGACGTCGCCTACACCTTCGGCGTGCGCGAGACGGACGATCTCATGCACGTCGCTGATTGGTTGCAAGATCAGCCGCACGTGAAGCACACCGGGTTGATCGGCTTCTGCTGGAGCGCGAACACAGCCCTGTTGGCAGCGTGGTTCGCCAACCGCAGGCCGGACGACCCCAACATCACCCCGACGATCGCAACGCAGTTCTACGCTGAACCGGGCGTGCCGCGATTCCAAGCCGGGGTCATGGCGTTCTCACCCATCCCGCAGTGGGAACATCTCGTCGACCTGCTCGAAAAGGACTACAGCCTGCTCGGCGACCCGGTCTACGCGACATTGCAAAATACCAATCGCGAACGCATGGAGCGCAAGAACTACCCCAACCCCAACGGCAGCCTGCGCGAACTGATCCTGCGCGAGTACGATCGCTGCGGGGTCATGCTGCCCGGGGGCATCATGGAGGGGTACCTGTTCCTCCGCTTGGCGCCGTATGACAACCGGCCCTTCTTCCCGAAGCTCGACCGCATCCGCGTCCCAGTCGTGATGGTACATGCCGCGAACGACCCGCTGTCACCGGCACAGGATGTCGCGGACCTGCTGTCGCGCGAGTCGAACCCGTTGGTGGCGGGCGAGATCCTGGCTGGGGGTGGGCACGTCGGGTTCGCGACCTACGCACGGGAGTACTACTTCAGCCTGATTGCGAGTTTCTTCGACCCGGAGGCGGGGGCAGCGGCTGCCATGGACGCGTCGCTCGCGAGCCCGGTCGCCAAAGGCGTCGTACGGGCAAACTTGACGCACGCCGAAAAGTGAATTTGTGGTCTAACGCGTGGCTGTTAGACTGGTCTTAGCTGGTGACACCACAGCGCGCCCGCATCCACTCAGCGACACGCTCGTGACGTCGGTATCGAATCGGGATTGCGCCCGGGGTAGACAATGTTCAGCGCCATTAATCGCAAGGTCAAACGCTTTGTTCTGCGCCAGCAGAAGAAGAAACCGCTCGTGCTCATTTCGGACACGACGCTGCGCGATGGTGCGCAGATGCCCGGTATCCACCTGCTGCCCGAACAGAAGGTGACCATCGCGCAGGCGCTGGCGGACGCGGGTGTGCACTCGATCGATTGCGGTTTCCCCGCCGCCGGTGATGAGGAGTTCAACGGCGTCCGCCGCATCGCGGAATCGGTGAAGGGCACGACGTTGTCGGCGCTGTCACGCACGGTCAAGAGCGATGTCGATCTGGCGGCTGAGGCGCTCGCGGGCGTATCGCCGCTGAAGCGCGCCGTCACGCTGTTCATCGGCACGAGCCGGTTGCACCGCGAACACAAACACGAAATGACCAAGGCGCAGATCATCGATACCGCGTGTGCCGCGATCGATCACGCGCAGAAGTATTTCGAGATCATCTCGTTCGGGCCCGAGGACGCGTCACGCACCGAACCCGACTTCCTCTTTGAAGTCTACGAGCACGCCATCCAAGCCGGGGCCCTCTCCATTGGGTTTACCGACACGGTCGGCATCCTCACGCCGTCCAAAGCGGCTGACATGGCCAAGCGCATCCAGGACAACGTCGCAAGCATGGACGACGCGATGCTGGCCGTGCACTTTCACAACGATCTCGGGCTCGCCACCGCGAACTCGCTCGCGTGCATCCAAGCCGGGGCCAACATCGTACAGGGCACGGTCAATGGTATCGGCGAGCGCGCGGGCAACGTCGCGATCGAAGAGGTCGTCATGGCGCTCACGCTGCACAAGGACGAGTTCAAGAAAGGCGTCACCGTCGATCCGCAAGCACTCGCGCCCCTTTGCGAAATGGTCGCGGAACTGACCGGGTTCAAACCGGCGGCCAACAAAGCCGTCACCGGCAAGAACATCTTCCGCACGGAGGCGGGTATCCATCAGGATGGCTTGCTCGCGCACCCCGACACGTACCTGCCCTTCCCGCCCGAAGCCATCGGCGCGGGCCCGGTCGAACTCGTGCTCGGCGCGCACAGCGGACGCAATGCCGTGCGTCACCACCTCGAAGCCACCGGCCTGGATATCAACGAAGAGCACGTCGAACTGGTGCTCAACTACCTCAAAGGCCGGCGACACAATCCCGAAGACTATCCCGAGATCAACGAGTTCCTCGCGAGGCTGCAACCCTTCCTCAGCGAAGAGTTTGTCGGCGCATTGGCCGCCCAAGCTGAAAGCCGCGAAGCTGGTTAAGCGTCGCAGCCCGTCACGAATGTGAACCACCAAGGCACCAAGACACCAAGAACAAAGGGTGGCACTGACAAGCTTCGCTTGTCAGTGGCGATCGAGAATTGCGCGTGGCACTTCATCAACCACGGACAAGCAAAGCTTGTCCGTGCCACCCGACACGCATCTCATCATTCATCATTCAGCATTCAACATTGCCGTCCTTGGCGTCTTGGTGCCTTGGTGGTCCAAACCAAGTGGAAACGCAGCGTCCATGCAACCCGCGCGCTACTGGCATGCGTGCTCCTGCTCTTGGTACAAGCAGGGTGTTCGCAAACAAGACGAAGCACATCGCAGAGCGGCGGGAGAGAATCGACAACAGATGCAACGGTGACCGTATTCTTCGTCGACGGCATGGACCATGCGCGATTCGATGCGTTGCTCGCGGAGGGCCGGTTGCCCGCGATCAAACACTGGTTCGTCGACGGCGGCGTGGGCGTGGACTATGCCATGTCGTCACTGCCGCCAATCACCTACGCCAATGCCGTGTCGATCATCACCGGCAGATTCCCCGGACATCACGGCATTCTCGGCAATCGCTGGTTTGATCCCGATACGTTTGAGCTACGCGATTACGGATCAGCCGCCACTTACCGCGCAGTCAACGATGACTTCACCTGTCCGACGCTGTATGACCTGCTCGACGACGAACTGACGGTCAACGTGCAAGGACACACGCGTCGCGGGGTAAAGGTGACCTTCGACAACTGGGCGTCGTCCGGAATTGACTGGTTTCTCGGCGACTACAGCGACGTGGACGCACGCGTGGCGGACAGCTTTGCCGAAGTCGCGCGCACCGCTCGGCGTAAAGGGCGCTGGCCAGCCGTCTACTTCAACTACTTCCCCGGCGTTGATGAGGTGGGGCATCGCTTCGGCTCCGACTCGCCCGAGTACGCCGACGCCCTCACCGTCGCGGACCACGCGATCGGCGAAATCATCGCGCAGGTGGAAGCCGCCGCGGCAGTCGAGCAACGCTACTACGTGCTGCTCACCGACCACAGCCACGTACCGACGCCCGCACAGCACGCGTGCGACATCGCGGAAGAAATCCATAAGCGCTTCGGGTTGACAGCAGCGGAGCGAGGCCGGCTAAGCGATGCGGATATTGTGCTCGTGAACGGCGCGTTTCGCCGCGTGGCGTTGCACTTGGGCGGCGCACACGACTGGGACGATCCGCCCGAACCGGAACGGATTGCGCGCCTCTTGGGAAATCCATTTATCGCGGATCGCGGTCCCTGTGTCACCGACATACCGGGTGTGCTCTGCGCGTGTACGCCAGTGGGCGCGGACGCGGTCCTGGTGGTCGGGAAGTCGGGATGGATGCGCGTTGAACGGCGCGTTGTGAACGGCGCAAAGGAATATCGGGTGGTACTCCCCAACGATGCGACCTCGCTTGATTCCCGCTCCCTTACCGTCGCGGCTCAAATTGGTGACTCGGATTGGCACACGAGTCGCGAATGGCTAGCGACATCAGCCGATGCGGAGTGGCCTGACTTCGTGCCGCAGGTCGTCGAGATGTTCGACTCCCCGCGCGCCGGCGACATTGTGCTTTTCGCGGACAGCGACTGGACGTTCGACGCGCACTGGCGCGGCGGACATGGCTCGTGCCTCGCGTGCGACATGCACGTGCCCCTGTTCTTTTCCGGTCCGGGATTGCCCGCGGGCGGGCGGATTCACTCCGGCAGGTTGGTTGACGTCATGCCCACGGTGCTCGACATGCTCGACCATCGCGACCGGCTCGCCGGCGCGCCGCCGATCGACGGGATCAGTCTGCTGAGCGCGCTACGAGTTGCCCGTCCTGCAAACTAACGCCAATTCCTGCAAGATCGCTGGCCAAGTCGCGCATTCGCACGGTTCGCGGCAAGTCGCCCGCGGTCGTCATCACGAATCCGGTGCTGCTCGGCGCGTTGAGGTTGCCGTGCGTGGCCGCCACCTTCACGCTGTGATCGAGAAACGGGCTGCCCCAGTGCCAACCATCTGACAGCGAAAGGTACACGTCCGGAGCGTGCGCGATCAAACCGTGGAACGCGTGCCAGCAGCGATCAAGCGGATCGGGATAAACGTGGCTGATGGTCGCGGCGAAGAGTGCGGCATCGTCGATGCAACCATCGTCCGACACGTCGCCGGAATCGCGCAGACCCGCGACAACGTCCACCAACTGCAATGGGTCGCCGTATTCGCAGTCGTAGCGCCAACCCTCCGCACAGCGTTGGACGCGTGCCAAGCCGTCGCGACTCGCCACCATCACGCCGTCATCGCTGTCGCGATACAGCGCGAGTTCGACGCCCTCCTCCTGCACCAGTTCGCTCGCGAGCTTCACGGGCTGACGCGTGTGCAGACCGGCGCAGTTCACCAGTCCGAAATCGAGCACAATCACGTCGTTGTCGTCGTTGAGTTCACGGGCCAGGCGGTAGCCGAGGTCCTTGATGCGTTCACGCAGCCCGATCGACCGGCTTGCGACGAGGTTGTGCCCGTGGTCGGAGAGCAGCGTGATCTCGATGTCGCCGTGCATGCGGTGGACGAGCATGTGGCAGAAGCGGTCAACCTGCTCCAGCGCCCACTCGTGCCCGCGTTGTGATTGCCGAAAACCAATCGCCGAGGTGCCCACGCAATAAGCCACGAGGCGGTGGCCAGGCGCGTCCGCCAGCGCCCGCTCAATACGGGAAAGCTCAGCCGCAAACCCATTGCGCGGCGACATGTACACCTGGTTGTGCCGGCTATAAGGCAAATGCCAATCCACCGACGCCAGCCACGGCGAGTTTGCCTGCACGTCGTAAAGCTCCCAACCGTCGGTCGTCTCCGTCCCGTCGTAGTATTCCGTCTCCATGCCCGGTGCCGGTGAGGTGCGGAAGAATTCGTCGAGGCAGATGTCGGTCATCACGGGGAACGGGCTGATGATTCGCGTCGGCGGATGGAAGAGGCGGAAGCGACCACTGGTGTACGCAGCCTGCACAAGGTTGAAGGGCACGCTGTCGAGAACGAGCGCGAGTTGCGGCACCTGACGGCCTTCGCCCGCCTGCGGTGGAAACGCGACCTCCTGCGTTTCCCCCGCGCTGGCGAAGCGCAACAACCGCACGCGACCATCGGCTGATCGCAGTTCGGAATAGTCGCCTGTGCCGTCGCGATCAGTGTCGTAAACATCGATGGCGCGGTTGCTGGCGTCGACGGTGGCACTGAGCGGAGCGGCTGGGAAGTACGAAGGCCCGCCCATCAGGCACCCGCCGAAAGGCAAGAGGGTGACACACAACGTCAGCAGCTTGAATGTCACGAATGGTCTGCGAAACATGGCTTGCGGGTCTACGAGTTGCTGTGCCGATACGAGTGTCGTCCGCTCCGTGACTGTCGCGGCTCGGATTGCGCCGTGCGCTTACGCTCGCGACGTGCGCAAAACGCGGGCGACGCAATACTTCACGTCGCCCGCGATTTGATGTTATAGCGTATGCGTCACCGCTTGTCGCGGCGAGGGCATTAGGCCTTCTTGCAGCAGGGCTTGGTGCAGCCCGCCGGGCACTTGCCAGCTGCCTTCTTGCAACCGGCCTTGTCGCAATCCTTGGCGCAGGCCTTGTCGCATTTCTTCTTGCAGCACTGACCGTCCTTACCGCAGCACTTCGACTGGCTACAGCCGGGGGCAAACGTGAAGCCCACCACGCAGATCAGACCAGCCAGCACGCGGCCCAGAGTTCGCAGATTCATCTTGTTCATGTGTCGCATCTCCTCAATTTGCCAAAGTTCACCGAATTACTGAACCAGTACCCGGCTCGTCTCCAGATCAGACCGGGAAGCATAGCGGGGATCGGGGGTATCGTGCAACCGTTTCAGCCACTTGAGCCCGGGTTCAACGCGGCTGAACGTTCACAAACAAGGTAAGGCGATCAGACGGGGCCACATCGGCTATCGACTCACAAGACCGCCTCCGCCGGCCGGGTTAGTCGGCTTATGACGAGATTGACGACCAAGGCACAGACAAAGCCCAGCGGCAGGTTGTACACCTCGATACCTGATTGTGACGCGTCGTACCACTCCTGCCAGACGATCGGCACCACGAATCCGGTCAGCATCCCAGCCACACAACCCGCGTACGTCGACCGCCGCCAGAGCAGAATCAAGATCACCTGCGGGCCGAAGGCAGCCCCGAGAATCGCCCAGCCATACGTCAGCACCAGCTTGTAAACTTCCTTCTGCTCATCCATCACCAGCAGCATCGCGACGACCCCGATCGCAAAGACAACGCAGCGATCGAGCAGGACGTGATTCGCGCCGCGGCGCTTGTCGAACAAACGCGCATACAGATCACTGGCAGCCGCACTCGCAGCCACGACGAGTTGACTGTCCGCCGTCGAGCAGATCGCAGCCAATACCGCCGCGAGCACCAATCCCGAGAGGAATTCAGGAAGCAGGTTGATCGACGACAACACCAGTGCTTTCTCGGAAGCGGCTGCCAGCGTGACGTTGCCGTGCCCGTAAAGCATCTGCCCCCATTCCGCCCCTTCGATCGTCAGCGCCCGTGCCGCAAGTCCAACGGTCACCGCGCCCCACAGAACGAGCGCGACCCAGACGATCGCGATGGCTCCCGCAGCCCGTGCCTCGCGGCGATCCTTCAGCGCCATGAAACGCACGAGCACGTGCGGCTGGCCCGCGTAACCGAAGTTGATGCCCAGCGCACTCGACCCCAGTAGAAAACCCAGGAACGCCCAACCCGTCTTGTGCGGCCAGAATTCGAGCAGTTCCGGAGCGGATGCCCGCACCGGTTCGAGCAATCCGCCATACCCGCCATGCTGCACCAGGATGTAGATTGGGAAACACACCAGGGCAACGACCATCAGCAGCGCCTGGAGCAGGTCGGTCCAGCACACCGCGCGAAATCCGCCCGAAATGGTGTACACCATGACGATGGCCGCGCCGATGACCACGCCCCACTTGTAACTGACCTGCTCGGGAAACGAAGCGTTGAAGGCTTTGCCCGCGGCTGCGAATTGAGCAGCCACGTACAGCACCATCGCGGTGAGGATGACAACGACCGAAAGAACGCGGAGCACGGGCTTGCGTTCGTTGTAGTGCTGCGCGAAGAAGTCGGGGATGGTGAGCGCTTCGATCTCGCCCGCGCGGTCGCGCATCCGCGCCGCAAGCACGAACCAGATGAAGATGAATCCGCAAAGACAACCCGGCACGATCCAGTAGGCTTGCAGGCCCACGCGAAAACCCATGCCCACGAGGCCCAACGTCACCCAACCCGACTCGCTCGATGCCGACGCGGAAAGCGCAGCCACCCACTTGCCCAGCGACCGGCCCGCGAGGAAGTAGTCCTCATCGCTTTGACTGGCGAAGCGCGCGGCGTACACCCCGACCGCCACGACAATGAGCGTGTACACGACGAACGACGCGACGAAGATCGTGTTGTTGACGGCTGCCAGCATCGACGCCCCGCCTCCTGCCTGCTTACCTGTCCGACGCGAGTTATGCTGCAACTCCGGTCCGGATAAGGGATTATGAACGTTACCAGGAATCGGTTCAACAGAATTCGCGTCATCGAATCGATTTGTGCGGATGTGTGGCGTGGTGGAAGCGACATTTCGCAGCAGCGTAGAATCGGCAGCATGTCGCGAGCACGATCGAGATTGTCCGCAATCGAAGGCGCCTGTCGCGCGTGTGGCCGGCGGTGCACGAGCGTCGCGCTGACCGCGTGTCCGGACTGCGGCGGCGTGATCGGCGCCGTGCGCGACGTCGGGCGCGAAGTCGGGCGCGGGCTTTTCGCGTCGCCGCAAATGCTCTTCCAGAACAATTACGTCTGGTTTGTGCTTGTGTCCGCGCTCGACGTGATGCTCACCTGGATCGTGCTGCTGCTCGACGGCGTCGAAGCCAACCCGATCGCCGATGCCGTGCTGCAATATGGCGGACTGCCCGGGATGGTCGCGTTCAAGTTCGCGCTGGTGCTGCTCGTCGTCGTGCTCTGCGAGTGGACCGGGCGGCGCAACCTGCACACGGGTTGGAAGCTGTCGGAATGGGCGGTCGCGATCACGACAATTCCCGTAACCGTCGCGTTTGTGCAGTTGTTGGTGACGGCATAAGCAAAACCAGTAGTTGACACCAACGGTTGACGCCAAAGGCGTCACGGCATCCAGCCCAGGGTTGCCGCGCAGCGGCTACCCTGGGAAATGCCAATCCAACAAACAACCGACCCCAACGGGGTCGCGGCCCTGCGGAATGCGACACGTCTCGGTCATCGACTGGCCGCAACCCCGTTGGGGTTGATTCGGAATCGCACCGCTCACTCACCCAGGGTAGCACCTGCGGTGCAACCCTGGGCTATGGGCCTCGGCCCCGTTGGGGCCGCTTCCCTCGTGACCGTGCGTTTATCACTACGATTGGCCTGCTGTCCTGCGTTTGTCGACGCGCATAGCGCGCGTACGCGCTCGCGTGCCGCTCCCGCTTGGCGCGTGCGCTTGCTCGCACGTTGGCCCCGGGCTTGGCGCCCGGGGTTCTGATTGATCTTGACGAATCGACACGCTTCATCGCTTATGGTATGCATGGCGACATGAGCGCCGGCGAACTTTACATCAAGGTCTTCAACGATCCCTTCTACGCCGAGAACGGATTGGTGCTTTCCCTATCCGGCGGCGACTGCGCGTGTTGGGTCATCGACCCCGGCTTGCCGCCGCAGGCTGACGAGATGCTCGCACACCTCACCGCCAAACGGCTTGCACCGGTGGCCGTCGTGCTCACACATGCCCACGGCGACCACATCGCCGGGGTCGACGCGATCCGCGACGCCCATCCCGATTTGCCGCTCTATCTCGCGAAGGGCGAGTGGCCGATGCTCACCGACCCAATGGAGAACCTCTCCGGGCAATTCGGTGCCGGGATCACCGCGCGGACCGACAACCTCCACGACCTCGCCCCGGGCGACGTGCTCGAACTCGAAGGCAGCAAGTGGGAAGTGCGCGACAGCTCGGGCCATTCACCGGCGGGCCGCACGCTCTACTGCGCGGAACTCAAGGTCGCGCTCGTGGGTGACGCGGTCTTCGCCGGCAGCATAGGCCGCACGGATTTCCACCACAGCGACGGCGACGCGCTCATGCGCAACATCCGCGAAAACATCCTCACCCTGCCCGACGACACCACGCTGATCCCCGGCCACGGCCCGTCGACCACTGTCGGTGAGGAACGCGCGACGAATCCGTATTTGCAGTAGATCGAAGATTCAAGATCGAAGATCAAAAATCGCAAACGCCTTGTGGGAGCAGAACACCGACGTGGATCACGAGCGACTCAGTTCTGATTTCCCAAGCGGCTTCTGAGGTAGTTCGCGCGGGCGATGCTGCGTTCTTCGCCGGACAGCGCGTGGCCGTGCATCTTTTGCAGGTGGGCA
>JACKHH010000017.1 GCA_020639095.1 Phycisphaerales bacterium | reverse complement strand
TCTCGCGAAGCTGCGCCTTCGTGATCGAACCGACCTTCTCCTTGTGCGGAACGCCGCTGCCCTTTGCCACCTTGGCGGCATCCTTGAGCAACACGGCGGCGGGCGGGCTCTTCACCTCGAAGGTGAACGTGCGATCGCCCCACACGGAGATCACCACCGTCACGGGCATGCCGTTCAGTTCGCCGGTCTGGGCGTTGAACTGCTGCACGAACTGGCCGATGTTCACGCCGTGCTGGCCAAGTGCCGGGCCAATCGGCGGTGCCGGGGTCGCTTGGCCACCCGGTGCTTGCAGCTTGATCGTTGCGGTCAGTTCCTTTGCCACGCCATTACCCTTTCAAACCGGAATTCGCACACCAACGAGCAGGTCATGCTCGAAGTGGTTCCCCTCGGTGTGCACTCCGCCTACAAACGTTCCAACTGCCAGTATTCCACTTCGACGGGAGTCGATCTGCCGAAAATCTCCACGATCAGCGTGACCATGCCGCGCTTCTCGTCGAGCGAGTCGACGTCCCCCTCGAAGTTCTCAAAGCTACCCGACGTGATCTTCACGTGGTCGCCCTTGTTGAAATTCATACCGCTGAGCGTCGGCTGCTCTTCCGCCTGCGTCGAAGCCGCGAGCATGCCGGCGATGTCGTGATCTTCCATCGGGGTGGGCTTGCCATCGGACCCGATGAAGTCGCCGACCCCGGTCGTTTCCTTGGCCATGAACCAGACGTTCTCCGGAACAGAGCCGTCATCTTCCGTGGCCATCTCAACGAAAACGTAGCCGGGATAGAGGTTACGCTTGTAGACGCGAGCAACACCCGCCTTCATCCGCCGTTCCTTGAGCGTCGGAACCAGGATGCGACCGACGAGCCCATCAAGCCCCTCGATCTTGACTTTGCGCTCCAGCGCCTCGCGGACGTACTCTTCCTTGTTCGACGCGACGCGCAGCACATACCACCGCATGCCGGGTTGGCAAAGCGGCTGATCTCCGCTGCTGCTGGGCTGCTCGGTTTTGACCTCGTCAGTCATCACGTCACTCTATGTCGCACCGCACCAGCCAGTCGCCGGCGGCGCAACCCCCTAAAACCTTATCACGCGTTCCCTACGCGCCTCCGCCCTGTCGCAGGACATCGATGAGCTGGAAGAATTCCATGAACAACCAGTCAACCGCGAACAGAATCACCGCGGTCAAAAGGGTCACCAGAATAACCACCTTCGTCGCCGCGATGATTTCCTTGCGGCTGGTCCAGTTCACCTTCTTCATTTCGCCGTCGGTCGCGATCAGGAAATCGCAACTCGACCGCTTCACGCAGACCAGCCAGTAGATCAGCAAGCCCAGGCCCACGAGTGCGAGCACGGGAATACCGTTCTTGATCCAGATGCCCGGCGTCCACGACGGATCGAAATTCAACTGACCGTGAACGAAGTCCGCGAATCCCAGCGCGAGAATACCCGCACCAATCGCCGTGCCGACGCGCGTATAGTAGCCCTGCCCCTTCTTGTACATATCGAAGAAGCTCTGCCCGCGCCGAGCAGGTCGTGAAGTCTCGGTTTCTCGTTTCGCTGGACTACTCACTTGCGACATCGTCCTGCGTCTCCAAAGTCCGCAACATCAACGCCCACAACCGATAGGAAACAAACCAGCCGTGCGACGCCGCCAACGGCAGTTGAAAAATCCCAACTACCGGAAAAGTTCGCAACCAGGAGCGGAGGGAATCGAACCCCCAACCGCCGGTTTTGGAAACCGGTGCTCTGCCAATTGAGCTACGCTCCTTTGACCATTGCGCCGCGTTCAGCCAGCTCACACCGCTACGCGCCGCAACCGGCTACCGGCATCCGAACCACCCACAAGCTACTTACGCTTGATCTTGTGGACCGTCCGCTTCCGCAATCGCGGCGAGTACTTCTTCAGCGTGAACTTGGGTACGCCACCCTGCACGTTCACGGACGTGCGGTAGTTCAGGTCACCCGTCTCGGTGCACTGAAGCCACACGTATTCGCGTTTCTGGGCCTTTGCCATACCCGCATCACTCCTTACAAGACTGCTCGGCTCCGGCCCGCATCACGCGAACCGGAGCCGGCAGGTATTTCTCAATCAACTACTCGAGGATCTTCGCAACAACGCCCGAGCCGACGGTGCGACCGCCTTCGCGAACCGCGAAACGCAGACCTTGCTCCATGGCGATCGGCTTGCCCAGAGTGACTTCCATCGTGATGTTGTCACCCGGCATGCACATTTCCGCACCGCCCTTGAGCGTCAGCGAGCCGGTCACGTCCGTCGTACGGAAGTAGAACTGCGGACGGTAACCGCTGAAGAACGGCGTGTGACGACCGCCTTCCTCCTTGGTCAAGACGTAGACCTCGGACTCGAACTTGGTGTGCGGGGTGATCGAACCCGGCTTGGCCAGAACCTGACCACGCTCGATTTCTTCCTTACCCACGCCACGCAGCAAGCAGCCGACGTTGTCGCCCGCCTGGCCCTGGTCGAGCATCTTGCGGAACATTTCGACGCCCGTGACCGTCGTCTTGCGGTTGTCGGTGAGGCCGATGATTTCGACTTCGTCGCCAACCTTGACGATACCGCGATCGATACGACCCGTGGCCACGGTACCGCGGCCCTTGATGCTGAAGACGTCTTCGACGCTCATCAGGAAATCCTGATCGACGTCGCGCTTCGGCTCGGGAACGAACTCATCGACGGCGTCGAGCAACTCGCCGATGCACTTGTTCGCGGCTTCATCCTTCGGGTTGTTGAGCGCCGGAAGGGCCGAACCGCGGATGACCGGAGCGTCGTCGCCCGGGAAGTCGTACTTGCTGAGCAACTCGCGAACCTCGAGTTCGACGAGGTCGAGAAGCTCGGGGTCGTCGACGAGGTCGACCTTGTTGAGGAAGACCACCAGGTACGGCACGTTTACCTGACGGGCGAGCAGGATGTGCTCGCGGGTCTGGGGCATCGGGCCGTCGGCAGCGGACACCACCAGGATCGCGCCGTCCATCTGCGCGGCGCCGGTGATCATGTTCTTGACGTAGTCGGCGTGACCCGGGCAGTCGACGTGCGCGTAGTGACGCTTTTCGGTTTCGTACTCAACGTGCGAAGTCGCGATGGTCAGAATCTTCGTCGAGTCGCGACGACCCTGTGATTCCGACGCCTTGGCGACCTGGTCGTAACTGATCGCCTCGCACAGACCCTTGGCAGCCTGCACGGTGGCAATTGCCGCGGTCAGCGTGGTCTTGCCGTGGTCGACGTGGCCAATCGTGCCTACGTTGACGTGCGGCTTGGTCCGGGAAAATGTCTCCTTGGCCATCTCTTGTGGTCCTCCACTCTCGCAATTCGGGGAGCAGTTGTCCCCTCGACCCCGCAAATCGGGAATTACCAAATTCCGTTATTGCGATTCGCCGCGGGAAACCGTGTTTCACCACACGCCGCGAATCGCAGTCTAAGCTCGCTCACCCTGCCCTGCTCAACGGGCCCGCCCGGTGCATCTCTCCGGCAACGTACCCTTCGACGCAAAGCTTCTGATGGGACTTGAACCCATGACCTCGTCCTTACCAAGGACGCGCTCTACCACTGAGCTACAGAAGCAACGAATCAACCGCCTACAGCGAGCAACAGAGGCAACCCACCGACCATCCAAAAACCGACCGGCGGACACGACCCTGATTGGAATACAGCCCCTCACCCGCCCTGGCCACCGCATACATCGGGGGCAAACCGCGGGTGTCCGATCGAGTCGACGCAGCGCAAAACGCGTCAAACCCGATGGTTACGCGCGTACCGCTGCGCGCTCAGCCGATCCAGAGCGTGGCCAGTATAGGCATATCCGAAACCTTGTCAATCAACCCGAGCGCCCCACAACCACCCTGTTGCACGATTTTCCGAGCAGCCGAAATCCACACTGAAATCGGGGTCCTCTGATTCCGAAAAACGACCTCCTGACGGTGCCTGATTACGACCATTACGGGCTCCTGACAAGCGCGGCGATCAGCCACCCGACTCGCTGCTAAATACGATTGTGACTGAGGTTACCGGCTGGTACACTGCGCTGGCGACGGATGCCCCGGAACGCCGGCCGCCGCCACCGCCTTTGAGCCTCGCGGAACCCCTGCACCGCCCATGAACCTGCAAGCTCGCATGACACCGAAGGTTACGTTGCCCTCCGCCGTTGCATCGCGGTCAGGTAGCGCGTCGCATGCACACTTCGGCAGGTGGGGAGGCTGATCTGTTGGCACGGCAACGATCCGGCACCGGCGAGCCTCCTCGGGCAGCGAGCACCTCATCCACTGGGGTGGCTGCTCCATCGGGATCGAC
The DNA here is from genome assembly GCA_020639095.1 of Phycisphaerales bacterium. GTDB lineage: Bacteria > Planctomycetota > Phycisphaerae > UBA1845 > UBA1845 > JACKHG01. The sequence continues at coordinate 66,665 of JACKHH010000017.1, read as the reverse complement.
CGCACGCCCAGCACCGGCGCGGAAACGTCGTGGTCTGCGCGTGCTCCGCTTCCTCGTGCTCCTGATCCTGCCGCTGGTCATGGCAGCCGGTGCGCTGGTGGTTGTACCCAAGCAATTCCCCGCCACCGTACACGTTGACCGAGCGAACGCGCGTCCGCAAACCAGCGCAACATCCGACGCTGATATTCGCTCGTTGCTGCTGGATTATGCCTGGGCGTACGCGCGTCAATCCTCTGAGCGCGGTAAAGACGTCGCGTGGTCGCTGGATGCTGCGGCGAGCGACGCGGGTTGGGACCTTCGCCTTACCGGCCCGACGCGTAAAGTGGCTGAGGCGCAGCTTGCCGAGTTCAGTTCCGGCTTGAAGGCACACATCGCGACGGTCACCAGCGCACAACGTGAGCGACTGACCGAAAAAGAACGCGACATCGCGCAGCGACTATCAGACCTTTCCGGCCTGTTGTCCGCGGTTGATGCCGAAATTACCAATTCGCAAGTGGCGGTAAACGAGCGGACCCCGCTCGAAGAATTGACCGACACGAACGCAGCCACACGCATTCAGTGGGGCCAATATACTGAGCTGCGCGATCGCGTCCGATCCGTTACGGCATCGCGCGACGCGCTGCAGGAGGCTCCACCGATCGAGCATGCCGTCGTCGATGCGGAAGCACGCGAGTCGGCATATCGGAACCACATTCCCCTCCAGGAGGACATGCGCCACCTGGAAATCCAGCTCTTCCAGATTCAGTCGACGATGGTTGCAATCGGAAAAGAAGGCGGCGACAGTCTCAATACCGTTCTTGCTGCCGCGGAGGAGATTGGCAAACTCACCGAGACCGCTGCCGCGGAAAATGCGACAGCGGCAGAGCGTCCCCTGCTCGAACAGACTTCCGAAAAAGCAGCGGAATACCACCACATCGCGACGATCTTCGCGCAGGCGTGGACCCGAGATCTGCTTCGTCTGGAGGAGCTTCAAGTGGACGCGCGCACGGCGGAGATTCTTCGCGTCTACGACGAAGCCGCCAAACGCATCCGTGATTTCCAGCAGGATTCCGAGCAGGCCACCGCGACGCTTCGCCGGCGAATTCGCGCGCTCGGCGAACAGGCTGATCCGAACGCAGCCACGCAGGTCGCGCAGGCCACGCTCGTGCGCAAAGCCCACGATTTGCAGACGGCGTACCGCACGTTCGACCGATCCGCGAACGAGTTGATCGCGCAGGACAACTATCTGCTCGATGCCGCACTGCAAAGCGCTCGTGGTCTCTGGCAGCGCACGCAAGCCACCCGTCGCGACATCGACGACGCGCTCGAACAGCAGGCGGTGCAGCGCGCACGCGAGGAACGTACCGCCCGCATCGCAGCAATGACTGCCGAGATCGAATCGACGCGCGGGGACATCGTCACGCTCGTTGACGAAATCAAAGCCCAGTCCGACGCCGCCCAGCAGATCATCGACCGCTTGCCAGCCTACGTGATTGCCGCAACCGCGGGCGAGTCGGCCCGTGACCGGCGGGTCTTGCTGGAGTCGCGCGCGAACGAACTCAGCCAGGACCTGGCGGACATCCGCGTAACCCGCGACGCGATCGTGAGCTTCGACGACCTCGCGATCACCACCACCCCAGCCGACAATTGGCCCCAGAACCTCGAAACCGTCGCCGGCGCCGGACTGCTCGCCTGGAGCCTGGGACTGCTGCTCACGCTCGGCGTGGTCCGTATCACCAGCAAACCCCACGCCTGACGGCATTGGGGCGCAGGCGTCCTGCCTGCACTCCAGGGATTCATGGTACAGGCATCCTGCCTGCATTTTCCGCTCCCTGACAGTCGCGGCTCTGCTTTGTGGTGCAGGCATCCTGCCTGCTCCCGCTCCCTGACAGTCGCGGCTCGGATTTCTCCAATCACAAGCGAGCACGGGATTTAGCCGAAAAAACGGTGAGGAAGCGTCCGAGAATCGCGATTTTGGGAGTCGCTGGTGAATCCGCACCTGGTCAGATACGTGCTCTCGCCGTTGCACGAACGGCTGATGGGCCGGCACACCTTTGCTCGACTCCGGGCGATGGAGGACCACCAGTGGCGTTCGCCCCGCCGTATCCGCGAGGACCAGAGCAAGAAGCTCCGCAAGCTGCTCCGCATCGCGCGCGACAACTGCCGCTACTACCGCAATCAGTTCACTGATCGCGGCATCAACATCGACACAGCAGATCCGTTTGAGGCGCTCGCCGCACTGCCGCTGCTCACCAAGACCGCGATCCGCGCCAACCTCGGCGAGTTGACCAACCATCGCGTACGCGGTGGCTTGATCCCGATGAACACCGGCGGATCGACCGGCGAACCGTTGGTGTTCAACGTCGATCGCCGTCGTATCGCACACGACAAAGCAGCCCGCATGTTGACGCATCGCTGGTACGGTGCGGAGCCGGGCGAACGCGAGGTTTACCTCTGGGGTTCACCGCTGGAACTGCGGGCGCAGGATCGCGTGAAAGCTTGGCGCGACCGCATCACCAACGAACTGCTGCTCGACGCGTTCAACCTCACGCCGTCAAGCATGCGCCGCTACCTCGACCAGATCGCGGAATTCGATCCGGTGAGCATTTTCGGCTACCCGTCGAGTCTCGCCACGCTGGCGGCCTACGGCGAATCAACGGGCACGCGGATGAGCTGCCCGAGTCTCCGCGCCGTGTTCACCACCGGAGAGTGGCTCGCACCGCACGATCGCCGCGCGTTACGCCGCTTCTTCCGCGCGCCGATCGCCAATGGCTACGGCAGCCGAGACGGCGGATTCATCGCCCACGAATGCCCCGAAGGGGGGATGCACATCGTCGAAGACGGTGTCATCGTGGAAATTGTTGACGACGCGGGTATGCCTGTGGAACCGGGCGAGTCCGGTGAAATCGTCATCACGCATCTCGAAGCCTGGGCCACACCGCTACTGCGTTATCGGACAGGCGACATCGGCAGACGTGAGGACGGCCCATGCGCTTGCGGGCGCACCTGGCGGCAGATTGGCGTCGTTGAGGGCCGGCGGACCGATCACCTCGTCGCCGCCAACGGTGCGCTACAACACGCATTATCGGCCATCTACGTCGTGCGCGAACTCGCGACCGTGCGACAATTCCAAATCCGCCAAGACGAAGAACGCAATGTCTGCGTTTCAGTCGTACCGGACACGGGATTCGCGGACAGCGACGCAGAGCACATTCGCACCGGATTACGCCGCAGATTGGGGGCGGATCTCGACGTTCGTATACAGTTGGTTGACAGGATCGCTACGGAAAAATCAGGAAAGTTCCGCTGCGTGGTTTCCGATGCCGCTAGTAGGAGCAATATCGGTCGGACGACCGAAAAGGAACCGGAAGCGGAGCTGACGGTATGAACGCAGTCGCAGATATCATGGATGAACGACCCACCAGCGCAGTGGCGCACTTCCGCGTCCACGCTGAAGGGTATCACGTACGTTGCAGCCGGTGTGGCGCGATGTCGATCGCGGACACGGCGCGCGATCGCATGCGCATCTGCTGCCCGGGTTGCGACCGTCGCCTGACGCTGCCCGCCAACCTCCAAGTCACGTGTCCATCATGCGCGACGGAGAACACCTTCGCGCATCACCTTGCGGGACACTCCGCATCGTGCGCTTCGTGTGGGCGCATCATCACGCTCGGCCCGCTCATCGGCGAAGCCAAATCGCGACACCGCATGCCGGTGCAACACGTTCACAGGCCGCGAGGCCAGCGCACCCCGGCATTTGCCGACGGGGCGGAGCGTTCGCTGTTCATCCTGGCAGCCGCCATCGGCACGCTGATCTTCCTGGTCGCGACGTCGCTCTATTGATTGCGCAGGGATTTCCCTAGACGGGACTCCAGTCCTGTGGGACCGGCTTTCCAGCCCGTCTCGACCGGCTGGAAAGCCGGTCCCACATCGATGCTTGGCCTCTACCGGATGCTTGGCTTCTACCGGATGCTTGGCCTCTACCGACTGGAAAGCCAGTCCGTTACAAATGCTTCCTAGTCTTCGCGGTTGGTCATCGCCGGGGATCGTTGGCGGTGCCCAGGTCGTCGATGGGCGGCCAGATGACCGGTTCCATCGGGCGGGCGGGAATCCAACCATCCGGTGCGGTGGGCGCTGCCGATTCGTCGTTGGACATCAACGCCATCAGGCAAGCCCGCGACAGCAAATCGAACCGGCGAATCGCGATGAGACGCGGGTCGCGATCATCGAGGTGCTCGACGCTCTCATCCGGCTCAAGCTCGGCATCGGGTGCAATGGGGTCCTGCACATAGGCAGCGGTGTGCAGCGACGCGAGCGCCTGCTGCGTCTTCACGTCATAGAGTACGCCGCGAATCTGGTAGCGTTCGGGCGAATCGCTTTCTTCGGAATAGACCAGCAGCGTACCCGCACGCAGATCGGCTGAGTTTTCCAGCAGCGTATGGATGTTCACCGCGTCGCCGTCCATCGCCATCTGGTTCATCGGGAACACTTCGCTGACGGCGCGGAAGTCGTCGAAGTTCGAATTCCACGCGAGAAAATCGACTTGCGGCTTCATGTCGAGCATGAGCACGTTTTCATCGTTGAGTCCGCGCTGGGCGACGAGGCGCGCAACAGCCAGTGACGTCGGAAAGACGCCCTGGGTCATGCCGCTCGTGAGCACGCGATATCCATCGTCCACGTCAACGTTGGGCCGCTCCGCGAGTTGATCCCAAGTCACAACGGGATACGTGGGGTAGAACGTATATTCCGCCTTCTTCTCGCAGCCCGCGACGATCAACCCACACAAGGCGACGGCCAATAACGTAGGAGAAGTTCGCACTGTTCCAATACCTGATGATCAACATTGAAATGACGCGACCGCCCGCGCAGACGCGTCGTACACTCGAAGATATCGGAAATAGAAGGTCCGCACTGCGTGATAAAATGGACCTTCCCGTCCCGCGATTTCGCCTTATCGGTCACTGTTTCGCCCTGGGATTTATCGGGCGTGCGCTGGCGCTGCTGAAACCGCACTCCCGATACTACGGTGCCCCATAATTCAGGTGCGCCTTCAGGGCGTCCGATCACTTTCGTGGGTGGGGAATCCATCGTCGAAGAGGGCTTTACCGGCATGGGCACGCAGTGTGTTATCGACGTTCATCGCGGCGGCACGTCCGCTCTGGTCGCGCCACCAATCCGCGGCGCCGCACAATCCGTTCCCGCCCCGCGCGAAGCTGAAACCTCCGAACGACACGCATCACGCATTCAGATTCTCGGCCAGCTTCTGCTGAACCTCCCGCGTCCCGTCTGGATCATCCTCGACGCCATCATCATTTGGGCGGCGATGGTGCAGGGGTTCCGCTGGTTTGAGGTGGCTGAGCATTATCACCACGCCCAGCCCTGGTTGGCGTTCGGTGTGTTCGCGTTGTGCCTCGTCGTGTGCAGTTTGATCTTCGGGCTCAACGATCGCGCCACGCTGCTCAGCAGCGGGCGAATTCTCACGCGTATGGTGCTGACCGTCGTGCTGAGCTGTGCACTGGCGTACACCATCCTCTACGTGATGATGTACCTGCGGCTGAGCCGGCGCGTCGCGGCGGTCACCGTTGTGTCGTACCTGGTGTTCGGGACGGGCATCCGCCTCTTCGCCACCTGCGCCATCCGCACGATAAGCCGCCGACTGCTCGTCGTGGGGCATCCGAAAGCGTGCCGGGCATTTGCACAGCGTCTCGAAGAGAGCGGCGTGCATGGCAGTGAAATTGTCGGCTTTGTGCATGGCGACGGCGACAGCGGCATCACCCTGGACGAGGGAACGAAGTCGCTCGGGACCACGCGTGAGATTGTCACGCTCTGCCGGTCGCATCGCGTACGCGACATCGTGGTGTGCAACGGCATCGCCCGCGACCCCGACGCGATGAACTGGATGCTCGCGTGCCTGCGGATGGGCTGTCGCGTCACCAACGAAGCCACCTTCTACGAATCCTCGGTCGGGCGCATTCTTGTCGACGAGATCACCCCGGAATGGTTCCTCTTCAGCGACCTCAAAGCCCACTGCGAGCAGTATGCCATGCTCAAACGGGCGTTCGACGTGGTCGTGTCGGTGATCGGGCTGTGCATCTCGCTGCCGTTCTATCCGCTGGTGGCGCTGGCCATCAAGCTGGAAGACGGCGGACCGGTGTTCTATTCGCAGGATCGCGTCGGGCGAAATGGAACGGTGTTCAAGCTCTACAAATTCCGCACGATGCGGCCTGACGCGGAGAACGGCGAGAGTCGCTGGGCGTCGCGCAACGATCCGCGGATCACGCGCGTGGGCCGGCTGCTGCGGTTGTCGCGCCTTGATGAGTTCCCGCAGTTCTACAACATCCTGATCGGCGACATGTCGGTGGTGGGTCCGCGACCGGAACGCCCCGACATCGACGCTGCACTGCACCTTCAGGTGCCCTACTGGTCGGAACGTCACCTGGCGACGCCGGGCCTGACGGGCTGGGCACAGATCAGCTTCCACTACAGCAACACGGTGGAAGACGCGAAGCGCAAGCTGCAATACGATTTCTACTACCTCAAGCACATGAGCCTGGAGTTGGACGTCATCATCCTCTTCCGCACGCTGGGCACCTTCCTGCGCGGCGCCTGCTGAACTTCGTACTGGACGCGCCGACCACTTACCGCGATCATGGCGACCCTCGGGACGGACAGCGCGCGGCTGACCCGCCCCGCTATCAAGAGGATCGCAAGATGCCCCGCAAAACGCATGCTGCCAGGACTTCAATCAAGTCCCTTCGTGCCTTCGTGCCTATGTGCCTAAGCCTAAGTGCCTTCGCTGTGCTGTTCTGCGCCACGGGCTGCGTGCGCCGCACGGTCACGGTAAACACCGTCCCGCAGGGCGCAACGGTCTGGCTGAACGACGAGGAGATCGGCAAGTCGCCGGTGAGCAAGGACTTCCTGTGGTACGGCGACTACGACGTGACCGCACGGCTAGAGGGCTACCAGACGCTGCACACGCACCAGAACATCACCGAGCCGTGGTATCAGATTCCCGGCATCGACTTCTTCTCCGAAGTGCTCTGGCCGGGCTGGATCCACGACGAGCGCACGATCAACTTCGCCATGCTGCCGGCGGAGACGCCCGACCGCCCACAGCTACTCCGAGCCGCGGAAGCCTTCCGCGAACGCACGCTGTCGCAGGACAATTAGGTCAGCATACGCGAATCCGCACTTCTATTTGCGCCTGCACGTCGAGCACGCTGTTGTGCAACTAACACGCGGCGGCAGGGCTCCCGTGAACAACAACGCCGCTGGGACGCGCTCCTACTTCGTCCGCTCCCTTACAGTCGCGGCTCGGATTTGCCCTCGTTATCCGTGCGGAACTATCTGCGTTTGAACTGCTTCTCCAGATCGCGGAGCGTCATGCGCAGGGTGGTGGGTCTGCCGTGCGGGCAGTTGCTGGATTTTTCAACGGTGTGCTTTTGCGCGAGCAGCGCTTCGATTTCTTCCTGGGTCAACGGATCGCCGGCTTTGACGGCTGCTTTGCAGCTCATCATGTCGAGCACGTCGTGGATCACCTCTTCGGTGTGCGTTTGCTCGCCCTTTTCCGCAAGCCTGTCGAGCAGGTCGCGAAGGAAGGCAGCCGCATCGGTGTCCTTGAGGATTGAAGGGAACGCCTGGATCGCGATCGCGTCCCTGCCGAAGGGCTCAGCTTCGATGCCGAGTTGATGCAGCAGGTCCGCGTTTTCCGCGAGCAGCGCCAGTTCGCGCGCGGTCGCGCTCATCGTTTCAGGCAAGAGCAGCCGCTGCGCCTCCAGCGGTCCCTCGGTAAACTGCTTGCGCAGCGCGTCGTACATGATCCGCTCGTGCAACGCGTGTTGATCGATAATCACAATCCCATCAGCCGTCTCGACCACGAGGTAGCTGTTGTGTACCTGAATCGCCCGCGGCGCGGTGCCAGCCCCCTCCTCGTCATAGGAAAAGCGATCACTTCGGCCAACAGAACCCGCTGCCTCTTCCAGCGCGGAGAAGGCTGCCGACGGATCGGACCGCTCGGTCGCGTCGTCGTGCCTGCGATAGAGCGCGTCCCACACTTCCCGCCCCACCTCACTGGGACGCGGCGCCGGTGGCATGCCCTGCGTGTTCACCCGGCCGTCGCTACCGGGGGCAACCGGCGTCATGTTCTTGAAGAACTCCGCAGCCTCCGCGCGAATGGCCGGCGCATCCAGCGACTCGGCCCGTCGCTGGGGAAATCCACTACCCGCGTTCGCCCGCAATGCCGGAGTCAGATCGCTCCGCAAGAACTTGTCGCGCAGCGCGCCCAGCACCTGCGAGTGAATCAGGTTGGAATCCTGCCAACGCACCTCGATCTTGGTGGGATGCACGTTCACATCAACCAGCGCCGGATCGAGCGTGAGGAACAGGAAAACGACCGGGTGCCGCGAATGCTCCATCAACCCGCGATAGGCTTCACGCACCGCGTGCTGCACGAAGCGGTCGCGAATATAGCGGCCATTGAGCAGCACGTATTGACCGGCTGCCGTTGATCGCGAGCGTTCCGGCGGCGCGACGTAGCCTTCGATGTGCAGACCGCGTTCGTTGCGTTCGATGGTGATGAGGTCGTCGCCGAGATCTCGGCTGAAGAGCGCGGCGATGCGCTCGCGGCGACCCGAACCCGCGGTCAGCCGGTGCGTCGACCTGCCGTTGTTCGTCACCGTAAACCCAACGTCCTCATGCGCGAGCGCGATGCGGGCGATCTGTTCGTTGATGTGTCCCACTTCCGTCGCGTTTCCCTTGAGGAACTTGCGTCGCGCGGGCACGTTGAAGAACAGGTCGCGAATCTCGATGGTCGTGCCCGCTCGGCAACCGGCGGCGGATGTCGACTCGATCCGCTCGGCTGACACCACGATCTCCGCACCCGCGACCTCATCCTTCGGGCGGGACACGATGCGCATGTGCGAGATGGCTCCGATGCTCGCGAGGGCTTCGCCGCGAAATCCGAGCGTGGCGATGTGATAAAGGTCATCCTCACGCGTAATCTTGCTGGTCGCGTGCGGGGTGACGGCGAGGCGCAGATCCTCCGCCGTCATGCCGCTGCCGTCGTCGACCACGCGGATGAGTTGCCTGCCCCCGTCCTCGATGTCGAGCGTGATGTTCTTGGCTCCGGCATCGATCGCGTTCTCCACCAGTTCCTTGACCACGCTGGCGGGTCGCTCGATGACTTCACCGGCGGCGATCTTGTTGACCAGCAGATCGGGGAGAATTTTAATGCGACTCATCCGTGAGCATCCGGAAGGGGAAACACTTGTATGTGATGCCTGATCGCGGCGACGCAATCATCGGCAGCGCTTTAGAGGAACAGTATAGTTGGATAAGGTGGGCGCAACAAACGCGACGGTTTGTTGCGGTGCTGACGCTGAATGACACGAACGCTGATTGAATTCGGGCTGCGACACTGGGAACCGCACACGGAAGCACTGGTCGAACTGGTGCGGACGCAGCGTGATGCGTTCGGTGTTGCATTGTCGGGCGTGGCCAGTCGCCTGTTGAATTCGCGTTACTCACAGCTTCTACCGCCGGGTCTGCGCGGGCTTCCCGTCGAGGCGCTGCGGATCATGCCGGGCAGGTACCCGCGACTGGCAGCCGCTTCCGCGGCTGATCGCGAGATTGCCTTCGCACGGGCGGAACAGACGATCTTCGCGGCAGAGCGAATGGGTGTGGCGCGGGTGGAAATCGAGCCAGCCGCTGTCGCGGAACCGGCGGAAGTGCGCTACGCCGACGCGCTCAACCATACGCACGACCAAGTGCAACGGTTGGTGCCGGCGCTGGAGCGCACTGGGGTGACGTTGTGCATACCGGCCGACCGTTGCGGATTCCTGCGCTCACCGCCGGAGCTGCGCGAGTTGCTCGATCGCATCGCGTGCCCGCTCGTCGGCGCGAGCGTGGACATCGGCGATGGCACGTCACATTGCGCTCCTGACGACTGGTTGCCCACGCTGGGCAGCCACGTGCAAATCGTCGGCAGCCGTTGGATACGCGACGCGCTGGCGAACAACACGCAAGTCGACCTGAGTGAATCACGTCTGGCGGCCATCGATCAATACGTCAATTCCATACCCAACGCGGTCGTCTGTGACGTACCGCCAAAGGGCATTCGTAAGTGATCGCGCTAGACATCGGGATCGCGCAAGCTTGGCACGGTGTTTCGAGGCAATTGTGGTGCAGGCGTCCAGCCTGCGCGCGAATTACGACGAGCGCACTGCCGCTGTTGGGTTATTGGAAAAACCAAGCGCCAACCGGTTCACCGCGAAGTGGCCCAGACCCGGCGTTCACGCTCGGCATGCCCGATGATGTTCAATAGGACACCCCGCGCCGCCCACCGCCGGCGGTGGCGAACGGCGCGGGGTGATTGCACACGGGGCCAGCCAAACCGCGGCCCAAGCCCCGGTCAGCGATCCCACTCGATCGGTTGTAGCCCGGTTCACCGGACTCCTTGACCAAGACTTCGCATGAATGATTGTCACGCAGGTGAATGACTGGCGTGACTGATGCGTTCGCCCTGACCATCAGGCGACAGCCACGACCGTCCCCGGTAGGATGAACGCCGCCATGTTCAGACTCACTCTGGAACGATGCCTATCGCTTGCCGTAGCTGTAGCATACTTGGCGTTGATTTATCGCAATGAAGGCGGCAGCGAGGCGATGGAATCTTCAATAACCACGCTCTTGCCGCTTGCGTGTATTTGGTTTGCCCATGAATTGTCGTATTATCGCGGGTGGGGCAGCCTGCATGTCGTTGACGAGGGTACTGAAGAAACCGCGATTCGCATCGCGGGATGGGCGCTTCTGCTACTCCCGTTTTTTCTCTTTCTGATTGCCGCACGCCAGGAGTAGCTTCAGCAAATCCCAATCTACAAATCGGTGAGCAAGTCGAGTTGGGCTTTGAGTTCGTCGCGGCTTAGGGCGTCGAAGTCTAAAGCGGCCATGCGTTCGATTTTCAAGCGGAGGCGTTCCGCCACGCGGTAGCAGAATTCGTGGCGTTCATCGTCGGTACCGGGAAGGAAGCTGGGGTCGGGCATCGGCCAGTGGACCTTCACCCCCCCGCCGGGAAAGGCCGGGCACACCGCATCGGCTGCATCGCACACCGTGACTACCACGTCGATGTCGCGGTTCAGGAATGGTTCCCACGACTTTGACTCTTGCCCCTCCGTCGAGATGCCCATCGCCGCCATGGTGGCCAGAGCCAGCGGATGGATGTAACCGGCGGGGTGTGAGCCGCAACTGTGCACGTCGAACTTGCCGCCGGCGACGTGGCGGCAGATCGCCTCCGCCATCTGCGAGCGGCAGGCGTTTCCGGTGCAGACGAATAGCACGGTTCGCTTGGTCACGTTGCGTCACTCCTTGCGCGGGTCGCGTCCGCGTTGGGACCGGTGTCCGCCATCCATGTGCGTCCAGCCGCCGGGGTTGCCGCCCTTACGCGCCGCCGCCAGCCAGGCCCCTGCGTGTGCAGTATCATGGTATTCCCCCGCGTTGCAAATGGGTATTCGGATTCGCTGCGGGTTGGGCGGTCGCCCGCGCCGTTCTGACGCGACCTCGCTTGAATGCGCGGTGCAATTGCGATGGACCAGCACTGCTCAAGAGCAGTGGCACACGGGTCGCAATCCGCCATTGGCTCGCTGGCCCTCGTGAGGTTGATTCGATTTGCCTGGCGACATACGCTGCCCTGTCCTGTCGGCGTGTGGCTGACGGGTTGTCGCGTTCGGTGGTTGGACTATGGCTGATTATCGCGTGGGCATCGGATACGACCTGCACCAGCTGGTGGCGGGCCGCAAGCTCGTGCTGGGCGGGGTGACCGTGCCTTACGATCGCGGCCTGTCTGGTCACAGCGACGCGGACGTGCTGCTGCACGCGGTGACGGACGCGCTTTTGGGTGCGTGCGCACTGCCCGATATCGGCGAGTTGTTTCCCGACACCGACCCGGCATACGCGGGCGCGGACAGCGCGAAGCTGCTGTTGGCGGCGATGACGCGGGTGCGCGACGCCGGGTTCCAACCGCACAACGTGGACTGCGTGATTCACGCGGAGCAGCCGAAGCTTTCTGCGTACAAGCGGCCTATCGCCGAGCGGATCGCGGAGTTGCTCGGGTTGGCAGCCGATCGCGTCAGCGTGAAAGCAAAGACGAACGAGGGCGTCGGCCCCGTCGGGACGGGCGAGGCGATTGCGGCGACCGTGGTGGTGATGGTTAGGCTTGAGGCCTGAGGCTTGAGACTTGAGGTGGTTGGTCGAGAAGCCTGCTGATGCGGGCTCATCCTGAAGACAATTGTACGACGGCACACCGGCCCCGAAGGGCCGGCCTAGGCCGGGGATTTTGCCCCGGTATGCAACATGAGCATTCAGATTTACAACAGCTTGACGAACCGCAAGGAACGCTTCGAGCCGGTATCACCCGGCAAGGTCACGATGTACCTCTGCGGGCCCACCGTCTACAAGCCGTCGCATATCGGCCACGCGGTCGGACCGGTCATCTTCGACGCGGTCAAACGCTACCTCGTGCATCGCGGATACGCGGTCACCTGGGTGGTCAACATCACCGACGTCGACGACAAGCTCATCGTGGAAGCCGCGGCGCAGAACACCACCGTGCCAGAACTCGCGGCGCGCGTCACGCAGAACTATTTCGACGCCATCGCCGCGCTGGGCGTGACGGGAATTGACCATTTCCCCAAGGCGTCCGAACACATCGACGACATCATCGCCATCTGCGAAAGGCTGATCGCCAAGGACGCAGCCTACGCGAGCGACGGCGATGTCTACTTCAACGTCACCGCCGACGCGGATTACGGCAAGCTTTCGAACCGCAGCACCGACGAGCAGCAGGAAGGCCTCCGCGAATTGGTGGGCAGCGGCAAACGTCATCCCGGTGATTTCGCACTCTGGAAAGCCGCGAAACCCGACGAACCGGACGAAGTCAAGTTCGACTCGCCGTGGGGTCCGGGGCGGCCGGGGTGGCATATCGAATGCTCGGCGATGGCGATGAAGCTGCTGGGCGAGACGTTCGATATTCACGGCGGTGGCCTGGATTTGATTTTCCCACATCACGAAAATGAAATCGCGCAGTCGGAAACCTGCACGGACAAACCGTTCGCGAATTGCTGGATGCACCACGGGCTAACCCGCTTCAACACGAAGAAGGTGAGCAAGTCCGACCCCGAAATGCAAAAGGCGCTGCTCGAAATGACGCTGGGCACGCTGCTGCAAAAGTATAGCGGAGAACTGCTCCGCTATTTCATCCTGAGCACGCACTACCGTCGGCCGATCGAGTATTCACCCGCGGAACTGGCGAGCAAACGCAAGGGACTCAACACGTTCCACCGCTTGTTTACGCGCTTGGCTGCGGTCGGCGGCGCGAGCGTGTACGCCGACACTGCGTCTGACGCGTCGCTACCCGATTGGTGCGCGGAAGCCGCGGGCGATGCGTCATCCGGTGACCTCGCCGCTAGTCTGCGCGAAGCGCACGAGCGCTTCCACGCAGCCATGGACGAAGACTTCAATACCGCGGCCGCCATCGCGGCGCTCTTTGAACTGGCCAACGCGATCAACCGCTTCGTCGAACATCGCAAGCTGGAGACGGCGGCGAACCCGGTGGATGCCGCCCGTGCGCTGGACGCGGGGCGCACGCTGGTGGCGCTGGGTCGGATTCTCGGCGTTTTTCTGGCGCCGCCGGCGGAAGGCGTCGGCGACGCGCTCATTGAGAAAATCCTGGGCGCGCACGTCGCGGTTCGCGCCCGTTGTCGCGCGGACAAGCAGTTCGCCTTAGGCGACCGCATCCGCGACGGTCTGGCGGAATGCGGCGTCGTGCTGGAAGACAAACCCGGCGAGACACGCTGGCAGATTGAATCATCGGCTGGTGATGAACTGGCGGCGAAACTGATGGCGCTGCACATCGAAGTGCGCAAGCGTGCGCGCGACGAAAAGAACTACGCGCTTGCGGACATGATCCGCGACGAACTCGCAGCCGCTGGTGTCACGCTGGAAGACAAAGCCGGTGACACCGTGTGGCATGTCGCCGACTGATTGCGGTGCTCAACAGCGATCGTCTGACATAAGAAAAGCCCCGAGGCAGCCGCATCGCCGCCTCGGGGCTACTATTGTTGTTGAATCAATCGCTATCGCGACGCCGCCCTACTGCGGGCCGCTCGCATCGAGGAACGAACGCCAGATGGTGTAGTCGGCAGCGTCGACAACATTATCACCATTCATATCAACATTGTCGCACGCACCCGCGACCGCGAGATCGAAGCATTCCTGCAACCCACGGAAGTCGGCAAGGTCGATGTCGCCGTCCTGATCGTAGTCGCCATCGGCTGGGTAGCAGATGTACGAGGCCACACTCACGGCATCAACCGCAGCCTCCAGCGTCGTGTTGGGAAGTTCATCGGTCGCGGCGAAGCGAACGCGAACGGTCGACGAAGTCGGCACCTCGGTTCCGACGAGGATCGTATCGGTGTGCCACGCAGCGTCACCGGCTTGGTAGGTGCGCATCAGCTTCCAGTCCGCCCCCGCGGCATTGGTCGCGACATATACCCGCAGGCCGTCTCCACCAGTGAACGGATTGGCGTTGTTGTTGTTCGCCCAATAGGCGTAGGACAGTTCGCCACCGGCACTGATGTCGATCGGCGGCGAGGTGAGAATCGCCGTACCGTAGTCAACGTCGGTGAAAGCGAAGCTCGGCTCCAGGTCGGTGACAAACGCCTGGCCCGAACCGTCATAGTCGTTGGCCGGCTCGCCGGTACCCACGCCGTTGACCGTACCGCGTTCCCACTGTCCGTCACGCAGGACACCGGCAGTGATGACCCAACCCTGATCGGTTTCGAAGTTGTCAGAGAAACCGGCGCCGATGCCATTCGCAACCGGCGGCGTGAAAGGCCGAGCCGCGCCACGGATCGGATCGGACACCTCACCGCTCGTGTCGCCGACCGCGCTGACGTAGAACTCCGCCTCGTCGCCACAAGCAGCCGCGGGCAGCGTCGCGGTCCAGTTGTTGCCACCGGCGGATACCAGCGGCGTGGAGAGGAACGAACCACCGTCAAAGCGATAGTAGAGCAGTTCACTTCCACCGGTGACAGTCTCATCACCGGGGTCGATTTCAACCGAGAACACCAACGGGCTACCCGGCGCGATCGTTGTCGGAACGCCCGATGCCGTAACCGCAAGCGGCGTGAATCCCGGACTCACAGCCGAGATCTCGAATGTGTAAAGCTGCGATTGGGTTGACGAACTCGACTCGCCGACACGCAGGTAATAGGTGCCCGCTTCACTCAGCGCAAGCCCGCTGATCGTTTCCGTACCACCAGCGGGGTTTGCATCGGCAGTTGCGAGAACGGTTGACACGTTCGGTGCCCGCACCTGGAGCAGAAGATTCTGCTGCGCCGCACTGTCGATCGAATTGCCGCTACAGCAGCTTCCGCCACACGCCTCCGGGCTGTCATCGTAGACCTTGCCAATCGGCGTCAACGTGGCGCTGAACGAGACGGCACTGGGAATTGTAAACGTGTACCAATCGGACTCGCCGTTGTCGTCGATACTCGTCGTCGTCATGTCGCCGAGGATATTCGGAAACGGGACGTTTTCCCCGACGGTCAACGTAGTCCCGACGTAGAGATCACCAATGTCATACGCGCTTGAGCTGTTGTCGATGTCGAGTTCGTAGATGTCGCCATAATGACGCTGCGCGGCGCGCACATCGTCGTGTTGCGGGCCGTCAAAGGACAGGTTGATGAAAGGCTCCATCAGGCGCGTTCCAGCAACCGGGCACGAGTGGGCAAATCCCAAGCCGTGACCATGCTCGTGGGCGACCACGTTGCGCAGGCGCTGCGATCCGTTCGCGGTACTGGTGAAGAAGGGATCACCGGTGTCAATCACCATGTCGGCATTGTCGGGATAGTAGTTGTACGCCAGAATGCTTCCCTGCGACCCACCGCTTCCGTCGATGAAATCACCGGATACGCGAACGTCACCGCGCACCCCGAGAACACCGGATGCGGTCGTCAACACGGCGCCATCATCGTTCGGCTCGTAGACGTAGGTTATGCCTGCAAGCTCATGCCAGCGTTCATAGACCTGCGCGAAAACCGCCTTCCACTCCTCGGGGCTTCCATAGATGCCGTTCAGATACGCCTGAAGATCGCTCGGAGCCCCGCCAGGAATCGACGTGCCGTCCGGAACGAAACTGTATGTCAGCGTCGTGGGCTCACCCTGTGACAGTCCACCACCGTCCGTCGCGGTTGCGGACCAACGGTTTGCCAGTTGAACACGCAAGTTGGCATCCCAGCCCATGAATTCATTGAACGCCACTTCCAACTCAGTGGATGAATCCGGCGTAAAGCAGAACGGCGCCACTTCGCCGCCCTCGTCAACGATCTTGAAACGCTCCGCGAGCAACTTCTTGTGTACGGGCGCGAGACTCGCCCACAACTCTTCGTTGAGTCCAGGGTTCTTCACGTCCGCAGCCGCAACCTGCGCGGACGAACCTCTGTTGATGAAATCCTGCGTACTGTGATTGGTCATCACCGCGCGCTGTTGTTGGGCGGTCGGGAGCAGGTGATAGGTTTGCGCCAGCATGGCGTCGTAGAGCGCGCGTGCCGCCGGGTCGGCTGGAATCTTCGCGGTCGGAGCGTCCGCGTTCGCCACACCAGGCGTCGCCGCCGTTGTGGAGACCTCACTCGCTCTCTCGCCGATCCACACCCGCAAACCCGCGGCGAGCAGCACTACCGCAGCGATTCCCGCAACCGCAACGGCGCGTCCATTCCTTTTTGACATCTGCCTGTCTCCTTGGTTTTTCCCGACGACCCTCATCCTCGGCGGCATGACGCAAGTGCGCAGGTCCTGACGCCCGCGCACGAACCGCTGTGGTCGTCGCTGTCACTCTCGAAGTGCGTCCCGGTTCCCAGGAAGGAATTCGCGCCGACAATGCGGACCGATAAGCACGGCGCAACCCGCCGTGCAACAAGGGCCGCAACCACCGGCTACCCCTGTCCACCACGAAGCCTTCCCCGCTACACGTTAGACAATCGCGCGCGGCAGTTCAACATATATCCGGTGTGTGTCGCAGTTATAGCACGCAACACAAAGACAAAACGCCTTGAAATGGCTTAGTCGCCGATCGCGCGTTGCAGGTGCGCGAAATCGGCAAGATCAACGTCTCCGTCAACATCAAAGTCGGCGTCGACACCTATCGGACATGTACCCACCGGCGAACCGTCCGGACCGGTGAGGCAATTGTCGAAGAGTGGTTGGTCGCCTGCACTGACGGCGCAGTCAACGTTGAGGTCTTCCATCGGGCGATCGACACGAATGCTGCACAGATCAACGAGCATATACTCGCCGGCATCAACGTTACCGTCACTGTTGATCGTCGATGCGATTTGCGCGGACGACACCAGCGCGCCACCGTCATTGTTGCCGTACGCCGCGAACGCGAGATAGATGGCAGTTGGCATTTGCCCTAGCTCCTGCGCCAGGTTGATCGTGCCTTCGAGCACGCCGCCGTTCGGACCTGTCGCGGCCTGCGTCGCGCCGCTGGCGTCAAACCAGCCCTCGTAATCGTTGCTGTTTTCGTCCGCAAGGAACGCATCCCATGCTGCGACCTGCCCCGCCTTCGCCCACATGGCTGACTGCATTGCGCCCGGCGATTCCGCGACAAGAATGAAGTGATCGTTGCCCTCGCCGGCATCGCTGGCTGCGACGTACAACTCGTCACCTGCCACACCTGCATAGAGGAATATCCCCGAATGCTGGGCGATCAGCGTCGCGGCAGAGTCGAGTGCGCCGTCCATCGCCCAATCGAACGTGGTCGGGGGTTCCTCTCCGCCCTCAACCGTGAAGTGCCAATCCTGGCTGTTGTTGTTGTCCCACGTGCCCGACCCATTGTTGAACACCATGTCGAGCTGCGCCGCCGTCGCATTCACCGCGACCGTGATTTCCCAAACGCCCGCGCCCGCGTTCCAGGTCATGGCGGGATCGGGACTGATCGTCGGCTGCCAACTGTCGAAGCCGTAGTGCAGATAGACCTGCCCCGCCCCGCTCAACGGCCCGCCCGCGGCATCGTACGCGATCAGCACGTTCGCGCCCGCTTCCGCCGGATCGGGATCAATCGTGACGGCTGTGCTGGGATTGCCCGTGGAACTCGTGCCCACGTACACGTGCTGAATGTCCGATGTCGCCAAATTGCCCGCGCCATCCTCAGCCGACACGTAGTAATCGATCAGCACATCCTCTTGACCAGTAATCATCGCCGACCAGCGAAGCGCCCGATACGTCGGCGCAAGCACGCCGTTCTGCGGGCCGATGTCCGACGACGTCATCGCCACATCGTTCCACGCGCCGACCTCCACCCCGCCGGAGAACGTCTCATTCTGAATCGACGCGATTGGGTTCTCCCCATCGACATCAACGCGCCAGTGCAGCGTCACATCGGTGAGCCCGCTCACGTCATAAGCGTAGGTCCACACTTCAAAGTCCGACGCCTCCGGCGAACTGCCCCACTCGTATCCGCCGGGGTTGTATGGCTCGCGCTGCGGCAGGAAAATCGTCGGTTCCGTCGCATCGTTTTGACCGGTGATGACGCTGTTGGCGAACGCGACGGCTTGGTTGCATCCGCGCGTCACGTTGCTGTCCCAGATCTCCGTCCCGTCCCAGTACCAGTAGTCGCTCGCCTGCGACACCAACAGCCAGTGCCATGCTTTCTCCGTGTTGCTGCCGGTCCCGTTCAGGATGTTCGTCATGCTGTTAGCCGCCGCGATGTCCTCCGCCATGAACACGCGGTTCTTGGCAGCCGTCAGCACCGCCCAACTGTTGCGGTCCGGGCTCCACCCTTGCGAATCCGGATCGCCCAACCATTTCTTGAATTCGGGGTCGCCGTTGTCCGCACCGGCCCACGAACCGTTCTCCACGTGAATCACGTCGCTCGCCGCCGGGGGAAAACGATCCAGGTAATCCTGCACGGTGGACACGTCGTAGTCCGAATCCGTGGACGCCCAATTGACCATGTTCTGGAAGTTGTGGTGATAGTACGAATCGCTGCCACCACCGTAGTTGTCGCCGTCGTGGTGAAGTACCACGAACATTGGGTGACTCGCGTCGGTGTTGTACGAAAGGTACTGGTCCATCACCTGGTCATAGAGAAACGCACCGTAGCCACCGCGACCATCCTCGTTGCCCTCGTAGCGTGCTGCCGGGACCACGATGATCTTCGAGATCGCGCCCGTGCCCGGATCAACGTACTGGGCATAGTGTGGCTGGTATCCGAAGGGCGCGCTCACGCGACTCGGCGCCCAGAGGTTGTTGAGCTGCACCCACGCCCCGCCGCTATCGGCTGGTTCTGG
The DNA here is from genome assembly GCA_020639095.1 of Phycisphaerales bacterium. Classification (GTDB taxonomy): domain Bacteria; phylum Planctomycetota; class Phycisphaerae; order UBA1845; family UBA1845; genus JACKHG01. The sequence continues at coordinate 47,343 of JACKHH010000017.1, read as the reverse complement.
GTTGACCTGATCGGCGGCATTCGGCGCAAACAAATTCGACGCGTTGGTGTGCGGATACCCTTTACACGCGCGATCGAAATGAATGTTGTCGACGATGACCCATTCAATACCCTCAGCCACCAGCGCCGGAATCATTCGCGTGGAGAAGGCGGTCTCGGCTGGGAACATGCCTGAGGTATAGCTCGGCCCGCCGTTCCACGTCTGCTGGTACGCGAGCTTGTGCAGCTTGATCTGCATGCGAACGTCGGCCGCGTCGAGCAGCGGCATCAGCGGGTGATGGTAACCGAACGCAACCATGTCCAGCCTGGGATTTCCCAACGACGTGGACAGCGACACGCCCTGATCGTAGCCCCAATCCCAGCCCGACCACATCCCGCCATTCACCCCACCGGCAGCCAGGCTGTTGAGATTCTCGATGAGCGAACCCGAGAAACTGACCTGCGCGCCGAGATGCGCCAGACCACTGCCCGCGTTGACCGCGTCATACGGCCAGGTGGTGTACGGCCCGAATCGCTGGTTGTGTACATCGACGACGCTGAATGAGAAACGCCCCGCGCCATCCACCTGGATCGGCGATTCGTAGGGGTAGTAGATTGGCTGGTGCATGTGCCAGAGGAACCCGATCTCAATCGGTGCGGCCTGCGTCGCTGCCGACACCGCGACCAACATCAGACCAACGAGCGATAAACAAACGAGGGATCGGCGCGTGGTGAGCATCGAGTTGTACCCCTGATTGGGAGTGGCCGAATCCGGTCCGGACACCCCCGTCCGGGAATCTGTGCGGGATTCGGCGTGTCCCAGGATAGTGGATTTGCCGGCCCAATGACAAGCTTTTCAGCAACTTTTTCAATCACCGGACACGCTGGGACGATGTGCTATAATCGCCGAGAATATGGGCATGCGAGACGCGGACGGGCCAGTTTCTGGGGGTATCAGCCGGATGAAGACGTTGTGGTCAAAAGCGATGCTGGGGTGGGTCTGCGTGCTTTGCGTGGCGCTGGCGGGTTGTTTCGAGGTGCAGTCGCTGCTGAGCAGTTTGCCCGGGATCGGTGAGGACAACGCGACACCGACGCCCACACCCGCATCCACGAGCAGTACCAGCGACGGCAGCGAAGTGGCGTACGGTCCCTTCCCGCCCGGCACCGACACGAGCACCGATGACGACACGACGGACGATGACACCACCGACGACGACGTCGATACGAATGGCGAAGATGTGGACACCAATGGTGAAGACAACTCCGAGCCCACGCTTGAACCGCTGCCCGATGACGCAGTTGTTGAAACGCTCGACGATGGATTGCAGGTCTACGATTTCGTCGTGGGTGACGGCGACATGCCCGAGTCGCGCGCCGACACCGTCGTCGTGGACTATGCCGGGTACATTCAGGAAACCGGACGCCAATTCGACGCCGGCGAAAGCTCAACCTTCGGACTGAGCGGCGTGATTGACGGTTTTGCCGAGGGTATTTTGGGGATGCGCGTCGGGGGCATGCGGCGCATCATCATTCCGCCCGACCTCGGCTACGGGTCGAACGGAAACAGCGGCGCGGGCATCGGCGGCGAAGACGTGATCGTCTTCGACGTGACGCTGCACGAGATCAAATAGGCGCTTCGCCTACGACCCGTTTTTGTCGCGCCCAAGCAGGAAGAACAGACCGACGGTGATCGCGATGAACGCGACGGGTGGAAAGTAGTCCAAGAGAAACATACCGCTCGTCTCCTTAGCGGATCGCGACCGCCATTAAACCTGAACGGCGCTCAGGTGGTTTCACCTCCTGAGCGCCGCTTGTCTGCGCTGGTTGCGCCACAACACTTCGGCTAGTTCGTGTTGACCTTGATGCGTTTCGGCTTGCTCGCTTCGGTTCGCGGCAGGCGGATCGTCAACACGCCGTTGGCATTCTCAGCCGATACCTTGTCGGAATCAACGGCCGACGGCAACTCGATACTTCGCTGAAACCTTCCGAAGCGTCGCTCGCTGCGGTATGTTACGCCCTCGCGATGCTCCGACTCTTCGTGCTTCTCACCCGAAACCGTCAGCACGTTTCCGGACACGGTGACCTCGACATCCTTCGCATTCACGCCGGGCAATTCCGCCCGTACGAGAATCTCGCTGTCGGTCTCGCTGACTTCGAACGCGGGCAGCCAGGCGCCGCGTGCGCCGAACATCTCGGGCATTTCGCCGGTGAGATCGCCGAAGAAGCGATCAAACAACTGATCGAACTCGTTTCGCAGCGTACTCAGTGTTCTCGGCTGATGTGCCAGCGACGTTTCCGCTTCCTTTCGTTTCCACGGTATCAGATTCATGATCACTCACCTCCTCACGGATTGGTCCGCGAAATCAGGTGCGCGCGTCGCGTCGTGACACCGTCGGCAGTACAGTCTGCCGCGTCGCGTCATCCGCGACACGACGCCACCGTTCAATCCACTCAATGCTCGTTACGAACCCTTCACTTCGATCTTGCGCGGGCGAGCGGCTGCCACCTTCGGCAGGTGCAATTTCAACACGCCGTCAACGTACTCAGCCGAGATCTTCTCCGCGTCGATCGTCTCGCCGATACGGAAGCTGCGTTCGAAATCGCCCACGCCGTACTCGCGACGCAGGAAACGCGTCTGCTGCGGCTGGCGCTCGGCGACCGTCCCGTGGATCGTCAGCATGCCGTTCTCAAAGTGAATGTCCACGTCCTCCGGACGCAGGCCCGGCATGTCCGCGAAAAGCGTCAGTTCGTCCGGCGATTCAATGATGTCCACCGCCGGCTGATACGTCGCGCAGTTCCGCGTGCGCTCGGCACGTACCTCGTTCGTGGCAGTCGTCTTGTCAATTGCAGTTTGCGTACTCATGGTAAATTCTCCTTGTATTCGAAGCGCGTGACTCTCATCGAGACGCGCGAACATTCTCACTTTCTCGCCTTCTCAATTTCGCACTTTCGCACTTTCGTTAGTCCGCGGCTTTCACTTCGATGCGTCGCGGACGCGCTTCCGGCGCTTTGGCTAGCTTGATCGACAGCACGCCGTGCGTCAGTTTCGCGTCGACATGGTCGGCATCGATCGCGATGGGCAGACGCACCGTACGCGTGAACGCACCGACGCCGCGTTCCTGACGGTGGAAGCTGACGTTCTTGTCGCCGGCGGCGACGCGTTTGCCGCGAATCGTCAGGTCGTTGTCATCGACGACCACTTCCAGATCACTCATCTTGAGACCGGGCACCTCGGCTTCGATGTGTACGCTCTCGGCGTCCTCCCAGACATTGAGCGCGGGATAACCACCATTGCGGGCGAAAGCCTCCGCCGGGTCAGCCAGGAAGCCCGTGAACAGTCGATCGACCTCATTGCGAAAACCACTGACCGGATCCCAACGACTCCAACGCGTAGACAACATCATGCACCTCCCTTTGAATCGTTTCTTTCCGCAGCCACCGCCCCGCCGTATCCGCAGGCGAGTCTCCGGCGTCCTGCCGGAAAACCGTTAGTGCACGGGCTGTGCCAAACTTGCAGGCGACGGCGACAACGCACGTAAATCGCTGAAAATCAAAGACTTGCGAGAATTGAGAAACCGTGACCCGAACGGGCTGAGCGCTGCCAAAGTGACAGGAAATCGTAGGGGTGACAGGCAGTCACCGGCGCTTTAACCGAACTGAGCTTTAGCGGAACTGGGTGCTAACCGACTTGCCCCTCGGCTTCGAGGCGCTGCCACTCGAACGGCTTCTTCGCGAGCATGAAGGGCCGATATTGCGAAACGCTGATCAGCAGCGAGATCGCGAGGAAGTTCGTCAGCAGGCTGCTGCCGCCATAGCTCACGAACGGCAGCGTCATCCCGGTGATCGGCATCAGGCCGACGGTCATGCCCAGGTTGATCAGCGTCTGCGCCGCGATCAAACACACGACGCCGAGCGCCATCAACCGGCCCAGCGGTTCCGACGTCTCCACCGCGATCTCCATGCCCGCGACGATGATCACCGCGAAGCACGCGAGCACGACCATGCACCCGAAGAAGCCCCACTCGTGCCCGACAATCGCAAAGACGAAATCGTTGTGCCGGTCGGGCAGGAAGTGCTGCTCGACGTAGGTCCCTTTGCCCCACCCCTGGCCGAACATGCCGCCGCTCCCCAGCGCAGCCTTCGAGTTGACGAGCTGCATCCCGCTCGACACCTCCCACTCCATCACGTCGCGCTTGTCGAACCCGGTGAAGGCGTATTTCTCGGGATCGGCTGCAATGCGTTTGCGCAGCGATTCCGATTGCAGCGCCACCGCGACGACGCGACTCTTCTGGTAATCGTGCATCTTCAACCAGAGCAGCGGAGCCGATGCGACGCCCAACGCAATGATCGCGAGCAGGTGCTTGGGCTGAGCGCCCGCGACGAAGAGCATGCCGAAGAGGATCGGGAAGAACAGCAGCACCGTGCCCAGATCCGGTTGGCGCAGGATCAGCACCATGGGCACAAGCGAAACCAAGAATGGCAGCAGCAGTCCGCTGAAGCGGCGATAGTTCGCACGGAAGCGCAGGTACCACGCGAGCGCGAGGATGTACCCCACCTTCATCAATTCTGACGGCTGAAGCTGGAACCCGGGAAGCTGAATCCAGCGGTACGCACCGCGCGACTCGGGCACCAGACCACCGAACGTGATGTGGAACGTCTTCGCCAACACCATCGGCAAGAGCAGCACCAAGCATCCGGCGAAGATCAGATACGAATGCTGCGCGATCCGGAGATACCCAATGCGCATCACAATGAGCGACATCACCACGCCGGCACACGCGATGACGCCCTGCTTCACCGCGAACTCTTCGCTCGACGCGGAGATGCCCGGGCCGATCTGCACCGACTTAGACGCGAGGATCGACGCGATCCCGATGAGCAGCAGCACCATCACCGCGGCCATGATCGCGACGCCGGGCTGCGTGAGGATGAAGAATCGCCGCTTCATGGCGTTCGCTCCCCGTCCGCCCGCGCGACACCGTCGCTTGCTTTCTGCGGATCATATGGCGGTGCATCGGCATCGAGATCGGGGCCCAGCACCTCGATGAGCTTGCGCGCGACCTCGCGACCGATCGGTGCCGCCACGCGCCCGCCGCTGCCGCCGAACTCGACGAGCAGCGCGAACGCGATCGGCGGGGTGCGATCGCTGCGCAGGTTTCCCGCGCCGTCGACCGGCGCGAGATACCCCGCGAACCACGCGTGCGAATGCTTGCGCCGATGCTCCGGCAGGCGGTCCGGCCACTGCTCGGCCACTTTCACATCGCCCGGAGCAAACGCACAGCCCGGATACTTGTGTACGAACACCTCGTGCGCTTCGTTGCGCGAAGTGGCGCGGATGATGGCGACGTGCTCGTGATCCTGGTCATCGACATAGGGAATGCGGTAGCTCACGTTCCAGGACCGGGACACTTCCGCACTACCGGTTTTCCCGCACAGGGCGTATCCGCACGACGGGTCGATGTACGCGGTGCGATGCGCCGTACCGTCGTTGTCATTGACCACGCCATACAGACCGCGACGGATGGCAGCCCACATTGGCGGCGTCCCGGGCAGCGGCCAATCCGCTTCGTGCCGCATCTCCTCGACGAGATTCACGTAGCGCTTCTCGCCGGACGCGTACACAGCCATAAGGTTCGCGGCTTGGATCGGTGTAACGCTGACCTCGCCCTGCCCGATACCGTAGAGTCGCGCACGTCCCGCGGTCACGGCACCGTCGGAATACTCTTCAAGGTATAACGGTGTGGGATTGATCCCGGGGCTTTCCTCAATCAACCCCGTCCCCGTTGGCTCACCCAGACCCGCCATCTCGAAATAGTTCGTAAGGCGTTCCACCCCCACCAATTGTGCCGTGTGGTACATGAAGATGTTGCACGAATGCTTGATGCCACCGGTCACGTCGAGCGACCCGTGGTGCATGCGCGCGCCAGACTGGTTCGGCCAGCAGCGCCAGCGATCGGAATGCTCAGGGAAGAGCGCTCCCTGACAATCAAAGTGTGTGTCGAGGTTGATTTCGCCGGTGATCAAGCCCGCGAGGCACACCAGCGGTTTAACGATCGACCCCGGAACATAGCGATTCGCGACGGCCCGGAAGCGCAACGGCTGGTGGCGCGTATCGCTGCGCAAATCATCGTAGCGTTCGCGATACGTGCTGGGATCGTATCCGGGATATGAGACCAGCGCGAGGCAGTCGCGCGTTTTAACATCGAGCACGACAACCGCACCACCGGTCGAGAATGGTAGCTTGGCGATGTGCTCGCCGAACAGCTTGTAGAGTTCGTCCTGCAAGTCGCGGCGAATGGTCAGGCGAACGTCGTCCCCGGGCTTCGCAGCCACGTCCTCAAGCACGACACCGTCGCGATTCTCGCGGTAACGGCCGCGCGTGCCGCGCAGCAGGTCCTCCGCGACCTTCTCAATACCGCTCACGCCCAACTGCTCGTTGCCCATGTACGAACGCAACGGGTTGTCCGCATACGGATCTTCGTCAATCACCGTCGATGACACCGGTCCCAAGCGTCCGAGCAGGTGTCCGAATGCCGGGCCCGCGTGGTACACGCGATGCGTCGCGTCCTCAACGACCACCCAAGGCCAATTGGACGCGAGCGAACGGGCGGCAATTTGCTGCTGATCGTTCAGCCCGTCGATCACCGCGTGGGACATGCGTTCTTCGCGCACCGGCGAATCGAACCCGCGGCGCTTGGAAACCTGCGCGTGGATCTTCGTGACGCGCTCGCAGATGTCTTCCGCCTCGGCGCGCAGCTCGCCTTCAGACATGATTCCGAACGCGCCGAGCGCGTGCCACATGGCCTCGGTTTCCGATCGGAACCATGCTTCGCGTTCGTCATCGCTCGCTTCGTTCAAACCGGCGGACCAGGCGGGACTCTTGCGACACCAGTTGCGCACGCCGCTGGTGTTCATCGAAAGCACGTCGTAGTGTACGCGCACTTCCCACGACGGCTCGTCGCTGACCAACTCGCTGCCGGTGCGATCGAGAATGCGCCCGCGAACAGCCGGTAACACCTTCGCGGGCAGTACGAGCGCCTCCTCAGCCTGCTGGCGATAGGTTTCCGCGTGCAGCACCTGCATGTCGAAGAGGCGCGCAACGATGATCCCGGCTGCGAAGAGCAGGAACACCAGCAGGATTTTCAAACGCGTCTCAAACATGACGACTCAGGCCTAACTTCCCCGCCCACACCTAACCAAACCGCACCTGGGTATAGCGCGGCACGTCGATGCCCACGTGCGGGGACAACCACAACAGCGCTGCGTGGATCGGCGGTGCCCACAGCGCGGTGTACAATGCGATCATGATCCCGCCGAAAATCTGCGCGCCGTACGTGCCGCCGCCCACCCCGGTGAAAATCATCGTGTGCAACAACATGATGAACTGCACGACCAGACCTGCCACAAATGTTACCGCCAGGTGCGCCAGCGGATGCGAACGGAACACATGCGCCCGCACGGCATACACCAGACCCGTCGCGGCGGCGTATGCGATGGCGAGCAGGCCGAAACCTTCGATCGTCTCAAGATCCGCGATCAAACCCAGAATGCAGCCCGCGAGAATCACATCGAGCCCGCGCACGTGCATCGCGAAGAACGCAGCCAGCACGAGCAACCAGTCAGGCCGGACCCGCCCCACCGCAAGGTGCGGCGCCACCGTCGTTTGCAGCACGACGCAGATGATTGCGAAAACAACAAACGTGGGCCACTTCATCGCTGACCTCCGCGGGGACGCGGCGACCCCGGACTGCGCCGCAGGATGTCCAGAATCGCCTTGGCTGCGGCGATTTGCGTGCGCGGGTCGTCGGCGTGGTTCATCATGCCTTCAAGCTGCGGCAGCGCGTTGCGATCACCGATCGCACCTAGCGCCTGTGCAGCCATTTCGTGTACCCGTCGCGTGCGATTGGCGGCTGAGTCCTGCTCGATGCTCTCGGTGGTGCGATAACTCAGCGACTCGACCGCGAAATCGTAACCGCGGCGATCACCCAGCAGACCGAGCGAACGGGCAGCCGCCAGCTTCGACTCCGGGTGCAACGCGGACTCGAGCCGCTGGCGGAAGAGTTCCGCGAACTTGCGATCGCGCAGCATGCCCAGCGTGTTGATCGCAAAAACCTCCTCCGCACCGATACCGCCGTACGCGTTGTTCCGCAGCACGTCGATCGCGTAGTCGCTACCTTGTAGCGCCATGGCTTCGAGCACGTTCACGCGAATCGCCGGATTGGAATCACCCAGCGCCAGCGCGAGCATGCGCAGCGAACCCTCCCCGCCAAGCCTGCCGAGCACCAGCGCAGCGTTGCCCCGCGCGGTGACGTCGTGATCCTCAAGCAGGTAACGCGCGAGTTCGCCGGTGTGCGTCGTATCCCCCAGCCGGTGCAATGCGAAGATGGCGCCGATGCGATCACTCGAAGTTCCGGTTTGCAGCAGTTTCTGCATCGCGGGCTTGGAAACGTCGTCACGTCGCGTTCCAAGTGCCATTTCTGCGGCGAAACGCACGCCCGGTGATTCGTCGTTGAGCGCGTTCCGCAACCAGGGCAGCGCCTGCTTGCCGCCATGCACCTGTAACGCTTCGATCGCATGCGACCGCACTTCCGGCAGGTACTCGTAGCGAATCCCGCGCGTCAGGCAATCCACTGCGCGCTGCTCAATCGGTGCGCCGGCCTTCGCGGGTGCAATCTGCATCCCCGTTCCCGGTTCAACGCACCCAACCAGTCCGCCGAGCCCAAGTGCAACAGTGCAAACGCTCAGCTGTCTTATGTGTGTCGCGCGCTGCACGCGGCACTCTCCCTTCTGCGACGCTGCGCCAGTGAACGCGCGACGACGTAATCCAGGTAGAACAACCCCCACAGCACCGCACAGGCCAGCGCGAACCAATCGCCCCACCGCGAGTACAGGCTGCGTCTATCATCCACCTTCACGCGCGACACGCGGAACCCGTCGATGTTCGGACCGACTGTGCGCCCGTTGACCTCTACGAGATCGTGCACGCGCCCGTCGGGATCGACAAAGCAACTGATCCCGGTGTTCACTGCCCGTGCGATGCCCACGCGGTTTTCCACCGCGCGGAACACGGTGGCGGCAAGGTGCTGCGGCAACTCGGACGTGTGCAGGAACCACCCGTCGTTGCTCATGTTGAGCAGGAAGTCGCAGCGCTTCTTGCCATCCTTGTCGATGACGAACGTGCGTGAGACGTAGGGCATCACGTTTTCGTAACAGATCGGCGTCGCAAAGCCATACTTCTTGCCATCCGGCGTCGTCATTTCGAACGTGCGAAACTCCGAACCCGGGCTCAGCGAGTACTCGTACTCCTCGGAATAGAACGGCCCAATGCGATTGATCCAAAGGTAGATGAAACGCAACGGGCCGTAGCGAAACGGTACGTACTCGCCAATCATCACCATGTGAATCTTGTCGTAGCGCTGCGCCTGCGCGCCATCCGGGGGAAAGACGAACGCGGAGTTGTAGCGGCGCTCGTTTGTACGGAGATCGAGCGGGGTCGGTTCAACCGAAGCGCTGCCGGTCACGACATACGCGCCGTACGTTGTCGCCCGCTCGCGAAACGCGTCGTAGCAGGCGTGCGACCACTCCGCGAGCGCCGACTCATCCGGTTCCACCGAGCCGAGATACTCGTGATTGAGGTACATGTACCAGGGCGTTTCCGGCAGCAGGAACAGATCGGGCCCTTCCGCCTCCGCCTCGTCGAGCAGGTCAAAATACCGCCGAGCACGCTGCCGCGGCGACGCACTCCCGGGATGCGCGGACATGTCCACGTAGTTCGGATAGTTGCCCTGAAGCACGGCGACTTTCGGCCCGTCGTGCATCGTTGTACTGCCGCGGCGCAATTGCACGACGCCGTAAACAATCGTCGCAAGCACCACGACGGACGCGAAAACCATGCTGGGTCGCCACGCGCGCTTCGCCGCCGGCGTGTCGGGAGCAATCGGTTTGAACCACCGGCTGATGACCAGGTCGGCGATCGCGCCGTTCACCGTCGCCACGACGAAACTCACGCCGTACGCTCCGACCAGATCACTCACCTGGATCATCGTGAGCAACCCGTGCTGGCTGTGGCCGAGCAGGTTCCAGGGAAATTCCAAGAGGAACATGGAACGCACGGCTTCGCTGCCCACCCAGATGAATGGAAAGGTGAACGCGAGCGGCCAATGTCGCCGCCGCACCAGGTGCCGCACGGGACATGCGATGATCGGAAAGTGCACCGCGAACACGGAGAACAGCACGCCCGCGCCGAGGCCGGTCACCAGAAACAGCCAATAGATGCTCGTGCAGAAAAACGCAGCCCCCATCAGGTAGCTGAGCACGTACACGCGTCGCGCCGACTCCGCCCTGCCGACGACGACGAGCCACGGCACCAGCGCAATGTACGCCACGGGCCACGCGTTGAACGGCGCGAAACTGAGCACGAGCAATCCCCAGGTGAGTACAACGCACAACACCGAGAACCACCACCCGCGCACAAATCCGACCGCCTTGCGAAATACCCAACGCAGGGCGCGCACCGGGAACGCACCCCGTCGGCCATCCGGGCCGGCCTTCCTATGGTTGTGATGTGATGCGTGAGCACCCATCCCTGTTGACGACCCTCCGTGGTTACTCGGGACGGTACAACCAACACCAGCCAATTCCTTGCCGGTGCTCGAAAACCAATCGGAACCCCCCGCGCCAAGCGGGGGGCGAAAGCGCGACGACGCTACGTCGCATGAAAGCCCCAGGCTTGGCGCCTGGGGTTCTGATTCCGCTACGCGCGTAGCGGGATTACCTCGACCAGCGCGCCATCCTCAACGGCTGGTGCATTCGCGGGCCGCATCAGCAGCACGTCCGCGAAACGAAAACCGAACGGATCGCCCGACCCGCGCCAAGCGAGCGGTTCCACAACGCAACGGCCGTCGTCCGCAACGCTCAAGCGCGCGGGCTGAAAGCTCTGCCGCTGGCCATTGGCACCGCACTGGCCGCGCAGCACCGCACGCCGCGGAGTCGGCCAATTCTCGCGTCCCTGCATCATCGCCAATGCAGGCCGAACCAACAAGGCGAAACCGACGTGCGCACTGATCGGATTGCCCGGCAACGCGAACACCCATCCGCCGGATTCGGACGTTCCAAAGAGTGTAGGCCGGCCTGGCTTCGTCGACATCTTGCGGAAGTGCACGCGTACGCCGCACTCCGCGAGCACGTCGGGCACAAAATCGAACGCGCCCATCGAAATCCCGCCGGTGATGCACAGCCCATCATACCCGAGACCTTCGCGAACGCGCTTAACCAGTGCGTCGCGATCGTCGCCCACCCGGCCCAGATCGATCACCTCCGCGCCGGCATCTGTGAGTAAACTCCGCAGCATCGGGCCATTACTGTCGCGAATCTGCCCGCCTACCGGCGTCACATCGACCGCGACCAGCTCGTCACCGGTGACCAGCACAGCGATTCGCGGCCTGCGGAAGACCTCAACGGTGGCTGCTCCCACAGTGGCGGCAATCGCGATCTGCTCCGGACCGAGCGTATCCCCGCGATCAAGCGCAACATCGCCTTGCGCGACGTAATCCGCACGCGGGCAGATGGCTTTGCCGACCGGCACCGAATAATTCACAGTCACGGCAGCACCGTCGGAACTGACCGTGGTGTCCTCGACTTTCACTACGGCGTCCGCCCCGCCCGGGATCGGTGCGCCGGTGTTGATCTGCATGGCCTCTCCCGGCCCCAGCACCCGATCCGACGTCGCACCGGCTGCCACTTGTCCGATCACACGCAGTTCAACGGGTGCGGCCTGCACATCGGCTGACCGCACGGCGTACCCATCCATCATCGAGCGAGCGAACGGCGGCACGTCGATGTCGCAGTGGATAGTACGCGCCAACGTCATTCCGCGTGCATCTTTCAGTGGCACGGAAACGACCGGCAGCGTGTTCAGGTTCGCGCGAACGATGGCTTCAGCATCGGCGAGGGTAACCATGGAAGGCGGGGCAGCGGGCACGCAGGAGATTGTCGCGTGCGCCGGTGGCGGGGTCAACGATTGTATCGTGTTTTATAGGCTTTTTGATGATGCCGAGTGCCGTGTCTGGGTGGCACGGTCTTGCGAAGCAAGGCCGTGGGCGTTTGCAAACAACCAGAGCCTGACTTCATCAATCCTTGCCAGCCATTTGGCCGCACAGACTAATCGCGACTGACGAGATCCTTTAGCGGGCCTCTGCCGGCGAGCGCTTCGCGCCACAGGCAGGTACCGCACTTGCTCATCACCGGGTCGGTGTCGCTGAACGCCTGCGCCTGTGAATTCTTGGCCATGCGCGTCCACGCTTCCGCCGATGGCGGCGACGCATCACGCGTCAGCTTGGCTGCATCCGCGTTCAATCCCACGATCACCGCGAGCAAATCAGCCGAATCCTGCAAACCAAGCGGGAAAATCGAGTGCGATAGCGGCGCCTGCTTGAACTCCTGGTCGTCGAGCAACGTGTAGGCGGGCGAGGCTTCATCCATGAGTGCCGTCGCGTCATTCACATGGTGCAAACCGAGCAGGTGGCCCATCTCGTGGGCGGCGACATTCCCGATCGCCACGCCGAGTTGCTCAGATGACGGCGCACCGTTGAACAACCCGGGCTGGAACGACTCGGTGAAGATGATCGCAGTGTCAGCCGTGTTCGCGTTGTACAGGTCAACATCCTCCGCCGCCCCGAACGCGTAGGTGTTGAACCCGCCGAAGACGATCCGCGAGTACACCCGGCCCGCAAGCTGCGTCGCTGCCTGCGGATCGTCGGTATCCCAGATCTCGACGCTGAAGCGCTCGTAGTTCTGAGCGAAGACCTGCTTGATGACGTTCTTAATCAGGTCGGTGTCGTCCTGGTAACGCGCGGCGATGTCACCGGCATCGAACGCACTCACGTCATATGTGCCGAACACCGGGTCCTCGACGTGCCCGCCGGCGAAACTGAGCAGGATCGTCTGGTTCGTGGGCGGCGGCACCGGCCCGCCGCGAACGATATCCACGTCGATCTCGTATGCTCCGAGCGATGACCGGACGGTGTTGTGGCTGATCGCGACGTAGATCTTGTCGTGCGCCTCGCGCACGGTATGGACCATTTCAGGGTCTGCCGACGGCGTCGTGATGCTGGTGAGCGTATCCTCGTTGATCAGCTCACCTTCCTCGTCGTACAACGCGATGGCCGGCCGCAGGGCTGCATCGATCCGCCGCGCCTTGATCGTGACCCTGTCGCCACCGGCCACTCCGCCGAGATCGAACACGTCCACATCGTCCACCACGTCGATCGAGCCCGACAACGTGGCCGCTCCGTCAACCGTCAGCGACACGACGCGCGAACGCTGGAAGTCGTTGTTCGGCTCTTCCTCGGCATTGCAATTGCCCTCGCAGCCGGGCTGAGGCGACACGCTCTGGCAGCCTGCAAGCAACAGGCACACCACAAACACGCACGCACCACGCGTCAGAATGTCCAACGTCTTCGCAAACATGGATGCTCTCGCGACGACAACAACAACATCACACAAACCCGGTCACGAACGTCATCAGAATGTTGAAACCAAGTATGACGATCACCCCCGGAAACATGCAATACACGAACAGGTTGCCCCCGAGGTAGATGAATGCAAGGAAGATGAACATCCCATACGGGCGAATCCTCGCGTAGAACAGCCCGATCGTGCCCGGAAACAGGAACTGCACGATCCACGACCCGTCGAGCGGCGGAATGGGGATGAGGTTGAACGTCGCGAGCATGACGTTGATCGCGATGCCCAGCTTGAGCATCAGGATGATCCCGGCAAATACCGGAGCGCCCGCGACCCCCGTGACCTCCACGTAGGGTTCCATATCCGCAAGGTGCATCACCTGCACACCCGACATCAACGAAAGCACCGAACCGATCGCCGTCAGCAGGGCTGCATAGACCGCAGCCTGCATCAAGTTCGAAAGCGGCCCCGCGCCTGCAACGAGAATCTGCGCGCGGTGGTAGCGCTTCACCCCGGAGAGCTGCGTCATCACCGGGCGGGCGTAACCGAACACCGGCGCGCCCCAGTACATCAGGAGCAGCGGCAGAAAGATCGTGCCAAAGGGATCGATATGCGCGAGGGGGTTCAGCGTGACGCGGCCCTGCGCCTTCGCGAGCCCGTCGCCGCACCACCATGCGGTGATCGCGTGAGCGGCTTCATGCACCGAAAGCGCGAGCAACACCATCACCATCGCGGCGATACCCGCGCCCCACCCCCACTTGAGATCTTCGTCGCCGAGCGGCAAGTGGTTGATCCGGCCATGGGAGGTGCGCACCATCGCCAGCACCGCAAGCAGCGAAATGGCAATCCCCACCTGCGCGACGATCAGGCTGATGCGACACATCGTACGAACGTGCGCACCGGCAGCGTTGTTACGAACGGCGCGCCGGGCGACAACCGCGAGCACGATCCCGCTGATGCCGAAGAGCACGCCGATACCGGGAAGAAACGCGAGCAGCGAACTGCACAGCGCCAGCACCGACGACGTGGTCATCTTCGGCCAGAGCGGTGTTTCCGTTGCTGCCGGTGCTTCGTCCGATTCTTCGTCCGATTCGTACTCCGGTTCCGTGGGCGGTGCGGACGCGGCCTGCGTCTGGCCCATCGCGACGAATAGCGTACGCGCGTCGGTCATGGGAATGAGGAAACCGACTTCACGATCGCCCAGGTCAAAACGCAACACCACCTGCTTGCCGAGCGGAGAAAACTCAATCTCATCCCGCCAACTGTCGCGATCGAAGATGCGCACCTCGTCGTCGCGCGACAAGGTGAGCCGGTTATGCGTTCCCTCGACGACCCACGGATTGCCTTCACCGTCGAGCCATTCGAAGCGCGCGCTATCGGCATCGGGCGCAGCGCCAACAGCACTGTCCATACCAGCCGGTGATTCGTCGATCGTGCCGTGGTCAGTCACGGATGAGCAGCCTCCCAGGAGACGGACGCGCGGACGGCGACCGTACGCACCCAGTATAGGTCGTCAAGCGCTGTCCGGGAAGCGAACATGGCGCCCGCGACGCTAATGCACGCGCCGTCGCGGGCCGAAATGGCGTTCGCGAACTATCATCGCTCCCGGCGCGACGTATCGGATGCCCGGCGAAATGCAGCCGCTCGCATCGACAAATCGCGGACATGGGTGCAGAATCGCACCCGCGACGAGTTTACGATTCCTGACATTGGGAATGCCAACGCATCGCCAAGGAGGCTAGTGGATGAAGATCGCCGTCACCGGCGCGACCGGGTTTCTGGGACGCTACATCGTCAACGATCTGCTGTCGGCGGGTCATGCCTGCCGGTGCTGGTATCGCGAGGGATCGAACCGCGACGGGTTTGTCGACGGGCGCTGCGAATGGACGCGCGGCGCGTTGGGAAATGACCAAGACGCAGCCAGTCTGGTTGAAGGCGTTGACGCGGTGGTGCATTCCGCGCTACACCATCCTGGTGGCGGGTTTCGCGGCGGCGAGGGCGACATCGTGGACTTCGTGCGCTGCAACATCGGCGGGACCATCCGGCTGATTGAAGCGGCGCGGGCTGCGCGCGTTCCGCGCTTCGTCTTCATCTCGACCTGCGCCGTACACGAGGTGATCCTCGACGATCGCCCGCTCGATGAAACCCACCCGCTCTGGGCCACGTCGCACTACGGCGCGCACAAAGCCGCCATCGAGAAATTCGTCCACAGTTACGGACTCGGCCTGGGCTACGACATTTGCGCGCTCCGCCCCACCGGGATCTACGGTCTCGCCACGCCGCCCGAGCAAAGCAAGTGGTTCGACCTCGTTCGCCGCGTGGCCAACGGTGAACCGGTATCCAGCAGCAAAGGCGGCAAGGAGGTCCACGCGGCCGACGTCGCCCGCGCGGTCCGCATCCTACTGTCAGCCGATGGCATCGCCGGCCAAGCGTACAATTGCTACGACATGTACATCGCCGAACAAGAAGTAGCCGAGATCGCCAAACGCCTAACGGGCAGCATGAGCGAAATCGCAAACATGAAGAAAACTCCCAAGCACCAGATCGAAACCAGCAAGTTGCGTGCATTGGGCATGGAGTTCGGCGGAAACGCCCTATTGGACAAAACAATATCCGAAATGATCAACGCGATGAAATCGTAGGGTGGGCACTGCCCACCAACAACAAGCAAACGCGCGCATCGAAGTCCGAAGCGCCAACGCTAACCCGGGTCAAACAAAGTTGACCAAACCATGTGCGCAACAAGGCAATACATGCCAAACCAACGCTTCAACGCAAGTCGGCCCTGAAAGGGCCGGAGATCTTAGCCAGGGGTGAAACCCCTGGTGGAAACGCAAACGAATGGAAGACCGGAGCCCCGCAAGGGCGACACAACGCTCGTACAAGTACGGGCGTGGTAAAATCGATCGGCCCATTGCACAAGGCCCTGTCGCCCTGGTCAGGGCTTGGGAATTTTAGACTCGACGCCGCTACAGGGGTTGGCACCCCTGGCTAAAATCTATCGCCCTGGCCAGGGCGAAAACGACTTCGTCGCGCGAGCTACTGCACGCTGTCGTGCGTATTCAATCATCGCTGGTGGGCAGTGCCCACCCTACTTGGAAGGAAACTCAACGTGTTGATGCGAACCAAAATCATCGCGGCGTGTACCGTTGCAGCCGTTGTGTTTATTCTTTTCAATAACCTCGCGAACGGTGACGACGTGCAACCGAAGGATACCCCCGACATGACCGTACCAACACAGGACGCGACCAGCACGGGACAGTTCATCGCCCTGCGTCTGCGGCCGGGCAGTGACCTACGCGGCGAACTCGAAGCCGCGGCGAAACGGCACCACCTCCGCGCCGCAGCCATCGTCACCTGCGTCGGCAGCCTCAATCACGCGAACCTGCGCCTGGCGAACGCGAATGACTCGAAGATCATCCCCGGCAAACTCGAAATCGTGTCGCTCACCGGCACGCTTTCACCGGACGGCGTACACCTGCACATCAGCGTGTCCGACGAAACCGGCAAAACTTTCGGCGGCCACCTGCTCAAAGGCTCCGAAATCTATACCACGGCAGAGATCGTCATCGTGGAATTGCCGGATATCGCCTTCACCCGCGAGATCGACGCGGACACGACGTATCACGAACTGATGATCCGCCCGCAATCTTCGTAGGGTCCGCTGTGCGGACCGGCAATTCGTAGGGACGTACCCCGATGTGGTCCGCACAGCGGACCCTACTGCACCGTCCCAACATCATCCAGCGGATAGCGTACGGCTTCGATGAGCATCGGGCCGTACTTCTGCCAGAGGATGTGGTCCGGTTCCTCGTGCGTGAGTTCGTCGAATTCGAGCGTGATGATGGGAATTCCCAAGGTGATGCCCGCGTAGGAGCCGAGCGAGCCCGGGCGGCTGCCGACGCGTTCCACCGGGATGTCGGTGTAGCGGCCCATCGCGTTGGCCAGGGCTTCGCCAGGTCCGTCGTAGTCGATGACATTGAAAGGCTGGTGGATCGTCACGATGCGGTTGGGCCGGTACTCATCGAGCACCAGCTTGATCGCCCGCGACTCCGGCTCGCAAAGCGGAGCGCTGCCGTGCTTCGCCGACGCGTCGAAGTTGTCAGCCGGGAAGTTGCGGTTCAAATCAACGCCGTGCACGTTGTACCGCGTGTTGTGCGCGTAGCCGTCGGGGTTCGCAACCGGCATGAACACGACCGTGCGGCCATCCAGCAGCCGGGGATTCTCGGTCAGGTGTTTTTCCAAATCGCGGAGCAGCGGCACGCCCACGGTCTCGTCGCCGTGGATCGCAGCCATCATCATGACCACGTCGCCGCCGTCGCCCAACGTGCTGATCTCGATGGGCCGCCCCTCGACCGACATACCCACCGTACGCGAAATCGGACCCTGACAACCGCTCATCACCGCAACCCCCACAAGACCTGCAACCACCCGCGCAACCAGCGACAAACGCATAAACCTATCCTCCGTGAATTCAGCAATTGTGGCACATGATTGACCCCAACGGGCGTCCGTCACCTTTGTGGTTGGCTTTGGGTGGCACGGTCTCGCGAAGCGAGGCCGTGGAGAATGACGCCAACCATCACCCGACTTCGTCAACGCAAAGCACACCACGAACGTCCGTTCGGCGGGCATCGTAAAGGTTTGACCCGCGTGCTACAATCCACGGAATTCGGCTGGGGTATTGCGTAGAAACCAGTACTCTGTGGGACAGCCAGTACTCTGTGGGACAGGTCTTCCAACCTGTCATGGCCAGCAGGTAAGCCGATCCCACGAGACTGCTCATGCGCATCCTGATGTATGGTGTTGAATGCACGAACGTTTTGACATCGTGGTGATCGGCGGTGGGCATGCCGGGACGGAAGCGGCGTGGGCTGCGGGTCGTCTTGGTGCGCGCACTGCCCTGGTGACGATGACGCGCGACGCCATCGGGCGCATGTCGTGCAATCCCGCGATCGGCGGCATCGGTAAGGGGCAGATGGTTCGCGAAATCGACGCACTCGGCGGCATTATGGGCCAGTGTACCGATCGCGGCGCGATTCAGTTCCGCATGCTCAATCGTCGCAAAGGGCCAGCCGTGTGGGCTCCGCGCGCGCAAGCGGACCGCGTGCTCTACGCCAACGCGGTACAGGAGATGCTCGCCGGTGCGCCCAACCTGACGATCATCGAAGGCATCGTCGCGGAGATCGACGCACCGATGAGCGACGCGCGCCGACGGGTGCGCGGCGTGACGCTTGAAGATGGCCGGCGCATTGCATGCGATGCCGTGATCATCACCACCGGGACCTTCATGTCCGCGTTGATGCACTGCGGCGAACGGCAAACGCCGGGTGGACGCTGCGGCGAGCCGGCTGCCGTCGGCATCAGCCGGAACCTGCGCGACCTCGGTCTCACGCTGGGCCGGCTCAAGACGGGTACGCCCCCGCGCGTCGCCCGCGACTCCGTCGACTACGGTGCCTGCGAGCCTCAGCCGGGTGACGATGACCCGGTCCCGTTTTCGTTCATGACCGACCGGATCGACCAGCCGCAGATTGAGTGCTGGATCACGTATACCAACGTGCATACCCACGAGTTGATCCGCGGCAACCTGCATCGGGCGCCGATGTACAGCGGGCAAATCGAGTCCACCGGCCCGCGGTACTGCCCGAGCATCGAGGACAAGGTGGTGCGCTTCGCTGACAAGCTGCGTCACCAGATCTTCCTGGAACCGGAAGGCTACGACAGCGACCGTATCTACTGCAACGGCATCAGCACGTCACTGCCAGCCGATGTGCAGGAGGCGATGCTCCGCGACATCCCGGGCTTGGGGAACGCGCGCATCGTGCAGCACGGGTACGCAGTGGAATACGACTTCATCCCGACGACGCAAACCAAGGTTACGCTGGAGAGCAAAGTCGTTGACGGTCTGTACACGGCTGGTCAGATCAATGGCACGAGCGGGTACGAAGAAGCAGCCGGTCAGGGTCTGATCGCGGGCGTGAACGCGGCGATGCGACTCGCGGGCAACGAAGGTCCGTTCGTGCTCCGCCGCGACGAAGCCTACATCGGCGTGATGATCGACGACCTCATCACCAAGCCCCCCACCGAGCCATACCGCATGTTCACATCGCGCGCGGAGTACCGCCTGAGCTTGCGTAGTGACAATGCTGATCGCCGGCTTACACCGACCGGACGCGACATTGGTTTGGTGGACGACGAACGCTGGGAACGGTTTCAACAGAAAACGGCAGCCATCACCGTGCTATCAAAGCTGGTCGGGGCGACGGTGCATGAAGGTCGGCGCCTTTCGGAAACGCTGCGCCGACCCGATGTGACGCTCGCAACCCTCGAAGCAGCACTGGGCGCATCCGCACTCAACGGTCACCCGCGCGCGGCGCTCGAACAGGTTCTGATCGACGCACGTTACGCGGGCTACCTCGCTCGCCAGGATCGCCAAGTCGAAAGATTCCGCAAAATGGAGTCGATGAAAATACCCCCAAGCGCCGATTATACCCACATGACAGCGCTGCGAGCTGAGGCGCGGGAAAAGCTCGCCGCTGTCGGACCGGCAACCATAGGCCAAGCCGCTCGGATCGCAGGCATCAGCCCTGCGGATATCATGACGCTCGGGGTCTATCTGGCGGGCCGGCACCCAAAATAGCCAAGCTATAGCGTGGTTTGTACGCGTCGTAATGATTGCACCGGTTGAGGTGCGCGCGGGCTGCGCAGGCGCTGCGGAGGCAGTGCCCCATAAATATCGTTGACGTCAACACTGTAAGGGATGTAGTGTATGGCTAAGATAGGTGAAATAGGGCATGCGGTTTCCTTTATGTCTCCCGGGCGCGTCAATGGAGGCCCGAAAATGCTGAAAAGCGTATACACAACCGGCGAGGTCGCGCAGATCTGCAAGGTCAGCCAGCAGACCGTGATCCGTTGTTTTGATAGTGGGCGGCTTAAGGGCTTCCGGGTCCCAGGGTCGCGGTTCCGACGGATCCCACGCGACAGTCTCGTCACCTTCATGAAGGAGAACGAGATCCCGCTGGATCATCTCGCGTCCGGGCGCAAGCGCGTGCTCGTCGTCGATGATGATCAGGCGATCGTCGATATGTTCAGCGAGCTGCTCGAACGCGATGGCCGCTTTGAGGTGCGCACCGCCAGCACCGGCTACGACGCGGGCATGGCCACGCAGCAGTTCCACCCCGATGTCATGCTTCTCGACTTCAAGCTTCCGGACGTCAACGGCAACATCGTATGCCGCACGATCCGCAATCAGCCGGAATTCGAGCACATGAAGATCATCATCATCAGTGGTGTGGCTGACCCCGACGAGATCGCGGAACTCAAGTCGGCGGGCGCCGATGACTTCATCCGCAAGCCGTTCGAGATCGAGCACGTGATCAACCGCATGAGCGAAATGCTCAATCTGAATTAGCAGGCGAGCGCCGTGATGTGATGCGGGCATCCTTACCTGCATCGCTTGTGATTCAGGCATCCCGCCAGCAGCAATTGTGGTGCAGGCATCTTGCCTGCTCTTGTTGTGGTGCAGGCATCCTGCCTGCATCCTTTGTGGTGCGGGCATCTTGCCTGCATTCTTTGTGGTGCGGGCAACTTGCCTGCATCCTCCGGGGTTGTGGTCGGCGGCGCCGTTGAGGGGAAGCTACGTGTTGGCGTTGTCAGGCGGTGAAGTGGCCGGTCCGTCACGAAATACCTCGCCCGAGAAACTACTGGCTGCCATTCTGCGCCATGTCGGGCCTGCCCCTGCGCTTGCGGGGCTCGTGGATGTCGTGTGCGCACCGCGACCCGCCCAACACTGCGGCGCGGTGGACTTGGACCGGATTTGCGACGCTATCACCCGGGCTGCCGATGCCCTGCTCTACCCCTTCTACAAACTCGCGGGCTCCGAACGCTACCTCAACGAAATCCGTGTTCGCGCACGTGCGACCGGACTTTCCGCGCGGGCGATTCTCGCCGAACGCGGTGAAGCCGCACTTGCACCGGCTGGGTTTGCTTGCGGGTATCTGCGCCGCGTCGGGCAGATCGCGTTGTGCGCGCACTTCCCCAAGGCGTACGCCAGGCTGATGGGCCAGTCCGCGAGCACGCCCGGAGGCGTCTTGGCTGCGGAACGCAACGCGTTGGGGCTCGACCATGTGATCGCGGGCAACCGCATTGCGGCGACCTGGGGTTTGTCGGCGCGCTTTCGCGGGATCGCCTGGGGTGCGCATGACGCGACCGGCACCGTCAACGATCCCGACGCGCACACGCTCTCCTACGTACTCGAATTGGCGGACGCGTTGGTTCGCCGCGCGGGCATCGGCATTCCGGACTACACGCCGCTGCGCGCGTTCACGCCGGAAGAAACCGAGCTTGGGAACCGCATCGCACCAAGTCTGCATGGTACGCCGGGCGAAGTACCTCAACGCATCGCCGACGAAGAGCACGGTGATGCGTCGCGCAATGCAACGGTTGCGGATGTGAGCGCTGTACGCTTCACAGCCACCGATCCCCGTTCGCTTGCGGAGCAATTTCTCGATCAGGCCGATACGAGCGACACGTTTGCCGTGTGTGTCGCGATCGCGCGTGTGGCGCAGATCGCGTTCAACGCATCCACGGCCATCGCGTTTGCAGCCGGTGCGGATCAAGATTGGCCGGCATGTGTCGCTGGAGTGCACGAACGTCGCATTACGCTCGCCGAATGCGATACCCTGCGAGCGATGCTCGCCGATTGCTCGGCTGACCGCACAGCATCATCGCCCTGCCTCCACGAAGTACCCCATGCCGTGCTCCGCACAAACGTGGAATTGGCCGAAGCGTTGGCGCACGAAACGAACACGTGTCAGTTACTCCCTATCGCGCGACAGGGTGAAATGATCGGCGGCGTGCTGTTTGCGGACAACGCTTCCGCGAATCGCGCTACGCATCAGGACGTGCAACTGCTCGTTGCGGCATTCGGTGCGGCGCTCTCAGCCGCTCGGCGCGCGCAGGATCAACAGCGCACCATCGACACGCTCGCCGCGTCGAACCAAGCAACTACCGACACCGCGTCCGATCCATCGCAACGACTGCAACTGCTCGCCGCGATGGCCGCCGGCGCAGCCCATGAACTGAACAATCCGCTCGCCGTCATCACGGGTCGCGCCCAGATGCTGCGTAACGCATCGCACGACGAATCCACGCGTAAAGCACTGGGCGTCATCAGCGAACACGCACACCGCGCGAGCGAAATTGTTTCGGAACTCCTGGCCTACGCGAAACCAGCCGCACCGCAACCAGCCTCCGTGACACTGGTACGCTGCCTGGATCGCCTGCGACAGCGCTGGCAACGCGATGCCGTGAAGTCGGCAACACAGATCGACGTGCGAATATCGGACCACGCGTTCGCGGTGTTCGTCGATCCGGAGCAGCTTGATACTGTCATGGACGCGGTCATGAGCAACGCGCTCATCGCGTGCAGCCAGCGCGACGGACGTGTGATAATCAACTCTTTCTCGCAGCCTTCCGATGACACACTCGTCGTGTCGATTGGAGACAACGGCTGCGGGATGTCGCCGGAAGTTCTGGCGCACGCCTTCGATCCGTTCTTCTCCCATCGGCCTGCGGGACGAGGACGTGGGCTTGGGCTTTCCCGAGCGGCACGGCTCGTCGAGATCAATGGCGGCCGCATGTGGATCGACTCCACGGAAGACAGCGGCACGACCGTTCATCTCGCCTTGCCCGCACGCGCGCCCGAGGATCGCGGTCGCTGATCGTACCCCCACCAGCGCACACGACTACGAGGACAATTGACGCGGACGCGCGCTGCGACTCGCGGTGTGCACCCGCCGGGGATCGTGGACGGGGTGACGGCGACGATGGCGACTGAAAAGATTCTGCTGGTGGAACGCAACCCGCGCATCATCGAGATGCTCGTCGAGGCGTTCGTGCGCCGTTTCAGCGCTCACATCACCTGCGTGTCGTCGGGGGCGGACGCGCTCGACGTCGAGATGTTCGAACCGCACTCAATCGCGATCATCGATACGCGCATCGACGGGATGGACGCGATCACGCTGGCGACTCGCCTTCGGGAATTGAGCGACCGCCCCGTTATCCTCATGGGCAGCGACCCGACGACGGCTGACGTGATCGAAGCGCTGCGCGGCGGCGTGACCGATTTCTTCATCAAACCGTTCCAGATCGAAGCGTTGCTCGACAGTGCAGCCGATGCGCTCGCACGACACCGTCGTGATTGCGACCGCACGCAACGTCACCATCGCACGCGTCAGGTGCTCCGCAAGGTCATCCGCGAACGCCGCGTGCTGAACCAGCGCGTGGAACTGATCTGCAAAGACCTCGTCGGCGCCCACAAACGCCTGGCGAACCGCGTACTCAGCAAACCACCGGTCATCACCGAGACGCAGTAGCTGGTTCATCGAATACTGCATCAATCACCCGAGCGTTGCGTTCCTTCCGTCGCTTGCGCTTGTGGTACCAACGCTCGATACGATCGCTCAGCACCTTGCCCGGCAAGAGGAGCGCAGGCAGCAGCACGTAGGCGACTATCACCAGCCACATGTACAGCCACCCCCGCTTGTCAGGGAAAATCGGCGCAGCACAGTAAAGCACCAGCCCGCTGAAGAGCAGTCCAACAATGGCGCCTCTGAGCATGTGCCACAGCTCCTTTGGTAAGGTGCTCTTCGTTGGAGTCGGCGCGGACGTTGGCAGTATGAGATGGGCATACGCAACGGCCCAAAGTAAGGACCTGACGCGTCGTGATGTCGTTCTGAACTCAGCGCGCCGGCCATTCCAGAACTCAAGCACGTTGCCGTCAAGCGCGCTCAGTTCCGACCACGGCAAGTGCGCGCGCGAACCATCGCGGCGGACAACGTGCAACGCATCAGCCGTGAACTTCGCACGGAGCACGTAACGCGAAAGCAATGCGCGGACGTGCATATATCCCGGGGCCAATGGGAACGCGAATAGTGCCGCGTACGTCAGGGACAGGAGTCCCACAAGCAGTATTGCCTCGCCGTGCCCCATGAGCGCAGGGTAAAACCAACCCACAATTGACTGGTCCCAGATCTTGAAGAGCGGCACAAGCAGCAGTGCAACCATCGCAGCGCACGCGAGGACGGCAACGAACTCGTCGAACCGAGCGTTCTTGATCCGCACGCGGATATTGCAATCCGGTTGCATGAGCATGTTTCGCAGTGCTCGAGCTTGAGCACAAGCCGCGACCTCCAACTCGTGGCTGCCCTGAACATGCACGATCACTCGCCTGCGGTCGCGTTTCATCGGCACGCCGCGCTGATCTACCAATCGATACCCGTTCTCGCCGAAGCGTTCGACGCGGTCCCAGGGCAGCAATTCACCCGGCTGGAATCGGGGATCATGCGTGTCGGCATTGACCCGCAGGCCGCGGAGGGTTGGCGTGGCGTTTGTCACCTGGATGGTGAAGGTACGTTTGCCCATGATGTTGACCCACTTGAAGTATTGCAGACTGGCGGGTTGTCCGGAATTACAATGCGGACCCGGGTTTGGAATGCCACCCAGCGGGCTGAGACGCTTGGTGGTTTGTTATGGCGAGTTGGAATGGCGCGGACTGACAACGTCCGGTCATAGGCATTCGGGTTTGGACCACGGCCTTGCTGCGCAAGACCGTGCCACCCACCTTGCTCAGCCACATAGCCCAGCCACCGGGACGCGGGCGGCAGTTGCAATCGACGCGCACGTGTCGTACTTTCCCCGCTTTCCAAGGAGGACTCGGCTATGCGCGTGCTATCCGGTGTGCAATCCAGCGGTAAGGTGCATCTGGGCAACTACTTAGGCGCCCTGAAGCAGCACCTCGAACTCCAGGCGGAGAACGAGTGCTTCTACTTCATCGCCAACTACCACGCGCTGACCACCGTTCAGGACCCCGAGGTCATGCGGCAGCGGACCCTCGACGTCGCCCTGGACTACCTCGCCATCGGTCTCGACCCGAACAAGGCCGCCCTCTACCGCCAGACTGATTTGCCCGAGGTGTGCGAACTGGCGTGGATTCTGAGCTGTGTCACCGGTAAGGGCTTGCTCGAACGGGCAGTGAGCTACAAGGACAAGATCGACAAGGGCCTGACGCCGTCAATGGGCCTCTTCACCTATCCCGTCCTGCAAGCCGCGGACATTCTCATCGTCTCGTGCGACTTCGTGCCGGTCGGCAAGGACCAGGTGCAGCACATTGAGATGACGCAGGACATGGCTGGTTACTTCAACAACACCTTCGGCGGCGGTGAGGAAATCCTCAAACGACCCGAACCCAGGCTCAACCAAGCCATGATCGTGCCCGGGATCGACGGGCAGAAGATGTCCAAGAGCTACGGCAACGCGATCGAGCTATTCGACACGCCGAGCGCGACCAAGAAGCGGATCATGAGCATCGTCACCGACAGCACGCCGGTGGAAGATCCCAAGGACCCGGCGACGTGCAACGTGTTCGCGATTCTCTCGCTGATGGCGTCGCCGGACGAACTCGCGGACTGGGAAGCGAGGTATCGTGCGGGCGGAACCGGCTATGGCGACGTGAAGAAACGCGTACACGAGTTGTTCGAGGAGGTGTTCGGTGAGGCGCGCGAACGGCGCGAAATGCTTGCCCGCGACCTCGACTACGTGGAAGATGTGCTGGTGACCGGAGCCTCCAAGGCGCATCGCGTCGCGGAACCGCTGATGGATCGCGTGCGGCAGGCGTGCGGGCTGGCGACGGCTCGCTTGGCGCCGAGCTATCGCCTGGCGCGGAACGCCGTGACGCCGATTCGCAAACCGCGAACTAACGGCTAGCGCTGATGAGCGACCGACGCGGACGGCGTGATGTTGCGCCTGCCAAACCCCTCTCCCCTCGGGGAGAGGTTGGGTGAGGGGGCGATAGCGAACGGGCTGTAGTTCACGAAGAAACGCAACCGCGCGATGCCCTCCCCCTGCCCCCTCCCAGAGGGAGGGGGGTTGTGAGGCGCATCGCGAGACCGCAAGAATACTCAGGGTCCTGATGGCTGAATACAAAGTCGAACTCGACGCGTACAACGGGCCGATGGACCTGTTGCTCTACCTTATTCGCCGCAGTGAGGTGGACATCTACGACATTCCCATCGCGCAGATCACCGAGCAGTACGTCGCGTACGTAACGCTGCTGCAAAACCTCGATCCCGATGTCGCCGGCGATTTCCTCGTATTGGCTGCGACGTTGATGGAGATCAAGTCGCGCACGCTGTTGCCGCGTCCTCCGGTCGAAGAAGACGAGGAAGACGACCTGAGCGATCCGCGTCTGGAGTTGGTGCGGCAACTGCTCGAATACAAGAAGTTCAAAGACGCTGCCCGCGAACTCGATGCAGCGATGCAACTTCAAGCGCTCAAGCATCAGCGCGTTCCGGTCACACCCGTGCTGGATTCCGGCGAGGTGGACCTCGACGAGGTGCAGGTTTGGGACCTGCTCTCAGCCTTCGAAAAACTCCTCGCAGCCACAGGCCGGCGCAATCGCAAGCACGAAGTGCTTTACGACGATACGCCGATCGCGCTGCACGCTGCCGATATTCTCGACGCGCTCGAACGCGACGGCGGTTCGCGCCGCTTCCAGACGCTCTTCGAAGGTCGCACCAAGTCGCAGATGATCGGTCTGTTTCTCGCGATGCTCGAACTCATCCGGCAAAAACGCGTGCGCGCGGTGCAGCCCGGTGAGTTCGCCCCGATAGAATTGCAGTTGCTCAACGCCGAGCCGATCCTGGTGGACGAAACGCGCGACTACCGCTCGGTGGTGGACGACGATGCGGACGCCGACGGAGCGGCCGATGCCGAAGCAACCGTAGTCGTCGACGAGACCGAGGCGGAAGAATCGGCGGACGTATTCGACGACATGCCCGAGATCATCGATGAAGTCGATATCGCAGAAGCCGAGCAATCGGAACCGCGCCCGTAACGACGCGGGGCAAGTGGGAAAGTGAGAAGGTGAGAAAGTGCTCATGTCGGCGACGCCGACGCTAGCGAGCACGAATCCGAGCCGCGACTGTAAGGGAGCGGACCGATTGGGTACGTCTTCCAACCAGGACAGGAAGTGACACACCATGTCAGCATCTACAAAACTTGCATCACTGGGACTCACCCTGCCCACCGTGGCGAAGCCGGTCGGTAGTTACGTGCCCGCAACGCGGGTGGGTAACGTGGTCTACACCAGCGGGCAGATCCCCGTCGCGGGTGGCGGCGTCACGATTACGGGCAAGGTCGGCGCGGGCGTGACGCTCGAACAGGCCCAGGACGCAGCCAAGCTCTGCCTGCTGAATGCGTTGGCAGCCGTCGCCTCGCTGGCTGGCGGTATCAATGGTATCACCCGAATCGTGCGGGTATGCGTGTTCGTCGCCTCCGACACCGCGTTTTCGGACCAACCCAAGGTGGCCAACGCTGCGAGCGACCTCTGCGTCGAGCTTTTCGGTGATGCCGGGAGGCATGTCCGCAGTGCCGTGGGCGTCAGCGTCCTGCCGCTCGATGTGCCGGTCGAGCTGGAGCTGGTAGCGGAGATCGCGGCCTGAGGGACTACGCCCCCGTGGATTCCTCGACGGGCAGGCGTATACACCCGTATGCGATGATGCAATCCCCCGCGACATAATCTCGGACGGCTGTGAGATTTACCGAATAATAGTGTTGACGAAGCCGTTCGGTTTTCGATAATAGAGCCAGTTGCCGGGGAGACCCGGCTATGGTCTATCTACAGATTGGCGACCTGATGTTGCAGGCGGCAAACAATCTGGCAGCACTCCTTCCCGCGAAGAGCTCGATCCTCGGGCTCGTCCTCGTACTCGTAGTTATTCTTATTAGCCCCTTTGAGGGACGCGGGATCGGCCTATAGGACCACGATAAAACGGTCAGACTAACAAGCCGACGCCCGCGAAAGCGGGGGTCGGCTTTTTTTCTGGCCATGAATACGGCCTCGGCCCGACTGGGACCGAGACGGGCACGGACGCCGCCAAAAGGACATTAGACGTGATGCTGAAGCGGACAGGTTCAAAGGTTGTGATCGACGCACTGGCGGATGCCGGCGTGACGACGGTGTTCGGGTACCCCGGCGGGGCCATCATGCCGTTCTACGATGCCCTGCTCGATTCCCCGCTCGAACACATCCTCGTGCGCCACGAGCAGTCCGCGACGCATGCGGCTGATGGCTACGCGCGTGCGAGCGGCCGGATGGGTGTGTGCATCGCAACTTCGGGCCCGGGTGCGACGAACCTGGTCACGGGCATCTGCACCGCAGCCATGGACTCGACCCCCCTGCTGTGCATTACCGGCCAGGTGCCGACGGCGCTGATCGGGACCGATGCGTTCCAGGAAGCCGACGTGCCGGGTCTGGTGACGGCAATCTCCAAGCATTACTACCAGGTGCGCGACGTCGACGATCTCCCCGAGATCATCGCGGAAGCGATTTTCCTGACGACGACGGGCCGACCCGGTCCGGTCGTTGTGGATATTCCCAAGGACGTGCAAATCGCGACGACCACGCGGCGCTGCGAGCCGATCGACCATGTCGATGGCTATGTCGCCCGTCCGGTGTGCGATGAGGCCAAGGTGCGCCTGGCCCACGAGCTGCTCAAGTCGGCGGAAAAGCCGGTGTGCATCGTCGGCGGTGGTTGCAAGCTTTCGGGCGCGACTGAGAAGTTCCGCGAGTGGTGCGACATCACGCAGATGCCGGTCATCACCACGCTGAACGGTATTGGTTGTGCTGATCCCGAATACAAAGGCTGGCTGGGCATGCCGGGTATGCACGGGCACCGTCGCAGCAACCGCGCAATCACGGAATGCGACCTGATCGTGGCCATGGGCATTCGCTTCGACGACCGCGTGACCGGCAAACTGGCGATGTTCGCACCCGAAGCGCGGATCATTCACATCGACATCGACGAGTGCGAGTTGAGCAAGCTGGTCAAGGTCGACGCAGCATTGCACAGCGACATGGGCGCAGCCCTTGAGATGTGGCTGCCGCTGTTCACCAGCGACCCCGTGCCGGACTTCGCCGAATGGCGCGATGAAGCCATGGCGATCGGCACCGGTTTGAATCCCGCGCCCGCACCGGCGGACGGTAAGGTCGCGCCGACCACACTGCTCGACGAAGTGATGCAGTTGATCGGCGGCGATGCGATCGTGACGACCGACGTCGGCCAGCATCAGATGTGGGCTGCTCAACGCGTGCGGGCATCGCACCCGACGAAGTTCGTGACGTCGGGCGGCGCGGGCACGATGGGATTCGGATTGCCTTCCGCGATGGGCGCGCAGTTCGCGTGCAAGGATCAGCGCGTGCTGGCAATCGCGGGCGACGGCGGATTCCAGATGACGATGTCCGAACTCGCGACGATTCGCCGCTGCAACCTGCCGCTCAAGATCCTGGTGATGGACAACAAGTTCCTGGGCATGGTGCGGCAGTGGCAGGAGATGTTCTTCGACAACCGTTACAGCGGTGTCGACCTTTCGGACAACCCCGACTTCGCGGCCCTTGCCCGCGTGTTCGGTTTGACCGCATTCACATTGAACGAAGCAGACCGCATGGGTGAAACCCTTGCGGCGTGGTGGAATTGTGACGGACCTGCGCTGTTGCACGCGATCTGTCACCTGGAAGAAAACGTGTTTCCGATGGTTCCCGCCGGCGCTGGTCTGGCGGACATGGTGGAGTCAGCATGATGAAGAGTCTAACGTTCGCAATGAAGTTGCGGCAGATGTCGTCGCTGCCCAAGGTGTTGATGCTGTGCCAACGATTGGGTGGAACGGTGACGTACCTGTCCGCCGCCGACGGCCAAGCCAACCTTGTGCTCTTGGCCCCGCGTGATCGGGCGCACCGCTTCGCCCCGCAACTGCGTCGCCTGGTGGACGTCACCAGCCTGACCGAGCTGCACGTTCTGGGCGTGACCCCGGCACAGACGCCGCGCCGCGCCGGTCGTCGCACGGCATAGGTGTTGGGGGTGGCATGGCCAAGCTTTGCTTGACCATGGGCATTCCTGGACGCACCACTGACAAGCAAAGCTTGTCAGTGCCACCCATACGATGGTGGCGCATTGAGAAATTCCAAGCGCGTCTGCGCTTTGCAATCGACAACCTGTTGTAGGAGAAGACCCGTGAACGTCCTTCACGACAACGACTGCCGCACCGAGGCGCTTAACGGCAAGCGCATCGCCATCATTGGTTTTGGTTCGCAGGGCCACGCCCATGCGCTCAACCTGCACGACAGCGGGCACGACGTAATCGTCGGCCTGCGCGAGGGCAGCGCGTCCTGGGCGCGGGCCGAGGATGCGGGCCTGCAAGTTTTCCCAACGGCGAAAGCGGTTGCGCAGAGCGACGTCGTGATGATCCTGATTCCCGACGAACTCCAGCCGGAAACCTACAAGAAAGACATCGCGCCGAATCTGAAGAGCGATGCGTACCTTGCGTTTGCACATGGTTTTGCGATTCACTTCAAGAAGATCGTCGCGCCGGAAGGCGTGAACATCTTCCTGGTGGCCCCGAAAGGTCCTGGGCACCTTGTCCGTCGCGAATACGTCGCGGGCAATGGCGTGCCCTGTTTACTTGCCGTGCAACAGGATCCGTCCGGCGATACCCGCGACATTGGTTTGGCATACGCCAGCGGGATCGGTGGCGGCCGCGTCGGCATCATCGAGACGAGCTTCCGCGAAGAGGCGGAGACGGACCTGTTCGGCGAACAGGCGGTGCTCTGCGGCGGGCTCACCGAGTTGATCCGCGCGGGATACGAAACGCTCGTGGCTGCGGGCTATGCGCCGGAGATGGCGTACTTCGAGTGTTTGCACGAGGTGAAGCTGATCGTGGACTTGATCTACGAGCACGGTATCACCGGTATGCGTTCCTCCATCAGCAACACGGCAGAGTATGGCGACATCACCCGCGGTCCGCGCGTGGTGGGTTCGCAAGCGCGTGAGGCGATGAAGCAACTGCTCGGCGAAATCCAGTCGGGCAAGTTCGCCGACGAGTGGATGGCGGAATGTGCCGCGGGCAAACCGAACATGAAGAAGCGAGCAGCCGAGCAATCGGAACACGAAATCGAGCACGTGGGTCGCAGGCTGCGAAGCTTGATGCCCTGGTTGCAACGTAAGCAGAAGGATGCTGTACCGGTATCAGATGCGGTCGGCGTATGACGCGTTGCGGCGCCGCCCTGTGAACCGGGGCGGCGCCGCGACGCCTAACGCCGCTAACAGATAGGGGCATTCCCCATGTCAGATGACAGTTACGTACGGATTTTCGATACAACCCTCCGCGATGGCGAACAATCCCCCGGCGCCACGCTCGACACCGAAGCCAAAATCGAAATCGCACACCAACTCGCCCGCATGGGCGTGGACGTGATCGAAGCCGGTTTTCCAGCGGC
The DNA here is from genome assembly GCA_020639095.1 of Phycisphaerales bacterium. Lineage (GTDB taxonomy): Bacteria > Planctomycetota > Phycisphaerae > UBA1845 > UBA1845 > JACKHG01. Next base: position 15,570 of record JACKHH010000017.1, on the reverse strand, counting down.
TTCGCCCGGCGACCTGGAAGCGGTCAAACGCGCCGCAAGCGAGGTGGGCACGGCGAAGGGCCCGATCATCGCCGGTCTTTGTCGCGCGCATCCGCCCGACATCGACGCGTGCTGGGAAGCGGTATCGCCCGCAGCCAAACCGCGAATTCACACGTTCATCGCGACGTCGGACATTCACCTCGAGCACAAGCTGCGGATGACTCGCGAACAGGTGCTCGCCAAGGTGAGCGAGATGGTCGCCTACGCCCGGCAGCACTGCGCCGACATTGAGTTCAGCGCCGAGGACGCGAGCCGGACCGACCCGACGTATCTCTACGAGGTCTTCGCCGCGGCAGTGGAAGCCGGAGCGACCACGCTCAACGTGCCCGACACCGTCGGCTACATTCAGCCCGCGGAGTACGGCGAGTTGATTCGCGGAATGTTCAAGCACGTTCCGGGCATCGAGAAGTGCATCGTCTCGGTACACTGCCACGATGATCTCGGCTTCGCCACCGCGAACACGCTCGCGGGTTTGCAGGCGGGTGCGCGTCAGGCGGAGTGTACGATCAACGGCATCGGCGAGCGCGCGGGCAACGCATCGCTCGAAGAAATCGTGATGTCGCTGCGCACCCGGCCGAACTACTACAACCTGAAGACCGGCATCGACTCGACGCATCTCGTGCGTTCAAGCCATCTCGTGTCGACGCGCACGGGCATCAGCGTTCCGCCGAACAAGGCGATCGTCGGGGCCAATGCCTTCGCACACGAAGCCGGGATTCATCAGGACGGCGTGATCAAGTATGCCGAAACCTATGAAATCATGACGCCCGAAACCGTCGGGCTGGCGCAGAGTCACCTCGTGCTGGGCAAGCACTCCGGTCGCCACGCGCTGCGCATGCGCCTCGAAGAAATCGGTTTCGAACTGCACGGTGAAGAGCAGCTCGACCGCATTTTCCAGCGTTTCAAACGGTACGCCGATGCGCGCAAGGAAGTCACCGAAGCGGAACTCGAAGCGATCGCAGCCGATGAAATTCATCAATCCGAGGACCTCTACGTGCTGCACGGCGTACACGTGTCGTGCGGTGTGCCGTCGATCCCGACCGCGAGCGTCTCGATCACGCGTCCGGACGGTGAGTACGAAACGCTGGCAGCCACCGGTACCGGTCCGGTCGATGCGATCTTCACCGCGGTCAACCGCATCTGTCGCCTCGATGTCGAGTTGCGCGAGTACGTGGTACACGCGGTGAGCGGTGGTATCGACACGCTCGGCGAAGTGACGGTGCGCATCCGCAGCAAGGATGAAGCCCCGCGCACGTTCAGCGGCCATGGCACCGACGCGGACATTCTCGTCGCGAGTGCGAAGGCGTATCTCTCGGCACTGAACAAGCTCGCCCGCGCGGCGTTGCGTAAGAAACAGGACACAGGCGCCGCATCGGCAGAGGCGGTGGCGTAGTTATGAGCATGACCCTTACGGAAAAGATTCTCGCGCGTCGCGCCGGCAAGTCGGCGGTGACGGCTGGTGACAGCGTGCTTGTCGACGTTGACGTGCTGATGACGCACGACGTCTGCGGGCCGGGCACCATCGGCGTGTTCAAACGCGAGTTCGGCGAGAAGGCGCGCGTGTGGGACGCGAAGCGCGTGGTGATCATTCCCGATCACTACATCTTCACGTCCGACCGCCGCTCGAACCGCAACGTGGACATTCTTCGCGAGTTCGTTCGCGACCAGGGAATCCCCTACTTCTACGACGTGATCGATGACCCGAGCGGCAAGTGGGAATTCGACGCGTCGCGCGGCATTGAACTGGCGCAGTACGGTGCGAAGTACGCGGGCGTATGTCACATCGCCCTGCCGGAGAAGGGGCACACGCGTCCCGGTGAGGTGCTCGTGGGCACCGACTCGCACACGTGTACGGCTGGCGCCTTTGGGGAATTCGCAACCGGCATCGGCAACACCGATGCCGCGTTCGTCATGGGCACGGGCAAGATCCTGCTCCGCACCCCACCGACGATGCGCTTCCGCCTCGTGGGCGAAATGCAGCCCGGAGTGATGGCCAAGGACATCATCCTGCACGTCATCGGCGAAATCGGATTCGACGGCGCGACCTACAAAGCCATGGAGTTCGGCGGCGAAGGCGTCGGGCCGATGAGCATCGACGACCGCATGACCGTTGCGAACATGGGCGTTGAAGCCGGTGCGAAGAACGCAATCTTCGAAGCCGATGCCAAGACGATCGCGTTCGTGAAGGCGCGAGCGGCTGAGCATGGCACTGCCGTTCCGTTTGAAACCGTGACGCCCGATGCCGGCGCGAACTACGTGTACGACCTTACGGTTGATCTTTCCGCGCTGGAGCCGACGGTGGCGCTGCACCCCGATCCGGGTCGGCGCAAGGTGGCGTCCGCGTGCGGCGACATCAAGCTCGACCGCGCGTACATCGGCTCGTGTACCGGCGGAAAGACCAGCGACTTCGAGGCCTTCGCCGACATTGTCGACGGCAAGGAAGTGCGCATCGACACGTTCGGCGTGCCCGCGACCCCGCAAATCGTTCGCGAACTCAAAGCCAATCGTCGCAACGGCAGAAGCACGTGGGACGTGCTGCTCGATGCCGGCGTCCGCATGACGGAAAACGCCGGTTGCGCCGCGTGCCTCGGCGGACCTTCCGACACGTTCGGGCGGATCAACGAGCCGCTGTCCTGCATCAGCACGACCAACCGCAACTTCCCGGGACGCATGGGCGACGCGGGCGGACGCATCTATCTCGCGAGCCCGTACACAGTTGCGGCATCGGCGCTGGCGGGTCACATCGTCGATCCCCGCGACTACTTGCCGGGCGTTCGCGAACTTGAGGAGGTGGGCGCATGAGCACGGTCATTCGTGGAAAAGCCTATGTGGTCGGCGACAACATCGACACCGACCAGATCATTCCCGCGCAGTACCTCGCGCTCGTGCCGACGATCGAAGAGGAATATCGCAAGTTGGGCACGTACGCGCTTTGCGGGCTGCCGGTGGAGGAATACCCCACGCGGCTGACGGAAAACGAGAAAGTGCCCTGCCCGTACAACATCATCATCGCCGGGCGGAATTTCGGTTGCGGCTCGTCGCGTGAGCATGCGCCGATCGCTTTGGGCGCTGCCGGCGTTGAGATCGTCATCGCGGAGTCGTTCGCGCGGATCTTCTTTCGCAACTGCATCGCGACTGGCGAGCTTTACCCAGCCGATTGCCCCGAGCGGTTGTGCGAGGTGTTCAAGACGGGTGACGCGTTGGAAATCGACCTTGACGCGTTGACGGTGAAGCGTGCTGCCGATGGTGCTTCGCACGCGCTCAACCCGTTGGGCGAGGTGAAGACGGTTGTGGCTGCGGGCGGTTTGTTCGCTTATGCCCGCGAGACCGGGTTGGTTCCCGAAAGGAGCGCCGCATCGTGATCGAGCTTTATGACACGACTCTCCGCGACGGGACGCAGGGTGAGGGCATCAGCCTCACCGTGCACGACAAGCTGCGCATCACCGAGTTGCTCGACGACTTTGGGATTCACCTTATCGAGGGCGGCTGGCCCGGGTCGAACCCGAAGGACATCGAATACTTCCACGCGGTACGTTCACTTGACCTTGCCAACGCGCGTATTGCCGCGTTCGGCAGCACGTGCAGGCCGTCACTCACCCCGGACAAGGACGACAACCTCCGCGCGTTGCTCGAAAGCGAAGCCCCGGTCGCGACGATTTTCGGCAAGAGCTGGACGCGGCACGTCACTGAGGTGCTGCGAACCGACCTGGACAACAACCTGCGGCTCATCGAGCAGAGCGTCGCGTACCTGCGGAGCAATGATCGCGACGTGATCTACGATGCCGAGCACTTCTTCGACGGCTACGCAGCCGATCCCGACTACGCGATCAAGACGCTGCATGCCGCGATCGCCGGTGGCGCTCGCGCGGTCGTGCTTTGCGATACGAATGGCGGCACCCTGCCTTGGCAGCTTGCCGATATCGTGCGCCGCGTCGTGTCACTCGTTGAGGTTCCGGTCGGCATTCACGCGCACAACGACAGTGGCTGCGCCGTGGCCAACTCAATCTGCGCCTTGCAAGCGGGCGCGGAACACGTACAGGGCACGATCAACGGCATCGGCGAGCGCTGCGGCAACGCGGACCTCTGCCCGATCATCGCGAACATCGAACTCAAGATGGACGACACCGCCCTGCCGGCAGGCAAGATTAACCGCCTGACCGACGTGGCCCGGGCCGTCAGCGAACTGTGCAACGTCGCGCTGCACAACGGCGCTCCGTACGTCGGACGCAGCGCCTTCGCGCACAAAGGCGGCGTACACGTCGCAGCACTCGAACGCGATTCCGGTTCGTACGAGCACATCACGCCCGGCACCGTCGGAAACGCGACGCGCGTGCTTGTCTCGGAACTCTCAGGGCGCGGCAACATTCACCGCAAAGCCCGCGAGTATGACCTGGGCGAGTTCGATGCCGAGATCAAGACGACCGTGCTCGAACGCATCAAGGATTTGGAAAACCAGGGCTTCTCGTTTGAAGCGGCTGAGGCGTCCGTTGAACTGATGCTCCGCCGTCAACGTGACGATTACGCTCCGTTCTTCAGCCTCCGCGACTTCATGGTGGTCGTTGAACACCGCGAAGGTCGCGGCCACCTTGCGGAAGCGAGCGTGAAAATCGACGTGAATGGTGAGGTGCAGCACACCGCGGCTGAGGGTGTGGGCCCTGTCGGAGCGCTCGACATCGCGCTGCGCAAGGCGCTCGCGCCGTCGTATCCCGAGATCGATCGTCTGCGGCTGACGGACTACAAGGTGCGTATTCTTGACGGGCCGAACGGCACGCGTGCGATCACGCGCGTGCTCATCGACTTCACCGACGGCGAAAAGTCCTGGACAACCGTCGGGGCATCGCAGAATATCATCGAAGCCAGTTGGCAAGCGCTGTACGACGCGTTCGAGTACGGTTTGCAGCGGGCCTACGCCCGCGAGCAGGCGGCGCCCGCCCTGGCGGAATCTGCGTAGCTCGGTTGCAGGCTCTGTGGGACCGACTTTCCAGTCGGTCCTGACCGGCTGGAAAGCCGGTCCCACATGTGCCATCGGAGTCTGTCGAACTCTCGAATACCGGCGGCGTAGTGCCGTTTGCCGAAAGGCGTGGGAAGGCGGCACTACGCCGCACTGTATTTGGATTTCTTCTTGGCATCATAGGTTTTATTGGGGAAAACTGGATCGATGAGCAAGCAGATCGCGGTATTGCCGGGTGATGGTGTCGGGCCGGAAGTGGTCGCCGAGGCGATCAAGGTGCTGGAAGCAGCCGCATCGGCGTTCGACCAACAATTCACCTTCCGCGAAGGCTTGCTGGGCGGTTGCGCCATCGATGCAACCGGGTCCGCGCTTCCCGATGAAACCGTGGAACTCTGCAAGTCGTCAGCGGCAGTTCTGCTCGGCGCGGTTGGCGGGCCGAAGTGGGACAACCCGCAGGCCGCCGTCCGACCCGAGCAAGGATTGCTGGGCATTCGCAAGGCGCTCGGGCTGTTCGCGAACCTGCGGCCCGTGCGCGTACACCCCGCTCTCGCCGATGCCGGTCCGCTGCGTCGCGAGCTGGTCGAGGGCATCGACATGCTCGTGGTCCGCGAATTGACCGGCGGCATTTATTTCGGCAAGCGGGCATGCGAACCGCATCCCAGCGGCGAGCAGGCCTACGACACGATGATCTACAACACGGCTGAGGTTGAGCGCGTGGTGCGTTTGGCGGCGCAGTGGGCTGTTCAGCGCAACGGGCGGGTGACTTCAGTCGACAAAGCCAACGTGCTCGAAGTTTCGCGCCTCTGGCGGCGAACGGCTGACAAGGTGCTGGCGAATGAATTCCCCAACCTCAAGCGCGAGCACATTCTGGTTGATGCCGCGGCCATGTATCTCATTCAGTCGCCCGCGCGCTTCGACGTGGTCGTGACCGGCAACATGTTCGGCGACATTCTCACCGACGAAGCCTCGGTGCTCGCCGGTTCGATGGGCCTGCTGCCGTCGGCATCGCTGGGTGCTGATGGCCCCGGCTTGTATGAACCGATCCACGGGTCGGCCCCGGACATCGCGGGCAAGGGAATTGCCAATCCCATCGGGATGATCTTGAGCGCTGCGATGATGTGTCGCGATTCGCTCGCATGGCCCGCAGGCGCCGAGCTTATCGAGTCAGCCGTCGATCAGGTGATCGCCGAAGGCGCCCGCACGATCGACATCGCCCGCCCCGGCGCGCCGAGCATTGGCACGCGCGAGATGGGCGATGCGATCGCAAACGTGGTCAAGTCGCTGGCGCCGAGCTTCGCGTCGGCGTAACGACGCGCACTCGCTAGTTCGGCGTAAACGTCAACTCGTACTCTGCCGGGAATCCGTTTGAGGTGGTGCCGACGTAGATATCGATGGTGCCGCGCGTCCAGAAACGCGCGATTTCCGAGGACGTTGTCCCCTCGCCGCAGAAGTTGCTCTGGCCCGCCTGCGCCCAGAGACGCACGTCTTCGCCGTTCGCACCGACCGCGCTCACCTTCATGCCCAACGACGCGTCGATTTGCAGCGTGTGGTTCGGCGTCGCCGGGTAGAAACCTTCGCAGATCGATTCGTCGCTGACGCCCGTGGTTGTGCCCGCGCGCGTCGCGGCGATGAAGTTCGCCCCCACCACCACCTCCACGGCATCCAGATCATTGTCGCCAATATTGTCGTCCGGAGTGCTCGTGGCCGTGCAGCCGGCAAGCACCGCCAACGCGAGCCCGGCAAACTTCATCGACACCTTCTTCGTCATCATGGATGTTCTCCTCCTTGATTGTGCGTTCTTGGGATTTCGTCAAGCCCGATGCATGACGCAGTGTGTCATACTGGCTTTTCCGAACGGGCACAAGTTCAAATGCGGGATTGCACCGGACGAGTTGGAGATGCGGTGATCCCGTGCCGACGTGCACTGGTGGTGCGGTATTGTGGTGTTACCTAGCTCTTGCAGATATTGGCGGATCGGCCCAGGGCTTGGCGCCCTGGGTTCTGATTGTTCGCCAACGAACTTGGCAATCCGTCAGGCGTCCGTCAGGCAGCCTTCGGACGCGGAGCAGACGTTGCGAATGTATTTGAGCAGTGTGCCGTGATCGGCTTTGAATGGCGGTGCGGTCCAGGCTGCTTTGCGTTTCGCGAGTTCGTCCGCGGAGACGTCGACGTCGATTGCGTTCTTGGTCGCGTCAATGGTGATGCGTTCACCGTTTTTGACCAGCGCGATCGGGCCGCCGCACTGCGCTTCCGGGGTGATGTGGCCGACGATGAACCCGTGGCTGCCGCCCGAAAACCGCCCATCGGTGATGAGCGCGACATCTTTGCCCAGACCAGCCCCCATGATCGCGGACGTCGGCGTGAGCATTTCGGGCATACCCGGTCCGCCTTGCGGCCCTTCGTAGCGAATGACCACCACGTCGCCCTTGGCGATACCGTTTTTCTCAAGGGCCGCCAGCATGTCCTCCTCGCTGTCGAACACCTTCGCGGGCCCGCTGAAACACTCGCCCTCCTTGCCGGTGATTTTCGCGACCGCCCCCTCCGGCGCGAGATTTCCGCGCAGGATCTGAATGTGCCCGCAGGGCTTAATGGGTTTCTCAAGCGGGTGGACGACGTCCTGATCAAAGCTGAGCGGTTTCACGTTGGCAAGATTCTCTGCGACGGTCTTGCCCGTGACCGTCATGCAGTTGCCATCGAGCAGGTGGTTGTCGAGCAGGTAGCGCATCACCGCTGGCGTTCCGCCGATCTTGTGTACGTCCTCCATCACGTACTTGCCGCTGGGCTTGAGGTCGGCGAGCAACGGTACGCGAGCGCTCACCTTCTGGAAATCGTCGATGCTCAGTTCAACACCGGCAGTCCGCGCGATCGCGATCAGGTGCAGCACCGCGTTCGTACTGCCACCAAGAACGGTGACCACGACCATCGCGTTCTCAAAGGCCGCTCGCGTCATGATGTCGCGCGGTTTGAGGTCGCGTTCGAGTAACAGGCGGATGGCTGCACCCGCGCGACGACACTCGTCGGCTTTGCTGTCATCCTCGGCTGGGTTGGATGAACTGTACGGCAGCGACATGCCGAGCGCTTCGATCGCGCTGGCCATGGTGTTCGCGGTGTACATGCCACCACACGCGCCCGCACCCGGGCAACTCTTGCGGACAACATCCTCACGCGCGGCATCGTCGAGCCTGCCCGCGAGGTACTCGCCATAACTCTGAAACGCCGAGACCACGTCCAGCGGCTCACCTTCGCGACACCCGGGTTTGATCGTTCCGCCGTAGATCATCAGCGCGGGACGGTTCAAGCGTGCCATCGCCATGATGCAGCCGGGCATGTTCTTATCGCAGCCGGGGATCGAAATGTTCGCGTCGTACCAATGCGCAGCTATCACCGTTTCGATCGAGTCCGCGATGATTTCACGCGACTGGAGCGAATAGCTCATGCCGTCTGTGCCCATACTGATGCCGTCGGACACGCCGATCGTGTTGAAGCGCAAGCCCACAAGCCCAACATCTTCAACCCCCTGCTTCACGTGGGCTGCGAGGTCGTTGAGGTGCATGTTGCAGGTGTTGCCCTCGTACCACATGCTGGCGATGCCAACCTGGGCTTTGTCCATGTCCTCGCGCGACATGCCCGTGCCGTAAAGCATGGCCTGGGACGCGCCTTGGGATTTCACCTGGGTGATGCGTGCGCTGTAACGATTCAGTTTTTGGGTCATGGTTTCGTCGAGTCCGGGGCCGCAACCCCGTTGGGGTTGACTTACTATTGGGGTCTTCGTTACCCAGGGTAGTCGCTGCGCGACAACCCTGGGCTGTGGGCCGGGACGCCTTTGGCGTCCTCTTCGGCCTTGCATCTTGCTTCTTTGGCCCCGGGCTTGGCGCCCGGGGTTCTGATTCACGTTTGTTGGGCTACTCGTCCTGTTAACCTTCGGCGTCCTAGCCAGCTTGAGAGACGCGTTTGTCTTCCTGCAACTCCGCGAGGGCTGCGAGTTTCATTTCCTGCAACCGCGCGAACCATGCATCGTCGTTCGACTCGGGCACCGCGACGCAAAACAGGTGCTGCGCGCGATCCCAATCGTCGAGGATGGCTGCGGCGCGCGGGCTGCCGGTCAAACGCTGATGCCGCTCAATCAACGCGCGCAACAACTGCACGTCCGTCGCGTCGTCGAGCGCTTCGATGCGAACCGCGCCCTCGTTGTAGCGCCAGTCCTCCGGACCGCGCGACTCATACAGGTACGCGGCACCACCAGTCATGCCCGCGCCGAAGTTGCGGCCCGTGTCGCCAAGGATCGCAACCAACCCGTTCGTCATGTACTCACAGCCGTGGTCGCCACACCCTTCGACAACCGCCCAACCGCCGGAGTTTCGCACGCAGAAGCGTTCGCCGGCACGACCGGCTGCGAAGAGCATACCGCCGGTCGCACCATACATCACCGCATTTCCCATGACAACGGGATCGGTGAGCTTGTTCGCACGCTTGCTGTTCGGCGACTTGATCACGATCGTTCCGCCGTACATGCCCTTGCCCACGCCATCCTGCGCTTCGCCTTCGAGCGTCAGCGACATCCCGCGATTGGTGAACGCGCCGAAACTCTGCCCGGCGATGCCGTTGAAACGAAGATCTATCGAACCAGACGGTAGCCCTTGCGAACGCGTGTGTCGTGCGATCTCACCGGACAGGCGGGCACCTACGCTGCGGTCGCGATTGGTGATCTGGAAGCGGCGCACGATCGGGTTGCGATTCACCACCGCGGGCATGCATTCGCGCCATACGATCTCATCCAGCGGCGTGTCCGACTGCGGGCGCTCGTTGCGATGTTGCACACGGCGACGCGGTTTCTTGCGTTTCGGATCGGGGTCGGTGAGCATCGCGCTAAGATCGATCTTCGGCGCCTTGGGCAGCACGACGTCGGTGCGTGCGTGCAGCAGGTCGACCCGGCCTATGATGTCTTCCAAGTTGCGGAAGCCCATCTGCGCGAGCGACAACCGCACCTGCTCGGCGATGAACACCATCAGCGCGATCACGTGGTCCGGATGGCCCGGGAACTTACGCCGCAGGTCGCTGCGCTGCGTGGCGATGCCCACGGGGCAGGTGTTGAGATGGCACTGACGCACCATGACACAACCGGCGGCGATCAAGGCCGCAGTTCCGAACCCGTACTCATCAGCGCCGAGCAGCGCGCCCATGATCACGTCGCGACCGGTTCGCATACCGCCATCGACGCGCACGGTGACTCGGCCTCGGAGGTCGTTGAGCACCAGCGTCTGCTGAATTTCCGCAAGGCCAAGCTCCCACGGCAGGCCCGCATGCTTGATCGACGAAAGCGGCGACGCTCCGGTCCCGCCATCGAATCCGGAAATCTGAATGCAATCGGCGTAGGCTTTGACCACACCGGCAGCGATCGTGCCCACGCCCGCGACGGACACCAGCTTCACGCCGACGCGCGCGGTCGGGTTGATTCGGCGCAGGTCGTAGATGAGCTGGCCGAGGTCCTCGATCGAGTAGATGTCGTGGTGCGGCGGCGGTGAGATCAGCGGTGCGCCCGGTAGGGAATTCCGCAATTTGGCGATATACTCCGAGACCTTGCCACCGGAAATCTGACCGCCCTCGCCGGGCTTCGCGCCCTGGGCCATCTTGATCTCCAGCTCTTCCGCAGACACGAGATATTCCGGCGTAACACCGAAACGCCCGGACGCGACCTGCTTGATCGCGCTGTTGCCGAAGTCGCCCGGCTCGGGTCGCCAGAGCGAAAGCCTCGGATAATTCGATCCGCCGGTATCGGCGTAGTAGCGTGCGGGATCCTCACCGCCCTCGCCCGAGTTGCTGCGCCCGCCGAGACGATTCATCGCGACCGCGAGCACCTCGTGCGTTTCCGGTGAGATCGCGCCCAGGCTCATCGCCTGCGTCGAGAATCGCTGCACGATTTCGGAAACGGATTCGACTTCTTCGAGCGGTACCGGCTTTTCTGCGCGCTTCCAGTCGAGCAGGTCACGCAGATGACACGGCGGGCGATCATCCGTCAGCCGTTCATAGCGTTCGTAGTCTTCGCGACTGCGTTCGCGCACGGCTTTGTGGAGCACCTTGTTGATCGTCGGGTTGGCTGCGTGATACTCCCCGCCCTTGCGATAGTGATAGATGCCGCGATCCGCGAGCGTGATATCCTCGCCGTACGCCTCCGCGTGGAACTTGAGCACGTCGGCAGCGATCGTTTCCAGGTTCACGCCGCCAATTCGGCTTACCGTGCCCGTGAAGTACGCGTCGGTGACCTCTTTGGAAATACCAATGGCCTCAAAGACCTGGGCGCCGCGGTACGCGTTGATCGTCGAGATGCCGCGTTTGGCCATGATCTTGAGCACGCCGTCTTCCATGCCCGTGCGGTAGTTCGTGACGGCTTCTTCCAGCGTCACGCCGGTTCCGCGCGGATCGCGCGTGACGATGTCCGCAATGCCGGTCAGCGCCAAGTACGGGTGAATCAAGGCTGCACCGTAACCGAACAGACACGCGAAGTGATGCGCGTCGCGCACGTCGCCGGTGTCGCAGATCAGCGAGCAACGCATACGTTTGCCCACGCGCGTGAGATGATGATGCACCGCAGCCGTCGCCAGCATCATGGGCACGTGCGCCCAGTCGCTCGCCACCAGCCGGTCGCTCAAGACGATCAGCGTGCGCCCGGCATCAACCAGCGCCTCGGCATCGTGACAGATGCGTTCGATCGCCGGCTCAAGCGCTTCCGGCCCGTCCGACACGCGGAAGACGCACTGCACGGTGCCATAGCGGAAACGCGCATCGTCGAGGCCGAGCAGCCACTCGAACTCACGCGTGGTCACGACCGGCGAATTGAACTTCACCAACGACGTCGCGTCTTCCGATTCGCCGAGCACTGAATGCCGCCAACCCAACGCAATACGCCGCGACATCACGCAACGTTCACGCAGCGAGTCGATCGGCGGGTTCGTCACCTGCGCGAACACCTGCTTGAAATAACGGTAAACAGTCTTCGGCTGGGATGAGAGCACGGCGATTGGCGTGTCGTCGCCCATTGAACCGACCGGCTCCTTACCGGTGTACACGATGGGTTCGAGAATGCGTTCAACGTCCTCGCTGCCGTACGCGAACGCTTTCTGCATACGCGTCAGGTCGCTGACCTGCACGGTCAGGCGCTGCGTCACGTCGCCGACGGGTTCGTACGCGTGGCGAATCATGTTGGCTTCGACCCACTTGCGATAAGGTCGGCGCAGAGCAGCCGCCGTTTTGATCGCGTTGTCGTACAGCACGCACTTGTTGACCGTGTCGACGGCGAACAGCTTGCCCGGACCGAGTCGCCCGCTTTCGACGACGCTGGTATAGGGGATATCCGTCAGACCGGTTTCCGACGCCACCACAACCAAATCATCCGCCGTGATCCAGTAGCGCAGCGGACGCAGACCGTTGCGATCGAGCGCCGCGGCTGCGATGCGACCATCGGTGAACGCAAGTGCAGCCGGTCCGTCCCACGGCGCCATCAGCGCCGCGTGATACTCGAAGAACGCGCCCATATCCGCGGGCATTTCCGACATCTGCTGGTAGGCTTCGGGCACCAGCATCATCATTGCGTGCAGCGGGTCGCGCCCGCTGAGCACGAGCAATTCGAACACGTTGTCCAGCGCGCCGGAATCGCTACAGCCCTCTTCAATGGTGGGCATGAGGTCGGCGATGTCGCGGCCCCAGATCTCGCTCTTGAGCGACGGCACACAGGCTTGAAAACGGTTGATATTGCCTTGGATCGTGTTGATCTCGCCGTTGTGCGAGAGGAAGCGGAAGGGTTGCGCCAATCGCCAATTGGGAAAAGTATTCGTGCTGAAACGTTGGTGGAACACCGAGATTGCGGATTCATAAAGCGGGTCCGCAAGATCGGGATAGAACGACGCAAGCTGCGGCGCAACCATCAATCCCTTGTACACGATCACCCGCGACGACAATGACGGCAGATACACCGGCCCGACGCGCTCCGTGCGCGCCGCCGACTCGATGCGCTTCCGCGCAAGGTACAGGCGTCGCTCAAAGCCATCCGCGTCCAGATCGGCTGGCCGCGCGACGAGCACATGGCGAATGTCGGGACAGGTCGAGGCAGCCTCGCGCCCCAATGCGCCGCGATCGATCGGAACCTGCCGCCAACCCAACAGGCGCAACCCGCTACGCACAATCTGCTGTTCGATCAGCTTGACGCAGCGCTCGCGGGTCACTGCGTCCGCAAGCGGTAGAAATACGACGCCGACCGCGAGGTCGTCGATACAGTCGAGTTTGATGCGCGCGTCCGCGAGCGTCTTCGCGAAAAAGCGTCGCGGAATCTGTGTGAGCATTCCGGCACCGTCGCCGCTGAGACCGTCGGCGCTGACCGCGCCGCGATGCGCGAGATTCACGAGACCAGTGATGCCGTGATGCACGATGTCGTGTGTCGGTTCGCCGGAAATGGCTGCAACGAATCCCACGCCACAGGCGTCGTGTTCAAAGCGCGCGTCATAAAGGCCGAATTGGCCAGGGGGGTTGCCCATCATGGCGCTACCCTCACCCCAAAAAGAGGTTCTATACGAGGTTAATCAGGAGATCCGATACCAGCGCTGTACCCACTGTTGTTACGGTGCCCATTGTGGTTCGGGAGACCGATGTCAGTCGGGGGGCTGTTCGGCTGCGGCGATCCGACACCGCGGGTGAGTGCGTCGCGAGCGACGTAAGCGGCTGTGAGGCAAGATGTTGTGCTGCCTGCGACATCGCCGACATTGTACCCCAACTTTCGCCGACTCGGCAATAGTGAACTTCCTGAAAAAACACCACGCAGGCTAGCGCACCGCCGCTCTTTGGCTGCAAGAGGCGTTAATTCCGCTATATCGCAGCGACCTCCGATAACTTCGCGCTAAGACTGGCTGCGAAGACGCACGACAGCCTCCGCTGCCCGCAGGTTTGCGCCCCAGCGCACCGGCCTGCCAGATTCCGCTTTCAGCGCAGCTACGCGATCAACGCGCAAACCGTCGTCGGCGCAGCGTTCCAGGAAATCCTTCAGCGATAGGCCGCGTTCGAGCGGGCCCGCGTGCCACGACGTCGCACCACCGAGCGGCGCGACGCGGCCACCGACCAACGTAATCCGCCGTTGCCAGTAAGCGCCGTTGCTGAAACTCACGATGCACTCCCGACCAACGCGAAGCATCTCGCGCAGCACCTTCTCCGGCGCGTCGAGCGACTGGAGCGTTTGCGAAAGTATTACGACGTCGAACACGTTGTCCGGGAATTTCGCGAGTTCCTCTTCGAGTTCGCCGTGCACAACCGTGATGCCGCGATCCACGCAGTCGAGCACGGCTGACTCGTCGCGCTCGATGCCCAGTCCGCGCACCTGCTTGCTGACACGCAATCGGTGCAGCAGCGCGCCGTCGCCGCAACCCAGGTCGAGCACGCGCGTCTGCGGTTCGATCCACGACGCGATGCAATCGTGGTCGTGGCGCTGGCGCGTCTGCGATTCCTCGGTGAATGGCGTCACGAATTGCCCGAGGCGCGACTTGCCGGTCTGCTCGCGATGCTGCACGCCTTCAAGGTGGCCGCGAATCAACCGGCCCAGGCGTTCCGGTTCGAGCAGGAACGCGTCGTGCCCGTACTGCGAGTCGATGTCGCAATAGGTCACGCGTTTCTGGTTCGCGAGCAAACCGTCAACGACCTGCCGCGACTGCGCCGGCGTGAACAGCCAATCGCTCTTGAAACTCACGAGCAAGAAGCGGGCTGATACGTCGCGCAGCGCATCCGCCAGCGACCCGCGTTGCGCCGTCAGGTCGAAATAGTCCATCGCCTTGGTGACGTAGAGGTAGCTGTTCGCGTCGAAGCGCTCCACGAAGGCCCGGCCCTGGTGGTTCAGGTACGTTTCCACTGAGAATTCATGGGAGAAATCGTAGCGGTAGCGGTCGGCGTGACGCAGTTGCCTGCCGAACTTCTCGTGCATTCCCTGCTCGGAGAGGTACGTGATGTGGCCGATCATCCGCGCAATCGCAAGCCCCTCTGCCGGTCCGCCATCCTCGGCGTACCTGCCCGCGTTGAAGTTGGGGTCGCTCAGGATGGCAGTCCTGCCGATCGCGTCGAACGCGATCGACTGCGCGCTGAGTCGCGGGGTGGTCGCGATCGCAATTGCACCCGCGACACTCTGCGGATAACGCACCGCCCAGTCGAGCACCTGCATCCCCCCCATCGACCCGCCGACCACCGCCAGCAGCCGTTCGATCCCCAGGTGCTCGGTCAAACGCTTGTGTACCTTGACCATGTCACCGATGGTGACTACAGGAAAATCCAATCCCCACGTCTCACCCGTCTCCGGATTTACGCTCGACGGGCCGGTGGTGCCGCGACACCCACCGAGCACGTTCGCGCAGATCACGAAGTAGCGGTCGGTGTCGATCGGTTTGCCCGGACCGATCATGATTTCCCACCATCCCGGGCGTTTGGTGCTCGCGTCGTGGAAGCCGGCGGCATGGGCGTCGCCGGTAAGCGCGTGGCAGATGAAGACGGCATTGTCGCGCGCGTCGCTCAGCTTGCCGTACGTTTCGTAGGTGACGGTGATCGGCCCGAGTCGC
>JACKHH010000016.1 GCA_020639095.1 Phycisphaerales bacterium | reverse complement strand
CTTCAGCGGTATCGAGGGCGGCATTGCCGGCATCACTGGCTCCGGCACGGTCAACGACAACGGTGGTAACCTGACCTTGAGCGACACCGATTCGGTTTTCGTCTTGCCAATTGACGCCTCCTTGGCACCTACAACCGACGGCGACTATCATCTCGCGCCCGGTAGCCCGGTGATCGATCAAGGTGACAACGCAGCCGCCAACAGCAACGGCTTGACGCTCGACTTCGAAGACGACGATCGCATCGTCAATGGCCAGGTCGACATGGGGGCTGACGAGTATGCTTTGTGTCTCGTAGAAGGTGACGACGACAATGACGGTGTCTGCAATGCCTCCGACATCTGTCCTGGCTATGACGACAACGCGGACTTTGATTTCGATGGTATCCCGAACGGCTGCGACGCTTGCGCGGGTGGGCTGGCAAGCGGAGATACCAATGCGGACGGCGTCGTTGATGTCAATGATTTCGTAAATGCCAACGCGTGCTTCAATGGCCCGGACAGCAGTCTGGCCATCGGCTGCGAGTGCTTTGACTACGACAACGACGGTGACAGCGATCTGGAGGATTTCGCTCACTTCCAGCGGAGTTTCCATACTCCCTGATTGGTACCGGATTCATTGAAGCAGAAGTCTTCCCCTTGGCAGTCGGCGGGGAGTGCAAGTGTGCTCTCCGCCGACTGCACGCGCAGTTGGAAGCTGGCAACTTCACGATTCGTCGCATTGGCAATGCCTTACGTCTCGCTTCGATCGAAATCGGCGTCCGCTATCCCGAGTCGCCACTTCGCCTGCTTGATCGCACAGTAGCAGGTGGGCACGACCAGGATCGTGACCAGGGCTACGACCATTCCGCCAAAGACCGGTAGGGCCATTGGCGTCATCACGTCGCTGCCGCGGCCTGTGGTGAGCAGGACGGGCGCGAGGGCTGCGAGCGTGGTGAAGGTGGTCATCAGGGTCGGCCTGATGCGGCGCAGGCCGGCGTGGATGACGCGCTCTTCGATTTCCTCGTAGCGTTTTACCGGCGACTTGCTGAACACCTGGTCGAGGTAGGTGCCGATCACGATGCCGTCGTCCACCGCGATGCCAAACAGCGCGATGAAACCGACCCACACCGCGACGGTCAGGTACATCGCGTCGCCCGGGAAGGGCCGATCCATCAAGCCGATGGTGTAAAACCAATTCTGCAACTGCGGCCAATGGTGCAGCATGATGAACCCGCCGGAAAACGCGACCGGAATGGCCAGAAAGATGACCAGCGTCAGCGGCCAGCGTTTGAATTGCAGGTAGATCAGCAGGAAGTTGCACAGCATCACCAGCGGAATCAGGATGGTCAGCCGCTTTTTCGCGCGGATGTTGCGTTCGTAGCTGCCCGCCCAGCGGAGGTTGTAGCCCTCGGGCAACTTCAACTCGCCGCTTACGATCGCGTCGTCGATGATGCGCTGGCCGTTCATGACGAGCGTCGTTTCGTCGACGCCCTGATTGCTCATCGTGACGTAGCTGACGAATTTCGCGCCCTCGCGACGCACGCTCATCGGGCCGGTCACGCGTTGAATATCCGCAACCAGCGTGAGGGGAATTTGCGCGCCCGAAGGAGTGGGAACGAGGATG
The DNA here is from genome assembly GCA_020639095.1 of Phycisphaerales bacterium. GTDB lineage: Bacteria > Planctomycetota > Phycisphaerae > UBA1845 > UBA1845 > JACKHG01. The sequence goes on along the minus strand of JACKHH010000016.1, from coordinate 71,967 downwards.
CGCTCCAGGTCGGGCACCTCGTCGCGCAGTTCGCGTTCGTAGCGGATGCGCACGGGATAGCGATCGAGCCCTTCGTACGTCGTCGTCAGGTTCTTACCGCCGATTGCGACCTCGATCACCTGCTGCACGTCGGCGATATTCACGCCGTAGCGGGCGATGGCTTCGCGGTCGATGTGAAATTCGAGGTAGGGTTTGCCACTGACGCGAACGGCATTGATGGCCTGCGCGTGATCCAGTCGTTCGCGGAGCAGTTGCTCGATGCGCACCGCCAGTTCCTCGCAGCGCTGCACGCTGTCTCCGTAGATCTTCAGGCCGATTTTCGCATTCAGGCCGGTGCTGAGCATTTCGACGCGCGTGCGGATGGGTTGCAGTTGCACCGACGGGAGCACGCCGGGGAAGCTGCCCGCCTTCTTGATGTCCTCCCAGATTTCATCCATCGTGCGTTTACGCTGCATGCCGGCATATTCGGGGTCGTCGACCACCGGCCACTGGTCACGCGGTTTGAGCAGGATCATGGTTTCGAGCATGCCTACTGGCGCGGGGTCGAGTGCTGACTCGACGCGTCCGAGCTTGCCCACGACTACGTCCACTTCGGGAATCTCCGCGAACTGCGCATCCTGCTTCTGCATGACGTCCATGACGGTGTTGATCGAACCTGCCGGTAGCACGCTGGGCATGTAGAGGAAGTCGCCTTCGTCGAGTGGGGGCATGAACTCCTGGCCGATGCCCTTGCTGTCGAGCAGTGCTTGTACCGGTTGGTACTCGGCAAGCGATTGGCCAGTGTTCGGCAGGAAAGCGGTTGCCAGGGTGGAATCGCTGCGCTCGAACAGGTGCGCGCGATTGATGACGAGCGCGGCCAGTACGAATGCGACGATACCCATAGCGGGTTTGGTCCAGTTCACGCGGCGCGGCGCGATGGTTGCGTCGTCGCTGCGGATACGGCGCCCGACGCGAACACTGTCAACGATCAGCGGGATGATGACAAACCCAAAGATGGCGCCGGCGATAAGCGTCAACCACCATGCGGCTGACCATTGCGCGGGCGAGATGCCCAGTTGCGCGAGCGGCCAGAGCAGGGCGGACACGAAGATGCCCCAACCCAGCCAGATACCAATGCCCCAGATGATGAAACCAGCCGGGACCATGAGGAAGAGCAGTTTGTGGTGCAATACCCAGCGGATGGTGGGTATGTAGAGTCGGTGGATGAATCGGCTTGTGGGGTTGGCTTCGATGGGGCGGATGCGCTCGCGCAGGACAACGTAGGTGATCAGCGCGAGGGCCAAGCCGGCGACGAGCGCCACCGCGAAGCTTGACCAACCCAGGTAGCGTTCGATTGCGCCGGTGAAGTCACCCATCGCCGAGTGGAGGTGCTCCGCCTTCCACCAAACGAGGGAAATCGCGGTAGCCAAGACGAGTGAAACTGCAAGCGCAACAGGCCGACTCGTGCGGCGATTCCTGAGCATCGCCGACGCGAGTGACGGAACGATGGTCAGCGCCAAAATGACCGCACCCACCATGCAGAACGTTTTTGTCCACGCGAGCGGGGTAAACAACTTGGCGGCTTGTCCTTCGAGAAAGAACACGGGCAGGAACGAGACCACCGTTGTGCTGACCGCGGTCAAAATCGCGGAGCCGACTTCCGTTGCGGCATCGCTGATGAGTTGCTTGCGGCGAACGGGGTCGATGATCTCGCGTTCACACCCCTGTTCATCGGTCACGATGCGGGTGTATTCGTCGCGATTGTCGGTCAGGTATTGGTAGATGTTTTCCAACATGACGATGCCCATGTCGACCATCGTGCCGATTGCGATCGCGATGCCCGCGAGGCTCATGATGTTGCTGGGCAGGTCGAGCGCCTGCATGCAGACGAAGGCGAACATGACGGCAAGCGGCAGCGTCACCGCGATGACCAAACTGCTGCGGAAGTGCAGCAGGAAAAGCACCACAGCCACCAGCGTGATGGCGAGTTCTTGACTCAGCGCCGACGTGAGCGTGCCCATCGTCTCGTTGATCAGGTCGGTGCGATCGTAGTACGCGTTGATGCGTACGCCCGGTGGCAGGCCGCGTTCGACGCCGGTCACCTTGTCGTGGACGCGTTCGATGACGCTGAGCGGGTTTTCGCCGAAGCGCATGGTCACGCAGCCGCCGACTGCTTCCGCGCCCATCTTGTCGAGCGCGCCGCGGCGGAAGTCCGGACCCACCGAGACCGTCGCAACTTGATGCACGTAAACCGGCGTTCCGTTGTCGGCATGGATGACGATATTCTCGATATCGCGAATGACTGCCCGCTCGCGGGTCTCACGCTCGGCTGCACTGCGCTGCTCGCCGCCGAGAAAACCGACGCCGCGAATGAGAATCTCCATGCCGTTTTCTTCGATGACCTTGGCGCCGACGTCGATGTTGGCGTTCTTGACGGCTGACACCAGGCGCGCGAGCGGCGCGCTGAAGGCACGCAGCGCTTCCGGGTTCACATCGATCTGGTATTGCCGTACGTAACCGCCGATACTGGCGACTTCGCTGACGCCTTCGACGCTTTCGAGCGCAAGCTTCACGTCGAAGTCTTGAATGCTCCGCAGCCGATCGAGCGGCAGCGTGCTGAAAACGAGTTGCTCGCCACTCATCGGATCGGTGAAGGGTTCCGCGTTGTCGAGTTGGTTCGCGAACTGCGGGTTGCTCTTGAGCAGTGACTCACGCGAGGCAGCCGTGATGACGCCATGTTCGTCAAAGCGAAGTCCGGGATGCTTTGGCGCATACCAGCCGTTCTCGACGGTGTACCAGTACACCTGACCGAGGGCCGTTGCATCGGGGCCGAGCTGCGGCGTGACGCCCGCGGGCAACTTGCTTTGTGCGACGTTGAGGCGTTCGAGGACGCGACTTCGCGCCCAGTAGAATTCGGCATCGTCCTTGAACACGACGTAGACGATGGACCAACCAAAACCGCTGGTCGCGCGGATCTCCTTGACATCGGGCACGCCCTGGAGCGCGACGGTCAACGGATAGGTGACCTGTTCGTCAACGTCCTTGGGGCTGCGACCCATCCATTCGCTGAATACGATCGTTTGGTTTTCCGCAATGTCGGGGATCGCGTCCTTCGGATTCTGCTCGAACGCACGCCAGCCGAACACGCCAACACCCGCGGCCAGAACAAACGCGAACAGCGGCGTTCGCAGGAAGACTTGAACAAGCCGGTCAATCATGATTCGCCTCCCGCGTTTCCGCCTGCGCGAGTTTGGCTTGAATGCCGGTTGGCAGATTGGCGACGTACTTCCGCGGATCCGCCAGGAACTTCTCGATGCACGGTGGGCAGCAGAAGTAGATGCGTTCACCGTGGTAGTCAGTGTAGACTTCCGGGTCGATCTCGTTGCCCATGACCGGGCACGTGGTTTGCTTCATGGACATCTCGTGATCGTCGTGCTCAGTGTGATCCCCGTGATCGCTGTGGTTGCCGTGCATGTTGTGTGAAGCGCCGCCCAAACCGCGCGCGGCGAAGAGACTTGGTTTGCCGGCGAGCTGCATTTGGCTATCGATCGCGAAGTTGCCGCGGGTGACAACGCGTTCGCCACCGGTCAGTCCGCTGAGCACGGGGTAGAACTCGTTACCCGCGTCGTCTTGTGCGAGCGGCCCGATGGTGACCTCGACGCCGCGGTAGGTTGCGGGCGCAGTCTCGATGTACACCAGCGCGCGTTCGCCGGTCTGCATGACGGCACCACGCGGGACCGCCAGGATCGCGGAAATGTCGGTGGGGGGGACGTACTGCGGAAGGTCTTCGATCTTGACGAGGTCCATCGCACAGATCGGGCAGGTTCCGGGTTCATTGGAAGTTTCCCAAGGGTGCATCGGACATGCGTATTCGCCGCCCGGCGCGGGGACGGCGCCGCCGCCGTCACGACTCAGGCCCGCGTCAATTTCGGCTGCCACCCACATGTCGGGTTTGATGCGCATGGCTGCGTTGTCCACGTGGATGCGCACCTGCACCGTGCGCGTTTGCGGATCGACACGCGGATCGACGAAGACGATTTCACCGGTGAAGACGTCACCGGGCAGTGCGCGCGTGGTTACGCTCACCTTTTGGAACGGTTTGACCCAGGGCAGATCGGATTCGTACAAATCCACCAGCAGCCAGAGGTGCGTGAGATCGGCGATGGTGTAGAGCGCGCTGCCCGTGGACACGTACATGCCTTCCATCGCCTGCTTTTTGACGATGGTGCCACCGATCGGCGCGTAAACTACGAGGTGGGTTTGCGGCTTCTCGCTGCTTTCGATATCCGTGATTTGATCGGTTGTCACCCCGAGCAGTTCCAGCTTGCGCCGCGCGGAGGAAAGCACCTGCTCGGCGCTGCGGAGCGCGACACCGGTCTGCGAACTCTGTGCAGCCTTGGCGGCTGACACTGCTTGCAGGTATTCCTCCTGCGCCGACAGCAACTCCGGGCTGTAGATTTCAACGAGGTGGTCGCCCTTGTTGACGGTCATGCCGGTGAAGTCGGCGTAGAGCTTGTCGATGCGCCCGCCGATCCACGCACTGACCATTTTGTAGCGCGTCTCGTCGTAGCCCACTCTGCCGACGGCGCGGATGCGCTTGTAGAGCAATCGCGATGTGACCGGTTCCGTCGCGACCTCAGCCAGGCGAACTGCCCGCGGGCTGAGTTGTACCTCGGTCGCTTCAGCGTTACCGCCGCCCGTGTCCACGCGCTCGCGTTTCATGCCGCAAACCGGGCACCGGCTGTTGGGATCGGAACTGCCTTGATCCCCGCATTCCGGCATGGTGCAGCGATACCATGCCTGGGATTCGTCGGGTTTTGCGTGCGCAGCGTGAGATGTCGCGGGCATGGGTTCGGGTTTGACGCCGGGCGAATCGCTGCCGACGTATTTCTCGACGAGCGGCATGCCGCAGATCGGACACTTGCCCGGGTTGGGTTCGTGGACTTGCGGATGCATCGTACACGTCCAGTATTCGATTTGCGGTTCGCTTTGCGCGGGCGATTGCGCAGGCGTGTCGGCCATCGCATGAGCGCCATGGGTTGCGTGCGCCAAGCGCCACGTCGCCCACAACGCGAACACGCCAAGCAGCGCGATCAAGACAGCCCAACGCGCGAGTACGCCGCGAAGTTCCTTCATCGTATCAGCCGGTATTTCCCGGATCATGGTCTATCTCCTTCGTTCACCACCGGCGCAGCATCCGTGAGCAATTGCAGACCGATTTCGCGTTGCAGGTCGCTGAATGCGAGTTCAAGGTCGACGGTTTCACGGTGGCGCATCTGCTCGAAATCGAGCCAGCGGCGCCAGTGGTCGATCAGCGTCGTGAAGTCGCTGTTGCCGATTTGGTAAGTTGTTAGCGCGACTTCGTAGTTCTGTCGCGCTTGAGGAATCAGTTCGTTGTCGAGCACGTGCAGCGTATGCTGCTGAGCGTCGACGCGCGACCACGCTTCGTACACGCGAAACGTGATCATGTTTTCGGTTGCGTGCTGCTGCTTTTGCGTCGCGAGCAGGCGTTGCTGGGCTTCGCGCTTGGCGGCGTCGATGCGGTCGAGCCAGATCGGCAGGTTGATTTGCAGCGTGATGGCCCAGTTGTCGTCGCCGACATCGCTCTTTCGGCTGTAGCGTGGTCGTTTGAGCGTCGTCGGATTGATCGGCGGGACAAACGGTTCGCGCCCGTCCAGGTAGTTCCACTCAAAACCAAGCGTCAGGTCGGGCCAATTGCCGAGCTTCGCGAGTTCGACTTTCTGCTCGTCCGCGGATACGCGTTCGCGCAAAGCTGCGAGTTCCGGATTGTGCTCGGCTGCCAAGGCGATGAGTTCGTTGACGTTGGTGTTTACCGCCGGGACGTCGACAGTTTGCGTCGTTGGGATATCGCGATCGGGCGGGTAATCCGCCAATTGATTGATTGCAGCCGCGGACGCCGCCCGTTGCACCTGAAGGCGATACGCCTCGTCGCGAAGTTGGGCGAGTTCCGTCTGGACGCGCAGCAGGTCCAATTGTGCGACGGCGCCGACTTCGTACTGGGCTTTCACGACGTTTTCGAGGTCCTCGAGAATCTCGCGATTCTGGCGGTTGATTTCGAGATAACGGTCCAGGCGATAGGTCTGCCAATACGCCCGCTCGACGTCCGCCACGAGTTGCACGCGTTTGCTGTTGAGTTCCTCCAGCGCCACCCGTGTCTGGGCAGCCGCGATGTTGCCCGCACGCTCCAGCTTGGCGAGCAACGGAAAGGTCTGGCTAACGCCAAGCGTGAAGTAGACGTCGCCCGCTGCCGTTTGAATCGGTTCAGGGCGGACGGCAGCGCGCAGCACGGGATCGGGCAGCGACGTCACCTGCGGGATGCGCGCAAGCTGGGCGCGGGCATTCGCGATCGCGGCCTGGATTCCCGGGTTGCGCGCGAGCGCTTCGCGGATGTACGGATCGACTTGCTGGCGCGGAATCGTTGAACGAGCTTGCGCGATTCCCGTGGTCGGTACATCCGGATTGCTGGCTGCGACGACTGCTGTTGTGTCGACGCGGACGCTCGAACGCCGCGAATTGCGAATGGCCTGTTCGAGTTGACTCTGCGACTGCTCATATGAAGTGCAGCCAGCCAGCGCGACAAGCACTGTTGGTATTGCGAGGACATACTTCGCGCGTCGTCCGCTGGACGGTCTTTGGAATTTGGACATGGTGTTTCCTGCTCAATCGACAACCGAATTCAACACAGCCAAGAAGCCGTGCGTCTGCGTAGCGCAAGGTGGTCGCTGGGAATTCGTCGCGCGCAGCGATGGCGTGGACGCTACGCTGTGCGCGCTGAGCAGGATATTCAGATTAGCAGGATAACCGTGGATAAGGCTGCAAGGGATTCGGGAGGGCCATGCGTAAGGTCCCCGTCATAACTTGCCAATGCCACATTACATGGTGTGTCATCGGATGCGACTTGCATGGCCGATGCGGTCTGAACGGGTTTGGTGAGGGACGGGCCAGCTTCCGGCATGCCAAGCGGCGCGGCGTCGCACCCGCAAATTCCCGGCGATTTCCGCTGGTCCTTACCGCGCGAATCCGTCGGCGGCGCTTCGCAACCGCATCGGCAAGCATTGGCTGGGCAGCAGCAGCACGACTTCGCCGACGATGTTTCGCCGCAATCGCGTGCAATGCTACCGAGCGGCGGCATGCCGCTTGCGAGCATCACCAAAATGGCCAGGCACCGAACCATCATGTCCATTATAGACTCGGATTGCGTAACGCAAATGTTTCTTTCCGACCCGCGCATATTGTGCGAGTCGGTTCACTCTCAGCAAACATGTACTCCTCGTCGGGCACCGGCCCGTAATGTCCGCCTGACAGCATGATCACACGCATATTCACGTGTAGCGACAAATCCCAACGATTCCGTCGCCCACCGCTTGCGGCAAGTACGTTCACCGGCGTACGATGGCCGGTCCACGAGTCACAGTTACTGATTTCGTCCTGAATGGAGGGCAATGCATGCCCATGGATGTCGCCACGTTTCGTAAGCTCGTTGCCCTCGACGAAGATGACCCACTGAGCCGGTTCGGGCTTGGGCAAGCGCTCCTTCAGGAGGGTGGTGATGCTGCATTGGCGGAGGCTGCGGAGCACTTGCGGTTTGCCAATGCGAAAGACCCGAATCACCTCGCCACCTATCACGTTCTTGGACGCGTGCTGGTGCAACTGGGGCACACCGACGAAGCGCGTCGCGTACTCACGGCTGGCGTTGGACGCGTCGAGGGCATCGGCGAAGGCATGGGTCGCGACCTCGGCCCCGCGATGGCGGAGATGCTCGCCGACTTGGATCGCGCCTGATTCTCGCAGCGACGCCGCCAACGACGTGGCATTCCGTCGGTTCCACACTGCACTTTGTGCGTTCCCGTATTCAAGTCGAAATCGCGTGGGGGGCTGGGTAGAATGCCGGTGAGGCCCCCATGCGCGCGGACATCACGCAAATCCTGAACGCGGTCGATCAGGGCGATCCGCACGCCGCGGAGCAGCTTCTTCCGCTGGTCTACGAGGAACTCCGCAAGCTGGCGCACGATCGCATGGCCGGTGAGGCGGCGGGTCACACGCTTCAGGCGACGGCACTGGTACACGAAGCCTATCTGCGTTTGCTTCGGCCCGATGGCGAAGACCCCGGCTGGTGCAATCGTGGACATTTCTTTGCAGCCGCGGCTGAGGCGATGCGGCGAATCCTCATCGACCGCGCCCGCGCGAAGCGATCGGACAAACGCGGCGGAAAGCGGCAACGCATTGAACTCGACCCTGCACAACTCACCGTCGACGCGGTGCCGGAGGAGTTGATCGACCTCGACGACGCCATACAAAAGTTCTCAGCCGTCGAGCCCAAGAAGGCGGAACTCGTCAAGCTGCGTTTCTTTTCCGGACTGAGCATGGACGAATGCGCCGAGATCATGGGGCTGGCGCCGCGCACCGCCCGCGACCACTGGGCGTATGCGAGGGCGTGGCTGTTTCGCGAGATGACGCGGGAGTCGTAAGCGGCGATCGCGATTTTCCGTTTTTTTGCCGCCGCTCTCCGACGTAGATTTCGCATTGAATAGGGGCGAGGTATCAGCCCGTTGCGAGGTGGCCAGGTCATGCGCGAGTCGGTCGAGCAGATCTTTGTCGAAGCAAGCAGGATGGCGGGCAGGGCGCGCGCAGACGTTGTTGAGCGCATGTGCGCGGGCGATGCCGGGCTGCGCGCTGAGGTCGAATCGCTGCTGGAAGCGTACGACGCTGCCGGTAGTTTTCTCGGCGGCGATGGTGGTGAAGAATTCACCTCATCGGCTGACACCAGGACGGATGCCTACGGTGGCGCAGCCGCAACTCAGAGCGCGTCGCGGATTCCCATCGAGCGCGAGGGCGATGTGATCGATCGCTACACGCTGGTCGAGCGTATTGGCGAGGGGGGATTCGGTACCGTCTGGCTCGCGGAGCAACGCCAACCGGTCAAACGCCGCGTCGCGCTCAAGATCATCAAGCTCGGGATGGACACCAAGCAGGTCATTGCGCGTTTTGAAGCCGAACGGCAGGCGCTCGCTTTGATGGACCATCCGCACATCGCGAAGGTGTTCGATGCCGGCGCCACGAATACCGGCAGACCGTACTTCGTGATGGAGTTGGTTCGCGGACAGTCGATCACGGACTACTGTGCGCGCGAGAAGCCGGACACGCGTGCTCGATTGCTGCTGTTCGAAAAAGTGTGCAACGCGCTACAGCATGCGCATCAAAAGGGCATCATCCATCGCGACATCAAACCATCGAACGTGCTCGTTGACGCCTCCGAGGGCGAGGCAAGTCCCAAGGTCATCGACTTCGGAATCGCCAAGGCCACAAGCTTTGAATTGACCGAGCGCACGCTGGTCACCGGCCATCGCCAACTCATGGGCACACCTGCATACATGTCGCCGGAGCAGACCGATTTCGTTGGGATCGATGTGGATACGCGCAGCGATGTCTATTCGTTGGGCGTGCTGCTCTACGAGTTGCTGACCGGAAGCACGCCGTTCGAGCAAAGCAGATTCCGCGGCGTCGGACCCGCGGACATTCAGCGCATCATCCGCGACGAGGAGCCGATGCGCCCGAGCATTCGCCTCGCATCGGCGACAACGTCATCCGCGTCGAATTCGGCGATGGCCACCGACCCCGCGCATCCCGTGATCTCCGACAAGAGTTCCGCGATGTACGTGGCCCAGTTGCAGCGGACGGACGCGCGCACGTTGCTCAGGCGCCTGCGCGGCGACCTCGACTGGATTACGATGAAGTGCCTGGAGAAGGATCGCGCGCAACGCTACGAGACCGCGAACGAACTCGCGGCTGACATTCGCCGACACCTCAATGACGAACCGGTCATCGCCTGCCCGCCGCGCACGTTTTATCGCGTGCGGAAATTCATGCGCCGGCACCGCGCGTCGGCGATGGCTGCCGGTCTGGTGTTGTGCGTGCTTGTCGTTGCGTCCGCGATCAGCGTCACGTTCGGCATCAAAGCCGAACGAGCGCGGTCTGCAATGAACGTGGCGCAGGATGCTTTGATGGATTCACTGGCGAAGGAGCGCGACGCCAGCACCGCGCTGGGTGCAGCCAATCAGGAACTCGCGACTCAGCGCGACGAAGCGCAGCGCCAGGAACGCTACACCCGCGAAGTGCTCGACTACGTCACCGATGACCTGGTGGCGGCCGTTCATCCTGATCAGTTGGGCCGCGAAGCCACGCTGCATGAATGGCTCGACGCGGCATCGCGATCGCTGGGCATCGGTTCGGATAGTGACGGTGTGCAGTTTCCGGTCGAGCCGGAAGTGCGCCTGGCGTTGGATCGCGCGGTGGGCACAGCCTACCTGAAGCTCGACTACTTCGACGAAGCGAAACAGCACTTGCAGCGTGCGCTCGCCGACGCCACCGAGTTATATGGTGACGCGCATCTGGAAACGCTCTACATCATGGAACCGCTCGTGCAGGTGCATTTCCAGATGCTGGAGATCGAACCGGCTGACGCGCTCGTTGATGAGGCGATGAAGCTTTGCCGGGCGCATCATCCTGAAAAGATCGCGTTGCTTGTCGATCTGCTCAACGATCGCGGCATGATCGACTTTTTCCAATACGACCGCCAAGGGCAGCGGGCGCGCATCGACGACATGCTGGCATCGCACACCGAAGCCGTCGCGCTTGCCGAGCAGATTGACGATCCCGGGCGACTGGTGCTCAGTCTCAAGTACCTCGCGCGGGTTCAGTTCTACACCGGTGAGCGTGAGGAGTCGTTCGACGTTGCGCAGCGGGCGTACGACGCGGCGCTGGATGCTTTCGGTCCCAAGCACGTGTACACGCTGGAGGCGATGCACGAACTCGCGCTGGCGCATTCACGGCTGGGGCGATCGGCTGCGGGCATTCCGATCCTCAAACGCCTTGCACCGCTAGCACGCGACGTGCTCGGCGCGCATTCGCTGCTGTACCTCATGGTCACTTACGACATCGCGATGCAGGAGCACTGGATGGGTGATCCTGAGTCGGCGTTGACGTCCTTCGACTCCGCCATTCAGGACCGGGTGTCCGCGTTGGGGCCGGATCATACCTGGACGCTGGGGGCGCGCATGCAACGCGCGTTTGCGCTGCGCAGTCTCGGGCGACACGAAGAAGCGCGCACGGAATTTGAAGCCGTGTGCGCGCGAGCGCGCATCGTTTACGGCGATGAGCACGGATTCACGGCGGAAGCTGCGGGGAACACTGCGATGACGCTCAGCGATCTGGGCCTCGATGCCGAAGCGCTGCCGTATCACGAATTGTGCCTTCGCGCGACCAAGTCAGCCATTCCCTACTCCGGATTGGTTGGGGCGCGGACGTTGGCGCTGGTGAATTGCCTGGAACGTTTGGGCCGTCGCCGCGAGGCGATCGACGTGCTGCGCGAAACGCTCGGCGATGATCCGTCGATTCTTGAGACGCGTCTGGACTTGCGCCGCACTGCCCGCAGCCTGGTGACGCATTTGCACGAACTTGCGGACGCATCGGCTGAACGCGAGGCGATGGGCTGGGAGCACGCCTTGGGTTCATGGGCGAATCTGCTTGAGCGCGACGACGTGAGCGCGACGGAGTTGGCGGATGTCGTACGCGAATTGTTTGCCGCGGCACCCGAGTCCGTGCGCGACTCCGCCGTTACCGGCGACATGATCGAACGTGTGCTTGCCGGGAGCGACGGCCGCGTGGAATTGCTCGAAGCGTTGGCGACGGCGTTGGAAAGCACCGGTGACGAGGAGCACGAGTTTGCGATTCGCCGCCGGCTCGTTGAGCACCCGAAAGCGCAGGCCCACCACTTGCGTGACTTTTCCAAACGTCTGCGGGAAGCGCCGGCGCGTTGGCGCGACTTGCCGGAGTCGCTGCGCCTGGCGGAGCGGGCTGTTGAGATGAACGATGCGCCCTGGATGATGCACGAATTGGCCCAGGCACAATTGGCAAACGGGATGTCGGCGGAGGCGATCGAAACGTGGCGGCAGGCCGTTGCGAAACCGAATGCACCGCAGTGGCTCATCGAGCATTTCGCGTGGCGGTTATTGGCAGCGCAGCCACTGGAGCAGCGCCGCCCTATTGAAGCGCTTGAAAACGCGTCGCGTGCGATCGAGATGCATCCCGGCGATCCGTCGGTGTACATGCTCAAGTCGCTGGCGCTGGCGCAGCTGGCGAACGATCTGAATGACGACGCTGCCGACACTTGGGAGCAGGTGGCGGCTCGGGCGGCGGAGGATTCCGAGGCTGTCCTGCACGAAGCGTGGAGCCTGGTGACGAATCCCTACGAGCAACTTCGGAATGACGCGGTTGCGTTGCGTCTGGCGCGAAGTGCCGTCGCGGCGCGCGACAATCCGCCGGTCAAATATCTCCAGGTGCTCGGAACGTGCCAGCTTGCCGCAGCTCCTGACGAGGCTGCCGCGACATGGCAGCAAATCCTGGATCATCCGTCCGCGACGCCGGGGCAGCTCAACGAAACCGCGTGGCAACTGCTGACGAACACGCCTGAACACTTGCGCGACACGCATGCTGCACGGATGCTCGCCCAGGCCGCCAAGGAGCGAACAAGCGATCAGGATGAATGGTACTGCGCGTATCTCGATACGCTTGCCTTGGCGATGTTCCGCGAAGGCGATACGGCGCAGGCCCTCGAATTGGAGCGCCAGGCATCCGTGCTCGCAGGTCGGGAAGGTTCGTTCTGTGCCGAGCATGCCGAGGAATTCAAGCAACGCATCACGGAATTCCAGGACGCAATGGCCCGTCCGGCCGCGCCGCGAACGCACACAGAGGCCGAATAACCAGTCACAACGGGCCCGAAATCGGCAGCGCCCTCCGAAATCACTCACAATTCGCGAATTCCTGAAAAACCTTCCGCCGAAATCTCACCACATCTCGCATTGCTAGGTGGTGGGATGGAATGAGATGCCGGCGTGCGGCATTCGTTGCCCAGAGAAGGCCGGTGCGAATCGGTGGCACCGGATGAGCGGGAGTAGTGCCATGAACGCAAACGCAACAGAAACGTCGAACGCGATTATCCGCAACAGAAAACCACGAAGGCTGGCGCCCACGCTGTTCGTCTGCGTTTCCATAATGGTCTGCGCGGTTTCGGCGATTGCGCGATCCGACATCTGGGTGCTTGCGTACGCGAAATACCTCATGCCGGACGTCGAACAAACCGACCACGGCCTGCGCACGCCTCCGCTGGTCGCCGTCGATCACGGTTTCATCACGACGTTCGGCACACCGGTTCAGCCGGTCGTTGCGCAATCAGCACAGGTGTTGGCGAAGCGGGGATCTTGACGTCGAGCGAACCAAGTCTCGTCAGTTGTTGCCGTGACTGTGGCAGGAAGCGTTCAGAATCGGGTGTTGCCCAACGGGCTCACCCTACGCGCGGACGACGCGGAGTTTGGCGAGGCTGCCGCGGGCGAAGCCGTAGATGAGCATGCAGGCGAACAGGCCGATGGTCGCGCCCAGGACGCGGAGTAGGGCGGTCGGGGTGACTTCACTGTGTGCGATGGCGTTGCACCCGCCCAACCCGAGCCAAAAGCATATCGGAATCGCGACGCACGCAACGTGGTAGAGCAGCACGGGCAGCCACCAGCGGGGCTGATGCTCGGCAGCCTTCGAGAACTGCATGATTGAGAAAATCCACATGGCGAAGACGACCACGACGACACCACCGCCCACCAGCCCCGTACCGCCGCCGGTCATCGCAATCGCCACGATCGACGCGTAGAAGCTGAAAATGAAGTACACCGGCAGAACCATCAATCGCTCAGGCCGGCGCACCAGGCGCCATCCCGGCGGCGGATCGCCCGGCAGCAGCGTCATCACCTTGCAATGACCGCACTTGCCCAGATCGCCGGGGAATCCGGAGATGGCCCGGCCGCACTTGCGACAGGTTCCCGCGACCATCGGCAGGTCGGCGAGCCGCTTGCTCATTTCGAGCAGTCCATGGGTGCGGGGATGAGGCAGATGAACTCAAGCGCGTCGCCGCCGGTATTCTGAAACTGGTGCATCTCGTTCGCGGGCACCCAGATGATGTCACCGGCGGAGAATTCGCGATCGCCTTGCTCGCTCTTGGCGACGCCCGAACCTTTGAGCACGACGATCTCATGTTCGTAGTCGTGCTGATGGTGCGGCGTGTAGCCGCCCGGCTCGACGCTGAAGTGGCGCATGTGGAAGTTCTTCGCCTGCTCAGCCGGTCCGATGAGCATGCGCATCTTCGCCCCGGATGCGCCGTCCATCTGTACCGGGTTTTGTTCGTGCGCTTCGATGGGTTGAACTTTCATGGCAATTCCTCTCGGGGCGAAGATGAATGGATAATGCCTAATTCTGAATGCTGAATGTGGTCCGCGAAAGCGTTTGCTTGTCGAATCAGTTCGTCATTCATCATTCATCATTCATCATTCGTCATTCCGGCGAAACTACGCTTCGCCGGGCTTGTTCGTCCACGTGTCCGTTACCGGGGCGTATTCGAGCAGTTCCTCGGGCTTGAAGTAGAGCGCGATTTCGGTGGCTGCCGACTCGGGGCTGTCGCTGCCGTGGATCAGGTTGTACGTCTTGCTCATGCCGAAGTCGCCGCGGATGGTGCCGGGCTCGGCTTCAAAGCCAAAAGTCTTGCCCATGAGCTTGCGCGAGACGCTGATCGCATTCGGACCGGCGAGCGTCATGACCACGACGGGTCCGCTGGTGATGTACTCGATCAAGCCAGGGTAGAACGGCTTGCCTTGATGCGGGGCGTAGTGCTTGCCCGCGAGCGTCTCGTCGATGTGCATGAGCTTCATTCCGGCGATGGTGAGGCCCTTGTCCTCGAAGCGCTGGATGATGCGGCCGATGAGGCGGCGATGCGTGCAGTCCGGTTTGAGTATGATGAGCGTGCGTTCCACGGGGATTCCTCATTTCGCTGATGGTTGCGGCTGGCTGCGCTTCGACTCGCCGCGACGACCGTCGCGCGGCGGCAACCCACCGATTCGGGCAGGTAATCTAGGGCGTTGTGGGGAGACGGTCAACCGGCGGACGCGTTCGTGCGGTACGCGTGCATGGGCTGCGTCGAAAGCGATATAATCGGGCCATCGGGTATTGGCGCCGGTGCTGTGACCATACCTACCCTGCGTGCCGCAACGCGAAGTGTGCCACTGCTCTTGAGCAGTGCGACGATACGCGGACGAGGCGCGCGACCACTGCTCAAGAGCAGTGGCACAGTGTGGCGCTGACTCGGTTTGACGTTGCCCTTTGATTCTCTGATTACGCTGCCTTACGAGCGACGAAATGCCCAGCAAACCCGCCGACGAAATCAAGCAGCTTCGCGACGAGATCCGCAAGCACGATCGTCTGTATTTCGTTGAAGATAACCCGCGGATTACCGATCGCGAATACGACAAGTTGATGGAAAGGCTCCGGGTGTTGGAGGCGGAGCATCCTGATTTGCTCACATCGGACTCGCCATCGCAGCGCGTTGGTGGTGAGCCGATCAGCGGTTTTGCCAAGGTTACGCATAGCGTGCCGATGCTCAGCGTCGACAATACCTACGATGAAGTCCAGCTTCGCGAGTTCGATCAACGCGTGCGCAAGGCGCTCGCCGACGAGCCGTACCGCTATGTGGTTGATCCCAAGGTGGATGGCGTCGCGGCATCGCTGGTGTACGAACGCGGGGCGCTGGTGCTCGCAGCCACCCGGGGCGACGGCGTGACCGGTGACGACGTGACCGCCAACGTCAAGACGATCCGCGCGATCCCGCTGCAACTTGTGGGCGACGACGTGCCACAGGTGATCGAGATTCGCGGGGAGGTGTACTGGCCGAAGGACGACTTCGCGAAGTTCAACGCGGCGCGCCAGGAAGCGGGCGAACCTGTTTTTGCCAACCCGCGAAACGCGACGGCTGGTACGCTCAAACAGCTTGATCCGAAGAAGATCGCCGGCCGCGGGCTGCGGTTCGTCGCGCATGGATTCGGGCGAATGGAACCCATTCTGGTTGAGTCGCATTCCGAACTGTCGAAGAAGCTTCAGGCGTGGGGCGTTCCCGTCAGCAGCCGGATGCGCGTGGTTGATGACATTGACGGTTTGATTGCGGAGTGTCACGCGCTGGATCGTGACCGCAACACGCTGGCATACGAGATTGACGGGCTCGTGGCGAAGGTCGACGCGTTTCCGCAACGCGAGCGCCTGGGTGCGACGAGCAAATACCCGCGCTGGTGTATCGCATACAAGTTCGCAGCCGAGCAGGGCGAAAGCAAGTTGCTCGATGTTGAATTTCAGGTGGGCAAGCTGGGCACGATCACGCCGCGCGCGATCATGGATCCGGTGCAACTCGCGGGCACGACGGTGCGACACGCGTCGTTGCACAATTTCGATCAGGTGGCCCGGCTTGACGTACACATTGGGGACACGGTCATCGTGGAAAAGGCAGGCGAGATCATTCCGCAGGTCGTGCGCGTGGTGATGGAAAAGCGCCCCAAAGACGCCAAGCCGGTGATCGCGCCAACGGCGTGTCCGGTGTGCGGGCACGAGGTCGCGCAGGATGAAGGCGGGGTGTACATTCGATGCTTGAATCCCCAATGCAGCGCGCAGCGGAAGGAACGGCTGACGTATTTTTGTGGGCGTGATCAGATGGATATCGAGGGCGCGGGCGAAGCCCTGATCATTCAACTTGTGGACCATGAGCTGATCAAGGACTGTAGCGATCTGTATCACCTGCACGAGCGACGTGATGATTTGATTGCGCTCGAACGCATGGGCGAAAAGAGCGTCGACAACCTGCTTGCGGGCATCGAAGCCAGCAAGCAGAAGCCGCTTTCAAAACTGCTGGCGGCGCTGAACATTCGTCACGTTGGCGGTACGACCGGTGAGTTGCTGGCTGAGCACTTCGGCGACATAGACGCGCTGATGGACGCGGACGAAGAGGATTTGCTCGCGGTTGACGGTGTGGGGCCGGAACTCGCAAAGAGCGTGCGCACGTTCTTTGAGTCAGAAGATGGCCAAGCGCTGATCGACCGCTTGCGGGCAGCCGGTCTGAACATGACGCAGCCCAAGCGCGCCGTCGCGGCGGACAGCCCCTTCGCCGGTAAGACGGTGGTGCTCACCGGCACGCTCGAACACCTCGGCCGCAAGGAGGCGGAAGAGCTTATTAAATCGCTCGGCGGCAAATCGTCGGGCTCGGTGAGCAAAAAGACCGATCTCGTCATCGCGGGCGAAAAAGCAGGTTCCAAGTTGAAGAAAGCCCAAGAACTGGGTCGAAGTGATCGACGAAGCGGAATTTCTGACGGCTTCTACGGAATGCGTTAGGTCCGTCAGCCTTACCGCAATGCATGTATAGTGGTGCTTAGCACTATTCCTGAACTTCTGACTGGAGGCTCCATGTCCACGAACGAAGGCACCAGGCGATTTGGGCTGGGATCGGTAAGGTCGCGACGTGGTGACGGCGTTGCTGCGATGTTTCGCGCCCAATATGGCACGCGTTGCGAACGGACGTTATTCGCTCTCGTGGCTTCGGTGTGAGTACTTTCCCTGGATGGTGTCCCTAAGTCGTTTTGCTTCGAAATCGACAATTGGGATGCTTTCAAATTACCTGACCAATTGCGGCAAATTGCTCACGATAATGACGCGACCAGCAAAAGCGCGTTCGAGCAAATGTGTGGCTTTGGTCGATTCGATTCGTCCGAACGCAATCTTCGATGCTGTGAATAACTTCGATAGTGTCGGAAACTGCTCAATCTCTACGGATTTCGAATTCCGGGCAATAAAGAAGTCTCTAGTGACGCATTAGAACTGCCATTGTCGCCTTTACATTCGGCGTACCGGGCTATCGATTGATGCGAAGCCGTTTCGAAGCGGCGTCATCGAACTTGGCCAAATCCGTTCTGGACAGGATTTGAATCTCATCGTGTGGACGTTCACAAGAAATAACGCAGTACGCGGAAGATGAAATCGGAGGGTATATGCAGATGGGCGAATCACGCCACGATTTCAATTCTAGCGAGAGGTGCTTCCGCGTACGTTTGAAGCACCCATTCATCAGCTTACGCACGGTTGTGACTAATGCTTGGAACTGCGTTTTTCATGCTGTATCGTGAAGGTGGTTATCGCGGCGAGGGCCGATGGGAAGAGAGCGTGCTGAACATTTGCGATGCTTCCGCCGCGAAGTTGCTCTTCAGTGGGCCGTGGACGTTGCGATATCGAGCTGTTGGAATGCCCGGAGGACCTACCGAAGTCGTTGCGGTCGATGAGCACAGAGTCTATTCGGCAAATCGGTTTGTTTCGGCATTTCACGTCGAATCGATGCTTTCCAGCCCCGGCGATTTTCTGCTGATCAAGAAGAGAATACAAACAGCGGGGCAACGTCTGATTGAGGTTGCATCGCCAGTCCAGATCGCATCGTGATTAATGGCAACGCACGATCAGAATGGATCACGCTTGCGATACAAGAGCGGAGTGAGGGAGTAAGTTAGCGGTTCTGATACTATTGCTGGAGGATCTTTGCTTGAATCTCAGTCTTGCGAATTGCCCAAATGCGAGGATGACTTACTCATGATGATCAACGTAGCCGGACCGTTTACATCGCCGACGGAGGAGGGCGGCGGCGGGCGAATCGGCAGCGGCTTAGTGCTGCGGCTGCCCAGGTGTTGATGCGCGGGCACATACCGGTGGTTGGCGCGTTCGCGGCTGAGGAGTTGGTGGCGCAGCTGCCGGAGGCGGAACGCTACGAGGCGATGATGCGCATCTCGGCTTGAACTGGTCCAGAAGTGCGAAGCGCTGCTCATCCTCGGCACCTCGCCGGGCGTGGAACGCGAACGGGCGCTGCGGAAAAGCTCAACCTCACCATCTTCGAGGACATTCAGGACGTTCCGTTCGCAGCCAAACCGGCGTCCTCGTAGAATCATCCGGTGATGTCTGAGCCCGCAGCCAATTTGATCGCCGACCCGTCGGACGCCGAGCCCCAGGGCCGGGCTGAACAACTCTCCTGGAGGCGGCGATGGGCCTACCGACTCATCATTCTGCTTTCGACGCTTCTGGTATTCGCCGCAGCTTACGGACTGATCGGCGACGGTGAGTGGGTCGCCGTCGACAGCCCGCTTCGATACCTGCGCGTCTATGCGGAGACGGGCGGTTGGTATTTTACCTATGTATCCATTCCAGAGGATTTCGACATACCGTTTCCATCCGATACGACCGAGGCGACGCGCGATTTTGTGCAAGACAAAGTTGATCGTGCCCGCGTCACCTGGGATATATTACGCGCGGACGTCCGCCGCGTGTACGTGATGTCGTGTGATTGGGCGGAGCAGCGTGCAAAGTTGTCGGGCAGGTCCGCGTACTTTGACGACATGGGCGGCGGTGCTCAAACGGTTTCTGTCGGCGATGCATCGTGGCAGATGCCGGTTGCGTTTGTCGCGGCATTTCCCGCATGGTGGTTGTTCGTGCCCGCGGTTCTGCTGCTTATCCCCTTGATGGTGGCGATTACGTCGTATCGGCGACGCATGCGCCGGCAGCGTTACTGCCGTGCGTGTGATTATGATCTCACAGGCAATCATTCCGGCATCTGTCCCGAATGCGGCACGCCATTGTCGCCGGACATGACCCCGCCCGACGCAGAGTAGCTGTTGTTATCCGAGCCGCGACTGTAAGGGAGCGGAGCACGACGATAACGCAACGGGCGCAAAGGGCACACACGCATCTCGTCAACCGTTCGTTCTGTTCTGTGAATTGCTACGTTCTGTTTCGTCCGCTCCCTTACAGTCGCGGCTCGGATTTGCCCTTGCCTTGTGGGTTCGTTTTTGCCGTTCGGATTGCTGCGCCGGGGGTGTCGCGGTACACTCCGCCACTCAGCTTTGAATCCGACAAATCTCTGCGGAGGCACTATGAAGGTTCTGGTTACCGTCAAGCCGGTCGCGGACCCCAACACGCCACCGGCTGCTTGGATCGCGTCGCAAGAGGGCAAACCCACCAACGACGTTAACTTCGTCGCGAACTACTTTGATTTGATCGCGGTGGAGCAGGCGATTCGCTTGAAGGATATCGGTGTCGACGATATCTGCATCGTCTCGATCACCGGCGACGACATGATGGCGCAGGTGCGGTCGGCCATTGCGATGGGCGCGAACCGCGCGATCATCGTCGATCCGGAAGGCAAACATCTCGGTTGGCAGCAAATAGCCGCCGTGCTCAAGCACGTAGTGGAAAAGGAGCAGCCCGCGTTCGTGCTCATGGGCAAGCAGGCGACGGACGACGACGCTTCGCAGGTGGGCTCGATGCTCGCGGGCATGCTCGGCTGGCCGCAGGCGACGTTTGTCTCGGAGATGACGTTCAGCGATGACAAGGCGCGGGTGCGCGTGGGGCGCGAGACGGATGAAGGCGTCGAGGTGCTTGATGTGAAGCTGCCCGCGGTCATCACCTGCGATCTGCGTTTGAACGAACCACGCTACGCCACGCTGCCCAACCTGATCAAGAGTAAGAAAGCCCCGGTCGAGCGGTTGAAGTTTTCCGAATTGGGCATCGCTGCCGATGCGAAGGTGACGGTTGCGGGGCACGCGTTGCCGGCGGGTAGAACCGGCGAATGTCGCATGGTCAAAGACGCAGCCGAGCTGGTAAGCGTGCTGCGTGAGATGAAAGCGGTGGACTGACTAATGATGAATTCTGAATGATGAATGATGAATGATGAATTGGGGGCGGCGCTGCCCACCTGCCAGTAACATTCATCATTCATCATTCGTCATTCATCATTCGCGGAGCGTAACGTGAACATCCTTGTGGTTGCAGAAGTGCAGTTGGGTCGGTTGAAGCCGGCGAATCTTGCGGCGGTGCGCATGGCGCAGGACCTTGCCGCGAAGTCCGGCGGATCGTTATCGATTGCGCTGATTGGGAGCGGGGTTGGCGATCTCGTCGCGGATGCGAACAAGTATGGCGTGTCGGCGTGCTACACGATCGACGATCAGCGATTCGCGCATTACACGGCTGGGTCTTTTGCCGATGCGATCGTCGCGCTGGTGAAGGACAAAGGCTTCACTGCCGTGATCGGTGGTGAGGCGACGACGGCGCGCGACATCTTCCCGCGCATCGCGGCTGGTCTGGATGCGGGAATGTGCAAAGGCATCTGTGCGATCGCGGACGTCGACGGTGGGTGGGGGTATCAACGGCCGGTGTTCTCCGGTATGGCGCTGCGTACAGAATGCATCCACACGCCGATTCATGTGCTGACGGTCGATCCCACGGCTGTTGGCGAGCCGGATGCGGGTGCGGCTGGTGAGGTGATTGCGTTTTCGCCTCCGGGGGCGGCGGACGACGCGGTGACGTTTGTCGAATTGCGCCGCGCGGAAAGTGCCCGTCCGGACCTTGCCGTCGCGGAGCGCGTGGTTGGCGCGGGCCGGGGAATCAAGTCAGCCGATTACCTCGATACGATCGGAACGCTTGCGGACAAGCTGGGGGCTGCGATCGGTTCGACGCGCGCGGTCGTGGATGCCGGTTGGTTGCCGAATGAGTTCCAGATCGGGCAGACCGGTAAAGCCATCGCGCCGAAGCTGTACATCGCGATCGGCATCAGCGGAGCCGTTCAGCATGCCGCGGGCATTCGCGGCGCGAAAACGATCGTCGCGATCAACAAGGACGCGGAAGCGCCGATCTTTAAGATCGCGGACGTCGGGGTCGTGGGTGACCTGTTCGACGTGGTACCGGGCCTGATCGAACAGCTCTAGCATTGGAAATACGAAGGCGTTGACGCGTGCCACTGCTCTTGAGCAGTGGGGTCGAATACAACGCGCACTGCTCAAGAGCAGTGGCACACGGGCGCAGGTGTCGGATAGCTCCGGGCGTGACGCCCCGGGTTCTGATTTGCTTTGACTGGAGTGGGCAGATGAAGTTTGCGGTTGGCATTGGTGCGTTGTTTGTTGCGCTGGTCGCGGCGCGGGCGCACGCCGGTGATGTCCAGGCGACGTTTCGCGAAGATCAGCAGCAGGCGCTTGCGACCTGGCTCGACGGCAACCTCGCAGCCCTCGTGGAGACCTGCAAGTACGTACACGCGCATCCCGAGTTGTCGTTGCATGAGCAAGCGACGAGCGCGCTGGTTGCGAAGGAATTGAAAGCTACGGGTTTTGAGGTTGCGACCGAAGTCGGCGGGCATGGCGTCGTGGGTGTGCTCAAGAACGGCGACGGCCCGACGGTTCTGGTGCGCGGCGACATGGACGCGTTGCCGGTAACCGAGGAAACGGATCTGCCCTACGCCAGCACGCAGACGTTTACGAAGGATGACGGCACGACCGTCGGCGTGATGCACGCGTGTGGGCATGATGTGCATACGACGATGGTGATCGGTACCGCCCGGGCGTTGAGTGCGCTGCGTGACAAGTGGAGCGGGACGGTGATGCTCATCGCGCAACCGGCGGAGGAGCTTGGGCTCGGCGCAGGTGCGATGATCCGCGATGGTTTGTTCGAGAGGTACGGCAAGCCCGATTATTGCCTGTCGCTGCACGTGGCGCACGACATGCCGGTTGGCGATGTGGGTTACACGCCGGGCTGGGCTGCGGCGAATGTTGACTCGGTGGACATCACGATTCACGGGCGCGGCGGGCACGGCGCCCGGCCGAACTCGACTGTCGACCCGATTGTCACGGCAGCCTATGTCATCACGCAGTTGCAGACGATCGTCAGCCGACGGGTGAGTCCGATCGAGCCGGCTGTCGTCACCGTCGGTTCGATTCACGGCGGATCGAAGCACAACGTGATTCCCAACGAAGTCAAATTGCAGCTTACGGTGCGGACGTACACCGACGAAGTCCGGCGGCAGGTGCTGGACAGCATCAAGCAGATTACGACGGACGTATGCGCCGCGTTTCAATGTCCCCAACCGCCCGACGTGGTGGTCGACGATGAAACGTACACGCCCGCGTGTTATAACGATCCGGGATTGACGCGGGCAGCCGCTGATGTTTTTGCCAAGCTGCTCGGTAAGGATCACGTGTTCGAGCAGCCTGCGGAGATGGGCGGGGAGGATTTCGGCCAGTTCGCAAAGCATCTCGGCGTTCCCGGTTTGCAGTATGACCTCGGCAGCATCAGCCAGGCACGCTACGATGCGAGCAAGAAGGACGGTGCGATTCCGCTGCCGTCGTTGCATTCGAGCAAGTATGAAGCCGAAACCGAACCTGCGGTTCGCCAAGCCGTTTCGACGATGACGACGCTCACGCTTTCGTTGCTGCCGGAAAAGGACTGACCGTCTCTGTAATGTGTGCTCGCCTTGCATTGGCCCTGGGCTTTGCGCCCGGGGTTCTGATCGGAGGATTGCGATGGCATACGTAATGGCGCTGGATCAGGGCACGACCAGTTCGCGGGCGATTCTCTTCGATCAGGATGGCGTGCCGGTCGCCACGGCACAGCGTGAGTTCACGCAGGTTTTTCCCAAACCGGGTTGGGTCGAACACGATCCCGAGGAAATCTGGTCGACGCAGGCAGCCGTCGCCACCGAGGCGCTGGGCCGTGCGCGGGTGCGGGCTGCCGATGTGACTGCCGTTGGCATCACCAATCAACGCGAGACCGTCGTGGTGTGGGACCGCGCGACCGGTCAGCCGGTCTGCAACGCGATCGTGTGGCAGGATCGGCGCACGGCGGATCATTGCGATCGACTTCGCGCCGACGGGCTCACCGAGACGTTTCGCGGCAAGACGGGGCTGGTGATCGACCCGTACTTTTCCGGGACGAAGCTCGCGTGGGTGCTCGACAACATCGACGGTGCGCGGAAACGGGCGGAGCGCGGCGAGCTTGCGTTCGGCACGATCGATTCGTGGCTCGTCTACAAGCTGACCAACGGCGACCTGCACATCACGGACGTGACCAACGCGTCGCGAACGCTGCTCTTCAACATCCACACGTGCGCATGGGATGACGCGCTGCTCGACGTCTTGAACATTCCGCGATCGCTGCTGCCCGAAGTGCGGAGCAGTTGCGAGCGTTATGCTGAGGTGTCCAACTCGCTGGTGCTGACGGGGTGTCCTATTGGCGGCATCGTTGGCGATCAGCAGGCTGCGACGCTCGGGCAGGCGTGCGTGCATCCCGGCGACGCGAAGAACACGTACGGTACCGGGTGTTTTCTGGTGATGAACACCGGTGACAACGCGAAGGCGTCGAACAATCAGTTGCTCACGACGATCGCGTGGCAGCGCGGCGCGCGGGTGGACTATGCGCTCGAGGGGAGCGTGTTCGTGGCGGGCGCCGTCGTGCAATGGTTGCGTGACGGACTGGGGATCATTCGCAACTCCGCCGATGTTGAGAAGCTCGCAGCCACCGTGGAGGACAACGGCGGGGTGTATCTTGTTCCGGCGCTGACGGGTCTGGGCGCGCCGCATTGGGACGCGCACGCGCGGGGCGTCATCGTTGGACTCACCCGCGGGACAACGGCGGGACATATCGCGCGGGCGGCGCTTGAGGGAATTGCCTATCAGGTCGCGGACCTGGTCGCCGCCATGCAGATGGACGCGGGCGCGACGCTCACCGAGTTGCGTGTTGATGGGGGAGCGGCTGCCAATGACGCGCTGATGCAGTTCCAAGCGGACATCCTGCAAGTTCCGGTGGTTCGTCCGACGGTATTGGAAACGACGGCACTTGGAGCGGCGTACCTGGGCGGTCTGGCGACGGGCGTATGGTCATCGGTCGAAGAGATCAGCGCGCAATGGCGGGCGGAGCGGCGCTTCGAGCCGACAATGGCAGCGAGTCAGGTGAACGCCCTGCGCGAGCGCTGGCAGGAAGCGGTCGGCAGGTGCCGAGGTTGGGACAAGCCGACCGGGCCTGTCGGCTAGCAACCAAGAAATTGTATCCGCGCGCACCCAAGTGCAAACCATTCCGTCAAAATGGGCGGAGGGTGAACACCGCACAACCAGGTAAACCAGGTCGACAAACTCAGCTCAACACTTCATTAACAATTCAGTAGTTTGCGTCGTGCGCACAGTTGTCGCATAGCGTGTCATGTGAAACCTCTAATCAACTCTTAACCAAAGCTGAATGCGCTCTCCATAAGTCCTTTGCGCCCCGGGTTTAGATTGCCACCCGTAGTCCGATGGCGCGCGACTCGGGAATACCAACCGGTCGTGCGATCGTGTCGAAGCACGCGGCCGGTCGCGGTGCATGTCTATTCGTCATGCGAAGGCAGTCGGCGATGCGTGGCTTCAGGGTGAACGAACAGGGTGCTAGGGTGACGGTGAAATCCATGATCTCAACGATTGGCGTCAGGAAACGAGGCAGTTCCAGCAGCGGATTCACACTTGTGGAACTCCTGGTAGTGATTTCCATCATTGCGCTGTTGATCAGCATTTTACTGCCAAGTCTGAAGAAGGCGCGCGACTCGGCAAAGGCGGTGAAGTGTGCCGCGAACCTCAAGTCCGTCGGTGTCGGTGTCGCGACGTATCTAGCGGAGAATAACGGCGTTTATCCGCCGTCATACGTCTATCCCAACGACGCTGCCGGTAGTTGGAACCTGCGTGACGGCGGGCAAAACACAACGTCGGTTCCGTTCGGGTACATGCACTGGTCGTACTTCCTGTACAGCAACGGCAAAGTCGGCGATGAAGCCTTTCAATGTCCGAGCTTTACCAACGGCGGCGCGCCGCGGACAAATCCGGGCTTGGAATCGCGCAACTGGGAAAGCGGGCAAATCGACGCCGGCCACAATAACAATCCGAACGAATTGGTAGACAAGCAGGCAACGCGCATGGCCTACGCCGCGAATGCCGCGATCATGCCGCGTAACAAGTTCACGCCGTTGCTCTCGGGTGGCCAGCGACGCAACGTTCTCGTGCAGGAGAATCGCATCAAGCGTCCGGGCAGCACGATCCTGGCGACGGAGTATCTTGAGAATTGGAAAGCGCTGGGCGTACCCGAATCGGGCAGTCTTGTGCTGGTCAAGTCCCACCGTCCGATCAACGTCTTCTACCATCTCGGTTCCTCATACAACGAGTATGAGGCGCCCGAGTCCAGTCCTGGCTTCATCTATGGTGAAGTCGGCAACGCCAAGTCACCCGAGCAGTATGGACTGCTGCGCCTGGGTAAGGTCAAAGACAAAACCAACATTCTCGACTACACGTCAGGCGTACCGCAGATCAATGCGGTGGGGCGTTCGCATCCCGGCGGAACCGACAAAGCGTACGGTGGCACGGCGAACTTCATGTTTACGGACACACACGTTGACCGAATGACTGCGTTCCAAACCATGCGGAACCGGCTTTGGGGCGATCGATACTACTCACTGAGCGGCGAGAATCAGATCATCAACATGGATGCCCCGCAGGATTAAGGTCACGGAGAAGCGGAGGCGGTCGTACGCCTTGGCGTAGCCGTGACGGGGCGAAAGGAGGTGCGGAAAGAAGCGGCAAATCCCTCGCGCTCAGCGTGCGCCTAGTTTTCGTGTCAAGCTTCTTGTGTTCGTATCAGACTTGCAGCAACCCAACGTGTTTTGAGTTCGGCTGGCGTGCCTACGAATGCGCCAGCCGTGACTCCGAGTTGACCGCTCGAACCGGCCAACTCGGAGTACCGGGCTGGGGCCCACTGTCTGGATGACAGTGAGGCCGCACTACGTGCAACCTCTAATTCTACCAGGAGCAAAACCATGAGTAAACGCTTGCTAGTCGGGCTTGTTGCCACGGCAGCTACCATGGGCATGGCACAGGCCAGTTTCGCGGCCATCGATTGCAATGCCAATGGAACCGGCACCGATCCGGTCAACAACATCACAATTGAAGGCGGTCAGATCAACATGGCCGGCGCGTCGCTGTTCGTGGACTTCTTCCGCGCAGCCGCTTCGACAAACGACTGGATCGACGTCGACACCGATGGGTTCTTTGGTTTCGTGAACCCGGACCCGATGTTTCTCTTCGTCGATCAGCTCGCAACGACGTACCAGGCGGGCAATCCGCTCAACACCTACTGGGCGCTGAACTATCGCTCGGTGGGTTCGGTGAACGGATTTGGTGAATTCGTCGACAGCCAGCTTTGTGGCGTCGTCGAAACGGACCAGATCCCGTCGGAAGGTGGTATCTTCAACCGCTTCGAGTACGCGACGGGTGGAGCCATCGCATCGGGCTTCGGCGACTTCGTGAACTCGACGGGTACGCCGCTCGAGCAGTGCTCGATCGACGCTGCCGTGCTCGACGTTCCCGGTTCGTGGGCCGTCGTCGGTCTGGGTACCGAAGCGGATGCGAGCTGGAACAAGAACCCGAACGAGGTTGGCTACGGTTTGAACTCCGTGGCCTCGTCGGTGGGTGATGTGCCCCAGCTTCAGAGCCTTTCGCGCGACTGCACCACCAACTCCCTGAACTTCAACGAGGAAGCGCCCGACGCCAACACGCTCTACAGCCTCACGACCGCGTGGGTACCGGTCGCAATCATCGCCAACCGCGGCGTGGGTACCGAGGACGTGAAATACTCGGAACTCCAGTACCACTTCGTCACCGGTCGTCTGCCGAACGGTGAGAACCTCACGGGCGCCACACGCGACGTCGGTTCGGGTACGCGCAACGCAGCGATGAACTCGCTGAACATCGACCCGAGCTGGGGCCGTGGCGAAAACCTGGGCACGTTCACCGAAAGCTCCTCAACCGACCTGCTCGGCCCGACGCATCAGCCCAGCAACAAGGGTGGTTCGAGCCGCATGGAAGGCGCTGTTCAGAACAACCGTCTGGCAATCGGTTACACCGGTCTCGCCGGTGGCAGCCGTGCGGCCCGCGACGCTTCGCGCGGATTCTACGAAGTCATGAGCGTTTGCAAGGACGTTGACGCCGCTGGGAACCCGCTGTGCGACTGCGACGTTAGCGGCTACGTGCGTCCGAGCATCGACACCACGCTGGACAACTGCGACGCGTGCGCCGGCTATCAGGTTGCCGGTTTCGAGTCGTACGTCGTCCGCGGCAACATCAACGCGAATCGTAATCCTGGCGATCCCAAGTACGACGCCAATGATCCGCCCGTCGAAAACCAGGCACTGGCTGACTACCTCAACAACATTTTCGACAGCACCGACCTCTTCACCGGCAGCGTGTTTGGTGGCGAGTGCGGCGACAGCTATGTTTGCAGCGGCGATGAAGGCATCGACTGCGTGAATGACGTAGATTGCGGTACGAGCGGTACGTGTACGACGATTCGTCCGTGCGCGGTCAACACCGATTGCGAAGCCGGCGACTTCTGCGGCCAGATCGTCAACTCGCCGGGTCAGAGTCTCGCGGTCTCGTTCTTCCTGCCGGCAGCGCTTGACTGCGTGTCGAGCAACGGCGAGCCGATGGAATTCAACGCGATTGCTGTCAACACTGACCTTCAGGAATACACCCGCGCGAACAACGGTTTGGGTTGGGGTGGTGACACCGCAGCGTACGGTTCAGCCAACCCGGCTGGTCTGGTTCCCGGTCGTCTCGCGAAGAGCGGCAGCACGCCGTACACCGACGGCCAGTTAACTTCGTACATCTACTGGAATGGCGCGTACACGTCGATCAATGCCGGTAGCGAACTGGCGATGCGTAACCGCACGCAGGGCGACTTCAACAACGACGGCGATCGCGATCTCGATGATGCCGTTGAGTTGGTCAAGTCCTATTACACGCCGCGCGCCTGGCAGCAGACGGGTGTTGCGACCGGCGGCGCCTCGGGTGCAAACCTGGGCGACATGACGGCGGACAATGCCATTCCTGAAGTCCTCGGTGACTTCGACGGCGACGGCGAGTTCAGCAAGGAAGACCTGCGCTACTTCGCCGACGGTCTTGCGCTGGTCACGTCGCCCGCCCGCATTGGCTTGGGCAAGCAACTCGATCGCAAGCAGGGCGCGATCGCGATCGACAACCAGATCAACGCACTCGGCAAGCCATACCCCTGGGCGGATTCAAACGGTCTGCTGAAGGTCGCCCCCGGCGTTGCCTTTGGCGAGCCGACGTTTATCGCGCCGGCCAGCACGGCGAGCTACCTGGCGAACACCGGCAACGTGTACAAGCCCGGTGACTTCCGCGGCGACGTCGCGGGTGGTAGCCCGGTGCCCGGTGCAGGTCCGCGTGGTTGGGACGGCAAGATCGACGCGCAGGACATCGACTACGTCTGCCACAACATCAAGGACTGGTCGAACATCGATGAAGCCGTATTCATGGACCTGAGCTGTGACATGGACGGCGACCTCGACGTGGATGCCGACGACGTGACCGAACTGGTCGGTACGATCCTGGGTACGGCAGCGGGCGATGCGAACCTCGATGGCAACGTCGACGCAGCCGATCAGGCGATCGTTGCCGCGAATCAGACCGCGGCCTGCAACGCCGACAACTCCTGCGGCTGGGCCGATGGCGACTTTGACTGCGACGGCGACGTCGACGGTGACGATCTGGCGTACTTCGGCGTTCAGTGTGCGGCCCACGACGTCAACTGCGATGGCAGCACGAACGCAGGCGACATCGGACTCGTGGCGAGCGGTGCGAACTTCGGCCAGAATCCGCCCGCCTGCGATCGCGCAGACGTCGACGGCAGTGGAGGAGCGATCAACCCGGGCGACATTGGTGTTATCGCCAGCGGCGCGAACTTCGGTACCGGTACCGGACCGTGCGTTTGCCAGACGAATACGCCGGCTGCTTGCGGCGTGACGCCGTAAAGCGTTTCAGATGTAACCTGCCGTAATCAGTTGCTCCCGCCCGGGGTCGTTGAGCCCCGGGCGGGAGTTTTCTTGTGTGCGTGAAGCGGCGTCGGCAACTATTCGACGATTTGGAAGCGACCTTCGACGTCGCCCGTGCTGCTGCCGCCGACCCAAAGCTGGAATTCGCCCGGTTCGACGACGTACTCCATATCCCAATTGTGGAAACCAAGTTCGCTCGCGGCAACATCGAATGCGATGTTCTGCGACTCGCCTGGTGCTAGCGTGACCTTCCTGAACGCCTTCAGCTCCTTCACCGGACGCGTCATGCTGCCGACCAGGTCGCGCACATAAAGCTGGACGATTTCCGCACCCGCAACCTTGCCCGTGTTGGCAACATCCACAGTGACACTCAGCGTGCCGTCGCGCTTGATATCCGACGAGGCAATGTTGAGGTTGCTATAGCCAAACGTGGTATAGCTCAGCCCGTAGCCGAACGGATAGAGCGGCGTCCATGGCAGATCGATGTACTTCGACGTGTAGCGTTCGGTGGTCGGCGGTCTGCCGGTGTTCTTGTGGCCGAGGTAGATGGGAATCTGCCCGGTCTTGCGCGGGAACGTGCTCGGCAATTTGCCGCACGGGTTGAAATCGCCAAACAGCACATCCGCCACCGCGTTGCCGCACTCGATGCCGGCATGCCAAGTGACCAGGATCGCGGGGATGTTCTCGGCGATCCAGGGCAACGCCATCGGCCTGCCGTTGAGCAGCACGACGACGACCGGCTTGCCGGTCTTCGCGACCGCCTGGACCAACTCGCGCTGCACACCGGGAAGCTCCACACTTGACCGCGAGTGCGCTTCACCGCTCATCTCCGCGCTCTCGCCGATCACTATCACGACCAGGTCGCTGTCCTTCGTCAGCTCGACCGCTTCGGAAAAACCAGAGGTGTCATCACTCGATATGTCGCAGCCCTTGGCGTAGCGCACGCTGACCTTCTCGCCTGCGCGACTCTTCAGGCCTTCCATGACGGAAACCACATCTTCCGCCTTGGCGACGCCCGCCCAGGTTCCCAGCGGATCGCGCTTGCTTTCAGCCAGCGGACCGATGACTGCGATGCTCTTTACGTCATCCTTGATCGGAAGCAACGAATCCTCGTTGCGCAGCAGCACAAAGGAACTCCGCGCCACCTCACGTGCCAGCGCGCGGTTCTCGTCCGTGAGGATGACTTTCTTCTCCAACTCGGTGTCGAGATAAGGATCGTCAAACAGACCCAGCGCGAACTTCATGCGCAGGACGCGGCGAACCGCTTCTTCGACCACAGCTTTGCTGACTTTGCCACTCTTCACGAGACTCGGAAGGTGTTCGCGGTACGACATCGACGACATGTCCATGTCCACGCCCGCGGTGATCGCTTTCGCATCGGCATCGGCTGCGTCGACCGCGAAACCATGCGGGATCACTTCCGTCACCGAGGACCAATCGCTGACCACGAAACCGCCAAATCCCCATTGATCGCGCAGCACCGTCGTGAGTGTGTAGGGGTTCGCGGATGCGGGAACACCGTTGACTTCGTTGAACGCGCTCATGATGCTGCCCGCGCCGACATTGACCGCGGCTTTGAATGGTGGCAGGTAAACGTCGTGCAGCGTTTGTAGCGAAATATCGACCGTGTTGTAGTCGCGACCGCCTTCCGCGCCGCCGTACGCGACGAAGTGTTTGGCGCACGCGAGCACGGTGTCCTTTGCGGTGAGGTCTTTGCCCTGGAATCCGCGAACACGGGCAGCCGCCATGGCTGATCCCAGCATCGGGTCTTCGCCGGCCCCCTCCGCCACACGGCCCCAGCGCGGATCGCGACAGACGTCGATCATCGGCGCAAACGTCCAGTGTGTACCCATGGCCGCACATTCGATCGCGGCGACGCGTTCCGATTTCTCAATCAGATCAACGTCCCAGGTGGCGGCACCACCCAGCGGAATCGGAAACATCGTGCGATAGCCGTGAATCACATCGTTGCCAATGATGAGCGGAATACCGTGCTTCGATTCCTTGACGGCTGCCCGCTGCAACTCGTTGATGTACTCCGCACCGTGCGCGCCGAGCAAAGAACCGACCATCCCCGCGCGAATCTGACCCAGCAGATCCTCATGCTTGGTCTTGGCGGTGACGGGGTTCGTGTCCTGCACCTCGCTGCCCCAAATCTGGGTGAGCTGACCCGCCATCTCTTCGACGGTCATGCTCTCGATCAGCGCGTTGATCTTCGCCTCGACCTCCGCCGACTGCTTCATCGGCTGAACTTCTGCCAGGACCTGGGGTGCGGACAACAGTCCGAGCACGCCACAGGTCAGAATCAGGCGAGACATTCGCCGAGCGTGGTTGTGTTGCATGGTCATCCTCCGGAATACTCCGCTATGCATGTCCAACTGTCATAACGCGCTGCCATGTTCGCAACGCAGGAATTCACGATTAACCGCAGACGGTCGTCGAGCCGTCATGCTTTCAAACCTGACGTCGCCATACTGCCCATCAGGTGCTTCTGCGCGATCAGGAACACGATCACCAGCGGCGCGACGGTGAGCACGCATGCCGCCATCATTGTGTTCCAGGGCGTTCCGCCGTGCTGCTGCTGGTAAAACTGGAGTCCCAGCGCCAGCGTGAATGTATCCTGATGGTGCAGATACACCAGCGGCGCAAGAAAATCATTCCACACGAAAATCAGGTGGAACAGTGCCACCACGGTCAATGCCGGTTTGGCCAGCGGCATCACGATCCGCCAGAATATCCCCCAGTGTGACAATCCGTCGATCCTGCCCGCATCGAAGAGTTCGCGCGGAATCTGCATGAAGAACTGCCGCAAGAGGAAAACGTTAAACGCACCGGCGAACCACGCGGGGACCCACAGCGGCCTGAGCGTTCCGATCCAACCCAAATACTTGAAGATGAAGTACGTCGGGATCATCGTTGCGGGAAACGGAATCATCATCGTCGCGAGCAGCACGCCGAAGAAGAACCCGCGTCCGCGCCAGCGGATGCAGCCAAAACCATACGCCACGATCGCGCTCGACAGTACCATGCCGAGCACACCGCAAACCGCCACGATCACCGTATTGCGGAGGAACACCGGGAAGTTCACGTTCTCGCTGGTGAGCACGCCCTCATGTCCCGTGCGTTCGATCCCGTTCGCGTCGGTGAAGTGCGGCCTGCCGGAGTAGTAGTTCTCCCTTGCGTACTTCGTGATGTTGCCGGGATCCTCCGGGAGCAAACGCAGGCTGGCGGTGGTCACTTCCTCAATGGGTTTAACACTGGTGCCGAGCATCCACAGCAACGGCAGCGCGAACGCAACGCTCGCGAGCACCGCGACGATGAGCGCCAACCAGCGCAATTGCAGTCTGCCGGTCATTGGAGCGCTCCGCGATAGTAGACCCATCGCCGGCCAAAGCGGAACGCGAGCGCTGTCAAGAACAGTATGATCGCCAGCTGCACCCAACTCAGCGTACACGCGTACCCGAACCGCCGGTACGTGAACGCGAGATCGTAGAGATACATCGTGTAGAAGTACGCGTTGCGCCCCGGACCGCCGCCGGGCAGCATGACGTACGGCGCGGCGAAGATCTGCCACACATAGATTACGCCGATCACCACGTTGAAGAAAATCGCGGGCGACACCATCGGCAGCGTCACCGAACGAAAGCGCTGCCACGGACCAGCCCCGTCGAGGGCGGCTGACTCATACAATTCGCTCGGCACGTCCTGAAGCGCTGCGATGAAAATAATCATCGCATTGCCGATGCCCCACATCCCCAGAATCACCATGCTGCTCATGGTCCACTGCGGATCGGTCAGCCAGTTCGGGCCCGTGATTCCGAGCTTACCCAGCACGAGATTCAGCAAGCCGTAGCGCGCGTTGAACACCCACATCCAGATGATTCCAACGGCTACGAGCGGCATCAGCGTGGGCAGGAAGATCATCGCGCGCCAAACCGCTCGCCCGGGAATCCGCGCGCTCAGCGCCAGCGCGAGTCCCAGCGCCAGCGCAAGTCCGATGGGCAGGGCGAACGCGGCATAGATCGCGGTGTTGCGCACCGTCTGGTGCAGCAGCGGATCGTGCAGCACCGTCGTCCAGTTCTCCGTACCGGTGAACACCGCGGGCCGTAGTCCGTCGAAATCGCAGAACGACCAGTACCCGGAGATCACCACCGGAAGCAGCGTGAACACAGCGAACCCAACAAGCCATGGACTGATCCACAGCAAACCGTGTACCGCACTGTCGGAATTGTGTACTCGCTTGTTCACTTTGGATTAAGGGTACGCCACGGCGTGTCGCGCCAAACGTGTTTCGGTCAGCTTCGTCAGAATATCAATGCGCCGCTGGCACTCGCGCAATCGCTCGCGTACCGGCGGGCCCGCCGCCCAGATGTCGGCATAGGCCGCGACGAATTCGTTTTCGATCTCCGCCCAGTTGGGCAGCGGTGGAACCGTGTCGGCGTGCTCCGCGCGGGCGAGCGCTTCGTGTACCTCAATAGCTGGGTTGGGATGCGTCTCGACGAATGCCGGGTCAGGATTGCGCAGCGGGTTGTTCTTGCAGTGCATCCAGCACAACCACTCGATCGGGCGCAGCGGTGGCATCGGTTTCCGAACAGTCTTGCCATCCGCGCGCGACTCATAGTACTCGTACCCCATTCCGGTACTGCCATCCGGCGGCGAGTAGTGTTGCGGCGGGGCGGTGTACAACCATTCGATGAACGACCAGGCTTCGTCCGGGTGCCGCGCGCCGCGCGGAACGGTGATGACATCTTCTTCGTAGTACGCGCGAGGCACACCATCGATCGTTGGAAACGGCGCGACGCCGTAATGGATATCCGGCGCGAACTGCCGAATCGTGTTCGCAAACCAAGGACCCTGGCGAACCATCGCGAGATGGCCGGAGATGAACGGATTGTCGGGCGAGGCGAAGTTGCCCAGACCGGCTTCAAAGCGCGCGACCCGCCGCCGGTCGAATCGCTCGGCGTATTTGCTCACCCAGGTATAGGCATCGATGAACGCGGGTTGATCGACGAGCATCCGCTTCTGCGACGCGTCGTAGAGTCTGCCGCCGAACCAGATCGGCCAGGTCTGCCAGAACCACGCAAAACTGCCCGCCGTTCCCGGCAGGTACGCGAGCAGTTCGAGATCGCCGCGCGCGTCGCTGCGTTGAATGATGTCGGCGTACGCGTCGAGTTCCGCGATGGTGCGCGGCGCACGCTCGGGATCAAGGCCAGCATCGCGCAGCGCGTCGGCGAATTCCGCGAGCGCATCCTTGTTGTAGTAGAGCGCGATGGTGGAGGGTGTTAGCGGTAGCGCGAAGAGTTCGCCGTGGTACTCGCACGCGTGTTCGTAGATATCGAGCAGCGCGCCGTCGCGCAGACCAGCCGACCGCGCCCGTTCATCCAGCGAAGTGAGCGCATCACTCGCGGCGAAGCTGTGCACGTTGCGTTGCCAGAGGCCCGCAAGGTCGGGCGGATCACCGCCAGCCGTCGCGACCATCGTCTTCATGTCGACGTTCGTGGTCGCGACGTACTCGACATAGATCCCGCGTTCCGCCCCCGTCGTGGCGTTAAACCTGTCGACGAGCGCGTGCATTGCCGCGCCTTCGAAATCCGTCCATTTTTCCCAATAGGTGACGTGTACGCGATCGGGATCGATTGGCGGTCCACCGCGCGGGCCCCAGATGATGAGCGCGCCCGCCCCGACGCACAGGGCGGCAATCACGACCGTGCGCACCAGTTGAGCCATCATCACCACCCGTCAGTAACCGCGAAAATCGCCTTCACCGGAAGCGATTGAACTGCCCCTAGGCATCGGAATCGATCGTGCTGACCGATGACCGCCAGTGATGCACCAGCGTGGAGATGGCCCAGATCGCGCCGATGGCGTAGGTCGCGATCGCACCGTAAAGCCAATACCAGTATTGCCCGGAGAGGTCGCCACCGGCTTGGCCCCACAACTGCTGCATGGCCATGCCCACGGCGAGGAAGTAGAACAGGAAGAAGATGATGATGAATGCGGCGAAGAAGTGCGACTCCATGTGGCGATACGCGGGCCGCGACTCCAGCCACGTTTCCCATCCCGGGTTGAATTCGCTTCGCTTTTCCACCTGTTCGCGAATGTAGCGCCCCGCCCGCATCATCGCGTTCTGCTCGGCGATGAAGCTGAGGATCAGGAGCAGCGCAAAGTAGGGCAGCGTTACCCAGAGCAACTTGTCGGCACCGGCAGCGAAGTACGTCGCCACCGGCATGCCGATGATCCCGATGGTGACGATGCGAAACAAACGGGTTTGCCGCGCTTCGATCTCCGCCCGCAGACTGATGAACTGTTGCTTGAGAAACTCTTCGCTCTTCATGACATGATCCCCGACGGCCACTTGGAAATCGTCCACTGCCTGGGACGCTGATTGATCATAGCGCGATTATAAATCCCGGCAGCGCAGCCACGCAAGCAATGGCACGCTTACCTTAACATCGGCTGGGGTGTTTTGACCCCGCTGACGCGATTTGGCAGCCCGTCGGGCTGAAACTGTTTCACTAGGAAGATTGTAGCGTTTTCCCAATTTCGCCATGTCGCCTTGCCCCCAAGGTCGCGTCATGGCACAACCCGAATGGCGGCGAAAACGGTCCGGAACTCGGTGGTTTCATTTCAACCGATGTGCGTAGTACAATGCGGTCATGGCGGTGGCATCATCGTCTTGGGGCATTGCGGAACTCGGGGAGCTTGTGAAACGGTAATCCATGTTTGCGAAAGATTTCATCTGGGGGGCGGCTGCCTCGGCGCAGCAGATTGAAGGCGCGGTGTCGGTGGATGGTCGCGGGCTTTCGATCTGGGACGTATTCGCCGAACGCGAGGGGGCGATCGCGGGCGGAGATTGCGCGGACGTCGCGTGCGATCACTACCACCGCGCTGCCGACGACGTCGCGCTGATGCAGCGCATCGGTTTGCAGGCCTATCGCTTCTCCATCGCCTGGCCGCGTGTGCTTCCCGAGGGCGTCGGGCAGGTCAACGATGCCGGTCTCGCGTTCTACGATCGCGTGGTCGATGCGTGCCTGGCTGCGGGCATCACCCCGTTCGCCACCATGTTCCATTGGGATTTGCCACAGGCGCTTCAGGATCGCGGCGGCTGGTCGCATCCGGACTCACCAGCGTGGTTCGTCGAGTTCTGCGTGAAGGTCGTGTCGCGTCTGGGCGATCGCGTCACCAATTGGATCACGCTCAACGAACCGCAGGTGCACTTTCATCACGGCCACTTGATTGGCAACCACGCGCCGGGCCTGCAACTCCCACTCGCCGATGTCTTGCAAGCGGGGCATCACATGCTGCTCGCGCATGGAAAGGGCGTTGCCGCGATTCGCGAAACCGCGGGCCGACCCGTGCAGGTCGGCTACGCACCG
Organism: Phycisphaerales bacterium; assembly: GCA_020639095.1. Taxonomy (GTDB): domain Bacteria; phylum Planctomycetota; class Phycisphaerae; order UBA1845; family UBA1845; genus JACKHG01. The sequence continues at coordinate 35,019 of JACKHH010000016.1, read as the reverse complement.
GTTGGCTGCGTTTGTTTGCCCGAGTCGATCAAGTCGGAAGACATCGTGGCGGCGCGCGACGGCACGCTGGGCATGCACGATGAAAACATCTTCAACAACATTTGGTGGATGGACCCGATCTTTGGACGCGGCTATCCCGAGGACGGCCTGCGCGTGTACGGTGACAACGCACCGAAATTCACCGACGCGGACCTCGACATCATCAGCGAACCGATCGACTTCCTCGGGTTGAACATCTACCAGGGCCATCGCGTGCGGGCTGCCGATGACGGCGAGATCATCAAGTCGCGCTGGGAACCCGGGCACATGTCCACCGCGATGCACTGGCCGGTCACGCCCGAAGTGCTCTACTGGGGGCCGCGCTGGATTTCCGAACGTTATCAGGTCCCGATCTACATCACCGAAAACGGTCTGGCCAACCTCGATTGGCCGGCGCTCGACGGGCGCGTGCGCGACCCGCAGCGCATCGACTTCATGCAGCGCTACCTGCTGGAACTGAACAAAGCCATCGGCGACGGTGCCGACGTTCGCGGCTACTTCTACTGGTCCATTCTCGACAACTTCGAGTGGGCGGAAGGTTATCGCCCGCGCTTCGGTCTCATCCACGTCGATTACCTGACGCAACGGCGAACGCTGAAGGACTCGGCGCTCTGGTATCACAAGGTGATCGCATCGCACGGCGCGGTGCTGTCCGACATGCTCATCGAGGATCATCCGCAGGTGCAGGACGCCTGAGCGTCTGATCGCTGCGGATAGTGTTTTTCGCGATGATCGAGCGACTGACGATTCTGCTGGCGGCGCTCGTGCTCGTGCAAGCCGATGCTGCGCGAGCGGTGGGGCAGTGCGCACCGTTTTACGATGCGCTCGACAGTGCTGCCGGCGTAGCAGCTAGCGGCGGAAGTATCGTAGACTCGCCAACGTTCTCTGCCGGAGTCAACGGTAACGCCGCGTTCCTTGGCGGCACAGCCACCATCACCTTCACCGATGACGCGTTCGCGGTATCTGAAGGTACCGTCACTTTCTGGGTGAAGCCAACCTCCGCCGGAGCCCAGGGCGGCATTTTCGAGATCGGCACGCTCGGCACGCCAAGCAGCCTTGGGGTTTTCTATATCAACGGATCGGACCTGGTCTGCGAGCTACGCGGCGCCAATGATGCGTTCAATGCCGTGCCCGCCGTTGGGGCATTTGCGCAATCGAAGTGGACGCATGTCGCAGCCATCTGGCGCGAGGGTGAGACCGGTACGGGAGTATGGCTGTATGTTGACGGACTCTTCGTGGACTATCGCCATATCATCGGTGCGTACAATCCGTCAAATGCCCTCCGGCTGGGGGCGACCGGGTATTACGGCAACGGCAACGTCGCGATCGACGAACTGCGTTTCTTCGATTGGCGACTGCACGACAGCGAGGTGTATGCTGAATACGTTACCTCATCGCACCGTCACGCGCCACAGGCCCCCGCGAAGCCCACGAGCACCGGTCCCGTTCGCATTGTCGGACGCGGTTTGGAAGTGAACGGCAAACCCTTCAAAGTACACGGTGCCGGATACCAACCGATGCCTGTGGGCGTAGAATCCTCGGGCGCAGCGCTCGCGAACATCTACACTGATCCCGCGATCCTGGCGCGCGATCGCGCGCTGCTTGTTGGCCTGCATGCGAACACGATCCGCACCTGGGGCCCTCCGCCCGACAACACGCTACTTGACGTGATGTACCATGGTGGGGTTGACCCGATCTACACGCTCATCGGGTTCTGGATTCCCAACGAGGACGTGGACTACAGCGACCCGCTCTTCATCGCGACGTATGAGACGCGCTTTCGCAACCTCGTGCGCCAGTTCAAGGATCACCCGGGCGTGCTCGGTTGGGGAATTGGCAACGAGGTCAACCTGAACATCAGCGGGCAGGCCGTGACCGACTTCTACGCGCTCGCGAATCGGCTCGCGGAAGTCGCCTACGAAGAAGAAGGCGCAACCTATCATCCGACGGTGCTGGTAAACGGAGCCATGCTGTACCTCGGCAACACGGACGTGGGCTCGGACGACCTCTCGCTCAACTTCGTGGACGCGTGGGGACAGAACATCTACTTCGGCGCCGATGCACACTGCTACTTTGACTACTACGACCAGCTTTCCGCGAAACCGCTCATCGTCACCGAGTACGGCATCGACGCGTGGGATCAGGTGAACGGCGCGGAGTATCCCGAGGTGCACGCGGAGTACGTCGTGCGGCAGTGGCGTTGCATCGAGCAGAACTCAGCCGGTGGCACCGTGTTCGAGTTCAGCGACGAGTGGTGGAAAGCCGACGACCCCAGCGTACACGGGCTCGGTGGTTACGGCACGGACACGCACCCCGACGAATTCTCGAACGAGGAGTGGTACGGACTGATGTCGGCTGCCGACAACGGCGATCAGCCCGACGTGTTGACGCCACGTTTGGCCTACGACCGATTGGCGTTGGAATACGCGCACGATCCGGGCGACGTCGATGGCGACGGCGATGTCGATTTACGCGACTTCGCGCTCGTGCAGACGTGTCTGGGCGCACCAGCAGAGGGCGCTTGCGGCAGCGCGCTGGAGTTCGTGATCGATGGGGTCATCACGGCAGACGATGTCCGGTCATTCGCGCAGCACCTCAACGGCCCGAACGACTGAACCACGGCAACCATTCTTGTGTCACGCACTTGAATCAAGTTCGCTCGGCATACCCGCAACCAGCACGGACTTCACGTCGATTGTACCCTGCTTCACGTCCAGAAACGGTTTACCATCCGCGAGCCCGACGGTTCCGAACCCGGTAGCAGTCGCGAGGAAACTGCGGAAGTTGCCGCCGATGCGCGAGTCGATGTGCAGCGTCTGCGTGACCGCGTCGTAGCGCGCCCCAGTGAGCCCTTGCAAGAGCGCGTAGCTCGCCAGCGCTCGCACGTACCAGTGCCCGCACTCGTATTCGTTGAACGGATTGCGCACGTCGCCGGCGTAGCGATCGCGGCAGATGCGCACAATCTCAAGCCCCTCGTCAACGAGCCCCGCCATCATCAGGTGCGACGCAACCTGATACTCGATCCCCGTCCAGACTTCGTCGCTGTAAACGAAGGGCAGTTCCGGTTTGCCGCCACGCGGCCAGGTGCAGAGCAGCAAGCCGCCTTCGCGTCCGAGCGCGTACGCCGGTCGCTGCGGGTTGGCGTGCGTGTGCAGATCGCGACGCAGATTGTAGCGATGAATGGCTTGCAGGTTGCTGCGCACCTTGGCGCGGTCGACAATGTCAGCGTCCAGCCCGCAAACCCGCGCCATCCAGAGACCGAGGACACCGTCGGAAAGGCAACCCGTTCCGTACTGATACTTCGGCCCCTGTTCGTTGATCGTCGCGATGATCTCGCGATACCCCGCGCCGTTCTGCGTTGCATCGAGCGGTTCGAACTTCGCGTTGAGGCCGGATGTCCGCACGCGCTGGAAGAAGTATTCGCCGTTGTAAAGCTCACGCTCCAGAAACGAGCAGCCCAGGTCGCGCAGCGCACGGTAGCGCGACACGTCATCGCCCAGAAACGTCCCCATCTCCACGGCAGCCGTCAGCGCCGCGACGTAGAAACTCGTGCAGTGTCCGTTCGGGCCCCAGAATTCGATGTCGTACGTGTTGTGATGCGGTTCCTCGACCGCTCCGCAGCCTCTTGGGTCCCAAGTCGCGATGCAATAGTCGAGGCTGCGGCGCACACGCGGCCAGAATTCACGCAACCAGTCGCCGTCGCCGCAGATTCGCCAATCGCGGTAGACCTTGATGACGCCTCCGAGCTGGCCATCAGCCGCTGCGTGAAACGCGTGCGTCGTCGGGTGAATCGGCAGGTCCGCGCGGAATGACTGGTGGCCGCGATCGTCTTGGCTTTCCTCGAACTCCGTGTGCCGCAGCGTGCGTTCGAGATCGGGGAAGAGGTGGCAAATCGCCTGCGCGTAGTTCCACACGTGCGTGCAAGAACCGTGGCAGCATCCGCCGTCATCACCGCAGCCTTCGAACCCCCAGAGTCTGCCGTCGGCCTGGCGGAGAACGGTGGGGGACTTGAGGATGGTGAGGTTTGCGGTGACGGCTTCGATGACTTCGGGCGGGAGCGTGCTGTCGTAGAACGCGTCGCGGAAAGTCGCGGACGCATCGCGAAGCCGGTCGTAGTGTGTACGCCAATAGGTCACTATTTCGCCTGCGCTCGCGAACTTCCCGGCATACCACGGCACATAGCGTTCCGGCGGCGTACAGCATTCCGATGAAGACGCATCAGCGCGTTCGCTGCTGCCGAAATGCAACTCGGTGTGCGGGACATACCACGCGAACATCACGCGGATGATGCGCGATTCGCCGGGTCTTAACGTGAATGGAACGTACAACGACGCTCCCGGGGTGGGACCGTCAGACGGTGGGTTGTCCACCATCCTGCCCGCCGCCACGCTGGCCCACGCGAGCGTGAGTGCGTCCCACCAGCCGCCCTTGAACCAGCCGTGATCGACCACCGTGGCGTCGTCGTCGGTGAACACCGCGAAGCTGCCCGCATACTCTGGGGTTTTCTCAAGCGGAGACTGCGCGAGAATGAACCCATTGCCCGTGGGCAGTATCGCGTCCCCACCAGCTTTGCCTGTGGCCATGAAATTCTTGGCGTGATGCGAGTAGACGGCATCAATCGGCGCGTCGCCGGTATTCGTGAAACGATACTCCAGTGCGCCGACCGGCAGGCTCGAATCGTCGGCGTAACCCGGAATGAACGGGCTCCACCCGGTCAGTTCCACGCGCAGCGGCACGTCGGCATCAGCGAGAGCAACAGTCGCAAATGGAAACCGCGCGAGAAACGTCGCATCGGCGAATCGCGGCAGACCGTAGGTCGTCCCCGTCGCGCCGTTCCCCGTGCTCGGGTTGCCGAACACCTTCCACGTCGGCACCGGTCCTTCGAGCACCTTCGCGATGTTGCCACCGGGCTGACGAATGCAGACCGCGGCGAACGCGCACGGCTCGTTGAAGAAGTCCATGCGGTTGCGCACCGAGACGTGCGTGAGCGCTCCGGTTCCGGTCAGGCAAACCATCCCCGCGCCGATCCCGCCGATGGGGAACGCGATGCGATCGAGCTGCCTGCCGGAATATGTGCCGTTGTAGGTGTGTTCGCCGGTCGGTTCAGAAATGCCTGCCGGTCCCTGCGTCATGGTCCATCATCCTGCGGAGTGAATTCTAGGAAGTCGATTGGGCTGCAACGTCGCCGATCGTCACGCAGAGCGGCGACCAGAGGTTGATCTTGCGGCGGTGGATGTTGGTAAAACCGGCATTTCGGAAATATCCGTCGATCTCCGACCACGGCGCGTGGTACACGCCGTCCTCGAAGTGCGACACCATCACGTCGAAGACGAACCAGCCGATCACGTTGTCGCGAAACCCGTCAATGAGCACGTAGCGGCCCTCGGGCTTGAGCAGGCGGCGTACGTCGTGTACCGCGGCTTGCTGGTGTGGGTAATGGTGGAATGAGTTCGAGCAGGTGATGATGTCGAAGCTTGCGTCCGCGAACGGCAGGAATTCGCTGTCGCCCGCGACGAAGCGAGCACGCGTGCCCAGCCCGCCCTCGGAGATTTTCGCGCTTGCGGCGATGCACATCGCGGGCACGTAGTCCATCCCGACGGCTTCCACCGGCCAGTCGGATTTCGCAAGCATGGCCGCCAGTTCCCCGGTCCCGCAGCCCACATCGAGCACGCGAAAGGGACGCTGATGCACGGCGTACCACTTCGCGATCTCCTCCATGAGCGCGACGTACGAGGAGCGGAAGATGAAATGGTGAAAGAGCGACCGATCGTACGAACCCGCCCACTTCTCGAACTGCACACGAGCCCGCGACTTCATCGCGTCGTCGGTTTCCGTGGCGGGCGCGCGCGGCGTGCTGGTCGGGTTGTTGTCGATTACATCCATTGCGGGCGTACGGTAGTCCGCGGGCCCGCACCGGGCAAGTTTGCCGACTATTTTCCGATGCAGAACGAACTGAAGATGCGGCCCAGCAGGTCTTCGGTGGTGACGGTTCCGGTGATGGCGGCGAGCGCGTCCTGAGCGTCGCGCAGATCGACGGCGACGAGTTCGGCGATGTCGAGTACGTCGGTTGCGTTCGTTGTCGTTTCGATGCAGCGCGCGAGTGCCGCCTGTGCGTCGGCGAGGGATGCGCGCTGTCGCGCGGAAAGAGCGATGCCCGCGTCATCGGTGGCTTTGTGTCCGCCGGTGAGGCGTTCGGCGATCGTGCTGCGCAATTTGGCGACACCTTCGCCGCTCAGTGCGCTGACCCAGAGCACGGAACCATCTTGCGACACTTGCCTGCGCTTGTCGTCAGGCAGCAGATCGATCTTGTTGCCGATCCGAAGCGCAGCCGGCGACGCAGGTACGGGCTGATTTGCTTGTTCGTCCGACGCGTCGAAGACGTGGCACACGAGTTCCGCGCCGCGCGTCGCGTCGTCGGTGCGCACGCGGGCAGCCGTTGCGACTTTGTCGGCGTTTTCATCCACACCGGCGGAGTCGAGCAACAGCGCTTCGATTCCGTCGAACGTCGCGGGCGCGCTGAGCACATCGCGCGTGGTGCCCGCGACGGCTGATGCGATGGCGCGATCAATACCCGAAAGGCGATTGAGCAGCGTACTTTTTCCCGCATTTGGCGGGCCGTACAGCACAATGCGCGGCAGCGTTTCCAGTTGCTCCCCATCGCACGCGGCATCGAGCAGCGCATCAAGGCGATTGCGCAACGCGTCCAACCGCCGCGTCAACTCGGCAGGGTCGATGAAATCGATGGGCTCCTCGGCGAAATCGATGTCGGCTTCCACGAGCGCCCGCAGGTCAGCCAGTTCGTTCTGCCAACCGGCGACCTCGTCCGCGAGGTGAGCCGTTGACATGCGGTGCGCGGCGCGAAGCTGTTCGTCGCTGCGTGCACGAATGGTGGCTGCCACCGCCTCGGCTTCGGGTAGCGTGAGCGCGCCGCCAAGGTATGCGCGTGCGGTAAATTCACCGGGATGCGCCAAGCGGGCACCGAGCGCGATGCAGCGTTCGACAATGAGATCGAGCAACGGTGGGGCGCCGACGGTGTGCAACTCGACGATGTCCTGACGCGTGTAGCTGCGTGGCGCGCGGAAGATGTAAATGTCGGCTGGGGCTTGGTGCTGCTCGTCGAAAACAACCGCGCCTGCCCGCACCGAGAACCCCGCCAGCGTAGACATTTCGGAATCGTCGGATGCGCGGAACAGCCCGGCTGCGATTGCGACGGCATCGGCACCGCTCAGGCGCACAATCCCGCGCGGCGCACCACCCGGTGCGGATGAAATCGCTACGATGGTTTCATCTACGTCGGTGTACATTGCTGGTGTTGGGTGAGGCGTCTTCAGTTTCGTGGGCGTCCGTCTGGATTCATAAGTACGCCGCTTTTCGTCGGCTCCCTAACAGTCGCGGCTCGGATTTGTTGGCATTGTATCGGCGGCTGCGGATCGTGGCGATTCGTTGCCTTGTCGACCTTGCGACCACCAGCCGATATGATCGCTGGCGATGTCCGGAAACGATGAAATCAGGCAGCTTATCGAGCAGCTCAATTGCGGCGTGCACCTCACGCGCGCGCAGGCGCGCGACGCCTTCACACACATCATGGCCGGTGAGGTCGCGGGTCCTTGGCTTGCGGCATTGCTGTGTGCGCTGGCGAACAAGGGCGAAGTGATCGACGAATTGGTGGGGGCGGCTGAGGCGATGCGGGCAGCCGCGACGCACGTGCATTGCGAAAAGCCCTGCATGTGTACCTGCGGAACGGGCGGTGACGGCATCAGCACGTTCAACGTGTCGACGACAGCCGCCATTGTCGCATCGGCTGCTGGTGCGGTCGTGGCCAAACATGGGAATCGTACGAACACACGGGTGAGCGGCAGTGCGGAGGTGCTCGCAGCCCTCGGCGTGAACATTGACGCGGAAGTGCCGACGCTCGAACGTTGTCTGGCGGAGCACGATCTCGCGTTTCTCTATGCGCCGCGTTTGCACCCCGCGATGAAGTTCGCGGTGCCGGTGCGGAAGGCGCTGCGCGGGCGGACGATATTCAACCTGCTCGGTCCGCTGTGTAATCCCGCCAGTGCGACGCGTCAGGTCTTGGGTGTGAGCCGGGCGGCGCACGTTGAGTTGATCGCGGGTTCGCTTGCGGCGCTCGGCGCGGAGCGCGCATGGGTGGTCCACGGCCACGACGGGCTGTGCGATCTCACGATCACCGGGCCGACGACGGTCGCGCAGGTTGCGAACGGTAAGCATACGCTGATGGAAGTGATGCCGAGCGATGTGGGCCTTACAACAGCACCACTTGCTGCGCTGCTGGTGACGTCACCGGCGGAGAGTGCGTCCGCCGTTCGTAGCATCCTCGACGGCGAAAGCGGTCCGCGGCGTGATCACACGTTGCTCAATGCCGGCGCGGCCCTGGTGGTATACGGCGTGGTCGGCGACCTGCGCGAAGGCGTGGCCCGTGCAGCCGGCGCGATCGACTCGGGCGCCGCAAAGGCAAAGCTCGCCGCCATGGCTGCAACAAGCAACGCATAGCGCGGGGTGGCACTGACAAGCTTCGCCTGTCAGTGGGCAAATCCGCAAACGCGTTCAAATTTCCAAGTATCATCACAATTCCCTCTCGACGGGCATGCCAGCCCGTCAATTCGTGAGTGCGAGTCGAGCTTGGATGCCATCTACTTTGTCACCATGGACAAGCAGAGCTTGTCCATGCCACCCTTGGAAAGCGCCTCGCCGTATCGTGCCCACAATCGTGCATGACTCGCGCTTGCTGATCGGCTACCATCATCCGCCATGAGCGGGCTGAGTTGGATTCGCAAACGTTTTCTGGGGTTGCTGGTCGGCACGTCGCTGACCGTGCTGACCGTTGTCGCCTACCTTGCGGGTTGGCTTGACGGGCTCGACCGCGGCTACCTCGACCACAACTTCCGCCACTGGAACCACATCGATGCCGATCCGCGAATCGTGATGATCGACATCAATGACCTTGCGCTCGAACGCATCGGGCGTTGGCCATGGCCGCGGCGCAAGCACGCCCAGCTCATCAACCTGCTGCACGAGTGCGGGGCGAAGGAAATCCTGCTCGACCTTGTCTATTCCGAAAAGACCAATCCCGGTTTTGATGACCCGCGCCTCCAGATCGATCCCGAACTTCAGCCCGTCGTCGACATTCTCCTGGACCCGGGATCGGGTAGCTCACGCGACTGCATCCAGATTTCGCAGGCGATTCATCACGATGAGGAGCTGGCTGCGGCCATCAGGAGCGCGGGCAATGCCTATGTCGCGATGTTCTTTCGCCTCGAACCACCGCAGTATGACATCGCGCGGATACGCTCAGCCGCCCGCGCGGTGATCGATGAGAATCCGGACGTCGATCTCGCGACGTTCGCCAGTGCCATCGGTCCGCACGATCCCGCGCGCACGGCGTTGTACTATGCGCATGCGCGCCTCGACCGCCTGCTCCGGCAGGACTTCGCACTGAGCGATGAAGAGTTGGCGCAGAAGCTGGACATGGACCTCGCCGAGGTTCAGCAGCACATCAGCCGGATCAAGGAGGTGGCGGCGCGTTTTCTTGTGCAGCAATACCTCGACGAGGAGCCCGACGCGACCATCGCCGATGTCTACGCGCACATTCTTCCCGGGGTGCCGTCGGATGTCATCACGCCGGACCACGCCGACCTTCAGCGCGCCTACTTCTACGTGCTGTCGTCGCGTTTCGCGTTCGGCGCGGAGTTGCCGCTGCGCGACCGGTTGAGCGGCATCATTCCGAACGCGGGGCATCCGACGCTACCGATTCACCAGATCGCGTCCGCCGCCAAACGCATCGGCTTCGTGTCTTTCGAGAAGGAAGCGGACGGCATCGTGCGACACGTGCCGCTGCTCGCGAACGTCGAGGGCCGCGTGGTTCCGCAGATTGCGTTCGCGCTGGCCGCCGACGTGCTCGATATCGACGTCGCGGGTCTGCGCGTCGAGGACGGGCACACCCTGGTCATGGCGAATCGCAGCGGCACGACGGAGTGGCGTGTCCCGCTCGATGAGAACGGGGCGATGATGCTCAATTGGCATTATCCCAAGAAGCCGGGCGAGGGCCCACCGACCTGGGACAAAAGCTTCGTACACATCCCGGCTGCCTATGTCATGGAGGTCGCCGACAACCGCGAAGCCATTCTCGACAACTACGCGAGCCTCCAGACTTGGTCAGCCAAGACTGTCGACCTGATGTACGGGCAGGCTGAGTCCGCCTACCTCGACTACGAAAGCAAGGCACGCGAGCGCAGCGAAATTCGCCGTCGCGCCCCGCTCATGATTCTCAGCGACGCCGATCGCGACAAGCTCGCGGAACTGGACGCTGCGATTGGGCCCATCGAAAAGCAGGCGCTCGCCAACTTGCAGCGTGCTTACCAGGAAATTCGTCCGCTTCAGCCGGAGAGCGCGGACGAGGCTGCGCTCTTTGAACGCGTGCGTTCGCTCTACGACCGCATGGTGTCGGAGAAGTACCCTGCGCAGATCGAGCAAAGCAATGCCGACCTCGCCCGGCGGAACAAGGAGCGCATCGACCGCCTGCGCGAGCGGATCAACGGCAACATCTGCTTCGTGGGCCACACTGCCGCTGCCCAGGCAGACATGGTCAACACGCCGGTCTACAACAACATGCCCGGAGTGATGGCACACGCGAACCTGCTCAATACGCTGCTGGAGAACCGCATCCCAAAACCCGCGTCGCAGTTGGCGAACGTTGCGCTGATTATTGTCACCGGGATGATTGTGACGCTGCTGGCGAGTTCACGCGGGCCTTGGGTGACGCTGATCTCGGTGCTGTTCATTGTGGCTGTGACCTACGCGTTGGGGTCGATCGTTGTCTGGCAAAAGTACATCACGAACCTGGCGGCCTTCATCCCCATGGTCAGCATCCTGGTGGGGTGGGCGTTGATCACGCTCTATCGCCAGCTCACGGAAATGCGTCACCGCCGGTCGCTCGCCCGTGAACTTTCACGGAACACGTCGCCCGCGATCGCCGCCCAGATCTCCGAGCAGATCGAGAACTTCGAGCTGACCCCCCGGCCCGCCAACGTCACCTGCTACTTCAGCGACCTCCAGGGCTTCACCAACATCAGCGAACGCCTCGGGGTTGAGCAGACCACCGCCATCCTGAACAGCTACCTGGGGGCGATGGGCGAGGTGCTTATCGATTATCGCGCCTTCAACAAGTTCATGGGCGACGGCATCTTTGCGTTCTTCAACGCCCCGATCTGGCCCGTCGAGGACCACGCCCGAACGGGCTGTGAGGCCGCACTGGCCACGGTGACCAAGTTGGACGCCCTCAAGAAGCGGGTGGGCAGTGAGTTCGGACCGGAGTTGATGGGGCTGTGGATGCGGATCGGGCTGCATTGCGGGCCGGTCTTCGTCGGCTACTTCGGCAGCGAAAACCAGACCGACTATACCTGCATCGGCGACACGGTGAACCTCGCAGCCCGCCTCGAATCCGCCAACAAAGCCCTGGGAACGCAGATCCTGGTCTCCGGTGCGTGCCGAGAAGCTGCGGGCGCGGGCTACGCCTTCCGGTCGCTGGGGGCGCTTCAGGTGATCGGGAAGGCGGAAGCAGTCCCGGTCTACGAACTGCTCGGACGCGCCGGCGAGGTGGGTGAAGACCGCATGGCCTACGCGGAGCGGTTCGGCGATGCCGTCGAGCAGTTCCAAAACCAGCACTGGCAATCGGCTGGTGAGCGTTTTCAGACCTGTCTCGCGGATCGCCCCGACGACTTGGCGACCAAGCTTTATCTGTCGCTGGTCGAGCGGTTCAGCGAATCGCCTCCGCCGCCCGACTGGAACCGCGCGATCGAACTGCGCACCAAGTAGTATTCGCGTCCACCCAAGCTCGACGGATTCGTTCAAGTTTTCGACCGGGTTCAGCGCGCCGGCAGCGCGCTCGTGCGCGCGATCGAAACACGCGCGCTCGCGCCGCGCACTTCCGCTCAAGACAATTCTACGTTCCGCCGAAACACAGTTATCCCATGGTGCACCGCAACGGGTGATCGCGGTGCTCTCCTTTCGCGTCGGACCTTGAGGTCAGGATGGTCGTAGAACTCCTCGAGTCGAAACTGCGTTCAACGCAACCAGCCGATTGGCTCGCCGACCGACGTATCTTCCCGTCCGACGAATCCAGCGAACTCACCGCACTGCTCTCGCTCGTGGAGCGTTTGCAGCGCGAAGTCAGCCGGCTCGATGCCGAGCGCGACCAGTTGCGTGAAGAATCGCAGCGCCTCCGCGCACAGGTCGAAGACGCTGCCCGCGTGCAACGCGAGTTGCTTCCGCAGACGGCGCAGTTCGCGGGTCTCGACATTCGCAGGCTGTACAAACCCGTTGACGGCGTCGCGGGCGACATGTTGTCCGCCGAGCGGATTGACGATGGCACGCTGGCGATCAGTCTCGCGGATGTTTCCGGACACGGTGTGGCTGCGGGTATGTTGACGCCGCTTCTTCGCCGGGCGCTGAGCGTGCGAGCCGCGGACGCAAAGGGCGATACGCCCTCGCCCGAAGATGTGCTGGCGCGTGCGAATCGCGAACTGCTCGCGCTCGAACTTGCGGAAGGTCAGTTTGCCACTGCGCTTCACGCCCGTTACGAATCCACCACGCGTCAACTCAGTTTCGCGCGTGCGGGACATCCCCACCTGATTCTGCTCCGCGACGGCGAAGCGCCCCAACTGCTCACCAGCGATGGAACGTTGCTCGGCGCGCTGCCGGATCTGACGTTCCCGACGCGCAATCTCACGCTGCAAGCGGGCGACCGGGTTGTGTTTTACACGGATGGGCTCGAAGCGCTGATCGCCGACGACACCTACGGTGCGCACCCGACTGCGCTCGCGGATACCGCGTGGTTTGCCGGCCTTGCCGAACTGTCCGCGGACGCGATTATCGCGGACGTCGAGCAGCGCCTTACGCGGGCAAGCTGGCGCTCCGCCGATGCCGACGATGTCACCGTCGTCGTGCTGACGGCTCGCTGAAAACCCACGCATTCGCCCGCGACGCGATTGTGGTTGCATTCCTCTCCGGGTGCTCGTATATAATACCGTAGTCGTGTGCATGGGTTGAGGTGCGGTATGCTGCTCGTCCAAGCCAACGAAGATCACATCTGTCGCGGTGCTCAATTGTCATAACCCCGCTTGCATCCTGCATTATCGCTTGACGTCATTGTCGTTTAGCGTCATTGCCGGCGCACGTTTTCTGCGCCATCGCTTGACCACCATTGTGTCAGCAGGTTGAGAATCCGAGGCCTTTTCGCGGGGAGGACATAGCGTGTCCACGAGCGAACGCGTACGCGTCATCATCATGGGAGCCGCAGGCCGCGACTTCCACGACTTCAACGTCTATTGGAAAAACCGCAGCGACGCCGAAATCGTCGCATTCACTGCAACGCAGATTCCCGACATCGACGGCCGCGTCTATCCGCCGGTGCTCACCGGCGAGCGGTATCCTTCGGGAATTCCCATTCACGATGAGAAGCAGCTCGAATCGCTGATCCGCGATCATCACATCGACGTGGCAGTGTTGGCGTATTCCGATCTGCCGTACAACACGGTCATGTCGCTCGCCAGCCGAGTCAACGTCGCGGGGGCGCATTTCCAATTGCTCAGCCCCCACGCGACCATGATCCGCAGCAACAAACCGGTGATCGCGGTGTGTGCCGTGCGCACCGGGTGTGGCAAATCCCAAACCACCCGCTTCGTCTCCGGCATCCTCAAAGAGATGGGCAAACGCATCGCCGTGCTGCGTCACCCGATGCCCTATGGCGACCTGACCAAGCAGGTGTGCCAGCGCTACGCCACGCTCGAAGACATGGACAGGCACGAGTGCACCATCGAGGAACGCGAGGAGTACGAACCGCACATCCGCGCCGGCAACCTGCTCTTCGCCGGTATCGACTACGAACGCATCCTCGCCGAAGCCGAGAAGGAAGCGGACGTCATTCTCTGGGATGGCGGCAACAACGACACGCCGTTCGTCAAACCCAACCTGCACATTTGCGTGACCGATCCGCACCGCCCGGGCCACGAATCCAGCTATTACCCGGGCGAACACAACCTGCGCATGGCTGACCTCGTCGTCGTGAACAAGGTCGGCACCGCCAAGCCGGAAGCGGTGTCGAAGGTGCTTGCGAACGTCAAGCGGCTCAACTCGGGCGCGATCGTCGTGCAGGCGGATTCACCCGTGTCGGTCGAGAATCCGGACGCAGTGAAGGGCAAACGCGTGCTCGTCGTCGAGGACGGACCGACGCTGACCCACGGCGAGATGACCTTCGGCGCGGGGCACGTCGCCGCGAAGAAGTACGGAGCAGCCGAGATCATCGACCCGCGCCCCTACGCGGTGGGTTCGATCAAGTCCACCTTCGAGAAGTACAATCATCTGACCGAGATACTCCCGGCAATGGGTTACGGCGAGAAGCAGATCAGCGAACTCGAAGCCACCATTCGCAAGGTACCGTGCGACCTCGTGCTGGTGGGTACGCCGATCGATCTCGCGAGCCTGATCGACATCCCGCAGCCCTCGCAGCGCGTGCGTTACGATCTCTCGCCGCGCGACGAGAAGGTGCTGCCCGATGCGATCGCGCGCGTGGTGTAGTGCATTGTCAGCAGTTCATGCGGCATAAAGTCACGGGTGGCCCAGCATGATGATGTGGGACCGGCTTTCCAGCCGGTCTGCGGCAGGATGGGGCCCCGCAGAAAGACCGACTGGAAAGTCGGTCCCACATGATGCCGGTCCCACATCGTGTTGGTCACACATCACTACACTGTGGGTGTCGACAAGGACCGGCTGGATGCCGTATGCTTCGGCGGTTTGCGCGCCGGCTAAACGGATGGACCGCGGGCGCTGCGCATAGCAATCTGACGTGGAGACATTGGGATGACGCAATTGGAAGAAAGTGCGGTGGCACACATGGACGGAATGAACAGTGCAGGCCACATGCAGATGGTCGAGCAGTACAGTGCGAACAACTATGCACCGCTGCCGGTGGTGATTTCACGCGGTGAAGGCGCTTGGGTGTGGGACGTCGACGGCAAGAAGTATCTCGATTGCCTCAGTGCGTACTCCGCGCTCAACTTCGGGCACAGCCATCCGCGTATTTTGAACGCGTTCATCGAGCAGGCGAAGAAGCTCACGCTCACGTCGCGTGCGTTCCAGAACGATCAGTTCGGCCCGTTCTGCCATGAGCTCACCGCGTTCTGCGACATGGACATGGTGCTGCCGATGAACACCGGCGCCGAGGGCGTTGAGACCGCGATCAAGACCGCGCGCAAGTGGGGCTACACCGTGAAGGGCGTGCCCGACGGCAAGGCGCAGATCATCGTGTGCAGCGGCAACTTCCATGGCCGCACGACCACGATCATCAGCTTCAGCGACGATCCACAGACGCGGGCGCACTTCGGTCCGTATACGCCTGGCTTTGTGCAGGTGCGCTACGGTTCCACCGACGCGTTGAAGGCTGCGATCACCGAAAACACGGTGGCTGTTCTCTTCGAGCCGATCCAGGGCGAAGGCGGTGTCGTGGTTCCGCCGGAAGGGTACATCAACGACATCCGCGCGCTGTGTGACGAGCACAACATCCTGATGATCGCCGACGAAATTCAGACGGGCCTGGCGCGTACGGGCAAGCGTTTCGCCGTCGACCATGCAGAGGTCAAGCCCGACCTCGTCATCCTCGGCAAGGCGCTGGGTGGTGGTGTGATGCCGGTGTCCGCCGTGGTCGGCAGCAAAGCCGTGCTTGGGGTTTTCCAACCGGGCGATCATGGCAGCACGTTCGGTGGCAACCCGCTCGCGTGTGCCGTGGCGCGTGAGGCGATCCGCGTGCTCGTCGATGAGAACCTCGCGGAGCGCGCCGGCAAGTTGGGAGCGGCCTTCCGCGAGAAGCTCCGGGCGGCGAACTGCTCGAAGGTTAAAGAGGTCCGGGGCAAGGGGTTGTTGATCGGTGTGCAGATGACCGCGGATGCAGGACCCGCCAAGCCGTACTGCAAGCAGCTCATGCACGAAGGCATGCTCTGCAAGGATACGGTCAGCGACGTCATGCGTATCGCGCCGCCGCTCATGATCTCCGAAGCCGATCTGGATTGGGCGCTCGAACGCGTCATCCAGGTGCTGGCGTAGTCTTGTACGTAATCAGTCGCGACCGTCTGGTCGCGAGAAGAGTTGCGCTGCGATGAGGCGCCGACTTTCGGGCGGCGGTCGCGGTTGCGAACGAAATGTCCCAACGGGGCATTGGCCTATGGCCCAGG
Organism: Phycisphaerales bacterium; assembly: GCA_020639095.1. Lineage (GTDB taxonomy): Bacteria > Planctomycetota > Phycisphaerae > UBA1845 > UBA1845 > JACKHG01. The sequence goes on along the minus strand of JACKHH010000016.1, from coordinate 18,739 downwards.
GTTGTGCCGCAGGCACTACCCTGGGTTAATTGGCAATGTGAGAACACGACCCTGAAAGGGTCGCGGCCGGCGTAAACGAAACGGCGTCGGCAACGCGAGGGGCCGCAACCCCGTTGGGGTTGATTGAAATTGGGCGAGGCACTCCCAGGGTAGCCGCTGCGCGGCAACCCTGGGCTACAGGCCGGGACGCCTTTGGCGTCCCAACGGGTCGCATGCTAATCCCACACGTGGCGAACTCGCCGGTTGACGACGTGCTGGACAAACGCGGTGTGGCGTACTTGGCAATTGTGGTGGGTGTTGAGAGGAAAGCGGCAACAATGGCACGTGGCAAGAACGTACTCGGTGGCGACTTGCAACCTTGCTGCCGGGAGAACAACACGGGGTTCTACCGTACCGGGTTCTGTGCGACCGGGCCGGAGGACATTGGTCTGCACATCGTCTGCGCGGAAATGACGCCTGCCTTCCTCGACTATTCCGCCGAGCAGGGCAACGACTTGAAGACTCCCGCGCCCGCGTACGGTTTCCCGGGGCTCAATCCCGGCGATCGCTGGTGCTTGTGCGTGGAACGTTGGAAGGAAGCGCTCGACGCGGGCGTCGCGCCGCCGGTCGTCCTCGAAGCCACGCACATCTCGGCCCTGGAGTTCGTCTCGCTGGAAGACCTGAAAGCCCACGCCCAAGGTGCTGTCGATTAAGGAAAAAGCAATCCGAGCCGCGCGTGTAAGCGAGCGGGTACGATGCACGCCGAGTGTCGAGATGAAGCAACAAAAAAGAGGTGATGCCAAGCGGCGAATGCATCAACGGGCTTACGAATTTAATCGGCGTTACGTCGAGAAGGGGTTGGAACTGTGCGAGCAGTTCTATCCAAGAATAAGCCAAGTGCCACCGGGGCCGCGAACCGTTGCAATGGCGACGCAGAGCATGGCATTCATCGATAACGGTGGATTTGCGTATCTGTTCAACATCGATCTGTGCGGGGACTTTGGTTACGAGGGACTCTGTAGCGCTTACCGTGACGTCGGCGCGGTGCGCACTGCCGAGCTACTGCTAGAGGTCATTGGCCTATTCCCTGGCGGATGCGTGCCTGATGAAGCGGGGCGCATACGCTACTACCAATCCGTCTCCAACGAGTTCTTGAACAGTCTCGACGAGCGATATTATCACTTGGCTGGTCTGGGTTGTGACGAGGACATGGAAGTGCTGGTGGCGCAATTCATTCGTTCGAATCGGGATCTCTTCGAGTAAGACGTGAGTGCGAATTTAACCCAACACGAGCAATCGTGGTCTAGCTGAAAGGCGTAAACAACATGGCCGTTAGCCTCAAAGGTCGCAGCCTCGTATCCCTGAAGGACTTCTCCACGGAAGAGGTCCTTCAGATTCTCGAAACCGCCAACACGCTCAAGCTCGAGCGCCTGCGCGGCCAGCCGCATCCCGTGCTGGCGGGCAAGACGCTCGCGATGATCTTCCAGAAACCGTCGCTGCGCACGCGCGTGTCGTTCGAATCCGGCATGACTCAGCTTGGCGGGCACGCGATCTACCTCGCACCGACCGACATCTCCATCGGCAAACGCGAAACCACCGAGGACATTGCCCTCGTCCTGAGTCGCTACTGCGACATCATCATGGCGCGCACCTTCGGCCACGACATCGTTGTCGATCTCGCGAAGTACGCGACGGTGCCGGTGATCAACGGCTTGTCGGACGAGGAGCATCCCTGCCAAGTGCTCGCCGACCTGCAAACCGTGAAGGAAAAGAAGGGCACGCTCGCCGGTTTGAAGTTCGTCTACGTCGGCGACGGCAACAACATGACGCATTCACTGATGTACGGCTGTGCCCGCGTGGGCATGCACATGACCGCCGTTACCCCGCCCGGCTACAAACCGCTCGACCGCGTGACCGCGGAAGCCGCCGCCATCGGCAAGGAGAATGGTTGCACGATCGACGCGACGACGGACATCGCGAAGGGTGTCGCGGGCGCAGACGTCGTGTACACCGACGTGTGGGCGAGCATGGGGCAGGAAACGGAAGCGGCAGAGCGTGCCAAGCAGTTCAAGGCCTACCGCATCGATGAGAAGCTGATGGCCCACGCCGACAGCACCGCCACCGTGCTGCACTGTTTGCCGGCGCATTACGACGAGGAGATTTCCTACGACGTGACGCGTTCGCCGCAGAGTGCGATCTTCGATCAGGCGGAGAATCGTTTGCACGCGCAGAAGGCGCTGATGGTTCTGCTTGCCGGCGGGCGGTAGGTTCTGTTGCTTCGTCATCGCATCCGCTTGCGGTGGGAGATCCGCGGTCGTGCATCGTTCTGTCAAGGAACGCGTCGGATAGCGACTACGCCGGGGTCTGCGCGCACAGTACCGTGCAGCGGTTTCCCGTGGGTTGCACGGGCGCGCCGGTCGTCAGTTCCGCAAAGCACCGCGCGTACTCCGCCTTCGACTTGTCCGAGCCGGGTCTGCCGAGATGGCGCGCTCTACCGTGGATCGTGACCACCGCTTGGCCGGATGCTTTGTGCAGGCGATACGAAGGAACTCGAGGTTTGCGGGGCATGGCACGTGCCTCCTTCCGTTATCCGGTAGGACTACCGGGTTTCCGGGAGAACGAGGCCGCGCCTTCCGCCGTCGAAAGGGTACGCTAGTCTAGCGTTCGGCGTGGTTTACGAAAAAGCGGGTGATGAGATTCGAACTCACGACATTCACGTTGGCAACGTGACGCTCTACCACTGAGCTACACCCGCGTCAGAGGTGTGACATATATAGCCAATCTGACGCCGCTTGCAACCCCATTCGGCCGAGGATCATCGCGGGGACCGAATCCGGCGTCCACGGGCGGGCCGACAGGCCCTTGTCCGCGCCAGCCGGTGCCCGCGTGCGCATCTCTCAGTACACAATATCCGGCCCATCGCCAGCCGTGCCCAACTCGCGACGGACGATGCCCAGCCCGTGTACGCACGACTCGAAATCCTCGCTCAAACGGCGGAACAAGCGCGGGGGCGGCTCCTCGTCGACCGGGGTCAACTCTGATGCGATTGCATACGACCGCTTTCCGCACACCACGTAATCTTCAACCGCGTCGCGCCAGGTCGCGCCCTTGTGGCGACGCACGCCCTCGGGAAAGATCCCCGTCCAGAACAACGTGTAATCCCCAAGCCGGCGATGCACAAACCGGTCGCGCGCGATCGGTGAAACGTCGCCGTTCAGTTCGCACTTGCCGATTAGGTCGGCGATCTCCGCCACGGGCCGACCAGCCGCGTCGCGCGCAATCGACATCTCGTCCATGCGCACGAAGTCAATCAGCAAATCGGCAAGATAGTCTGCCAGCGCAGGGTCGCAGATACCGAGTTCCGCCTGGAACGAGTGTTCCACGAGGCCCGCGAAGAGCTGCTTCAAAGGATGGTCATTGCGAATTGGTAACATGATCGCGCCCCCATGGCGATCCCGAAACCCGCGCATCGCCGAACAACACTTCGGCGCAAGCGCACAGCACATCACTACGTTCATCACTGCCCGAACAACACGTACCGCTCACTGTCGGATCAGTACGGTGTTCACATCATTCTACGTAGCGGCAGGGGGGTGAGGCAAACAAAAGTTGCCAAGTTATCGGCCGGTAGGCGGTGCGGTGTTGCACGCAACGCCCCATAAATAAAGAGAACGCGTGATGCAAGCGATTGCACAACGCGTTCTCAAAATCGGTGCGCTAGGGAATTAACAATTCCGCCAAACGCGGCGTCGCATGCTATTCGGGTGGCGATGCACCTTCGGCGGGCTTCTTCTCGTCGTTCGACTCAGCCGGTGTCTTCGTATCGCCGCCATCCGCCGGAGCTTCCTTCGCGGCATCAGATTCCGCCGCGGCGGCAGCCGCTGCCTGCTTTTCCGCGTGCGCTTCCGCACGCGTCTTGCGCGGACCGGTATTGGCCACGGCACGTCCCGCGCGCTTCGCGTAAGCCCGCTGCGCTTCCGTCGGAATTGGTTCGAGGCGGTCCTTCAACTCCTGGAACAGATCGACGATCGGCTTGTTCAGCGCCCGTTCGATCTGCACCCACACGCGCGTCTTGGCTGTCCGCGCCTCGGGCGAAAGATCAGCCCGGTTTGCATCCCGCAGCCGCTCTTCGACCTGAGCGAATTCCGCACGCTTCGACTTGCGATAGTCCTCCGCACGCTGCATGCATTCCTTCAGGATCGAAAGGGCGGCTTCGCTCTGGTCATCGTCCAAGCGATAGTCCTGACGAAACTCGCGCACGTAGCGCTCCCACATGTGCTCCTGCGGGACCTCGCGCTGGATTGCCATTGGCGGCGCGGGGTTGTAATTCTGGCTCGGGCGCGGAGGCATTTTCGGCTGACCTTCGCTGCGATTCGGCTCTGGGAAAACCCGAAACTCACCGTCGCCGCCCTCAGCCAACTGGCGATAGTTGTCGTTCATCTTGGCGAACGTTTTGGCCATGTCCTCAAGATCATAATCGTGCAACCGCTTCTGCTCGTCGGTGAGGATGTCGCGCCAGCGTTCGTTCGCCTCGACGATGGTGTCCTCAATCTCGCGCAGCAGCGGGAGTACCTTGGTGGCGAGCTTCGCGCCGATCTTGCCGTCGGGCTGCTCGCCCATCTGCTGATAGCGGGCGAGGTCGCGCACGAGCGGCCAGATGTCCTCGTGTTCGTTGAGGAACTTGGTTACCTCGCGCGTGAGCATTTCGTGCGTGTCTTTGCGCTGCTTCTCATTCAGGTTGTAGCGCTTCGAGATATTCTCGGCAGCGCGGTTCATGAGTTGGTCAACGTTCCAGAAGCTGGAGAACTCATTCTTGGCTTGCTCGATGTCCTTGTCTTCGCTGTCGGCGAGGGCACGCGAGATGCCCGCACCGCAAAGCATGACGACTGCCGCGAATGCCGTGACGAGTGTTCGAAGAGACTTGCGTTGCATAACGATCAATTCCTTGGCCGGGGAGCGCATACCGCTCCAGACATCCATTCCTTTTGCACAACTGGCGATACCGACATCCTGCGATATCGTCGCCGCTCCCACCAGCGACCGCAACCGGCGCACCGGAAAGAGCTTATCTCAGAGGAGTATACAAGTTGACCGCGTGTCGGGTTGCAGCGCAAACGCTAATTGGCGGGTATCAACCGTGTTTCACGGAACGCTGTTAAGCTGGGGCAAACGGCGGGGCGTAATGCTGCGGCAGGGCTGGATTTATGAGCCTTCAGTGCGACGCAGCGAACGCGCCCAATCAGCAATTCGCCGTCCGACCGACCGCACCCGATAACGCCAGAAATGGTCGCGCAGCTCGCGCAACGCGGCGTCATTGGGCTCCAGGCCAAGCGCCCGGTCGATCATCGCCCGCGCTTCCGTCCACCGCCGCATGTGCATCAGCACCAGAACGGCTTTGTGCATCGCGACCGGGTCGTTCGGATCAAGCTCAATCGCCCGCAGCATATGCTCCAGGCCGGCATCGTAGTTGCCCTGGAGGAAGTGGCAGACGCCAAGATTGTGATGCGCCTCGGGGCAGCCCGCTTCCAACGCGAGCACCCGGCGGAAACGATCGGCGGCCCGTTCTGTCTTTTGCAGCCGGAGCAGGCAATTGCCCCAGAGCAGCAGGGCGTTTTCATCGGCGGGCTCTGCCGCGGATGCCGCCGCCAAATGCCGCTCAGCCTGAATCAAATCAGACACCGCCATCAACGCCTGACCCAAGCGCAAGTGCAACCGCGGAAGATCGGGTTCAAGGTCGGCAGCACTGCGCAGCGCCGCAAGCGCCTCGGTCGGCTCGCCGAGTTCGAGCAGCAACTCACCGAGCGTGAAATGCGCCTGACCATACTCCGGTTCAAGTTCGACGATCTGCCGCAGCTTCGCGACCGCTTTCGCGGTGAAACCGGCTTCGTGTTCCAGTTCGGCGATGTCGAACAACAAGTCAATGTTGCCCGGATCCTGCCGCACCTCAGCCAGATAGTATTCGCGTGCGCGATCGAGATTTCCCTGCTCGCGATGCGCTTCAGCGATCGCGTGTTTCACGCCGGGATAGCTCGGATCGATATCGAGCGTTCGACTCCAGCAGTAGATCGCGCGATCGTACAAACCGCGCGCCGCCAGCGAACCGCCCATGTGGAAAAAGCAATGCGGGCAATCCTCGCGAATCTGCTGCGCGAGGTAGAACATTTCTTCAGCGCGCTCGTGCGCGCCGAGATCGGTGTACGCCAGAATGCGATAGCAGTACGCGGGCTCAAGATCGGGCGACAGACGCGACGCCTCTTCGAGCACGTCGACGGCTTCCGCGCCACGACCGAGGCGGGCGAGATCGACACCCAGGGCGACGAGCACATCGACATCGCCCGGCTCCAAGCGAGCGGAAGCACGATAGGCGTGGATGGCGTCGTCGAAGCGTTCGAGCTGATCGAGCACGTACCCGCGATGGGCCAGCCACCCGCCGTTTGACGGATTGATTTCAAGCGCAGCGTCGAGTTCCTCGAGCGCCTCCGACCAGCGCCGCGACTCGGCAAGCTGGTGCGCCCGTTCTACGCGCTGCTCGGCTTCAAACCAGTCGTTCATCGATCAAAACCCTGCCTGCGAAACTGGCCCAACATGCTTATAATACTAGCTCGGTTACCGGACGCGGACAACCACAACCTTGACGCGAGTTCGGTTTGCGAATCAACTCCGCGACCTGCTTGATACGACCGAACTTACGACACGAGGCCACCCATGAAAGCCGCAATCATCGGACTTCCTTTCTCTGGTAAATCGACGCTTTTCGCCGCCACCACCAGTCATCGTCCCGATCCGGGCGAAATGACCCAGGAGCACCTCGCCGTCGTCCACGTCCCGGACGCGCGATTGGACTTTCTGACCAAGCTTTACAACCCGAAGAAAGTCACGCTGGCAACGATCGAGTTTGTCGACATACCGGGATTTTCGCTCGCCGATGCGCAAGGTCGGCAACAATTGCGCAAACACCTGCCGACGATACGCAATTCTGACGTGCTGGTGCTGGTCGTGCGTGACTTCGAGAACCCCTCGGTGCCGGCATACCGCAACCGCGTGGACCGCGCCGGCGACCTCAGCGAGCTGCGCGACGAGATCATCTTCGCCGACCTGGAAGTCGTGACCAACCGGGTCGAGAAGCTGGAGAAAGCCGTTCACAAACCCAGCAAGACGCACGACCAGGACAAACGCGAGCTTGCCATCATGCAGGCCTGCCAGGTCGCCCTGGAAGCGGGCAAACCGCTGTCCACCTGCGTACACAACGAGGAGGACGCCCGCGTGCTCGCCAGCTTCGGCTTCCTCACCGAGAAGCCCGCGATCGTTGTCTACAACGTCGACGAAGACCGTGCCGGTGGCGAACCGGTTGAAGCGCCCGAGCATTTCCACTCTGCCGTGGCGCTCTGCGCCGACCTGGAAGCTCAGATCAACGATCTCGAACCAGCCGATCGCGCCGCCTTCCTCGAAGACATGAACATCACCACCCCAGCCCGCGACGTGCTCATCCAGCGCTGCTTCGATGCGATGAACTACATCTCGTTCCTCACCATGGGACCGGACGAGGTCCGCGCCTGGCCGATTCAACGCGGCATCCCCGCAGTGGAAGCCGCGGGCAAGATTCACTCCGACCTGGCACGCGGGTTCATTCGCGCTGAAACCGTCGCGTACGACGACCTCGTTGCCACGGGAGACCTCAAAGGCGCCAAAGCCGCTGGTAAGGTCCGCCAGGAAGGTAAGACCTACATTGTTCAGGACGGCGACATTCTCAACATCAAGTTCAACGTGTAAGGTTGGCGCACCGGCTGGGCGGGCTGGACTGGGCGAAGGGTGGCTGGTTGGGGAGAAAGGAGCGCGAGCATGTCGTGTCTGATGGAATTTTCGATGTCGCCGCTGGATAAGGGCGCATCGGTGGGCGAGTACGTCGCACGCAGCCTCGACATCATCGACCGCAGCGGCATCGACTACCGCCTCAACGCGATGGGCACGATCCTCGAGGGCGAATTCGCAGACTGCCTCGCCGTCGTCCAGCAGTGCTACGACCGCATGCGTGAAGACTGCACCCGCATCACCTGCTCAATCAAGATCGACGCACGCGAAGGGCAGTCGGGCAGGCTCGACGCCAAGATCGACAGCATCCGCCGCCGTCTTGGTCGCGATCCGCGCACCTGATCCCCAGGCGAGTGAGCGACACGTTTAGCGGCGAGCGGAACGCGAGCGCGTCTGAGGCCGAGCAACCCATACGAATTGCATTGACGAGTCAATCGATACCACTGTCATTCCATGAACCGAGGTGATTATGTCAGGCGCGCAGGACCGGGAAACGATTGGACAGGCGTTGGCGATGGTGCCAAGTGGTTGCAGCATCATTACTTGCGCTGCCGGGGGCAACAGCACGGGCATGCTCGCATCCTGGGTGCAGCAGGCCGCTTTCGAACCCCCAGCCGTCACCGTCGCGGTGAAGACGGGCCGTCCCATCGAGGCGCTCATCGAGCAGGCGGGCACCTTCACGCTCAACCTGCTCGGCGAGAACCCGGGTCCCATGTTCAAGCACTTCGGTGCCGGTTTCGCTCCAGGCGACGACGCATTCGCCGGCCTGTTGGCAACCGTGACGGATTGGGGTGTCGAACTGGCTGACGCTGCTGCGGTGTTGTCGTGTCGCGTGACGGGCAAGGTCGATGCCGGTGATCACCGCGTGTACGTCGGCGAAGTGGTGGGGGGCAAGCGGAACACCGACGGCAAGCCGTACGTCCACCTGCGCAAGAATGGCTTCTCGTACTGACGGCGCGTCGTTTATCGAATGGCGTCGTGCAGTCGGACTGATGCCGCGACGTCGCTAAGCAAATCTCGTTTGTGAAAACTGGCACGGAGTCGCGTCGCGATGGCGAGCAGCGCGCTTGCAAACAACGTCCGTAAAAAAGGCGTGCGGCACCCTGTATGTATTGGCGCGGTCAAAGGGTGCCGCAGCGAGTGGAAGACTGGTTTTATCCGGTGTTTTTCGGAAGTTTCCTGCCGCACGCAGGGACATCCGCACTTACAAACAGCCGGTCATTTATGGGAATTCTCTTTGCCCCTTCGCTTGATTATACCCCTCATATCGGCACGATCCACTGACCGAGTTCAAAGCTTGTAATTTCGTTTCGCTTTGTTACTCGCGTTCGAAACGTCCGACACCTGCTCGCCTCAAAACGCCTTTTTCGCCGCCGACCAAAGCACGCATCGACGCCGAGTTACCTCAACATTTCGTTCCCCGCCCATCGGTCGAACCGCTACAACCGGCAAGTCCGTAGCGCCCCCCGGCGACGAACTGCCAAATCGCGAACCCCGAACAACGACGCATCTAGCTGCGGTCGGTACGGCGGATCTGGCGACACCGGCAACACAACGCGCCGAACTGTCGCGCTCGCATGCGCCACTGGCCACCCGTGTCAAGCCCCGATTTCCACAAGGGGAGGGGACAACCGGCGCACGCGAATATCAAAACCGGGTCCAAGACACCTAAATCACGTCCGGACCGGACAGCAAACCTGCCTGGAAGGTCAAGTGAATTGGAGAGGTCGAAACCGCCCAGCTTGCCGCCGATGACCTGCGCCAGGACGCCAAGCTTCACTTTGACATCTGGATCCAAGGGGATCTGATCAGCGGTAGTATACGGCGGGCTAGGAACTTACGCAAGCGCAATTCCTCAAATTCACACCCCGATTTCACAATCCCGTATCTTGACATGACCGACCTGAGCAGCCGACCCTTAAACCCTCCATGTGCCACTGCTCTTGAGCAGTGATGTCGCGCCCGATTCGTAGCCTCCTTGTTTTGAGCCAGCTACCTGCCGATCACGCACTGTTCACACATTCCGTCGCAAACAAAACAGCAGCCCCTATACTGACGCAGCAAGACACGCGACCCATGCACGAGCCGCAACCATGGCGGGATTCCGCATCAGCAAAATCTCACTGGCACGCAAGTGCCAAATCCTCTTCGGTGCCGCGGTGCTCAGCATCATCGGTGCATCGCTCTTCATTCCCGGGTACTGGATGAACGCCCTGACGCAACAACGTTACCTCCAGGTCGCCAAGGAGGCCGCCACCGTCGCGTTGCTGCGCGCGCCGCTCTCGGGCGACTGGGCAGACGCCCAGGAAATAGTCGCCCGCGACTGGCCCAACCTGTCCCGTGTGGGCGAAGGCCAGTTCGCAAACCAACCTCCACGGCTCATCAGCATCGAGGAAGCCGACGCGATCGCCCTGGCTGTTCCGAACGGATTCCTGGCCGCCTCGACCGCGCAGCTCAAGACCAACCGTCACGACGTCTACACCTACAAGCTTGAAGAGGACCCGGACGGCGATGACTCGATCCGCCTGCTGATGGCGGTGCGTGCTGGGGAGGGCGAGCCGAGTCCCGGTTCGCTTCGCGGCCTGATCGAGGTCGAGGTGCCCATCCCGCCGGAGTCGACATTGACCAATATCGCCGTGCTGACTGCGGCTCTGGCCTCCGGCGCACTGCTCGCCATCCTCGTCTTCTACCTCGTGACGCAGAAGCTGCTGCTCTCGCCCGTGCGTAAGCTTCGCCGCGTGGCGGATCGCGTGACGGCGGGCGATATGGAAGTACGGTCCGCGATCGCCACCGGTGACGAACTTGAAGACCTCGGCGACGCATTCAACAACATGCTCGATAAGATCGCCGAATCGCAGGCGGAACTGCACAAGATCAACCGCTCGCTCGACACCCGCCTCGGCGAACTGGCCGAGACCAATGTCGCGCTCTTCGAAAGCAACCGCGTCAAGAGCGAGTTCATCGCCAACGTCAGCCACGAACTCCGCACGCCGCTGGTCTCGATCATCGGTTTCGCGGAGTTGCTCGGCGAATTCGGCGAGTCGCGCAAGGTCGATCCCGACCGCCTCCGCCGCTACGCGGTCAACATCCTCACCAGCGGCCGAATGCTGCTCGACATCATCAACGACCTGCTCGACCTCGCCAAAATCGAAGCCGGCAAGCTCGAACTCCACCTCACCGAGTTCGACGTCCGCGTGCTCTGCGAGGCGCTGATCGACTTCATCACCCCGCTCGCCGACAAGAAGCGGATGCAGGTGTCATTGGAAATACCCGAAGAGCTGCCGAAGATGACGTCGGACGCGGGTCGACTCAAGCAGATTCTCTACAACCTGCTCAGCAACGCGATCAAGTTCACGCCCGAGGAAGGGGCGGTCACGGTCCGCGTCACGCCATCCGGCGATGATGAATTGCAGTTCGCGGTATCGGATACCGGCCCGGGCATTTCCCAAGAGCACCAAGCCGTGATCTTCGAGAAGTTCCACCAGCTCGACTCGTCGCACACCCGCGAGTTCAGCGGGACGGGCCTCGGCCTTGCGATCACCGGCGAACTCTGCGCCATGCTCGGCGGCAAGATCACACTCGAAAGCGAACTCGGCAAAGGCAGCACGTTCATTGTCCGCCTGCCAATCACCGCGCCGGCGCAAGCGCCACGCATGCCGCTAGTGAATCTGACGTGACGGAGCGCATTGAGATTCCTGAAATCGTAATGCGTTCGGTGAGGGAGTAGCATCGGCATCCCGATTCGGCCCTTTCGGTGACAACGCCGTGGATACATAACTGCACGGATATGACAACGATTCGGAGATCGGAACCATGGTATTTTGTCGTTGTTCGTTGCTACTGGTGAGCATCGGCCTTGTCGTCGGCGTTCTGGGGTGCTCATCAAGCGAACCTGCTCAAACCCGGCTTGTTGAACCACAGAGTTACGTCTATCTGACGCCAGTCATGGCTGGGGGCATATTGTTACATTGCGAATCGTTGATTGGGCGATCCCCAAATTCATATTTCCGTCACCGATCACGCTGGACGCGAGAAGATCGGCTACCTCAGCCGGGCCGAATATCGGCAACTGATTGCTGAGTTGCAGTCGTTACGAGCATTCGATTTGGGTTCGTTTACTCGTGACAACGTCTGCGATGCCGACATCTACCGAGTTGATATATGCGACAGGCAGCGACAGAATAGATTAGCATTTACTGTCCTTGGCAGAACGCGGCGGATGCGGATACGCCAGCGATGTACGCAGCCGGCAACTCACGTGGCTCAAAGCCACATGCAGACCTCGTGCGCGGCTTCTTGACGAAGCGGGAGGGACAGTCTTCGTTGGGACGTATGCACATTTTCGTTTCATCCTGGTCGGCACTTGGTCGACACGGAGCGAGCGGATGTCGAAGACGTCTATTTGCGGACGATGGAGAATTGATGTACGCAACTACGGAGGATCCGAAAGGTAGGTGGGTCGGCGGACGAAGAGAACGGATGCGTTGTCTGGCATTCGGTTGACAAGCAGATCGGGCCCCTGCGTGTTCCTTTCGATGGATCGATGGTGGAAACAACGATGGTCCAGGCCCTAGATTCCCTAGACCCAGCACCGTTGCGAATGCAGAGTTTCCGGAACTTCCGACAATCGAGTATTTCGAGGTGGAAATCAACTCGCCCAACTGGAGATTGCTTTGCGATGGTCGCGTTGCGTTATGTGTCCGGGCCGCGTCCGGGGCCGAACTAATCGCTTATCTCGTAGACCGACCGTCGGCCCATTGGCCTATTCTTCGGCTTGACAATTTGTACCTCGATCCGAAGCAGATCGACATAGCCCCGGATGGGTCACGAGCCGCATGGATTGACACCGGGCGTCTTATTGTTGCAGATCGCGTGGTCACGGACTGCGCCGACTTGCTTGAACGACTTCAATGGTCCGCCGACGAGAGAGACTAAGTATCGGGAATCCGACTTTACTCAGATCGTCGAGATCGATCGCAGGATCGGTAAACATCCGCACCCGGGCCGATGCCCAGCGACTCGCGCAGGCCGGCGAGTTTCGCCACCTCGTCCGGCGATAACGGCTGAACGTGGCCGAGTTGCCGCGCGACCAGCAGCACCTGTGCGGTATGTTCCAGCTTTTCCAACTTGGAATAGGCGTCGCGCACCGTCTTGCCGACCGTGACGCTGCCGTGTCGCTGAAGCATCACCGCGTCGTGCTCACGAATCCAAGGCCGGATGACGTCTGCGCCCTCCTGCGTCGACGGCGTCGCGTACTCCGTCGTTGGGATATTCCCCAGCGTCGCGACCACCTCGGGCACCACGCACGCCTCCAGCGGCTGACCTGCGAAGGTGAATCCGTTCGCGATCGGCGGATGCGCGTGCACAATGGCCGACACGTCGGCCCGCTCGGCATACACCGCGAGATGCAGGCGATACTCCGACGACTGCTTGTTGTCCCCGGTCAGCTTCCGGCCGCTGTGGTCGATGACCACCATGTCGGCAGGCCGCAGCCGGCCCAGCGAAATCCCGCTTGGCGTAATCAACACCCGATCGCGCCCAAGCCGAGCACTGATGTTCCCATCCGAAGCCGCCACCAGCCCGCGCGCATGCACCTCCCGCCCGACTTCAACGATCTCCTTACGCAGTTGCCATTCCATGGAGGATAATGCTCAATGATGAATGTCGAATGCGGGTACCAACTCAGCGAACGCCAATGCGTCGCGGGTTTCAGCCTGCGCAGCCAACCCCTCAAAACCACGCCGCACATCAACGCAGCGCTTGACTAGGTCTCAACCTCCACCGCGTCAACGATCCCGACGACCACCGATCGCACCGGGCCCGAAGAATTCGCAAGCACCTGCCGAGCACCGTTTCCTTCGTCCAGAATCAGTACGCGCTGACCCACACCGGCATCGACGGCTGCAACCGCGATGATGTATCCACCGCTTGGCTTGCCGTGCTCGTCGATGCGATCGCAAACCAGCATCCGCCGCCCGTCATAGAACGGATGGTTGATGGTGGAAACGATCTCGCCTTTTACGATTCCCAGAAACACGGTTGCTCCTGATTTACCATGTGGGGCAGACGACCCCGTTTAATGTGGGACCGGCTTTCGCAGCCGGTCGGGACGTTCAATGTGGGACCGGCCTTCGCAGCCGGTCGGGACGTTCAATGTGGGACCGGCTTTCCAGCCGGTCGGGGTAGAGTGACGGCGTCCTTCCTCTCCCGGCGTCACACGTTCGCAGCCATCTCGTCATCGTCCGCTCCCTGACAGTCGCGGCTCGGATTACTCCACGTGTACGTCGTCGACGATGCCGATGATCGTGTGATCCACCGGTACGAACGTCTCATCGAGCGCCATCGCGGCCTCGCGCCCGCCTTCGTAATAGACCAACTCGCCGGGCCCAGCCATGCGCGTGGAATCGCAACACACGATGCACGAGCCCACCGGCTCGCGTGCGGTCGACAGCGGCTGAACCAGCAGCATCGGCACACCCGTGAGGCCTTCATACACCACGCAAGGCGTCACCGTTCCAGTCACTCGACCCAGCAGCACACTTATCTCCCAAATCGGAGGCGCAGCCTCCAAAAACCGAGCCGCGCCTGTAAGGAAGCGGACGATGTATGACGTATCTCCAGCGCAAAGTTGCGCTCAAGAAAAGAGCCAGCAGATTCACCCACTAAACGAAGACGTCTCCGCAATCCGCTTAGCCAGCGCCTCGTCAATCCGCGAGACAATACTGTGGCAAAGCGTCCCGTCACGACCCGCCAGTGCCGCCTGCGCATACTCGATCGCCGCTTCCACGTCGCCGCGTTCACCCGTGAGCGTAGCCACGCCCTTACCGCCAAGCCCGTCGCCCATGCGCAGTTCAACCAGCGTCACCAGCGAGCCCTTGAGCGCCGCATCGGTGCCGCGCAGAATCGCAGCCACATGCGACGTTTCCAGCACCGCAAGCGAATCGTCCGCCGTCGCCTGCCGCTTGCCGTCGACCGCCGCAACAAGCTGCTCATGCGGAGCAGCCAGATAAATCTCATCGCACAGCGCACCGCTCGATGCCGCGATGCCCGCCTGATGCGAAATCTTCACGTCAGCTTCGGTGCCCGCGATCAACACCAGGTACTTGCCCGGCTGAACCGTGCCCGCACGCAGCAGTGAAACCTCCGCCTGCTTGACCATGGCGTCAACGGCAAACGTGCCAGCCGCTACACTGGAAAACTCAAGAAGCGAAATGGCAGGAGAGGAGGAAAGCATGGGTTCTTGTGCGTCGTCAACGTCCTGAACGCCGGGCTTTTTCAAATGCTGAATGATGAGTTATGGATGTGGTTCTCGGGGCGACGCTTCCGCCAATTGCATCCATCATCCATCATTCATCATTGCCGTTTAAACGATCCTAAAGTGATCCACCAGCACGCAGCGTCGCAAGCGCGAAAACGTTCGCGGATCGGTCATGCCCTCGCCCGTCGGGCTCGCGATCGAAAACGACGTATACCCTTCGCCGCCTTCACCGAGTCCCGCGTAGCACGGGCCGTTCTTCACAAAAATACTACAGTTGATCAGCCGGGCCATCCGTGAAAGCTTGCTGATGTTTCGCGAGTGCATGACGGCTGTGTGTCGCCTGCCACCTTCCGCTTCAACCGCGAGGTCGATCGCTTCGTCGCAGTTCGACACGCGCGCCACGGGCATGATCGGCATCATCTGCTCGGTCCACACCAGCGGGTGATTCACGCCCACATCGATGACGCCGAGTCGCAGGTCCTCCGGCACGTTCATGCCGATTTTCTGAAGGATCACGCCCGCGTTTTTGCCGATCAGATCGCGATTGATCGCTGCGGCTTTTCGCGGTCCGTGCATCTCGGTGAAGATCAGGTTTTCCAGTTGCTTCGTCTGCGATTGCGTGAGCACGACCGCGCCGTTCGCCCGCATCGACGCGAGCAGTTTGTCCGCGACGCTCGATACGACAAACGTCTCCTTCTCATCCGTGCAGATGATGTTGTTGTCGAAGGACGCCCCGAGCACGACGTCGCGACCGGCTTGGTCGATGTCCGCGGTTTCGTCGACGACGATGGGCGGATTGCCCGGGCCCGCGCAGATCGCCCGCTTGCCGCTCTTCATCGCCACCTTCACCACGCCCGCGCCGCCCGTCACCACCAGCAGCCGGACACCCGGATGCACCATCAGCGCCTGTGCCGTTTCAACGGTGGGGTGCGAAAGGGTGGTGACGACATTCGGCGGACCACCGGCTTCGATGATCGCGCGGTTGAGCAAATCGATGCATTTGATCGAGCAGCCTCGCGCGTTCGGGTGAACGTTGAACACCACCGTATTCCCCGCCGCCACCATGCCGATCGTATTGCAGATGATCGTCGAGGTCGGGTTGGTCGTCGGCGTGATCGATGCGATGACGCCGAACGCAGCCCGCTCGAACAGCGACAACCCGCGATCACCCGACTGGGCTTCCGCGCGCAGCACCTCGCTGCCCGGCGTCTTGTTCGTCACCAGCTTGTTCTTGATGACCTTGTCTTCGTAGCGGCCCAGGCCGGTCTCGCGATGCGCCTCCGACGCGAGCAACTCCGCGTTTTCCATCATGCGGCGGCGAATGTTCGCGATGATCGCGTCGCGCGTTGCCAATGGCAGTTTGTCGAGTGCGAGAAAAGCCTTCTCCGCCGCGGAAACGGCAGAGTCGAGTTCCGCAAAAACGCCCAACACCTCGCGCCCGAAATCATCCTGCGCAGGCGCAGGTCGCGGCCCGATCGCACCACCGCTCAAGCGCCCAAGCACCTGCATGGCAATCGCGTCAATCTGTTGATCAGATAGCTGCGTCATAAGCACAATCCCGCGTGACGTTGTTTAGCGGCGCCCCGAAGGGGAGCGCGTTCGGCAGTCGCGCGCTCGCCGTTGGCTCGCGGCTAAACAAGCAACACCAACAGTCGATGAATTTCGTCACTCGTCATTCATCATTCAGCATCGCGACATTAGTCGCTCTCGCCTTTCTTGTAGACGAAGTCACCGCCCGTCTCCCAGTTATCGACGATCGCCATGATCACCGCATCACAAGGCCGGTTGTTCGTCTGCACCGTCTGGCGTGCCGAACTGCCCGTCGCGAACATCACGATTTCACCAACACCGGCGCCGACCGCGTCGGCCGCTACCACGTAGCTCGACCCGACCTTGCCGGTTTCATCGACGGGCTTGCACAGCATGAACCGCAGCCCGTCGAGCGTGGGCTCCTTGCGCGTCGCAACCACCGTCCCAACAACCTTAGCCAAGAGCATGTACCAAGCTCCCAATTGAATCAGCGGGCGCGAACCCGCGAAGTCCGAGCCGCAACGCTTTGCGAGCGGGCATTTCACATCGCCCGCGCGGATCACGACGCGCGCTCAATTGCCGGTGGCAACTACGACTTCTTCTTTGCCGCTTCCATACGTCCCAGCGGAATCACCGCGTCAACGTTCGCGTGCGGACGCGCGATGATATGCACCGCGACAACCTCGCCGACGCGCGATGCCGCCGCCTGACCCGCGTCGCACGAAGCCTTCACCGCCGCCACGTCACCGCGTACAACCGCGCAAACGTAACCGCCACCGGTCTTCTCATACGACACCAGTTCGACCTTCGCGGCCTTCACCATCGCGTCGGCTGCCTCAACCACCGCCGGGAAACTCCGGCACTCAATCATGCCCAATGCTTCTGCCATCGCGGGTATTCTCCTTCGTGGGTTTTTTCCTTGATTGATTTCGTATCAGTACGACCGCGCGGGATGAAGCCCGCGGCTCGTTACGTTTTTCCCAAACACCTAGCGTTTTCCGGGCTCTTTTCCGGTGACGCCTTCGATTGCCTGGATCGCGGCTTTGTGGCCGACTTCGACGTCACGCTCCTCGCCACCGAGGTACAAACGTCCGAAGCTGCCGAACACGCGGACTTCGAGGATGTTGATCTCCGCGGCCTTCTCCGCCTCATTGGCTGCGAGCGCCGCATAGCCCGCCGGTTCCACCTCCATCACGTACAGCGTCTGCCCGGCGATGATCATGTTGCCGTGACGCATGCGGTTGACGAGTTGGGTCTGGTAGTCGTCGACGCGGCGGATGACCTGGCTCGATGCGATCCGCGGCTTCGTGCGGTCTTCCTCGGTGAGTTCGAGCGCGGAGAGGATCGCCTCGCCCGCCTGGCGTACGTCGGCCTGTGAATCGGAGTGAATCTCCAGCATGCCGTACACGCGTTCGACGATCTGCATGCCGGGCGTAACGTGCGTGCTTTTCAGCGCGATGTCGGTGACGCGGTTGATTTCGATACCTGGGGAAATCTCAACATACAGGGATGCCATTCCCGCGACGGGCAGGAATCCCTGCGCCACGGTCCCCAGAAACGCGGCATACTGCGGCTGGATGCTGTCCAGAAAGACATAAGAACGAAGATCCACATCACTCATAAACGCCACCTTTCATCAACGTCTCACGGAGTTTTGAACCGCCAAGACGCTAAGACGCCAAGGACGACTTTGGTTTTTTCCTTGGCACAATTACCGCTGTACCATTCGTTTGATTCCGTCTTTGATCAAGGCGGAATTGAAGTTGATCAATAATCCCAATCGCTTATCCGCGAGCTTCAAATAAGTCAGTAGTTGCGCTTGGTGTACGGGCAGTATTTTCTCGACCGTCTTCAATTCCACGATCACCCGATCATCCACGAGCAGATCGAGTTTGAAACCAACTTCGAAACGAATTCCGTCATAGCTGACCGGCAACTCAACTTGCCGTTCGACTCTGAACCCGCGCTTCGTCAACTCGTGCGCCAGGCACACCTCATACACATGTTCCAGCAACCCGGGTCCAAGTTCACGATGCACCGTGTAGGCAGCATCAACAACCGCTGCCGCCACTCGATCCGTCGCGGCATCAATATGCGCCAACCCTGGAGCCACGGTTCTCAGTCACTCCATCCAAGAAGAGTCTCACGCAGTTCACAAACAAC
>JACKHH010000015.1 GCA_020639095.1 Phycisphaerales bacterium | reverse complement strand
CAGCATTGGTCAGCGTGATCACGTGTACCTGCCTGCCGCCCTGCCCGATTTGATCGATGTCGTTA
Organism: Phycisphaerales bacterium; assembly: GCA_020639095.1. Taxonomy (GTDB): domain Bacteria; phylum Planctomycetota; class Phycisphaerae; order UBA1845; family UBA1845; genus JACKHG01. The sequence goes on along the minus strand of JACKHH010000015.1, from coordinate 74,523 downwards.
ATGAACGCCGCGATCTTCTCCATGTTGTCCTTGGCTGCGGACACCACGACGGAGTTCGACGCCCACTCGACAACGGCGGACACCTGCTCGCGCGGGCTGACACTCTGTCCACGACGCGTGCCGAAGAGCTGCACGATGGCTTCGCGCGTGGGGCCCGCTTCCGCGAACGTCAGCTTGAACGACTTGATCTCCGGCTCGAACGACGGTGGGATGTCCAGCGTCGCGATCAGTTCCTTCATCTCCGTGAGTTCTTGCTCGTTGGCGTAAACCAGCAGGTTATTCGTGCCCGGGTCTGCAACAACGGCCATGTTCTGCCCGCCACCGCGCCTTGGCTGCGTACGGTTGATCACATCGGTGAGGCGACGTGCGAGGTCTTCTGCGTTCGCTTCCTTGAGCGTGAGTACGTGCGTGGAACGGAGCGAATTCGTATCGATATCGTTTTCGATTTCCGCGATGAGCTTGCTGATTTCTTCCTGCTTCGCCGGCTTGGCGGTCACGATCACCGACTGCGTTGCCGGTTCCGTGGCGACGTCAACACGTTCGGACTCAGCCGTTCCGCGCTCCATGCGAAACGCGGTCGCGACCGCATTACGCACGCTGTTGATGTCCGCGCGCAGGATGCGATGGACCTTGGTGACGCGCTCCTCCTCAGCCGTTGTCGTATCGAGGCGCGCGATCACCGTGTTGATCTCTTCAAACTCCTGATCGGTCGCGCTGATGAGAATCGCGTTCGAACCCGGCGGGCTGGTGATGCTCACCGATTCCTCGCCGCGGCGACCGCGTTTGACGAACAGCTCGCGCAGCGAACGCACGACCGCGTCGGCATCGGCGCTTTCCAGATTCACGACGTGTACCTTGCGTCCGCCCTCGCCCATCTTGTCGACCTGCTCGACGAACTCGGCGATCTTCTCCATGTTGTCCTTGGCCGCGGAGACGACGACGGAGTTTGAACCCCATTCGACAACAGCCGATACCTGATCGCGCGGACTGACGTTTTGTCCGCGACGCGTACCGAAGAGCTGCACAATGGCTTCGCGCGTCGAGCCGGCGTCGGCGAACATCAGCTTGAACGAGTGAATTTCCGGCTCGAACGTCGCGGGGAGGTCAAGCGTGTTGATGAGGTCAGTGAGTTCCTTCATCTCGCCTTCGTTGGCGTAAACCAGCAGATTGTTGGTGCCCGGGTCTGCGACAACGGCCATGTTCTGACCACCGCCGCGCCTGGGCTGCGTGCGGTTGATGATGTCGGTCAGGCGGCGGGCGAGATCTTCGGCGTTCGCGTTCTTGAGCGGAACCACATGCGTCGTGCGAACCGCCGTCGTGTCGCGATTAACGTCGATCTCCTGAATAAGCTTGGCAACCTCCTCCTGCTTCGCCGGTTTGGCCGTGACGATGATCGACTGCGTCGAATCGTCCGTGGCAACATCGACGCGCTCGGACTCCGCAGCTCCGCGTTCGAGGCGGAAAGACGTCGTGATCGCCCGGCTGACGCTGTTGAGATCAGCGTTGGCAACGCGGTAGACCTGCGTGATGCGCTTCTGATCCGGGTCGGCGAATTCCTCGAGCTTCTGGATGACCTCGCTGTTGATACGGTCAAGCTGCGCCTTGGTTCCGCGGACGATGATGGTGTTGGTGCTGCTGTTGGCATCGACGCGCGGCGGCTCGATTCCGTTTTCGGGACGCGGGAAGAGGTTCCGAATGGTGCGGGCCACGTCGTCGGCTTCCGTCTTCTCAAGCGGGATGACCAACGTCGTAGGCGTCGTATCTTCACTTTCAACGTCTACATCACCGAGGAACTTCTCAACAGCAGCGAAGGTAATCGGCCCGCCAGCCACAGTGATGGTGTTGGCGCGATCGCTTGCGGTCCCAGCAAAAGCATCAAGTGGAACTCCTTTGCGGACCAGTTGCTGCGCGAGCGAACGGAACATTGTCTCCATATCACGAAGCGTTTCGCTGGCTTTGGCGTACTGGAGCTTGAACGTACGCACATCGAGATCGGTCGGCGGCACATCCAGTGTGCGCGCGAACTGTTCGATCTTTGGGAAAATCTGATCGGGGCACTGCACCACGACCTGCCGCGTCGTGTCATCGCCCGCAACCCGCACCCGCGACTTGCTGCCCTTGCCGCCGCCGAACGCTTCTTCAATCACCGTCGCGACCTGCGACGCGTTCGCGTTGATCAGCTTGATGAACTTCGGTTCCGCGAGGTTGCACGCGGTCACATCCATGTCGGCGATGCGCTTGGTGATTTCCTCGCGAACCTCCTCAGGCGCGGTGAAGACAATCGTGTTGCTCGACGGGTCGCCGACGAACTGCGCCTTCTTGCCGCTCTCCGCCCCGCGACGACCCATGCCGTAAATCTTCTCCAGCAGCTTGGCGAACTGCTCGGCATCGCCACACGTGACCTCCACCGTCACCGCGCGCTCCGCTGGACCCGTCTGCACGTCGATCTGTTCGAGCACGCCCTTAATGCGCTCGAAGTCCACCGTGCGCGCTTTGACGATCACCGCATTGTTCAGCGTGTCCGCGAGGAAAATCGCCTGCACGTTGTCCGGGTGGAACTCCTGATCCTTGCCCGCCGAAAACAGTTCCTTGAGCTGCGGCACGATGTTCGACACGTCGGCGTATTGCAGCGGGAACGTGCGCGTCTCGATCGGCGCGGGTGCGTTCTCTTCGATCTTGTCGATGATCTTCTCCGCCAGGTCGAGCACGGGATTCGGCCCGCGGACGAGCACGGTGTTGGTCGTGTCATTGCTCGTGATGGTGATCGACGCGGTCGAGCCGAGCGCACCGGCTTCATCGCCCAAGCCCGCGAGGTCGATCTGATTTTCCATCATCTGCTGCGCCTGCTGACCGGCAGCGTTGCCGCGGCCGCGCGTCTGGCGTGTGCGCTGGCTCGACTGATCGATGTTGAAGATGACCTTGAGCTGTTCCTCGACGGATGAAGCCGCCTGGTTGCGCACCTGGAAGTAGCGGAAATCACTCGTGGCATCCATCTTGCGATCGATGGTGGCGACGAGTTCTTCAATCGCGGGAAACGCTTCCGTCGGCGCCTTCACGATAATTGCGTGCAGCGGCGGATAGGGAAAAACGCTGATGTTGGGCGGCGAGGGCGCTTGCGGCTGACCGGCATCTGCGTCCTGCTGCTGTTGCTCATCGCGACCGCCGCGCTGCTGCTCGCCATCCTTGCCCTGCTGATCGCCCTGCTGCTGTTGTTGCTTCTGCCGCTGCTGCTGCTGGGCGCGTTGACGTGCCTGTTGCTGTTGCTGCGCTCGGAGTCGTGCAGCCTGGGCTGCCTGAGCGGCACGCGAACCCGGAGTGGACGCGCCAAACATGGCTTCGAGCACTTCTGCCGCGGTGCTGGGGTCGACGTGCTCAAGCTGCCACACGCGGATGCCGGGCAATCCCGTACCCGCCTCGGTGCGCTCATCGACAACGTCTTCGATCATCGCGCGGATATCGCCAACCGCACGCGACGGACCTTCGATGACCAGGCCGTTGGTCATGGGATCGATGCTGATCTTGACCTTGGGACGCGGCTCATCTTCCTTCGCATCCTTTGACGCTGCGGTCGGATTCGTTGCAGGCTTTTTCTCGTCGGACTTCTTCTCCGCCGGTTTCTTCGCGTCAGGCGCGGGTTGTTTCAACGACTCGAGCAACGCAGCACGTGCAGCCGCTTCCTCAGGAGTAACTTCCTCTGCCGGTGGCGCGGATTCATCGTCCTTCTGCTCGTCGTCCTTCGCCGGTTCCGCCTGGGCAGTCGCGCTTGCGAGCGTCGCATCGAGCGCCGCAAAGATCGACGCGGGCAGCACGCACGGCGTAATCTCCGAACTGCCATACTGCGGTGGGCCGAGCGTCTTGAGCAGGCTCGGCCGCGAGTCCACCTCCAAGCCCTGCACGTCCACGTCGACGTTCGGACCGAGGCGCATGATCACCTCGCGGACCACATCCGACGCGGGCATGCCTTTGATGGCTTCGCGTTTGATGACATCGCCACCGGCTTTTTCCGGCGTGTCGATGTACTCGGCGATGATGTTCTTGATCTGCGGGAGGTCCTTCTCCATGGTGCGGCTCTTGACCACGAGCACGTTCTTGAACGGGATGTAGTCGATCTTGGGTTTTTCGCCACTCCACATCCCGTCGATGAAACTTTCCAGATCGTACTTGGCGTCGTAGGCGTCGGCATACTTGAGCGGGATCATTTCAGACGGAAGTGCCTGTTCCGCGAATGAAGGATCCGTATCATACAAGTCGATGTAGTCCGCGATTTCGTTCTGCAAACGCGGCGACGCCCACACAATCAGCGTGTTCGTGTAGTAATTCGTCGTCAGGCGGATATCCTGCCCGACGCGCGGGCCGCCCATGCTGAAGTCGAAGAAGTCGCCCTCGCCTTCATCCTTCTTCACCACGCCGCTGGAGTCGAACACCGCCATAATGTCGTCCGCCAACTGCTCGACGTCCGCGAGCGCGGGTTGATACACCCGCATCACGCGATCCAGCACCTCCTCGGTATCGAGCAACGGAATCCACTCCATCACCTTCTCGGTTTCGTTGCAGGTACCGCTGATCAGCAGCGTATCATTCGACGGAAGCGGAATGACCTTCGCGCCGGATTGCGAAACCACCTGCGACGAACGGGCAGCCGCTTCCGCATTGTCGCGTCTGCGCCCGCGCCGCCCCTGAGTAGCAGCCGCGCGTGCGGGCATGCGATTGGTCTCGCCCATCATCGCCTGAATCGTCTCCGCCACATCGGTGGCGGTGGCATATTCGAGGCGCACGGTCTTCGTGCAGTTCTCCTTGCGGGTTCCGTCCTGCACGTCCTGAATCAGCGACTCGATCTCGGTGAAGAGCGCATTCGGTGCTGCCACCACGAGTCGACTCGTCGACGGCTGGGGAATGAACTTGAGCAGCGAGTCGCGTGCCTTGCCCGGATCGGGGATTTCACCGGCTTCGATCATCTCATCGACGCGAATCTCAATGATCGGCTGAACGATCTCGGCAACGTCCGACGGACTCGACTTGGTGATGTCGAAGAACTTCACGACCACGCCCTGGCGATCGATCGTCGGGCGGATCATGTCGATTGTTTCTTCAATCTCGGGGAAGATCGCGACGGGCGCGGACACGAACAGGCGCCGCATCGCCGGCTGGGGTATGAACAGAATCGCGTCGTCACCGGTCGCCGTTGCGGTCGCGCGGCGTCGTGCGCGGCGTTTGTCGCCATCGGCAGACTTGGCCACGCGTGAATTCGCCGGGAAGAGCTGACGCAGCGTCTCCGCCAATTCTGATACGTTTGCACCGGCTTCAAAGTCGTAGGGGCGGAGTTCGCGTTCCGTATCCGCAACGTCCAACTCCTCGACGAGCGCGGCGATGCGTTCCATCTCGCGCGGGGGCGCGGTCACCCACAGTCTGCTGCCGTACTCGACAAAGCTCACGCCCACGCCCGAATCGAGCGCAACCGCCGGTGCAGCATCCTTACCGCGGCGACTGTTGCCACGCTTCGGCGCTGCCGCAGCTTCTGTACCAGTCAGCGCCTGCAACACCGGGATGATTTCCGACGGCTCGACGTAAACCAGATCGAACGTGCGCCGTTCAACCAATCCCGTTTTCTCCGGATCGACGTCGATCTTGGTGAGCAGTTCCTTCATGACGGCGAGGTCGTTCGCCGTCGCGCCGTACACCATGATGCCCTGCGGCGATGCGAGCATGGTGGGAATATCCCCACCGGCCTTGTTCTGCATGCCCAACAGTCCAGCCAGTTGCCCGATCGCGTCATCGATCGAAATCTCGTTGACCGTGAGAATTGTCGGCGTGGGGTCGCCGCACGCTTCATGGTCGAGGCGGACGATGAGCGGCTTATAGTCTTCTTCCCATTCTTCCGCGGAGCAGATCACGCGCATCGTGTGTGTGGCGTCGTCCGGTTGGAATTTCCCAGTTGCGGCTGTGCGGCGCGGACGACTGCGTCCTTTGCCTTTCTTGACGGCTACCGGCGCCGCGGCACCGCTGTCATCAGCCGCATCCCACGCGGTCAAGATCCCGACAAGCTGCGACGGAACCATGCATTCGAGCGGCATGCTGAAGATGTCCGCCGGCGGCTGGCCGTCATTGATGTCGATTTTCTCCAGCATGCTCAACATCGCGGCGACTTCGCGCGTCGGGCCCGCGAGCAGGACCGACGCGTCGCTTGCCTCGGGTTTGCACGTAACTTTCGGCGCGCCACCTGCTTGCGTGGCGGTCAGCAACTCCGTGGCAAGCGAACAGGCTTCAGCCGCTGAACGATGCTTCAACTCAACAAGTCGCGTCTCGACTTCTTCAGCCACATCGAAGCGTTCAATCAGACCCCTTGCTTCCGCGACCTCTTCGTCTTCACCGATCAGGATGATGCTGTTGGCGGGCTGCCAGTGCAGCATGGTGAGACCGTCCTCGTTGAGCGGGGCTGCCGCCGTCGGCGTGGCCCCACCCTTCTTGCGCTTCGCGGCGCGGCGACGCGCTGCCGCGCTCGTGCTCGCTGCCGTACTTGGGTTCGATCCGCTGGTCCCAGCCAGGATCGACTTGACCAGGTTCATCACCTCACCGGCATCGCCATTCACGACGGGAACGACGACCGGTGAATATCCGGTTTCGTTGTCGAGCGGCACGTCCACGAACTTCAGCAGTTTCTCAAGTTCCTCGATCTTGGCCGGCATCGCCTGGACCAGAATCGTGCCGCGATCGTCGTCGGGAATCGAAATAACACCATACGCCTGCACCGCGGCTTCACTGGTCTGACCGCGCTTGCGACTTCGTGCCGGCGCCGCGCTCGACTCCGCCGGACCGAAGTCCATGAGCTGCTGCACCGTCGCGATGGCAGCCGACGGTTTCACATAGTCGACCGTGATGATCTTGATCTCGCGCGGATCGATGTTGCTGATGTTGAACTTGTCGATCAGCGCAAGGTACTTGTTGATGTCCTCCACCAACCCGAAAATCGTCTGTGCGTTCTTCTCCGGAACCGGAGCCGTGCGGAAGTAGTCCGGCATGAAATCGCGCAGCGGTTCGAGTTCCGCGATCGATCCCGTCTCGGGCGTGTAGAGCAACAGCGCCATCTCGTTGTCGTCGAGATCGGCTTGCAGGTAATCCGCGAGCGACGTGTAGATGCGGTTGAGCGGAATCCAGCGTTTGATCTCCGTCACGCGGACGATCTCGAGCACCCGCTGGTCCTGCTTGAACCACAGCCAATACTGATCCGGATGGCGGAAAAGCAGCATCTGCACGCGTCCGAGCGCCTTCTTGAAATCCATCACGTCGCTGCTGACGAAGGTGACGTCGCCCTCAGGCGCGCTTCCGAGCACCGGAAGACTGGACATGCGTCCAAAGGTCTCGAGAAGCTGCGCATACGATGCGTCCTTGAGGCTGAATTCGTATTCGCGTTGATCGTACGGTTTGAGGAACTGCTCAGCCGCGAGATTGGGCTCGACTTCGACGGCTTCGACTTGCGGCGCCGGCGTAGGGGTCGGCGCTCTGCCTCTACTGCCACCGCGGCTTGGCGGGGTGCGCCGTCCTCGGCTTCGGGGTGTCGGTGTTGGCGTCGGCGTGGCACGCACGCCGCCCTTGCGACGACTGGACGATGCTTCTGGCTTGGGCGTCGGTCGGCGCGACGTTGGCGTGGCCCGTGGCGCGGGCGACGCCGTGTTTGCCGCACCCTCACCAACCGCGTCAGCAAAACGCTGCCCAAGCTCGACGAGTTCCGCGAGTTCGGCATCGGTCAACTCGTCTTTCCCAGCCAACTCCTCGATACGCGCTTCAATCTGCGCGGGCGTCATCGGCTCGTCATCGGCGCGTACCAACTGCGCCGGCGCAAGACAAACGCACACGAACAGCGCAGCCAGCGAGAATCCGCGCAAGCGCCGTGCCGCGATTGCAGAGGAAATCGTGAATTCGTTGATACGCTTATTCCGGTGGAGCGACATCGTCGGTCTCCTTGTTGCTGTCCGCCGGTTCCGGCGTGCGACGAATCGGAGGCACGCGCGTCCTGGGACGTTTGGCGGACGGTGTTATCTCTATCTTGGGTTGTTTACCGTTTCGGGCGCCCGTTGGCTGGGAATCCTTGGCGCCGGGCTGTGCCTTTGACGCCTCGTTACCAGCCTCTCCTTGTACAGTCCTGCCGCGCGGGCGCTGCGTTTTGATCTTGGTTTTTCCGAGATTGGGTTTTGGCGTAACCGCTGGCGTTACCGTAATCGCCGAAGTACCGCCGGCATCCTCATCCTCCGCCGCGATGCCATTGGAATCGACCGGCACGCCGTTGGTTCCGGCTGCATCGATCACGCCGGATGTATCCGCATCATCGGCGGGTTGCGCAGCCAGTCGCGCAACCTCAGCGGCTGCCGCGTCCTTCGCCGCCCGTGCTTCGTCAGCCACGCGCTTATTGGCGAGATACTGCTGCATTGCGATGTAAATCTCGGGCCAGTCGCGTGCCGCCTCATCGAGCTTGACCCGCGTGTTCAGGATCTGGCCAATTGGATATACCCAATATCCGAAATCCTCGCTGCCACGCATCTTGTGGACAACCGCCCCCATCGCGTGCAGGAAGACCAACTCGCCCCCGTCAAAATCCTCACCGACGGAAACAAAGCGCGTGGAGTTATCCATCATGTTTTCGAGCAACGCGTCGCGCATGCGGTACTCATCACTACCGCTGCGGAGCATCACACGAAAGACATACTCGTCGGCATCGGGCCACTCCTCGGGACCTCTCGGCGGCGGAGGTGTCGGCGGCCGGGGCGGCGGGGACGGTTTGCCCTGCTTATCGTCATCCCGCGGGCGTGGCGTTGGCGTCGACGGTGCAACGTACGGACTGAACGGCTTCCAGTTCCGCAGCGAAGTCAGATTCTTGGTCGCAACCAGGTCATACTCCGTGAGCTTTTCACCGCCTGGTTCGCCCCACTCGTCCGCTGTTGGCAGCACGCGCGCTTCGATCTCCGCGTCAAGCTGCACCTCGTCGTGATTCGCACGCTGCATGGCTGCGGTCGGATCGAGCTTCAGGCTGTTCAGTCGGGCGATGTACGGCATCTTGTAGAACGCGCGCACGAAGTCGATGCACTGCGCAAAGGTACCCCGCGCACTCACGGAAATCTTGAGCGTCGCAACATTGGACTTGCGATCGATGCTCTCGGCTTTGGGACTTACCGTACCGTCCTTAAGCTTCGTGTCGTGGAGCAGGCCGGTGATACCGTAGAAGAGTTCGTCCTTGGTCACCGACGGATCGGTCGAGCCGCTGCGCAGGACGTACTCGCGGTAGCGCTTCTGCAACTGCATCTCGAGGTCGTCGTACTCGTCCTCAAGCTCTTCAAGGTCACCCTTGACGCTCTTGAGCCGGTCACCGTAGTCGAACACCGGGCGAATCAAATCGGGATAAACCCATTTCCCGAACACGCCGGCGCCCAGCACCACCGCGAAGACGATTAACCCTTTTTTCTCGCGTGCTTCCATCTAGTCAGTTCCGCGGCAATCCCTGCCGGGTCAGTTGCAACATCGATTCAGTGCGACTCCGCCACGCCCCGCGCGGCCCGTGCCTAAGTACCTTTCTTGCCTTCCAACACAACCTCGATCGATCCCACACTGGGATACCCGCCGCTCTCCGTCGAGAAGCGCTTCGCGGACGCATTGAAGTGCAGTGCGTCGCTGCCCGGCAACGTGAACGCGTCGATACGCGACACCGTCTCCGACGCCACATCTGACGACTTGCACTTGAGCGGGATGATCATTCGCGCGCCCTTCTGGTACATGTCCAGACGCGTGAGCACCGCGTTCTTGTTGTCCGGCATCAATTCGACAAGGCGGGCGAGCTCGTCGAGCCACACGACCTGCTCATCCTCGAACTGCTTCACCGGCTCGATGACGCGCTCGCGATACTCCTTGAGGTCCTTGATAGCGCTCTTGACGTCCTTGATGCGGGCTTCCAGCTCGGCGATCTCGCGCTGCTTCGGCGCGATCGTCTTCATGTAAAACCCAACGCCGGCAATAACGAAAAGCGCGACAGCCGCTGCCACCAGCGGCGCCTTGCGCAGTCGCCGCTCTACCGTCGTCACCGTCTTCTTGGGATGCAGGAAGTCGAAGTGCAGCGAGCCGCGGTCGCCATGACCCATCACCAACCCAAGCGCTGCGGAAAACGCGCGAACATCGGGACCGGGTTCTTTTCTCCACTGGAACTGGTCGCCCGGATGATACAGTTCAACCGACGTTCTGAGCTTCCGCCCCAGCGCCTCAGCAAGCCGGGCCTCGATTCCCACGCTGCCGCCAACCACAACATTGTCGAGTTCGCGGCCCTCGGTTTGCGCGCGAAACGCGGCAAGCGAACGCGTCACTTCGACCAAGAGCGACTCAACGACGCGATCAACCGGATCGTGCCCCTCGTCGGAATTGGGGAAACGGATAATCGAAGACCCTTCGCCCTCGCCCGGTTCGCGAACTTCATCGCCCCCAACGGTATCCGCGCCCAGCGGAGTCATTGGTCCAATCAAAACCGACGCAGCCCGGCTGAAAGCGAGGTTGCCATCGGCGATGATGTCGATCTCCGTCAGCCGCGGGCCGACGTCGACGATCATCGTGCAACCAGCGTGTTCCCTGCCGAGAAACTCACCGACCGCGACTTTGTTCGCATACGGACGCAAACCCAGGCGATCCAAGGTAAGCCCAGCTGCGGCACACGTGCGTTCGTAGAAACGCACGACCTCGCGACGCACGGTCGCGACGAGCACGTCCACCTTACCACTCGCGCCCTCAAGATCAGGCATCGCGAAGTCAACGACCGCTTCAGCCAACGGGAACGGCAACTCCTTCGCGATTTGGAATTCCACCAGGGCGGGCATCTCGTCCGGCGAAGCAGCCGGTAGATTGAGCGTGGTGAGTAGCGCCTGGTCACGCGGCACGTCCAGAATCACGTGCTTCGTGCGGATCTCCAACTGATCCAGCGCAAGGCGCAAAACAGCGCCCACCGCCTCCGGATTGCTCATGTCCGTGTCGGGCGGAATATCCGCCACCTGCATCTCACGAACGTGTACCTTCTGGCGGCGCATGGACGCCTCGACGAGACGCAGCTGCTGCGCGTCCCAATCGATTGCGAGCACCCATCGCTTAGTTGGCATTGAGGGCAAAGCGTCGCTCTCCTTCCTTGCCGCGTACCGGGAAACCCATTCCCAGCTTGGTGATGTCGCGATAGTACATGAGCTGGGGCACCGGCCCGCGCATCATCACCACCGCCTGCAGCCGCGTGAATATCCCGCGCCGATCGGAAAACCCGATCGACTCAATCGTGAACTGCCGCGACCGCGCGGTGATCCGATCCTGAACCGCCGCGTAATCATCCGCGGACATTCCCGCGCCGGTAATCAGCCAGGACGTCGTCGTCCGCTTGGCTGCGGGCAACACGCGGCGTGTGGCGATGATCGCATTGGCGGTCTCCGCCGAAATTCCAATCGCGCGCAGCACCTTTGCGGAAGCGGTGTTGACGTTGATCGCGCCCTGCCTGCTCGGCTGCGGATCGACCGTGCATTTGTCGAACAGCGTGATGATCTCGCCCTCATTCAGCGGCGACGGCGTTGCGGAATCGTTGATGATTCGCGGCGTCAGGTAATCCGCGAGCGATCGGATGCCGTCGGGACCGCCCTTCTTGGTCGCCTGCACGATGAACGTGATCACCTCGGTGCGATCAAAGACCTCCGCCAATGCCTGGAGGACTTTGTTCTTTTCCTGGAAGAGGTTCACGCGCGGCTTGTTCTCGCTGGAAGTGTTGTACTCCTGCGAGAACACCGTGATGAACGGATAGATGCCACGTTCGAGCACGCCGTCGGCGTTGTCCATCGGGAACACATTCTCGCCGTCGTCTTCGCTCGCTTCCGAAAGCAGGCCGTTGCGGTCGTAATCCTCGCCGTAAAGAATTCGACCGTTGAACCCGCGCACCATGAGCAGTTCCTCAACGGTTTCGAACGGCGCATTCTTCGCGCGGTACGGCGGATTCTGCGTGCGGTAGTAATCGCTCTCTGCCGGCTTGTCCGTGTTCGTGGGTTCGTCGTCGGCGTCGCGCCAATCGACGATCGCATCAACCAACTCCTGCGCCACCGCATCTTCATAGCCGAGTGCAGTCACCACCGGTTGAATCAGCGCGAGCAACTGATCCGGTTCCGCAACGTTGATGTTGATCTTCGACGCTTCGTCGGTGACGCCGAAACGCAGCTTGGCTTCCTCGATCTTGTTGTCGATCTCGTCGGGATCGGGCGCCACAATGCTGAAACGCAGCGCGTAACCGCTACCGGAGTCCGCATTGCTCTCTTCGTCGTCGCCGCCTGTAACCTTCCCCCTACCGAGCTGATCCATGTTCGCGTCCGGCTCCCAGACCAGCGCCTGATCGAACGCCTCGGGGTTGTCGTACCAAGCGGCGGGATCATCCATCTGCGTGCGCAGCAGGTGCATGACGGCTTGAATACCCGCCTCCGCGCAAAGTCGCGTCTGCAAACGCTCTTCCATGCTGCGGCCGGCGCTGTAGTCCGCCTGCACCTGGAACGAAAAACTCGCCGACAGCAGCGCGAGCAGCAGCAGAATCACGAGCACCACCGGCAAAATGAGCGCACGTCGCGCCCTTCGTCGCCCCGCCCGCGAACATGCAATTCCCAATTTGTCACGCGTCTGTGCCATTGCTTACTGCAAACCCGCCGATTCGCCGAATGACGACGCCTCACGCGTCAGCCGCGAACCGAAAAACACGTCCGCCTGCGCCACGCGCACCATGATCGAATACTGGTCAGGCGGCAGCGGATCGATCTCGTCGGGATTCTCAAGAAAGTCATCCTCGACGATTTCAACCTCTTCACCTTGCGGTGGCGGCCCGGGCTTGAACCCGATCGTGATGCGCACGATCTGCGGCAAACCCGCAACCGACCAATCCTTCCACCACGTCGCTCCGTCGAAGTAGTGGAACTTGAGGTACTTGATCTCGGGCGCATAAAGTTCGCGTTTGAATGACAACGCGGCGTCGTTCTCCGCGGACGCGGTATCGTCGTCGATACCGACGATCAACGAATCGAGCAGAAACGTCCGCGTCTCCGAACGCGCCAGGCCCAGCGACACCGGCTCGCCGTTGGAATCCGTATTCTCGTAATCCCAAGCGATCGCATACTGAATCTGTCGCAGATCGAACTGCCCGGGCAGGTTCTTCTGCCTGATCTCGCGAACTTCGCTGAGTTCCTTGTCCGGCATGGTCAGCGTGTTGATCGAAAGCGTCGGGCCGAATTCATTGTCCTCGATGCCCGCGATCCCCGGCCCGAAGCTTGCAGCGTTCGCGGTGGCTTGACGAATCTCCTGGGCCATGCGATCGAGCACCACACGCGCGAGCTGCGCGTTCCGGCTGATCGCCTGCCCCTGCTCGCGCTCCGCAAGTGCGGTGTCATAAAAGCTGAAAACCATCCCGAGCACGATCACGAAGAGCGCGATCGAGACGATGGCTTCCAGCAGCGTGAAACCACGACGAAGATGTCGCGACGCTCTGCGCATCATCCGCCCCTCCCACCACCGGAACCGCCGCGTCCACCCTTGCGGCCACCGCGCTGACGCGGATTGCCCGTCCCGCGGCCATTGCCCGCCGGGGCACCGCCGTCATCCGACTGACCCGGGCCAGCCGATGCGCCGTCGTCATTTCCGCCGGTGTCGCTGCCGCTTCCGTCGTCGCCAGTGGTACCGTCGCCGCTATTTGTATCGTCCCCGCTGTCCGTGCCGTCACCGCTATCCGAACCGTCGCCGCCGCTCAGCGCATCCAGGCCCGAAAGCAGCGCGTTAAGCTGCGAGCGCATTTCCTCGGGCACAATCTGCATCAGCGCCGACTGATCCACGCCATACGCCTGCTGGAGAATTCCCAACAGCTCGGCAAGCTGATCGATATCCAGATCGCGGAAAACGCTCGGATCGAAGTTGTTCACGTCGAGCGTGCCGCTGAGCGTGCTGTTGGCCAGTTGCTCGTCGATCTTGTCCGCGATTTCATCATCGAGCCCGAAGTCGGTCCGCAGGTTGAGCGGTTTGGGTGCGACGCGCAGCGTGTGGTACGTCTGGACGATCATGTCGTCGTCGTACTCGAAGTCATCAAGCTGCTCGCCCTTTTCGAGCACCTTGCGCGTCGGGTCGTAGAAGATGTCCAACTGCACCGCGATCAGGTCAGCCGTCGCGGTCGGCGTGAGCGTGACGCGCGACGCGTACTCCGGGAACAACCGCCCGAAATCCTGCTCAACCTCGATGCCCGTTTCGTCTGCGACCTGGTCATTGGGAACAACCAATCCGGAATCCAACTCCGCCAGGCGCGACTCCGCCAGGAAAACGATTCGCGCCACGTGGTCCGTCTCGCGCGTCATGTCGGAGGCGGTCTGCAATTGACCACCGATCACCGCCAGGCCCAACACCAACAGGCCCACCGCGATCACGATCTCCAGCAGCATGAAACCAGGTTGTCGCAGCCTCGCAGCCATCAGCGCACGTTGCTCATTCGGATTTCGAGCACGTTGTCCTCGGTCAGCGCTTGCGGACGAATGAAATCCATCCGCAACACCGGCGGCCAGTCGTGCTCACGCATCATTTCCAGTTCGTCGTCGTACAGCGGCCGCTGCAACCACGCCAAACCGGTCAACCCGTCGAGGATCACCTCAAGCATCGAGTAATCCACCTCGCGCGGGTCCACGTCGGTCACGTCTTCATCCTCGGCAGCGTCGGTGAGCAGAAACGTCGCCCACTCGCACGTGCCGTCGGCTTCGATGATCAGCGGCGGGAACCCGTCGTCGAACTCCAGGTCCTGCGCCTGCTCGATCTCCTCCTCTTCTTCGAGGAATTGACGGTCCGCGCCGTCGCGGCCCATCAGCATGTCGACGGTTGGTTTTCCCAACCGAACACGGGCACAGCGAATACCGCGTTTGAGCGTCTCTTCGCTCGCCCACGCTGCTTTCACCGAATCGAACTGGTCCGGTTCGGTGAGTGGATCGCGTTCAACCTCGACGATCGGCTGACGCTGCTCCCCGCGATCGTCCAACTCGTCTTCGGCGGGAAAGCGAATGCGATAGCGACGCCCTTCGTACATCGCGTTCGCCCGGGTCAATTGCAGCAACGCGCGAAGCTGTCGCGCCGATTCCGGTAACCGCTCCTGTTCGAGCGACTCGATCATCGTCGGCATGACGAACCCGGCCATGAGCGCCAACAGCCCGATCACGAGCAGAACCTCAAGCAACGTGAAACCGCGATGTCTCACTGAACAACGCATCTCGAATCAGCTCGCCCACTTCTCCGCAATTCGTAATTCGCGGACGCGCGATTGCGCCACATCGTGTGCAATCACGCATCGCAGCCGCGACTACTTCTCCCGCCAGTTCTTGACGTCGTCGTCGCTATCCTCTTTGCGATCCGGGCCCTTGCTGGACAGGTCGTAGGCGCCCTCATTGAACTTGCCGGGACACTCGTAGACGAACTCCTCGCCCCACGGATCGCGCAGTTCTTCCGGCGTTCCGTCGAGATACGGGCCCTTCCAGATCTTCGCGTCTTCGTCGATCCCGCTGGGGATGCGGAAGAGCGCTTCCAGACCGTCATCACTCTCCGGATACGTGCCGACGTCGAAGCGATACTTTTTCAGCGCGCCGGCGATGGGGCCGTTGCGCCCGACCGCGGTTTCCGCGATCTTGATTTTGGCTTCGTCGCTGGCGCCCAGGAGACTGGGCACGACAAGCGCAGCGAGTACCGCGAGAATGCCGACCACAATCAGGATTTCCAACAACGTAAACGCCCGCTTTTCTCTGCGAATTCTTCGCGACATTGGTCTTACCCTTTCGTCGTTCCTGAATGTTCGATTGCCGTCCCTGACGACAAGTTCTGTCCGCTATCCAATTAACGTTGCATCGCGCCCCGAGACATCGTGAGGATCGGCACCAACAGCGCGAGTGCAATGCACAACACGAATACCGCCATGATCAACAGCAAAATCGGTTCGAGAATACGCACCGCCACGTCAACCAATCGACCCGTGCGCGACTCGTTTGTTTCCGCAATCTGCACCAACACCTGATCGAGCGTGTTACTCTCTTCTGCGACCGCCATCATGTCCACGATGTCGGGCGGGAAAATGCCGCTCTTCGACAACGGCTTGGAAAGCGTTTCACCCTTTTGTACGCTCTCTGCCGCTTCACCGATGCGGTCGGACAACTCGATATTGCCCGCGGACGCCTTGGAAATATCCAGCGCCTGCAATATCGGAACACCGTTCGCCAGAAGGGTTCCGAGAATGCGGCAGAACCGGCAGATCGCCACCATTTTGACGATGCTGCCGATCAGTGGCGCTTTCAGTTGCGCCCGCGCAAATGCGTATTTGCCCGATTCGGTCTGCTTGTAGGCGTACAACCCGGCAATGATCAGCAGCAAACCCACGAACAGCACGGGGTAGTACGCCCCGAGGAAATCCGAGATGCCGAACACGACGTAGCTCAACGCGTTGAACGTCTCAGGCCGCAGGTTCTTCCGCAGTTCCGGCACCACAAACACCATCAGCAACGTCACGACAGCCGTCCCCGCGCCGACCAGAATGCACGGGTAAATCATCGAGCCGATGATCTTGCTGCGCAGTTCGTTCTGCCGCTCGGCGAAGATCGCGATACGCGCCAGCACGTCTTCAAGAAAACCACCCGTCTCCCCCGCGCGAATCATCGTGACGTGCAGGTCGGCGAACGCGTTCGGGTGCTTCGCCATCGCGTCCGCCAGCGTCTGACCCGCGGCGACGTCCTCGCGCACATCGCGCAACACTTCCGAGAGCACCGCGCTGGTTTTTTGCCGACCGAGCACGTCGAGACTGCGCAACAGCGGCACGCCCGCGCGCAGCAGGTCGGCAAGCTGGTTGTAGAAGCCCGTCTGATGGCGCAGTTTGACCTTACGCTTGCGCCCGGCGATCACCGTCGCCTGCGCCCCGCCGCCCTCCTCCACCGTTACGGGAAAGAGCGACTGCTCATCGAGCATGCGCAGGGCGGCTGCTTGGCTTTCCGCCTGTATCGCGCCGGTCACCGATTCGCCGTCACCGGCGATTGCCTTGTATCGATAGGTGGGCATCCCCGTACCGATTCCCAGGTCGAGTATCCGCGACGCACCCCGATATCAGGTACCGGTGCCGCCACGGGCAAAATCACAGCCATTCGGGAAGGTCGCGCAGGTTGGCCCCAGGCGGTACCGCGTGCATGGCGACCTTCCCTGGTCATCCGTGTTTACGCCGTCCGCCGATCGTCGCTACCTTAATGCCGAACAATCACTTACGTCAATCAGTTTATGAACCTCACAGCATGTGCGCACGCGAATACACAGGCGCTCCACGCCCCACCTTGTACCCCCAACTGCCCAGGCGATTGCAGGCAATTCGGACGCGCAAATACCGCCAGCTTGTACCCCGGCTGACACCGCGCAAGAGGCAGTGAACGACCGGCAGCCAATCGGATCAATGTGTTAAAATGGGAAGAATGCTATCGGGCAGCCTGGCCAGGTATCTGAGGCTGAACAGGAGGGATGCAACCAGCACAACCAACGCGCGACCAACGACGAATGCCACCGAGCACCTTCGTCACTCGTCATTCGTCACTCATCACTCGTAATTCGCGGCGGCAGCGAATCTTAAACCAGTAAGACGACGTCCAGAGCGCCGCGCTAGGCTTTCGCGACGCGGAGCACTTCGGCGATCGTCGTCTGTCCGGCCCGCACCTTATTCCAGCCGTCATCCCGCAGCGTGCGGAACCCGGACTTGCGCGCCGTGTTCAGAATCTCACCGGCAGTACCGTGACGCAGCACGATCTCGCGCAGTTCGTCCGTGAAGTGCAGCAGTTCGTAGACACCGACGCGACCCTTGAATCCCGTGTCGCGACACTCGCGGCAACCGGCACCGCGCATCAACTTTTGACCCGAATCAAGTTCCAAGTCGGCGGGAATTTCGTGCGCTTCCGGCGCGTACTCCTGCGCGCAGTTCGGACAGATGCGGCGGACGAGTCGCTGCGCGAGCACCGCCTCAACCGAACTGCTCACCAGGAACGCTTCGGTACCCATATCGAGTAGACGCGTTGCGGCGCCCGAAGCGTCGTTCGTGTGCAGCGTGCTGAACACGAGGTGACCGGTGAGCGATGCGTTGATCGCCACCTCTGCGGTCTGCTGATCGCGAATTTCGCCGACGAGGATGACGTCGGGGTCGTGTCGCAGAAACGCGCGGAGACCCGCGGCAAAGGTAAGACCGATGTTCGGTTTCATCTGCACCTGGTTCACGCCGTCCAGGTAATACTCAACCGGGTCCTCAACGGTGAGGATCTTGATCTCATCGCTCTTGATCGTGTTGAGCGCCGCGTACAGCGTGGTGGTTTTACCAGAACCCGTCGGGCCGGTGACCAGGATGATGCCGTGCGGCAGTGTGATCAACTTGCGGAAGCGATCGTACACTTCATCGCCCATGCCCAGGTCTTTGAGCGTGAGCAGAACCGACTGCTTGTCGAGCACACGCAACACGACAGCTTCACCGAACGCGGTTGGGATAATGCTCACACGCAAATCGATATCGCGACCGGCTGCCCGAATCTTGAAACCACCGTCCTGCGGCAGGCGTTTTTCCGCGATATTCAGGTTCGAAAGAATCTTGATACGGCTGATGATGGCGTTCTGAAAACGCCGAATCTGCGGCGGAACGTGCGTCGTGTGCAGCACACCGTCGATGCGGTAGCGAATGCGCAGGTCGTCCTCGAACGGCTCGATGTGAATGTCGCTCGCGCGGTCGCGAATGCCTTCGACGAGAATCTCGTTGACCAGCTTGACGACGGTCGCTTCCTGAGCGGCTTCGAGAATGTCGGCGCCCTGATCGTCAACGTCGCTGACGACTTCAAGCTCCTCAACGCCGATCATCTCGTCGACGGTCTGACCACCGACGCCGTAGTGCTGCTTGATGACGCGGGCGATGTCGGCTTCCGTGGCGAGCACCGGTTCAATTTTGCAGCCAGTGAGCATGCGCAGCTCGTCGAACGCGTAGAGGTCGAACGGGTTCGACGTCGCGATGCGAATGGAACCGTTCTTGCGGTCGATTGGAAAAAGCTGATAGCGGTGTACCGTCTTCGAGGGCACCACCTTGAGCAACTCCGAATCGACCTTGATCTGCGCGAGATCGATGAAGGGAATGGAGAGTTGCTCGCCGCGAACTTCGATCACGTCGCGCTCGCTGCAAAAACCCAGCTTCACCAGCGCCTGCTCGACGCTGCCGGACGACGCCTGCGAAGCCGCTTTCGCCTGATCAAGCTGCTCCGTCGTGATCTTCTTCCGCTCGACTAGGAGGGTCGCAACACTCACTGGTAGATTCCGTTTCGTCCGCGCCGAACCCGAGGGTGCATCTGCCCCCTGGTCCGGTAATTCCTTCTTGTTCTTCATGGCTGATGGCGCACCCGTTTCAAGCGCGCGTACCGCCCTCGCGCTTCTTATACCATCGTCATCCGGCGCGGTCGCACGTGATCCGCCGGGATTCGACGAAGCCCGAGCGAGATCGGACGAATACCTAAACTATTGCCAATAAATAGATTACAGCTATAGTCGGACTACAGCCCGACCTGCACGGTCACGTCGAACGGCACCACCAGCTTCCGCAGGTCCGTCCAGTAGGTGATCTCCACCGTGACCTCTTCGACCTTCTTCGAGAGGTTGTACGAGTAGGTCACCTGCCGCGTGTCGCCCATCTGCATGGTCATGCTGCTCGACCGGCTCGACTCGATCTCCGCACCGGCGGCGTCGAGGAACTTGATGCCCGCGATGGCGTCGGTCTTGTCGGTGGTCTCAATATCGATGCGCTGCGGCATGTCGCCCCAGTCGGGCTCGCCGACCCCGGTGATCTTGAAGCTGACTTCACCGGCTTTGATGGTGGCGTCTTCCTTCACCGCCACCTTCTCACTCTTGAAGGCCTGCTGCTTGCTGCCGCCGCTGATCGCAATGGTGCCCTTGGCTTTGATACTCGTCGCACCCTTCGCGGGCACGCCACCGCCGTTGACCTCGACCAGCAAGGCCTTTCCATCCGGGCTGACCTCGTTTGAACCGGTGAATCCGGGGAATGAATAACCGCTCTGCACCAGCAGGTTCGTGCCCTTGTCATCCGTCAGCGCCTTCACCTCGCTGGCGTCGCGGTCGAACTCGATCAGCCCGCCATCGGGCGCGGTCACCAGCAGCGCGACGCTCACGCCGTCGTACCAGTTGAAGGCACGCAGCGCATCGTTGTCACTACCGTACCCTTTCCCAACGACACGCAGCCCGCACGCTTCCACCTTCGCGTTCGACTCATCGGCTGCCCATGCCTGCGACACGCCCGCGACACTCACCAGCACAACGCATCCGCCGATGACCCAACCGCGCAACCCACTCAACCGCTGTGATCCCGTGACCTTCATGGTCGTTGACTCCTGTATAGCCGCCAGCCACAACGGGGCGAACCAGCGTTCGCTTTCTCCGTGCATCTGTAGTAACTCGGCCGGGATCGGCTGGCAATGAAGTCTTTCGCCAGGCTGCTCACAACGACGTGGTTCGGGGCGCCCACCGCCCGCTGCCCACCTCGGCCGGGGTGGCACGGTCTCGCGCAGCGAGGCTGTGGACGTCTCAGGTTGCACCCAGGGCCGAACGCACTGGCTGCACAGTCTGCCGCCGTTGCGTTATGATGGCGGCTCGCCGAATCGATACGCCGGAGTAGCGCCACATGCCCAACAGCGAATTCATCGACCTGCGCAGCGACACGGTAACCCAACCCACGCCCGCGATGCGCCAAGCCATGGCCGACGCGGTCGTGGGCGACGACGTGCTCGGGGATGACCCCACCGTCGCCCGCCTCGAAGAACGCGTCGCCGCCAGGTTCGGCAAACCCGCGGCTGTCTTTGTCCCGTCAGGCACCATGGCCAACCAGGTGTCGATCCGTGCGCACACGCAGCACGGCGACGAGATCATTTGCCATCGTCTCAGCCACATCTACCAATACGAAGCCGGTGCGCCCGCAGTGCTTTCCGGATGCACCTTCGCGTTCCTCGAAGGCGAACGCGGAATGTTCTCCGCCGATGACGTTCGTGGAGCCGTTCGCGCGGATGACGAGCACTTCCCGCGCACCTCGCTCGTTGTCATTGAGAATACCCAAAACCGCGGCGGCGGCGCGATCTGGCCCGTCGCGGACGTCGCCGCCATCGGCGCAACCGCCCACGAACTCGGGTTGAAGGTCCACCTCGACGGCGCGCGGGTGATGAACGCGTGCGTGGCTGCCGGCGTCGCGCCCGACGCGTATGGCAAGCACGTCGACTCGGTGTCGATTTGTTTTTCCAAAGGACTGGGCGCGCCGGTCGGGTCGGCCGTCGCGGGCGATGCGGACTTCATCAAACAGGCGCGGCGCGCCCGCAAGATGTTCGGCGGCGGCATGCGTCAATCGGGAATCCTAGCCGCAGCTGCTTTGCACGCTTTGGATCACCACGTCGACCGACTCGCGGAGGATCACGCGAACGCGAAGCGACTGGCGGAACGAATCGCAAACATTCCCGGCATCACCGTCGCGACGCCCGAAACGAACATCGTCTACTTCAACATCGACGCAAGACTGGGCAAAGCCCTGGCGTTCACCGAGAAGCTGGCAGCCAACGGCGTGTGGATGTTCGACGTGGGGCCGCAACGCATCCGCGCCGTCACGCACCTGCACATTAGCAGCGACATGATCGACCAGGCTGCGGACATCATCGCAAGAACAGCTCGATAAACTCGTAACATGATCCGATTGACCACGCTTATCTCGCGAAACACGCAATGCAGATCGCGTCGACTGTGCGCGATACTCGCGACGCTGCTGTTCGCCGGCTGTGCGTTCGGCCAGTCGGAAACCAAGGCATCGCCTTCCCAAGCGATCGCCGCGCGACGCGCTGACATCGCAACACAACGCGAATCCGTTGTCGCAGCCATCGCAGCCGCGAATGGCCACAACGTCCCGCCGAGCCTTTCCGAACAGGCTGACCTGCTCGCACAGATCGATGCCGTGCTCGCGCAGCAGGAAATCGAAGCCGAACGGGCCACCGACCTCACCCGGCAACTCGCGGACCGCAAGGCTGCGCTCGAAAAGCTGCGACTCAGCGGCCCGGAGGAGGAACGCCCCTACTCGTTCCTGCTGCTCGATCGCCTGCGTGACGATCAGCAGAAGAGCAACGACGCGCTCGCAACCCTGACGACGTCGGTACACACGGCGGAGGCGAACGTCGCGCGTGCCTCGCAGAATCACGAGGAAAAAGAGCGCGTTCGGCGGCAGGCGAAGGAAGCGCTCGCCGCGAACAAGGACGACACGAAGGCCGCGAGCCTGGCAGCGGCAGAACGACGCGCGGCGCTAGAAAGCCAACTCGCGGCAGAGCAGCACGAACTGCGCAAGCTCGAATTCAAGAATCAGCAATCCGCCAAGCAGGTCGAGGAACTGGCGCAACAGTTCGTCGACGAAAAGATCGCGAGCATCGCCAGCGAAGTCCACTTCGCGCGCCGGGATCTCATGGCGCGACAGGTCGAGATCGACGCGACCATCGACGATCTCAAGCGAGCGCTCGCAGCCGATGAGATGAACGTCGCCTATCTCGAACGCCAGTGGCTCGACGCGCGGCAGCGGGCGGATCAGGCGACAACCCCGAAAGTGTCGATCGGCGACGAAGTCAAAGCCTGGCGCGCAGCCCGAGCAGCCGCTCAGAACGAAGTATCGCTGCTCACCAAGCGGCTCGAACACATGGCGCGGATGAAGCAGACGTGGCAAAGGCGCTACGTGGTCGCTTCGGAAACAGTGGCGTCCGAGCAGCGCACGACCTGGATCAAAGAAGCGCAGGACGCACTCGACGCAATCGACGGTGAAACGAAGCTGCAAACGTCGCGGCTGGCGGATCTTCAGAACGACCTGACAGCGGCTGCGGCCCCACTCGCAATCCGCGAACAACTCGCGCCCGAACTGCGCCGCGCGCTCGACACCCAGCAAGCCAGCCTCCAACAAGCCATCGCGACGTACCAAGCCTACCTGTCCAGCCTGCAAAACCAGCGAAAACTGGAACGCAAGCTGCTCGAGGAATTGCAGGACGGGTCCACCTCGCTGGGCGAACGGGCGGCCCGCGTGTGGGACGCGATGATGCGCGTCTGGCGCTTCGAGATCGCCAGCGTCGACGACCGCCCCATCACGGTCAGCAAGATCGTGCTCGGGTTGCTGCTGCTCTTTTTGGGAATTCGCATATCACGGTGGCTCAGCGGCGTGCTCGGCCGGCGCATCCTCCCGCACGTCGGCGTACACAGCGCATCGTCGATCGCGTTCGAACGCGTCTTCTTCTACCTGCTGATCCTGTTGTTCACGCTGCTGGCGCTGAACCTCGTCAGCGTACCGCTCACGGTCTTCACCGTGCTGGGCGGCGCCATCGCGATCGGTGTCGGTTTCGGTGCGCAGAACATCATCAACAACTTCATCAGCGGGTGGATTCTGCTGGCGGAGCGGCAGGTGAACATCGGCGATCTCGTGCAGGTGGAAGGATCGCTCGGACACGTGCAATCGATCGGCGCGCGTTGCACGCACGTGCGCCGGCCTGACGGTATCGACCTGCTGATTCCCAACAGCTTCATGCTCGAAAACACCGTGGTGAACTGGACGCTGACCGATGCGCACATTCGCACGACGGTGCGCGTGGGCGTGGCCTACGGCTCGCCGACGGAGAAGGTTATCGAACTGATGCGCGCGACCGCGCTCGAACACGATAAGGTGCTGCGTCACCCCGAACCGATCGTGATCTTCGAGGATTTCGGCGACAATGCGCTCGTCTTCGACGTCTACTTCTGGGTACACACGAGCAAGGAAATGGAGCTGCGCATCGTCCGCTCCGACGTGCGCACGACCATCGACCAGCTCTTCCGTGCGGCCGGCATCGTCATCGCCTTCCCGCAACGCGACCTGCACATCGACCCCGAGACACCGCTCGAAGTGCGCATGCTCCCGGAACCCGAGAGCAGAACCGCGAAACCCGACGACGGCGAGCGCTGCCCGGTCGAAGCGCTGCGCCACGCGTGGTTGTTCAAATCGCTCAACGCGGGCGAGCTCGAACAGCTCGCGCACGCCGCCCGCCGGAGGGAGTGCGCTGCCGGTGACGAGGTCGTGAAACAGGATGAGCCCGGCGCGTCGCTGTTCGTCGTCAATCAGGGACTGCTGCGCGTCACCGTTCGCAAGAATGGCTCCACGCGCCGCGTCGGGCAAATTGTTCCGGGGCAATTCTTCGGCGAAATGTGCCTGATGACCGGTGAGTGTCGTACCGCGACCGTAACGGCGGCCATTGATTCAGTGGTCTACGAGATCGACAACAAGATGATCGCGCCGCTGCTTCAAGAACGCCCGGACATCGTCCGTAAGCTGAGCCAGGTGCTGGCTGCCCGCCGCGCGGAGATGGACGCAACACACGCCAAGCACGCAACGGCATCCGCCCAGGAGCCGCGTGCCGTCGACCTGCGCCGCCGCATCTACGCCTTCCTGCACATTTCCGACAAACGCAAATCGTAACGTTGCCCCTGTTATTCGCGGCCCCTGTTATTCACGGCCCCTGTTATTCACGGCCCCTGTCATTCGCGACGCGTCGTCAGGTAGATTTCGCGCGCGCGTTCCCACGGCACCGTTTCCACGCGATGAATCCGCGGGCTGCCGCGACGCACGGCGAGCACCAGTTCGTCGCCGTCGATGTCGATGCGGGCGGAGTGGTAACGCACGAAAAACACCTCGGGCATGTCCGAAAGGCGATCGACAACGATGTCCGGATCGTGCGTCCGGAGCATGTATTCCGTGTCGAACTTGTTGTGACCCGCCCGCAAGACGTCCGCGTGCGCGGGCGTTCGCGCGATGTACGGATCGCACTTGCCCAACAGATCGAAACACGTGCGATTCGCGTAGTACGGAAACGCGCCCGCCCACGCGACCGCCACCGTGGCGGAGGGCTCGGCGATCCGATCAGCCGCCAGCGCATATTCAACGCTCGTACGATTCCCCAGTGTACCGTAGGGTGGATTGAGCAGCGCCCAATGCGACAGATGCGGCGCGTTGACGATCAACACGACGACCGCGAGTGCGCCCCACGCACGCAAACGCATCGCCCAAGTCGCTTGCGAAGAGCCCATGACATGCAACATGCCCAGCACCCCCAGCACCATCAAGCCAGGCGTAACGGGCAGGACAAAACGGTAGTGCTTCGGCCAGGCATCGCCACCGACATACGTGCCATACGCAAGCATGATCACAAACGCGCCGAGCAACAACCCGTGCCAAACACGCATCCGGGCAACACGGAAGAGGCTCAGCACGAACGGCAGCGCCAGGGCTGCAAGCGCCCAAACCGTGGTCAGCACGCCCGCGTGCAGGCGCGACACGAGCGGCCAGCCGGTGGCTTTGAGGTAGTACGTGTTCGGCAGCCACTCATCATAATAGCTCTTGCGCCAAAGCACGTGCGCCGCAACCACAATCACAACGATTGTGAAACCCAAGATCGTCCGCCAGCGCTGCCGCGCGAACAGCACCAGCAGCCCGGCCGTGAAAACCAAGACCAGCAACGCGTCCGGGCGAACCAGCATCGCCAACGCAAACCAACAGAAGGGCAGCACGCGACCGCGGCGCATGCGCAGCGACATCACCGCACCGCGAAAACCCAGCGTCACGAGCAACGTGAGCAACCCCGACTCCATCCCGTTCATCGAGAAAAAGATGAGGTTCCACTGCGCAACGGTCAGCGCTGCCGCCATCACCACAGCCAGCGGCGGCGCGCGGCAAGCCCGCGCCAGCGCTGCCGTCGCCGGCAGCAGTGCGATCCAAATCACCGCACCAAGAATCTGAATCAGCAGGCACACGTGCGCCGGCGAAAGCGGCAACAAGTGGCACACGCCCATCATCAGCGTCCAGCCGAAATTCGTATACCCCTCGACGCGTTCGCCCACGTTCCAAACCAGGCCATGGCCCGCAGCCCAGTTCGCGCCGTAACGCATCGAGATCATCGCATCGTCGAATAAGCAGTAATAACGCTTACCCTCGATGGTGAAGCTCGACCGATAGATATAGGCAGACGCGTAGACGACCTGAAGCGCGGCGATCGCGAGCAGAACCCGGCGAGCGCGTTTGCGATCGCGCACGCGTCGGGCAGTCGCTGGTCGTGATGTGCTGACTTGGCGCGGTGCGTCGTTGTCCATGCGGGCGCGTCTTGCCGAGGGAAATCCGCGAATCTCGAACGTTGCGGGGTATCATGGCGTATGCCCATAGGGAGTGCAACGCTGCGCGTGGACAGCCGGCGCCTCGTTCGCGAAGATGCAGGCTGCGCGGGACACGAAATACTGACGAACCCAGCCAATGTCGACGGAACACTTACCGATGCCCAATGATTCTCCCCAAACTAATGGCGCCGGCGCGCCCACGTCGCGAATGCGCATCGTTGTCGTCGTCGCAATCATCATCGGGCTGCTCGCGTGGGTGGTAATTCGGCGAAATGGCAATGGCGACGCGTCATCGACGAACGGTGCGACACCGGTCGTTCTGCCCGACGTCGTCAAATCGGGTGCAGCGCGCGGATTCAACCTGCTCTTCGTCACGCTCGACACCACGCGGCCGGATCGCCTTGGTTGCTATGGGTACGCGGAAGCAGCCACACCCACGATCGACGGCCTGGCAGAGCACGGCGTGCGTTTTGACAACGCGGTTTCATCGGTACCGATCACGTTGCCGTCACATTCGGTGATGATGACCGGGAAATATCCGCCGAGCATCGGCGTGCGCTACAACGGTACCGATCGTCTTGCGGATGAGCACGTCACCCTCGCGGAGAAGTTCAAACAGGCGGGGTACGCGACGGCGGGATTCGTTTCCGCGTTCGTGCTCGAGAAGCGCTTCGGTTTGGCGCAGGGCTTCGACACGTACGATTTCGGCATTAGCCCCGATCTCGAACGCCACAACATCACGTTGCACAATGAGCGCCGTGCGGATGATGTCACGGTGGCGGCGCTCAACTGGCTCAAGCAGCGACCAACGGACGCCCCGTTTTTCCTCTGGGTACACTACTTCGATCCGCACGCACCGCACCTGTCACCGCTCGCAAGTCTCGAACAGTTCCGCGACCGGCCTTACGATGCGGAAATCGCGTTCGTCGACGCGCAGTTCCGCCGCCTGATCGACCACCTCGACAAGATGCACCTGCGCGAACGCACGCTGGTCGTCGTCGCCAGCGATCACGGCGAGTCACTCGGCGAGCACGGCGAAGCGTATCACTTGGTTTTTGTCTACGAAGCCACCACGCACGCAGCCATCATCCTTTCATGCCCGAGCCTTTTCGACAAACCCTACTGCGTTAACGATCGCGTCGTCGGCTTGGTCGATCTCTACCCGACGCTGATTGATCTCTTCGGCTTGGAGCCGGAGAGCAATCTGGATGGTATCGACCTGCTCACACGCGCCTGGCCGCAAGATCGTGCGATCTACCTAGAAACCGTATACCCAGCCGAGATCGGGTGCAGCCCGCTGTTCGCGTTGCGCCGGCGCTTCGACAAGTTCATCCTCGCGCCGCGCGCGGAGTACTACAACCTGCGCAATGACCCGCAGGAATTGAACAACCAATTCGCAGAAAATGCGAAGCAAGCCGGCGAGCTCCGTGAACGGCTGACGGCACTGCTCGACACTTGGTCCAGCCAAACCGCACAGACCTCCGTCGTGGAGATGTCGCAGGAGGACATCGAACGCCTGACCGCGCTGGGTTACACAGCCCCCACAACCAGCGGCAAACAGTTCGTGGACAACGACTGCGACCCGAAGGATCACATCGAAGTGATCAATGGCATGTCGGAGTTGAAGAAGTACGCCGCGCTCGGCGAACGGGACGAAGCCATCCGCGTCGGAAAGGAACTGGTCGCGGCGGCAGAAGGCTTCGCCGAGCCGGTCCGCACGCTGGCCAGCCTGTACATCGAAAAGGGTGATTGGGATTCCGCAATACAGACGATGAGCACGTTCGTCCGCAAGCACCCCGAACCCTACATGGTGTACCTGCTCGCGTCGGCGTATGACCACGAAGGGCACGACGCGGAATGCGAGCAGACGCTGGGAATCGCCGAGCGCCTCGCGCCCGACCTGGGCGCGGTGCCCATGCTCCGCGGCGATCGCGCGCTGCGCGCTGGGGAGCTCAGAAAGGCCCTTGAGTATTACGAACGAGCCCTCGCCCTCGATCCAGACCGCATCGGCCCGGACGTTCAGCCGAAGATCTACGAAGTGCGCAAACGGCTCGACAGCACCGAGCCGTAAGCGAATCGCGAACGCACGTCGCCGGTGCTAACTCACCCAGCGCGAATGGCGTCGCCGCGACGATTTCAAACCGGCAAGCCCGAGCAACATGATCGGCAGCATCGGCGCAACACCCAAACCGCACAAACCGCCGCCGGTGTTCCCCTGATCGTTGCCATTGTCCTGGCCACCCGATCCGCCGGTATCGCCACCGCCGGTGTCACCACCCCCGGTATCACCGCCGCCAGTATCTCCGCCACCGGTATCGCCACCGCCGTTATCCACGCCGCCAGTGTCACCACCACCCGTATCGCCACCACCGGTGTCACCACCGCCGTTGTCAACGCCACCGGTATCGCCACCGCCCGTATCGCCGCCGCCGGTATCGCCACCACCGGTATCACCACCGCCAGTATCACCACCGCCAGTATCACCACCGCCAGTGTCACCACCACCAGTGCCGCCGCCACCACCGCCACCACCACCACCGCCACTCGTACTGCCCTGCTTCACGCGCACAATCAGCGGATCACGCAGATCAGTCACGCCAAGCTGCGTATAGCCGGGGCTTCCCGCGCCGACGTGGTAGCGACCGGGATTGTCTTGCGTGGCGCTGCCCGTCGTGGTGCGCGAATAGGTGCCAGCCGTTGAGTTCAGGATCGACGTGAAACTGAGATTGAACGTAATCTCGAATTCATCACCGACATTGCCCGACTGCAATTCGAACGTAACGGTGCCGACCAGCAAGTCGTCGGGGGATTCGATGAAATCCTCGGGCTCAACGCCAAAGTAGATGACCTGCTCGCCCGGCTCTCCAAAGGTCATGTCCGACGCGACGGTGGTCGTCCAACCTGCGATCTCGGTTGCGGCATCGATCAACACCAGACCCGAAGCATCCTCGTTCTCGAAATACATACCGGAAATCGAGTCATCGTCGGCAAAACCGTCAAGGTGTACCTCAAACACCGCCTGCTCACCGACGGCAAGTTCAATCGTACGTGCGTCGGCATCCAAGCCTTCCCATTGCATCCGCAATTCAACGCCCTGCGCAACTGAACCGACCGACGCAAGCGCCAGTGCAACCACAATGAATCGTTTCGTCACGGCAATACTCCCAAGAGAAGCGAAGATGCGGCGATGCGCGCTGGATCCGCAAGTGCAATGCCGGGTGCAAAATGACCCCTGCGCCAGACCCAATACCCCCGAGTTATCGTGGTCTGGAGTTGTATCGGTCGCCGAACACGACGACTTCGCGCCCCCACACGCTAACATTCTAGGATAGGGCAAGGGTCAAAGGAAAGGCCCTTGCAACGCCCGATAACTGGAGGCCCGGTGGTTGGCGCCGATGCTCTCGTCTGTCGCGGCGCACCGAACGTGCGGACTTTCGCCTGCGTTCGGGCGACCGTCCGCATCGTAGGTCGCAGATTCCTATCGAGCTACCGCATGCTCGCCAACGGCAACGCGTCCCGCCCGCGGCGTGCCGGCAGCCAGTGCCGCGCAACCGCCTTCCTGTGCCCAGGGGATTCCGCACGCGGTGGGCGTTTGAGAAAAGCAACAACAGACGAATCCAGTCGCGGAGCCGAAGTTCGCGCCGCTTGCCAAAATCCCGATATCGGCGGCATTGACTGGGCCTCCGCTTTCATCTACATCGGTGCGGTCACAAGCGGGAGGTTCCTGTCCGAAATTCCCCGCATTCGCAACGATACCGATGTCACCGGCGTTCACCGTACCGTCACAATTCATGTCCGCTGGACTGCAGATACTGCCCGGCCCGACCACGTAATAGAATTGTGAATACAGCGACTCAGCGTTCACTGGCGACGTTGCATATGGCGGACCGCTTTGACCCGGATCGATTGTTGAAGCAGTGAGCGATGTGATTGCAACCTCCATGGTACTCGTGCACGGAAGGAGTGGCGGCACAACCAGGTATCCTTCGGCCAACGCGGTCCAACTGCCATTGCCGACGCCGAGTACGATATTACCCTCGTGGTACGGACCGCCGGCAACCTCCATGATTCCGCTGACGCTATCGCAACTGACAATCTCAAACGGCGCGGTATTCACGTTGTCCAAGCTTACTCCGCCGAGGAAGAAAGAATTGGTATCACAAATATCAAACTGTGCGTACGGATCGAAAGTGGTTATCCGCAGCGTCGCAGTCCACTCGGCAATGCCGTCGGTGGTCGGCTCCTCGTCGAAATCAAGGACCGCCTCGATTCGCAGCGGATGAATAACCTGGTATTGACAGGGAGTGATCAGGTAATCGAGTCCCCCGAACTCGTCGGTCACCCGGAAACTAAGTGCCGTAGCGATCGAAGTACTGTTCAGGAACAACACAAATAGCATCGCGTGCTTCATGGTGCATCCTTTCGTCCAAACACGACCGATCGGGCAGTCGACGCTCTTACCGATATTTGCAGGACACGCCTCGCAACTGGCTTCAGGGGCAGGCGCTCAACATTGCGGGTTGACCCCACAAGCTGCCGGCGTACCTGTCATGCATGAGCAGGGGCTCGTGGCATGGCCCCAGTTCACACCGTTGGCGACAACGCCCAGGTCACCGGCATTTACGAGCCCATCACCGTCCACGTCAACGCGGTCGCAGACATACGAATCGACTCTGAAGTTGGCGCCGCTCGCGGTGATACCTAGGTCGCGGGCGCTCGTGACACCGTCACAATCAACGTCAGCCGCGGAGCATGAGATTGGCGGCCCTCCGGCAGCGTCCTGCCCATCACTTCGCATCATTGGCCGCAGATGTCAGCCGCGCGCCCGGCATGGCCGTCAGGCTGGCAACGCTCGGTGCCCAGGGGATGCCACACGCATCCGGCGTTGGCGTCTGACAGCAGCAGTAAATACCGATATTTGATCCAAAGATCGCGGCGTTCGCGATTTCCCCAATGTCGCCAGCATTGATTGGACCGCCACTACCATCCACGTCCGCCCGGTCACATGCAGGCGACGCTTGGCCGAAATTCGATCCGCTCGCAACGATGCCGATATCACCCGCATTCACCGCGCCGTCGCAGTTCACGTCGCCATGGAAGCAGGGTAAGCCTTGTACTTCCCAAATGAGCGGCAGCAGGGACAAGGCTCCCGAATCAAACGGCGACGTCGCGTACGGTGGGCCGCTTTGACCGGCATCGATCGTCGAAGCCGTAATGGATTCGATTTCAACATCCATGGACGTGCCGCAAGGATCAATTCGCGGGAGGACGCAATAGCCTTCCGCGATTGCCGTCCAATCGAGATTGCCTACGCCGAGTACAATCTCGCCTTCGTGATAGGGACCGCCGGATATTTGCAGTATTCCGGAAGCGCTATCACACGAGATGACCTCAAAGGTCCCGTCGTACATCCCATCGAGCAAAGCGCTGCCCAGGAAGAATGCATTCGTATCGCAGATATCCACGCGCGGAGGGTCAATCAGGTCGTTGATCCGCAAGGCAGCGCTCCATTCAGCGATTCCCCCTGTTGTTGGCTCTAACCCTTGGTCCAACCTGACCTCAAGGCGTATCGGAACAGAGATTGCGCCCTCAAATGACAGCTCAGCAATGAAACCTGAGCCACTCTCATCGACAAGTCGGAATTCAAGTGTGTTGGCAAATGCAGCGCTGTTCAGGAACAACACGACGATCAATGCGCGATACATGATGCCCCCCCAGCCAATCAAGCCCATATTTCGATTCTGTTCATGTCAACGTCACCGCGTCACACCGTGCAGCCAGCTTCGATTATGAGCCGAGCAAAGGACGGAAAACAACACGCCTCATGTTCCCGCTGCCAGACAAACCTCTTTGGATTCTTTCGTCACGCGCAACCTACGGATTCTGGGAGACCCATTAGTCGCAGAGCAACTCCGCGTCACTTGCCGAGGTGCGCATTTTCATGACCGACTACTCGGATGCGCCTTCAACAGCACGCACGGATTTGCCCGTCGGAGACGAGGCAAATCCCGGTGCTCGAAGATCCCAATATACACAATGCGCCCCGCAGTCAGCGGCGTCGAGTGAGCAGAAGCAGGGGGACAGCACACTGCCGAAGTTGGCACTACTGGCCACCACCCCAATGTCGTACGCATTGACGGCCCCGTCGGCGTTCACGTCGCTGCGAAAACAAAACGGATCGCTTGAACCCCAGTTCGCGCCACTGGCCACAACGCCAATGTCGCCGGCATTAACGTACCCGTCGCAGTTCACATCCGCCGACAGGCAAGGCGGGTTGGTGTAGATGAAATTCAGACCAGCGAATGCGATCCCGGAATTCTCCACGGGCGTAGTCTGATAGGGCGGCTCCACTTGCCCCGCATCGATGGTGGTGGCCACGAGTTCAACGGGCGTCATCGCAAGCAAATTGACGCACGGCCCAAACCAGGGCGTGTCGACAACACCCACCGCGATCGTCA
The DNA here is from genome assembly GCA_020639095.1 of Phycisphaerales bacterium. Taxonomy (GTDB): domain Bacteria; phylum Planctomycetota; class Phycisphaerae; order UBA1845; family UBA1845; genus JACKHG01. Next base: position 41,815 of record JACKHH010000015.1, on the reverse strand, counting down.
CCCATTCAGGGCCATTTCCAACACCCGGAACCAACTCACCCTCGCGATAGGACCCACCGGCGATTGCAACCGTGTGGGCGCTGCTATCGCAATCGACGATCGCCAGGAACGGTTGCCAATTTCCGTCTGCATCGACCGCGACCGCCTGGAATGCACTCGTGTTACAGACATCGGGAATGGTGACATTGCCAATCGACGAGAACTGAATTCGTAATGTCCATTCGGCCAACCCGGCAGTGGTCGGCGCACCGTCGGCGTCGAGTCGCGCCTGTACGGAGAAGTCAACCTGCCCACCTGTTTCCACAAAGTCGGAATTCGATACCAGACCAACAATCCGCACGTCGAGCGTGGCCGCGAACGCACCATGGCTCGCCACGAGCACGATCAGCAGCGCCGGCATCCAACGCATCCACCGCAGTCGCCATCGCCCCATTATCAACGCGTCCCGATACATCAGCCGGAAGCGGTAAAACGAACTGGAAACGAACGAATCGAGGCGCGTCATCACAGAGCCTCCATGAAGTGTCTGGCAAACTGAATGAAAGGGTGGCCGCGCGGCGGCGACCCCAGATTGACTATACCCAAACGCGGATTGCAATTCAATTCGGATTTGAGGGCGTTGCCCTTGGCGCAAAAGGGACCGTTGGAGTCCCATTTGCAGAGGGAGGATCAAACGCCAACAGGCCCGATCACGGGATTGCAAATGGCTTTACGCACGCGTGACGCTACGTCGACTTGGTCTATTTGCGATACAATCGCTCGCGCACCGCGAAGACCCGCCGAATGAGTTGAGGATTCTCTTCCTTTTGGCTGGCGATCTCGACGTGCAAGTCGCGAAGCTCAGTGACTGCTTGAAGAACGCGACGATCCTTCAGATTGAAGATCTCGCTGATCGGCGTCAGGTGCGGACGAATTGCCTCCATATTGCTTTGCTGCGTGCCGTGGTGCCGCGCACCGGAAAACTCAAGAATCGGGCGATCATCCGTGTACACGACGGCGTCCTTGCTGAACGCACGCATTGCGTCACCATCAAGCAGGGCGTACACGAGCGCATCGTATTTGCCGTACATCTTGTCGCGCTGAAGATCCATGGCGAGCCGCGCGTCACCTGTACGCTCGAACACCTTGTCGAGGTCGATTTGCTTGAAATCAAAGTCGCCCTTGTAACCCAGAATCAGCATGTTGTCGCCGCTGCCCCAAAGCAGCGCATTGGGAAATTGGTCAGTAAACGTCCGCAACATCGACTTGAGCTCTTCTTCACCAATGCCCAACGAAACAGGGATGTACTGACAGATGATGGCACGATCGCCAAGGCGGGCGGCGGCATCGGCGTAGAACTCACGCGTATAAAAATACGCCGTCCCCTTCTGAAACGGCTGCATCGGCTCGATGGTCAGCAGGTCGTACGTGTCCTTGCTGTAGTGCGTGAAGTGTCGCGCATCATCGATGATGATCTTCGCGCGCGGATTCGAAACGATGGCGTAGTTCGACCTCGCCAGCCACTTGTCGCACATCGCCACGACCGACGGGTTGATCTCGACCAACGTCAAATCACAATCAACGGCATTCGAGAGCGCGCCAAACGACCCGCCGCTCCCCATGCACAAACCCAACGCCTTGTCGATCGGCCGCTCGTGGAAAATCCACGGCACATAACCCGATGCAAACCCCGCGCGCTCGACGCCAATCCAGGAGCTGTTCACCCAGAGCCGACGCTGCCCGGTGCTCTCCTCCGTCACCGCAGTCGAACCGTGTACCGACGGCATCATCGCGAGGATCTCCGGCTCCTTCAGGCTGCCCGAGTGCATCAGGAGAAGCGTACGCGCAACCTCGGGCGGATAGAAGAACACGTAGGCGATAACACCCAGCACCGGCCATTTGATCCCGCCGCGAACAATCGCGCTCAATCCGGACTCGCGAATCTGCAAGCAGAAACCCACACCGGCCGTGATACCCGCAACCAGGTATAACCCAATCTCAAGCCCCACCGTGTTCAGCAGCACATAGCCCGCGACAAACGAGCCGAACACCCCGCCGATCGTATTCCAGGAAAGCGCCCGGCCCACCACCGCGCCCGACTGCTCATGATGCGTCGTCGCGGCTTTGACGAGCAACGGAAACGTCGCCCCCATGCACAGCGTGGGCACCAGCAAGCCCGCACCCACCGCAATGAGATACTTGATGATCATGCGGAAGAAGGTGTCCCCATACAGCAGCCCCGCGCCCGCGATCAATGCCGGCACCGCGTAGATCATCACAATCGTCCAGATCGCGGAGACGATCTGCAACGTGCCGATCAGGTACGTCGGCTTATCCGTGTACTGTGCAACCTTTCCGCCGATGATCGAACCAACGCCGACGCCAAACAGGTACAGCAGCAGCACCAGCGAAAACATGTACGTATCGTTGAAGTAAATCAGCGCGTAGAACCGCGTCCAAAGCACCTCTGCCGCGATGTTGCAAACGCCGAGAATCCCAAACACGACCAGCAGCACGCGCGCCGAGTGCGGGATCGCGCTCGCCGGCTCCACCTCCGCCGCGCCCGCAACATCGATCCGCCGCCACTTCACCCACGACAGCACGCACAGCACGCAGATCACGTTCAGCGCCGCCGTCCCCCACAGCGAGTGCAGCACGCCGACGTACTCGATCAACACGAAGCCCGTCAGGAAAACCCCGGTCATCGCACCGAGCGTGTTCACACCATAAAGGCGGGCTGACCAGTTCGACGTGCCTTCCAAATCGCGCGAAACGAATTGCACCAGCAGCGGAATCGTCGCACCCATGCCCGTCGTCGGCACCAGCAGCACGAGCGCCGCACTCGCGATCCGCAGGAGGTGCAGCAACGCGGAGTCAGCCGGTAGCTGTTCATACAGCACCGCGTAGAACATCCCCACCAGACCCATCACCCACGTGAAGATCAAACCCCAGGCTGCCACCAGCAGTTCGATCGCGGCATACGCCCGCATCGGCCTTTCAAGCCGGCGCGCCCAACGACCCGCGAGGTAGTTGCCCAACGCCAAGCCCAGGAAGTAAACGGAGAGAACGACGCTGATCGCAGCCTGCGTGCTGCCCGCTACCAGCGTCAGCTTGCGAAGCCACAGCAGCTCGTAGTTCAGAGCAGCCGCTCCGGAGAGAAAGACCGCCACGAGTAATCGAAAGGACGCGGATTTGTTCAAGGGAGCGTAATCCGAAGGTCAGTGAACATGGCGGAATCCGGCACGGAAGGCACCCCGGATGCAGACCCGCACCCCGACCTCCACGTCACCGAATCCAGCGGAAAACCGGTAACCCAGGAGCCCCGAACAACCCGGAAACGCTCCCTAGGTCATTCTCCCGGCATACCCCACCATGTCAACGGCCGATAGCTGTCGCCCCCACGCCACGCCGACGCAACAAGACGAACCCACCGCACACGACAATCGCCAGGTTGCTCGGCTCGGGAACAACCTTCGTGAAGATCAGCGGGCTATCATATATCTGACCATGCGGTGACATGCACGTAAAACAGGAATACCAACCAGCGTAACCATAATCCCCATACGCAATGTATCCCGAGTAGCTTGTGTTGTAGCGCTCATCCCACCCAAGCGGCGCCGCGACGTTATTGATGACGCCGCCGGCGGGATTATTTGGATAGTTTACGCCAAACCCCGCTTGTGAACCGTCCGCTGGCCCCGTGAACGACACGTCGAACGTCGCAAGAACGTACGTACTTCCATCCGGTGGGCCGATCAGGCTGTCGGCGAGAGGGTTCATCGCGAACGCGGTAAGTCCCACGAATTCCGGCGGTCCGATATGTGGCCCGAGACCCAAGCGATCTGCAGCCCAGCCGGGAGCATCCCCTGCGGCAACGTTGTCGATCAACAGGTCGCCGCAGTTAGCGTAAATGCAAACAAAGTCCGTATTCGCCCCGGAGACCACATCGCCTTCAACGAGTTCGAGGTACACCTCAACGGTCCCCGACCCGTCGTGCTTCTGCGATGTGGGCATATCCTGCCAACGCAAACCTACCGTCGCGCCCTGAGCTGAAATGGCTCCGATTCCGAGAACCAGCAGCGCGAACGTCCATCTTCTCATGAGATTCACCCTTTGCTTGGGCGTGCAGGGCTCCGGCGCAGGAGCATCAATGTGCTCAAGCCGAGAATTGCAAGCGCGCCGGGTTCCGGCAGATTCGTGATGATCAATGGATTGGCATCCTGACCCCAATGCGCCCCCATCATGGAGGTGACACTCCAACCGGGATATCCAAAGTCACCGTATGCCACGTATCCCGAGTAACTCGCATTGTATCGGTTATCCCAAACCAAACGATCAGCATTCGCGTCAATCACGCCCAGGTTACTAGCATACAACTCAAGCCCGAAACTCTTCTCCGCCGCAACGGGCGCACCTTCCACCGACACGTCGAACAACGCCGTGATAAACATCCCGGGGCCCACAAGCGCGTCTTCGTCGGGACGCCTCGGTGCGGCGATCAATCCTGCGAATTGCGGATAACCAAGATGCGGCCCGATGCCGGGGTTTTCAATCGTCCATACCACATCCGCGCCGGCAAAGTAGTCCACATCCACGCCTGCTTGGTAGTTCGTGAATACCAGATCGCTGCAGTCCCCGGTGATGCAGTCAAACTCACCGAAGATTCCGCCCGCATCTTCACCCGCGAGCAGATCCAGATAAACCTCGACCGTTCCCCCGCCAACGTGTTTTGGCGATGTCGGCAGGTCCATCCAGCGCATTCCTACTGTCGCGGCATTCGCTGTTGCGCCAAACACGAATACCCCGAAGACCGCTTTCACAGACTCGTGCATGGCAACCTCCCTGGAAGTCAGCTTCTACGCTTGCGCTGCCACAGTCCCGCAACGCCAACAATCGTGAGCACCAGGCTTTGCGGTTCAGGAAACGCGTTGGAAATGACCAGCGGGTTGTCATTCGGCTGGCCGACGCTCGCCCCCATCATGGTGACCCGCCCCCATCCCGGATAGCCGAAACCACCATATGCGATGTACCCGGAGTAACTCCCGTGATAGCGCACATCCCAATTCAACGCTTGGGCATGATGATCAATGACGCCGCCACCTGGATTGTTCAGGTAGTCCACACCGAAACCCGCTTCGGTCCCGTCAGGCGGACCTTCGAAGCCGGCGTCAAATGTCGCCAGCGTATAACCGCTCCCGCTGGACGGGCCGACAAGACTATCGGTTAATGGAAATTCCGCATAGACGCTCAGGCCGACATACTCCGGGCTGCCGATGTGGCTTCCCCCTCCCAGCCGACTGGCGCGCCAACTTGCAATTCCGCCGTCACGCACGTTCCCGATCACGAGATTGCCGCAGTCGCCGGAGAGGCAAACAAAATCGGTGTTCGCCCCCGACACCACATCACCCGCAACAAGTTCCAGGAACAATTCAATCGCAACCTGCCCTTGCCCAGGCTGGATCTCCGCCAGACGCAAGCCAATGGTCGCTCCGTTCGCAATCCCCACCCAAAATCCCATGACGCCAAAGACCACTCCAATCGACGTTCGACTCCTGTTCAAATGCATGATCTTTCCTCCTTGCGGGCATAGTTCGTCCAACTCTTGCAAAAACAGTGATGCAACTTGAAGCTTTGCGGAATGCGCGCACGCACACCGAATCGGATTGGCAACGGAAAGCACAGGGTTGGCGGGACAGGCGTCATGAGTCGCTCCTCGCGCAATACGGAACGCGGAGGCTCTCTCTCATTCAGCCCTCTGGCACGCACGCGAAAAAGGCAGTTTCTCGGAACGCCAGGCGGGATCGGCGGTAATTCACAACTTCTTCCGAGTGTCGCGATGGTGCTTTTCCAAGATGATAGCCCTGCGCAACCGGCAATGTCAATGCGCAGCCAAACCCCGGCAAACGTTCGCCTTGGCGACTTGGGGCCATGGTCGGATGAAGCCTTTCCCGGAGGAATCCTGGAACCGTCCACAACATTGCGGCGCAAAACGATGCCACACAAAGCGGCCTACCTTGGATTTCCCATCAATACGTGCAGATGGCGCGGGCCATGCGAACAACGCATCCCCGAGCAAATACCTTGGCGCGCCAAGCCCGGATGATGCCCCTCGCGAAGATTCTGCCAGTCGCCCGGCCCTGCTGTTGGCGCAGTCATGGCATCGGAGACCGACAACTTCTGGGGAGTCACACCGAGGGGATGGGAATCCGTATGTCCCGTGCGGCAGCGATGCGCATCGACGGCCTTCTGCGCACAAATGCCGGAACACTGTCGAGGACTGCTCCGCAAAGTCGCCGCCGCGCTGCCATTGCACAGCCGTCGCACGGCACGCGCGTAGCACATGACGAGCTGACGGCTCACGGCCTACGCCTGCACTCAGGCCTGCAACAGATGCACGACCCCAGGGACGATCGCAACCGGCTTTGTTGGCGCCACACCCAATGGCGCGGCACCCAGGAGTTTTCTTGTCTATGGCGGAGGATCTGCTACAGGCAAGGCCCGCGTGCAGCCAAGATCTGTAAAAAAAGAGACGGGGCCAGCCGAAGCTGACCCCGTCTCGATTTGTGCTCTCAGCAAATGCTGATTGTCAGTAGCAACTAGTTGCTACGACGACGCAGCAGCGCGAAGCCACCGAGGGCCACCAGCGCGAGGCTGGTCGGCTCGGGAACCTTGCTGATGATCAGCGGGCTGTCAGCGCCGGGCTGACCGAGCTGGGCGCCCATCATCGTGATGTTGCTCCACGCGGCCCAGCCGTAATCGCCATAGGCGATGTAGCCAGAGTAGACCGCATTGTAGCGCGCATCCCACGTGAGCGGCGCGGCGACATTGTTGATGACGCCACCACCAGGGTTGTTGAGGTAGTCAAGACCAATGCCCTTCTCTGACGCATCAGCGGCGCCATCGAAGCTGACATCAAACGTCGCCAGGATGTAGTCGCCAGCGCCAATCGAACCCGACGCCGGGCTCTGGGCAAACGCGGTGAGGCCGACGAACTCCGGCGCACCGATGTGGCTACCGCCGAGCTTGTTGGCAGACCAATTTGCCGGCGTGCCGACAGCAACGTTGCCGATGACGACGTTGGCGCAGTCACCCGAAACACATACGAAGTCGGTGTTGGCGCCCGAAATCAGTTCACCGTCCAGCACGGTGAGGTGCAACTCGGCAGTGCCCGCACCGAGGTGCTTGGCATCCGGCGTATCGGTCCAGCGCAGACCGATCGTGGCTGCGTTTGCGGCGGTCGCCATCAGGCCGACAGCCACCAGACTAAAAATACCCTTCTTCATTTTCGACTCCTCCTTAGAAACAAAACTTGCAAGTTTTTGGATCCAGCGCTTCTTTCCAGCCTCTCAGCGGCCAGTTGTCTCGCATGGAGCATTGGTGGGTGGGCAAGCGCGTCATTTCCGCATCCCGTCGCTCCATATTTTAGCTCAAATCGCCTTTCGGCACCTACGCTCTCATCACTCCTCTTTAGTTCGTCCTCTCACCTCATCCATCCGCATGGCACAAAGCCAGATCAAATCCGGCCATCCCCGCAGCCGGTTGGCCCGGCTGCGGGTTTGGCCGACAATCTCGTAGTTTGTTAGGGCGTGACGCCACATGCGCCAGGAGTACTGGTCACGCAGACACACGGACCGGTGCTGGTACCGAAATTCGCACCGCTCGCAATCACACCGATGTCGCCCGGGTTAACCGCGCCACCGCTGCCATCGACGTCCGCACGGTCACAAGCCGGCGGGTTCTGGGCGAAGTTCTGACCGCTAGCGACGATACCGATGTCACCAGCATTCGTAGAACCGTCGCAGTTCACGTCATGCGCCGCACAGATAATGCCCTGCATCATAGCGTTGATCGTCAGGCCTTCGACCGCGATATCGCCACTCAACACTTCCGAAACTGCGAAGGGTGAGCCGCCAGCGAAATTATCAAGCGTGTTCGCAAACACGGTGTCCGGCGTCAAGGTGACGCTTTCGCCGTCCGCCATCGCGGGAACGTCGATCGAACCGGTCGCAATCACTTGCCAACCGCTGTTGCCACGGCCAGACACAACCGCACCAACCGGGTACGGAGCGCCACCGACGGTGTTGCCGATCGTATTCTGACCGCCACCGATCTGAAGCAGGCCAGCCGCGCCATCGCAGGTGCCGCTGTAGCCGCTGATGTTCGGCGAACCGCTCGGGTTCGTCAGACCATCGTTCGTGAAACCCGCACCCGCAGTGTTCTTGCGATCAAACGCCTGCATCGCGGCCGGCGCGACGACAAGAAACGCGCTCGTGTCGCAGAGATCGATTGCCGCATCACCAGCCTGCTTGACATTCAGACCAATGATGGCCAAGCCATCACTCGTCGGCGAGCCAGCGGCCTCAGTACCATCCAGGGCAGCTTGAATCTGAACATCAACGGTGGTCGGCGTGTTTTCATCGATATCTGTCGACGTCAACTGCGAACCAGTTTCAACAATGCGCACCTTCAACGTCGCGGCCATGACCGACGACGCACAGAACAACGCAGCAACCGCTGCTACACACAGTGACTTCTTCATTGCAATCCTCCAAGGAATGAGACTGAACGGGTTTAGTTTCTGGTTGCGCGTTCGTCTCACGTACTCTACGGGTACCCAGATAATACCGGAAACAATCTCCGGCATTCAAGGGCTTTTGTCCCCTCAATCGAAAAAGATTGTGTCAAGAGAGCTTCAAACCCCGCCCGCCTGACACCCCCGAAACCCCGCGAAATCAGGGCCAAAATCAGCCCCAACCCCTCCGGACGCCCCGGGAACCGCTGTCGTACAGCCAACCACCACGGATTTGGCTTCCACCTCGCCACCCCCAATTCCCCTTGCACGCTTACGGGGCGTGCTTGGAACCGGACGGGTTGGGCAGCTTGATCGAAGCTCTACCCCGCGAGAATCGACTCGAAATCGCTTCAGGGATGCGGAAAATCACATCCGGACATGCGCTTCGTTTCGACCCTCAACCGCTCTTTTTTACCCGCTTCAACAACCCAATTCAACTGGAAAATGCCCGCCCAAACCCCCGCAAACCGGGTCCTGCTTTAACGTTCGATTCTGTAACAGGTTACGCGCTTAGATATACCTTGGAAATGTACGCAGTTCACAAGCAGTCAGCCCTCACCGATGAACCCTCAAGACCGAGTTTGCGAAAACCTATGCATCGCCGGCTGCTGTCGCCGGATTGCACGCTCGCGTGCGTGCCATATTCGGACGTGGTACGCTTTCGCTCATAGGCCGATAGGCGCTTATCGCGAACGATTTCGCGGACGTCCAGATAACCTCAGCACCGGTCACGATCACGCAGCGACTGCCCATGCCCAGCGTACCTCTGGCAACCAGCGTCAAGAGCCTCAACCGCTTGCAGCAGATCGCGCGCGTGCTCGCGCGTCATGGGTTCGGTCACATCGTCGAGCGCATGAACCTCGGCAGATACTTGCCCATGAGCAAGATGTTGCGCGCCGATCGTGAAGCCGCGCAGGTGTCCGCGCAAACATCCGTCGGTCGGCGCTTGTCGGCTGCTTGCGCGGAACTCGGTCCCACGTTCGTGAAACTCGGGCAGATGTTCTCGACGCGTCCTGATCTCTTGCCGGATGACATCCTCGGCGAGTTGCGCGGTTTGCAGGATCACGTTCCCGCTTTCGACCACGAATCCGCGATGGCCATCGTGTGCGAGGAGACGGGTGCGCCGATCGAAGAAAACTTTTCCGAATTCGGAGACGCGCCGTTTGCGTGCGGAAGTATCGGCCAGGTATACCACGCGCGCACCAAGGACAACCACGCCGTCGTGGTCAAGGTGAAGCGTCCCGGCATCGACGCTGCCGTTCGCCAGGATTTGGTGATTCTCAAGTGGTTGGCGTCGACGGCGGAGCAGTGGCTGCCGGAACTCGCGCGCTTCAAACCCCCGCAAATCATCGAAGAATTCGAGCAATTGCTGACCCACGAGCTGGATTTCATCAGCGAAGCCTCCGCGACCGCGCGCTTTGAAGAAGCCTTCGCCGATGACGACAACGTACACATTCCGCACGTCTACTGGGAACTCACCGGGCCGCGCGTACTCACCGTCGGCGCGGTCAGCGGGCGCAACATCGACGCGCTCGTCGGCGACAATGGGCGCTCGATCGACCGGCACCTGCTCGCGCGCCGCCTGGTCAATGTCTATCTGACGCAGTTCTTCGACATGCGTTTCTTCCACGCCGATCCGCATCCCGGAAACCTGCTGATCAGTCCGCCGGCGCGTATCGGTCTCATCGACTTCGGACAGGTGGGCACGCTCAGCGACGAAACCGCGAGCCAGCTCGTGATCATGATCGTCGCGATGGTGTACCGCGAACCGCAGGTGGTCGTCGACGTGCTCAGCGACCTGGGCGCCGTCGAGCCGGACGCGGACACACGCGCGCTCGCGCGCGCACTGCGGCAGTTGCTCGACAAGTACCACGGTTTGCCGCTCAAGCGCCTCGATCTGGTGGGCATTTTTGGCGAAATAGCCGCCGTCATGCGCGCGTACAACGTCACGCTGCCGCGCGAAATGGTCATGGTGCTCAAGACGATCACGACGATCGCGGGCGTGGCGTTGAAACTCGACCCGGGGCTGGATCTGGTGGCGATCCTTTCGCCGAGGCTTCGCGGGCTGATCGCAGGCCGACTTTCTCCGAAAAATCTCGCGCGCACGACGGGTGTCGCGGCATGGCACGTCCTGAGCATCCTCAAGACGGCTCCGGGACAACTGCGCACCGCGTTGCGTCAACTCAGCAAGGGCAAGTGGCAGGTACACATCCGCCACGAGAACATCGAGCACCTCGCCAAGGAGATGGATCGTTCGAGCAACCGCGTCGCATTCGCGCTGGTGATCGCCGCGATCATCGTGGGCAGCAGCGTGGTGATCAGCGCGACAACGACGGTGGCCTTCCTGGGAATTCCCATCCAGTGGATCGGCATCGCGGGCTACATCTTCGCCGGGGTGATGGGCATTCGCCTGCTCTGGGCGATCTTTCGCAGCGGCAGGCTGTCGTAAGCGTATGGGGCGGGGTCAGCGCGCTACCGCGTGCGCCGTGGGGTCGTACCAGTCCTTGAGTTCCTGCTTTTCGGGCATGGCCCGTTCAATGTGACCATCGAAATACATCGCGTGGATGCCGGCGGGGTGACGCATATCAACCGCCACGCGCGGCGTCTCGCCGCGCGGCAGTTGCGCACCGCGAAATACGTCATGCACCCCGGTCAGACTCGTCAGCGCTGCATGTGCTTCGGATAGATAGATGAGCTGCGCCGGCTTGCGAACCCAACTCATGAGCACGATCGGCGCCGGAGCAGCCAGCAAGGTCTCCATCTGCGGCAGACCCTTGGGGTCAATCCGAGCTTGCAGGTCGTCGCGGTCTGCCGCGGTCACCCTGTCGTAGTTAAGCTGGAAGTCATTCGATACATAATCGATCACCTGGTCATCGCTGACCTCGTTGGCGAACTGCGGGTAAAGCGCCCCCGCCTTTTGCATGATGCTGGGTACGTCATGCGGGAAATCGGGGCATTGGAACTCCGGCATCGTGGCGAACTGAGGCTCCAACGGAATGCTGCTGTCGAGCTTGTAGCCTAACACCAGCGCGAGCGGCCCGGCGTACGGCATGCGATTGGCGAGATACGGCAGCACCTGCGGGAGGTTGTACTCACGCGGAATGTAACCGTTGTATTCGTTGTAGTAGATTTCGAGCGCTTGCGACTGCGCGTGCAAGTGCGTCGCGCAGAGAACTGCCCTCGCCTGTTTGCGCGCCTTTCGCAAACTCGGCAACGCGATCGAAACGAGCAACGCAATGATCGAGATCACCACGAGCAATTCGACCAAAGTGAAAGCATGGCGCCGTGAAGCGCTGCGCATGGTGATTCCCCTATGGGGTGTCGCCCTACCCGGCCGGAACGGCGCGGGATCCACAAACGAGGCCCTCCCTGACCTGTTGATTGACCGATAATGATAGCCTGTGACACAGTTCAGCGTCAAACAATTGTCGCCCTGGGCGGCGTCTTCACTATCGCTGCAAATGCACGAATGCAGGCCGATCTCGACGGGCCAGGAAAACGATCGATCGTCGCGATGTCCGGTAAACCAGCGCACGCGATGCAGTCATCGCGATATGGTGCGCTACGCGCGGTATAACCGTTACGAATCGCGCGTGACCGCACCAGCGCAAACGCTTTCCCGGTTTGACTTCCATGAGATTGAAATCCTATAGTGATGGTGAAAGCTGTCGTGTCCCCTTTCAGTGGCCCCGCGAGCCTGGAAACAGGTTCGCGGGGCCCGTACTTTGCGCGGACACCCTCCGCAGACTGTGCGGCTTACGCAGTCTCCGCCCCGGCTGAGGCCTGACACCGCCCTGTCGCGGCTTCATCTTTGCCTCTTGTCCGGTCTCGCTTGATCTTTCTAACGCCAACTGCGACCATGCCCCGATAATTTCCCTGTCAACGTGGTTGTCAGGTCAGGAATTCACAAGGTCGGCGGCAAGTGGCGACTATGAAACGGACACAACGGGCTGGGGTACGTGCGTCCCTCGCGGTCTGGGGAGCGTTGGTGCTGGGTGCGACGGCGGGAGCGACAGCCCAGTCGGCGCGTGAAAGCGACGCGTTCCTCAACCAGCAGCGCGCGGCGCGCGACACGATCTGGTCGCAGATCGATGACGAGCTGACACCCGCGCAGGAAACCGATTTCGATTTCGGTGGGTCGTACAGCTTCCACCTCTTCATCTACGACGACGGGATCAACAGTTCGCGGACGTTCCGGCGGAACGACCTGCGCGTGTGGAGCCGGTTGGTGCTCGACGAGGGCGCCCACGAGTTCTTCGCGCGGGTGCGAACGAGCTACCTCGACTTCAACGACGGTGATTCCTTCGACGGCAACGACAACGATTGGGAAGGCCCCAACCTCGAACGCGGCTATTACAAGTTCGACCTGCGCAAGGCGCTGCGAGCCGCTGGTCACGACAACATCGGCTACGACCTGCGGGTGAAGGTCGGTCGCGATCTCGTCGAGTTCGGCACCGGGCTCGCGCTGTCGCAGGTGCTCGACCACGTCGGCGTGCAAGCCGTCGTCGGCGATTGGGAATTCGATGGGCTGGTCGGGCGCACGGTGGGCAGCCAGTTCGACTTCGATCGTTCGCGCCCCATCGATCGCGAACGTCGCACTTTCTTCGGTGCGCAAGCGCAATACCTCGGCTGGGACGATCACAGGCCGTTCGCCTACGTCCTCTGGCAGCGCGACCACAACAACGAAATCGTCCCATCGCCGCTCCAGCAGTTCGATTACGACTCGTTCTACGTCGGCTTGGGTTCACGCGGCGAAATCGTGCAGAACCTGCGTTATTCGACGGAGTGGGTCTACGAAAGCGGGCACAGCTTCGGCAATCGCCGCTACCTGCACGACGACGTGATCCGCGCGTGGGCATTCGATTTCGAACTGGAATACCTGTTCGACGTACACACGCATCCGCGTGCTTCGTTGGAGTACATCTTCGCGAGCGGCGACCCCGATCGCACGGGCAGCCCGACGAATGCGATCGGCGGCAATCGCGGCGACGACACCGATCGCGGGTTCAACGCGTTCGGTTATCGCGACACCGGTTTGTCCTTCGCCCCGGTGATGAGCAACATTCACATCTGGCGTGCCGGCGCTTCGTTCTATCCCTTCGAGGGCGATCGTTGCCTCGATAAGCTGGAGCTGGGCACGAACTGGTTCATGTACTGGAAGAACCGGCGCGATGGCGCCGTCTCGGATACGACTGCTGACGTGCAAAGCGGTTACCTCGGATGGGAAATGGACTATTACGCGAATTGGCAAATCGCCAACGACCTGTTCTGGACGGTGCGTTCAGGCGCGTTCTTCCCGGGCAGCGCGTTCAGCGATCAGACGACGCGGACCTTTGTGCTCACCGGTGTGACGTGGAGCTTCTGATGCGACGCAAGACACACATAAGCGCGATTCTCGGCGCCGCGTTCACGCTGTTCGTGGTAGCCGTCGGTGGATGTTCGCAGCAGCGGCAGTTCCAACCGACGGTCGCGCCCGAACAGATGAGTGACATCCAGTTCGTGCACTACCTCGAAACCATTCCGGTCGCCACGTTCGGCGAAGGGTGTCGCGCCATGGTCATAGCAGCCGATGGCAGCGATCCGTACGACGATCACGCGACGCGCTACGCAGAGTTGGTCCGTCGTGGGTGGGTTCGCGACGCGTGGGGCCTCAATGAGAACGACGTGCTCGACATCGGCACGATGTGCTACATGACCAGCGAGGTTTGCCACCTCAAACCCAGCGTGTGCTCGACGCTGTTGGGCTCGTGGGGGCTGGGGGACCGGCGGTACGCGATTCGCCAGTGCGTCGACGCGCGGATCATCGGCCACGCCCCGGCATACAAGCCGGTAACCGGCGGTGCGCTGGTCTGGACGATGGGTCGAGCGGAAGACTATCAGCAGGAATCCGGGGCATTCGCCGCGACGCCGAAAGCTGCAGCGAGCGGCGGCAAGGCGAGCGAGTTGCTCGCGGAATAACGCCCCTGGCGGCAGCGACCGCCGTTTTCGCACCGCTCAGGGCTGTAGTCCGGGCGGTTGGTGTGGTCCTATACTCCGTTGAACCGCGGGACGAAGTTCGCGCGGGGAGAGGGAGAACAAGCAATGACGATCGGGCACAAGCAAATGAGATACTTCGGACAGTTGGCACTCGCGGTGGCGCTGTGCGCGTCGGCTGCCTTCGCGCAGACCGCGGACCAGCAGACCCAAGCACCGGCGGTTGCGACACCGGACACCACCCAGGCGACGAACGTTTCCGCGACCCCGGTGGCCACGAGCAAGCCCGCCACGTCCGTGCAACCAGCGGCTGCTACGGGCAACGTGGCCGATCCGCAAGCACCGGCTGACCCTGCGGAGGGCGAGGAATTGCGCGCCATCGTCATCGAGGTCGAAGGCACGGTTGAGTCCGCACCGGGCGATGCAAACGCGCTCGACATGGACGCATGGAAGCCGGTGGAGAAGGATCAGCAGATCGCGCCCGACACGCAGATCCGCACGGGTATGCGTTCCAAGTGCACGCTACAATTCGGCGAAGGACCGAACCTCACCGTCATCCAGCTTCGTCGCGGTACGCTGGCGAAGATTTCCGACTATCGTCGCACGATCGACGAGCAGCGCATCCGTATCGGCTTAGGTTACGGCGCGGTGCGCGGCGGTAGCAGCGAAGGTACGCTGCGCAGCGATGTCGTCGTTGACTCCACGGTCGCGACGCTGGCCAAGCGCGGAACCGAAGGTTGGGAAATCGAGATCGAACCGGTGAGCGGTACCTTCCACATTTCGCTCGCGCGGTCTGGTTTGGTCGAAGCCTTCTCGAAGGACGCCGAAGAACGCCGCCGCGTCCATCCCGGTGAGTACGCGACCGACGGCAACATCGCGCGGATGTGGATCAACCAGGAGATCTTCGATCGCGCCATCAGCCCCTACGAATTCCAGTCGCTGAGCCCCGATGACATCGACTTCATGGTCGCCAACCGAACGGGCTATTCGAGCCTCGGCCCGGGCGGCAACCAACTTTATGGCGCTGGCACACGGCGACCTCCAGCAGCCGGTTTCGGCGACGGCTCGGGCTACCGTTACTTCCCGACGATGATCTTCGAGCGCGGGCCGGTGCAGCGCCCGGAGGGCAACTTCGGTTTCGGCCCGACCTTCCGCGTACTCGTGCCCAAGAGTGACTTCGCCCGCGTGGCGCGCCGCTCGATCGCGACCGCAGTTCAACGCCGGTAGGCAGTTCGCCCTACCAGTACTCCCCCATTGACCTTTCGCGCATCCGATGCGGGCGGGAAGCCAGCGCCGAATCACCGTGCGCGTGTTGGCGAAATGGCGAGCATAGGCGGAGTGCGCCGACATGCACTGCGACACGGGAGAACGCGCGCCCAATCTTTGTTGCACGCACCTCAGGACGCGCTACGCGACAAACGCGGCGCGGGCCGTTATCCTCGTATTCGGCGTGTGAACCTTCGGATTACGAGAACTGAGCACGGCTTATCACAGCATCATTCGATCATGGCAACCAAGCGCACAACCAAAGGTATTGGGCATATCCCTGTTGACGACGAATCACTTGTCGACATCGAATCCGGACCGCTGCTCTTTGAAGTCGCATGGGAAGTGTGCCGGCGCGTCGGCGGCATCTACACCGTGCTGCGTTCAAAGGCTGCGATCACCCAGGAACTCTACGGTGATCGCTACTGCCTGATCGGACCGTACGCGCCCGGCAGCGCCGCGATGGAGTTTGAAGAACTCGAACCCGGCGAAATCCTCGGACCGACGATCGAAAACCTACGGGCTGCGGGCACGCAGGTACACTATGGCCGGTGGCTCGTCACCGGAAATCCCCGCGTCCTGCTCATCGATTTCTACGCCGCGTTCCCGCGACTCAACGAGTTCCGCGCGCGCTACTGGCAGGATTGTGGAATCCACTATCCCGACGAAGACTCCGAAACGAACGACAGCATCGCCTTCGGCTATCTCGTCGCGGAATTCTTCGAGGACCTGTGCAACCGGTACGGAGGCCGGCGGCAGATCATCGCGCATTTTCACGAATGGCTGGCAGCCGCTGCCCTACCCATCGTGCGTCGCCGCGAACTGCCGCTCGCGACCGTCTTTACCACGCACGCGACGCTGCTGGGCCGCTACCTCTGCGCATCCACGACGGACTTTTACGAACGTTTGCCGTGGATCAACCCCGACGCGGAAGCCGGTGAACGCCAGATTTACCACCGCTACTGCATCGAGCGCGCCGCGAGCACCGGCTCGCATGTGTTCACGACCGTTTCGGACATCACCGCGCTGGAGGCGGACCACCTGCTGAAGCGCCGGCCTGAGAAGGTGCTACCCAACGGACTGCGCGTCGAGAAGTTTGCCGCGCTGCATGAGTTTCAGAACATGCACCGGCAGTCGAAGGAGCGCATCAACCAATTCGTGCAGGGTCACTTCTTCGGCACGTACTCATTTGACCTGGACAAGACGATCTACCTCTTCACGTCGGGGCGCTACGAGTATCACAACAAGGGCATCGACGTATTCATCGAAGCGCTCTCGCGGCTCAACCATCACCTGATGCACGCGGGCAGCGAAACGACGGTGGTCGCGTTCATCGTAACCGCGGCTGCTACGCGCCACCTCAACGTCGAGGTGTTGCAGGCGCACACCATGCTCCAGGAGTTGCGGAGCAGTTGCGATGAGATTGGGAACAACTTCCGCCACCGGCTTTTCGAGATCGCGGCGCGCGGCGAACTGCCCGAATCGGAAGACCTGATCAAACCGGAAGAGATGGTCGTGCTCAAGCGCCTGCTGCACACGCGCGCGAAGACGGAACTGCCGCCGATCGTGACCCACCACATGTACGATGAGCACAGCGATCCGGTGCTCAACCATCTGCGTCACCGCCAGCTCTTCAACAACGCGCACGATCGCGTGAAGGTTGTCTTCCATCCGGAATTCATCAACCGCACCAATCCGCTCTTTCGCATGGACTATCCCGAGTTCGTCCGCGGCTGCCATCTTGGGGTTTTCCCATCGTACTACGAGCCCTGGGGGTACACGCCGGCTGAGTGTGCCGTGCTGGGTATCCCCTCGGTGTGTACCGACCTCAGCGGTTTCGGCGCGTTCATCCAAGCCAACGTGCTCGACCACGAGGAGAATGGGATTTATGTGCTCAAGCGTCGGCACGTGGACACGGGTGCCGCCATCGACCAACTCACCGACGTGCTCATCCGCTTCGCGCAGATGACGCGTCGTCAGCGCATCCAGATGCGCAACCGCGTAGAGCGCCTCTCCGAGTGCCTGGACTGGACCGAACTGCACCCAGCCTACGAAGAAGCCCGCGAACTGGCGTTGCAAAGGGCGTATCCTGTCACAACGCAGGCGTAGGCCCCAAGAACCGCTCCTTCGTCCCATATCCTCGCGATTCTCTTGAAAATCCTCCCGCCGGCTGACAGGCTGGCGGGTTTGCGTTCGTCTGTATGGGTGATGAGTCAAATGGCGGCGACGACGGAACCTGATCCGGACCAGCCGGTGATCGAGGCCATCCAGCAGGGTGACCCCGACGCCTTCCGTGAGCTGTTGCGCCGCCAGGACGGCTGGGTGCGCGGCATCGTCTATTCGGTCCTGGGCGATCCGCACCGCGTCGACGACGTGACCCAGCAGGTCTGGACCACCGTTTGGGAACGGGCGACGGAGCTTCGCGATGTCGGCAAGTGGCGCAACTGGTTGTACCGCCTGGCGCGTAACGCCGCAGTCGACGCGGGCCGCGACATCACGCGTCGCAAACGTTTCGCGGAAACGCTCAACGCCGGCGCGGTCGGAGCAGGCCATGCACCCGACGCGGACGACAGCCTCACCCGCGCCGAGCAACGCCAAGCCGTTCGCGAAGCCATCGACGCGCTCTCGCCGCTGTACCGCGAAGTGCTCACGCTTCGCCACCTGGAGGGATGGAGTTATCGACAAATCGCCGAGGTGCTCGATGTGCCGGTAGACACGGTCGAGACTCGGCTGGTGCGGGCGCGGCGAAAGCTGCGCGACGCTTTGCAAGGAATGCTGTAACCATGACGCACGTGAACGAACAACTGGAACGTCTGATCTCGCGCCGGCTTGATGGTGAACTCACGGCGGACGAACAGCTCGAGTTGGATCGCGAGTTGCTGCGTAACCCCGCCGCCCGGCAGATGCTCGAGCAGTACGCCGCCATCGATACCCTGGCAGCTGAGGTGCTCCGTGATTGCGCCGCGCGGCGGCAGGCACCGCGACTTGTGGTGCCCGCGCCGGAATCACAGCCCGCGGCATCACGCCCCGCAGCGCATCATCGCGGTGGGCGGTGGATGCTGGTGGGTAGCGCGCTCGCGGCATGCTTGGCGCTGGTTGTGTTTTTGCAAACCCCGCCAGCCCGGGACGCGAACCTGCAATCGCCGACGCCCGTCAGCAACAACTCGCTGGCAAACAACGTCAAGCACACCGGCAACAGCCACGCGATGATTCCCACGGTAGGTACCAATCCGATCGGCTCCAACCCCGCGATGCAGACTTTGCAGCCGAGCGAGGGCGGGATCTGGACGGTGTCCGCACAGTCGCCGCGTGAACTCGATCGCGTGACGCAGCGAAATCGCCTGCTGATTACGGACAAGTCGGGCAATCTTTACCTCATCGACGTCGACCACGTTCGCGAAGTCGAACGCGACGGCGACGAATTGGACTATACGAAAAACCCCATTTGACACGCGGGGACACGATATTGCGCGCAAGAGGGACGTAACCATGTCAATCATCGGGCCCGGAGCGGTCGGGAACCGGACATTTCTCGCACCCTGTAAGTTGATGGAAAGGAAAACCCCCATGAAGGCAATCACTTTTCTTTGCAGTCTGGCGCTGGTAGCGCCCGCACTGGCAATCGATCAGACCGGAACGGTAGCGGAAAAGAGCAACGCGGTTGTCGTCACCGTCGAAGCCGATGACAACGGCAACGTCAGCAAAAACGTCAAGGTCATCCGAATCGGCGACGACGGGACAGCCGTTCTGGACGGCGCGAACGATGCCCACGCGATGTTTATCAGCGCCGTTGCCAACGATGGCGACGCGCCGCACGTCAACGTATTCACGCACGCCTTGGAAGTCGACCCGAATCGCGGCTGGCTGGGCGTGGCGCTGGGGCACACTGTTGTGCGCAATGGCGAAACTGAAGAGGTCGACAAGGGCGTGGTCGTGCTCAACGTGGTCAGTGACAGCCCGGCGGAGCAGGCGGGCCTGCAAAAGGGCGACGTCATCACCGCCGTCAACGGCGAAGCGATCTCCACGGAAGTATCGGATCTCGCAAAAATGATCGGCGGACTCGGAGCGGGCACGACGGTGGATTTCTCAATCCTGCGTGACGGGACCGCGATGGACATCAGCGCGACGCTCGCGTCGCCGAGAGACGGCGGAATTCAATGGCTGCACACGCCGGACATCAAGTTCCGCGACAAGGTCATCGTGAATCCGCACATCGGGATGGTCAATCCGCAGGGCAAAATGACCATTCTCAACGCGGGCGACCTCGACAACCTGCCCGCGGGTGTTCTGCAATTCCTCGACAATAGCGGCACGAGCGTGCAGGTCGCGGTGCGGGACGGCAACCGCGTCATCGAAATTCAGAACGATGACAACGGCGAAGTACTCGACATTCGCCAGGAAGGTGACGGACCGATCACCGTGAAGCGCTACGCCTCCGACGACGAAGACAACGCAGTCGAGGCACAGTACGCCGATGCAGCCGCCCTGGAGGCCGCGGACGCCGACGCATTTGAGATTTACAACCGCAGCGCGTCAGGTGCGGGCGGCTCGTGGGTTGGCGACAACGGCCAGACCTACACCTTTGATTTGAACGTATCGGTTGATCCGTCGGACTTCGACTTCAGCGACCTGCACAACGACCTCATCAAGTCGTTCGGCAGCAGCGTGAAGATAGACCCAGCCGAGATGGCGAAAATCCATGAGTCGTTGCAGGACGCGCTCGGCAACTTCGAGTTCCACTTCGAGCCGGGCCAGGCGTCGGGCTTCTTTGGAAAAGCATCACGAACGTTCAAGGTGCAGCCCAACGGCAACATCGAGATGACCGTCCGCAAGGGCGACACCGAAGTCGTCACCGTCTTCACCGATGAGAACGACCTCGCCGCCCGCGACCCCGAAGCGTTCGATCGCTACGACGCGGTCATGAATGCGGACCTGGCTGAATAAGCGAAGACGCGGCAAGTGACAATGTGATGCAGGCTTCCAGCCTGCATCGCGACAACTCAAATCGTATGCAGGCAAGATGCCTGCACCACAAAACAAAACGCCCGCAAGCGAAATCAAATCGCTTGCGGGCGTTCTTGTTTATCCCGTATCGCACGCGGCGCGTTTGCGCACACCACTATTCGCGTGCTCGGTGGCAGAGGTATCGCCCCAAAGCCCGCACGGCGCTGTCGGCGGAGCGGAACACGGGCACGCCGCCGGTTCGGATCGCTCGGGCGAGTGGATCATAGAGCGAACCCGAATCGATCGCGACGACCAGGGGCTTCGACGACTCAGCGAACAGCTTGGGCAAACGATGTGCGAGCGAACTTGCGTCGCCGATTTCCTCGGGCGTAGTCTTCATCGCGGGCGTGAGCGGCACGAAGCTGGCGACGACGGCGTCGATGTTAGGGCATTCCAGCATGAGGCGGAGCACCTCTTCGTGCGCGGCGTCACCAGCCATAGGCGTCAGGTCGAGCGGGTTCGTCAGGTTGACCAGACGATCAAGTTGGTATCGCTGGAGGATGGTGCGCAGCTCGGCTTGGTCGGTGTAGCGCAGCTCGCCAAACGCGACCTGATGGTTCGGGCCGACCGTTGCATCCGCCATACCGACAACTTCATAGCCCGCGTTGCTCACCGCACCGATGCGCCGGCCTGTAAACACCCGGCCATGGAGGTGGGCGGCAAGCTGCACGAGGTTCTCGAACTCCTTGAACGTCTCGGCGACGAGCGCCCCCGCCGAGGTTAACGCGGCTTCGCAGACGTTGTAGTCGCCGGCGATCGATGCGGTATGCCCCGCGGTGGCTGCACGCCCCGATGCGGTGCGACCGGCTTTGTAGAAGATGACGTCGCTGCCGCGCGACACCGCCCGGCGCACCGCGCGAGCCATCTCCAACCCGTCGAGTTCGCGGAAACCTTCAACGTATATGCCGAAGACTTCGACGTCGGTGTGTTCATCAAGGTAGCGCACCACATCGGAGATGGTGAGGTCGATCTGGTTGCCGATGGAGATCGCGAACTCGGGGTCGAGCGTCTCCAGGTTGCTCAAACGCGTGATGACGTACGCACCGCTCTGCGACACGACAGCGGTCCGGCGTGCAGGGAACTCCCAACGCTTGGCCAGCTTGTCGGCTGGGATGAACATGGTGTCGTACTTTCCGGGCCGCGACTGCACGCCGAGGCAATTCCCCCCGAGAAACACCGGCCCGCCGTCCGCACGCTGGCTGCGCACCGACGCGATACGCTGACGCAGGCGTTCCTCCGGCCCGCGGCCCTCCTCCGTTTCGCCCATCCCACCCGGAATCAGAATCACCGACTGCGCCTTGCCGGAATCGATTACCTCGTCAGCGATCCCCGGAACCTGGGGAGCCGCTACCGCAACGACCAGCAGATCAACCGCCTCCGGCAAGTCCGCGATCGCGGGCACGCAGCGCACACCGTCAACCATGTCGGCATCGGGCTTGATCACGAAGAGCCGCGACGTGTCAAACCCGCACGCGAGCACGTTGTTCAGAATAACCCGGCCCATGTTCATCCCGCGCGACGACACTCCGACGATCGCCATCGACTTTGGTTTGAGCAGGTTGCCAATTTTCGCAATCGGCCGTGGAGGAACGGTCGCACGTGCGCTGGTCAGCGAACACAGGCCATCAAGCGGAACCATATGCCCATCGGTAAGCGCGAAGGGGTTCACTTCAAGCTCAGCGATCAGCGGCTTGCCGGTGCGCTCGTTGTCGCAATAGCGATGCGCCATCGCGATGAACGCGTCAAAGCACTCGATGAGCGTGTCGTCCTCGATGATGCGGCGATACCCGCGCGCGTTGCCCGAGAGAATGTCGTACGCCATCGTGCGTTGGAAGAGCGCGAAGAAACGTTTGCCGTCGGTCTGTTCCGCGAGCGCGGTGGCAACGGCTTTTCCTTTCTGCGTGACCGATGCGAGGTACTCAGTGTGTACCCCGCCCAGACCGGCGGCGATGATCGGTCCGAACGCGCGCGCGGCGCGAATGCCCACGAAGAGTTCGTTGCCCAGGCTCGCGGCATCGTGCGGCATGTATTCGCAAAGTACCGCACCAGCCAGCCGTGCATTCGCACCTTTCGCGACTTTCTCAAACTCCGTCGCCACCTGGTTGATCGCGTCGAGATCGCGCGACACGAAACGCACCCCGCCAAGATCACTCTTGTGCGCCAGATCGGGCGAGACGATTTTGAGCACCGCGCGCTCACCCGGCACGCTCTCAAGATCACCGGCTGAGAACGAATCACCCGCCCCGCGAAACACCGTACGCGGCACGCGCACCGCACCGGAGGCATGGATCAGCGCGTAGACCTCGTGCTCGAAAAGCATCTGACGCTCTTCGCGCCACGCGGTGTTGAGGATTTCATCGATCGTTTCAAAGTCGACAGGCATGGAACCTCCACGGTCATACCGCGATTGCGGGCGGATGCACATGATGAACGGCGTCGCAAACTCCCCTCCCTCCGGGAGGGGCAAGGGGAGGGCATCGTACGACAACGCCAATGCACACGAACGCCCTCGCATCCACCCCCTCACCCGACCTCTCCCCCAAGGGGGAGAGGGGTTTTCGCGGCAACCTATGAACCCGGGCGACTGAATTTGATACCGAATAACAAGATGCAGCGCGTTGACGGCCTTCGGCGATCACGCCTCAATCATAGTCGTGACGGGCTGTTTGGCTGGGATGCACTGCGCAGGGCGCGCAGCCGCTCGGGCATTCACCGCAGGACGCGGCGTCAGACAGGACCGGAGGTGCAAACAGTCGTGCCGCTAAAGCACGGGAACCACGCGCATGAACGCGTCTACGCGCGAGAAGTCGGCACAGTTGACCGCGTTGCGATGCGCCATGTCGTACATTTCGTAGCAATACTTCCATTGGAACGCGACGCCGACGTAAATGAGCAGCGCCAGCATGCTCGCGACCTCGGCGCAGCGGAAGCGGCGATAGCTGAACAGAACTGCCGTCGCTGCCCCCACCAGCGCGAGCTTGCACACCGCCAGCCCGCCCGGCCCGTACGCCAACAACCCGCGCGCGAGCGGATTCTGCTCGTACATCACGCCGTCATTCCACGCCCGCAATGTCAATGTGAGGTCAAAAAGATTGAGCATCCACACGCCGACGAGCAAGAACAACACCCGCCGCCCGCGACGTGAGGTCACGCAGTCGAACGCACGGCGCGCAGCATCGGCAGCACCGTCTCCCACCGCCAGCAACGGCGTGGGCGAAGACCATCGCAATGTGCGCATCTGCCGAGTGTCCCCCGCGGCGATCCACACGTATCCGATTCAAGCGCTTGCACCAAGCGCCGTGAAAACCGGATAATGTCCCCGGCGCTTGAGTCGAAGCGCCCCGATAAATCCGAGCCGCGACTGTCAGGGAGCGGTAGATCCGCGAAGTGTCCCAAACAGCGCGACGAGTGCCGGCAAAACGCCCGCACCACGAGTCCGAACTGCGATTGCTAGAGCACCGTACCCCGACAACAGACGCAACCCGTGCACAGTTGTGCAGGCAACATGCCTGCACCACAATTCAACGCACGGCCCGCGATCACGAATGCTTCAGGAGTTCCGACATGCCCTCCGACAATCGCTCCAACCCTCCCGGCGAACAACCACCCACGCTTTCGCACGTCGACGAGCGCGGCAACGCGCGCATGGTCGACGTCTCTCCCAAATTGCCTACCGCGCGCGAAGCCATCGCCAGCGCGCGGATCACAACCACGCCGCAGGTCGTATCGGCTATCCTCGCCGGCGACCTGCCCAAGGGCGACGCGATCGCAGTCGCGCGCGTCGCCGGAATACAAGCCGCGAAGCGCACCGCGGACCTTATCCCGTTGTGCCATCCGCTGCCGCTCGACTGCGTCGAGATCGACATTGCGCAGGCTGCCGATAACGCGCTCGCCATCACCTGCCGCGCGAAGACAACGGCTCGCACGGGCGTGGAGATGGAAGCGCTCACCGGCGCGACCATCGCGGCACTTACACTCTACGATATGGGGAAATCCGCAGACAAGGCCATGACCATCGGGCCCATAACCCTGGAGCGGAAAACCGGCGGCAAGAGCGGAGATTATCAGCGGTAGGGTCAACTGGAGGGACCGACCGATCGGAAACACCCCGGTAAAACCGCCCTTCCGCACAACGCATTTCGGAGAACATGTCTGATGAAAAAGCACATCTTCGTCATCGTGGCCATGCTCGTTGCCGCCATCGTCGCGAGCCGCTACCTGCCCTGGTGGGGCGCCATCCTGCTCATCCTCGCGACGCTCGGGATGATGGTGGCGTACGTGAAATGGTCGTTGAAACGCTGGTGGCGCAATACGACCGGTCAGGGTATGGACATGGTCGCGCGCCCGCTCGTAGGTGCAGCCGTGACTCTGCACGACGTGCGCGTGGTCACGCCACCGCCTGACGTGCTTGAGCACGAAAGGGAAATGTACGAGCCCGACGATGACGATGACGATGACGAGGACGCGGACGAGGACGACGCGGTGGACCTTGAGCGTCTGCGACCGGCGTACTACGTCGCGGTGGACATGACCATCACACCCGCAGCCGATCTCCCACCGCTTCCCGACCTGTACGAGGACGACCCGCCGGAGAACACCTGGTCGCCGTCGAACTTCCGGCTAGTGCCGCACGATGCCGGCCTCAGCACGGGCATGCTCGATGCGATGGGATTCGGGAGCACGCCGCAGGCGATCGCATTCAAGTCCGAACAACTCGACGCCAATGGTGAGCCGATCACGCCCCCGCCCGGCGCTACGGCCCAGGCA
Source organism: Phycisphaerales bacterium (assembly GCA_020639095.1). GTDB lineage: Bacteria > Planctomycetota > Phycisphaerae > UBA1845 > UBA1845 > JACKHG01. Next base: position 16,254 of record JACKHH010000015.1, on the reverse strand, counting down.
GCCGACGCGACGCTCGCCACCAACGCGGAGTCCGACGACGCGACCGACATTGCGGAAGACGAGATCAAAGGCCCCGCCCGGGTCCGCGTCATCTTCGGGATCCGCAGCGATTTCCCGCAACGCACGAAGCTACGCTACTGGGTCGAAGACCTCTGCGAACTCAAACTGCCGCACGCGTCGTAGGACACATCGGCGCGATTGGGCCGGGTGGCCACCCCTTCACGGGGGCTACCGAATTGCCCATTCCCATGACGACCGCTAACGACTGCCGCCCGGCACACCGCAACTGAACCTACTTCTGGTCAATCAAGCTCTCCAACTCCGCCTCTGACGGCGAGCGGGCGTTGCTCATCCATGCGGCAAGAAGCGTCCAGTTGGCGGGCACGACTTGAATGCCGTCGCTGCGCAGGACATACGCGCTCTGACCTATCCAGTCGATGATCATGGGCGTCGTCACCGCGCAGAAATAGTGCATGCTGCCGCGCTCGCGCCAAAAACGCTGCTCCGTGAGCACGATGCCGCCGGGAACAAGGTACGCTCCGCGCCCCATCACCAGTTTGCGATACAACACCGGCCCGAACACAAGACACGCGAGCGCCAGGGTCGCGGCTGCCGCGACGGGATTGCCAGCCGCGGCGAGATATAACATTTTCCCAACGACAAACACAAGACCGCCGACACACGAAATCACGCAGACAATCGCGAACACCAGACCGAGCACACGCGAGAAAACAAAGTCCAATACGCCAGCTCGCTTGTCCGTCCGCGATTCAGTTTGTGTCTCCGCCTTGATGTAACCGCCACGCTCCATGTCGATCATATAGCACTGCGGGTCGCGATGCTGTGCGGCAAAGCACAACTCTGAAATGATTGAGTCATATACATCATGTCCATACTCTACCGGCTCGAACGATTGCTCGGTGGCTACGGGTAATACCACATCACACCCACGCGGTCCGTCAATAACAACGGTATCACCAGCCGGTAGTTTTCGAAGAAATGCGCCGAGGAACCGGTGGAAACGCTTGCTGGCGCGAACACCCCAGTCATGCCGCAAGGCGTGTTCGAGCAACCGATGCGGCACACGCCGCGTTGCGCCGTCCATCCCGACAATCCGGGCAAGTCGCTCATCTCGACGTGACACGCGCACGTTCGTTCGCATGGTTTTTTCACGAGTCGCTCGTGTAGCGCCGACCAGGCAGACGACTCCGATGCCGGCGATCAACAACGCCACGAATTCGCCAAAGACGCCGGCAAAACGCGCCCCAAGGAGGCAACTGATAAAGTGGTAGACACCAACAACAAGTAGAATAACCCCAAGAAGCAAAGAAGAACGCCGACTCATCTTAAACCAGCCAGCGGACGTTTGCGCCAGTGGATCAATCCAAATGCGATAGTGACGTCGGCGGCGAGTCTGGTTCACGACATGAACCGCTCCGAAGATGCAAGGGCCGCACCGCGAAGTGCAGAGAATTGCCTCAAGACTTAGGCCTCAAGTCTCAAGCCTAATCCCCCGGATCGAGCACGCTCATGAAGGCTTTTTGCGGGATCGCGACCATGCCCACCTGCTTCATGCGCTTCTTGCCTTCCTTCTGCTTTTCCAGCAGCTTGCGCTTGCGGGTGATGTCGCCGCCGTAGCACTTCGCGGTGACGTCCTTGCGGTAGGCTGCGATGGTTTCGCGGGCGACGATCTTCCCGCCGATCGCAGCCTGTAGGGGAATTTCAAACTGGTGGCGGTCAATCTCTTTCTTGAGCCGCTGGATCAGCCGCCTGCCGCGGACCTGGGCTTTGTCCTTGTGTACGATCACGCTGAGCGCATCGACCGGCATGCCGTTGACCAGGATGTCGAGCTTGACGAGTTTGTCGACGTGGTAACCGGTCAGCTCATAATCGGCTGTCCCGTACCCGCGCGTCGAACTCTTGAGCTTGTCGTAATAGTCGTAAATGATTTCGCCCAGGGGAAAATCAAAGGTGAGCATCACGCGCGTCGGCGAGAGGTACTCGGTCTTCTGGTGCGTGCCGCGGCGATCGAGCGACAGCTTGAGCACGTCGCCGACATACTCCGCGGGAATGATCACCTGCGCCCGGCACATCGGCTCGCGGATCTCGTCGACGATCGACATGTCGGGCAGCTCGCTCGGCGACTCGATGTGGTAGGTCTTGCCGTTCTTCTCGACGACCTCATAGGTCACGGTCGGCGCGGTCTGCACGATGTTGACATCGCTCTCGCGTTCGAGCCGCTCCTGAATGATCTTCATGTGCAGCAGGCCGAGGAACCCGCAGCGAAAACCGATGCCCAAGGCGTCCGACGAGGTCGTCTCGTAGGTGAACGAACTGTCGTTGAGCCAGAGGTTCTCGAAGGCTTCGCGCAGCTCGGGCGTTTCCGTGCCCGGACCGGGGAAAAAGTCGCAAAAGACCATCTGCTGCGGCGATTGGTAACCCGGCAGCGGACGATCCGTGGGGTCGCTGGCCTTCGTCACGGTGTCGCCGATGTTCACGTCGGCGATGGTCTTGATGCTCGCGAGCATGTAACCCACTTCACCGGCAGCGAGTTCTTCGACCGCGCGCGGTTTGGGAAAATACTTACCGACCTCCGTGATGATGCGTTCCCCGCCACCGGCGCAGAAGCGGAGTTTGTCGCCGCGTTTCATCGTGCCGTCGAACATGCGAATGTGACTGATGACGCCGCGGTGCACGTCGTTCTTGGCGTCGTAGATCAGCGCGCGAACCTGGCCCTTGGGGTCGCCCTTGGGCGGCGGAACGCGTTCGATGATGGCTTTGAACACATCGCCGATGCCCTGGCCCGTCTTGGCGGACGTGAAGATCGCTTCTTCCGCCGGCAGTCCCAGCACCTGCTCGACCTCCAGCGCGCAGTCTTCCGGGTGCGCGCCGGGCAGATCGATCTTGTTGATCACCGGGATGATCTCAACGGCTGCGTCGACCGCGAGGTACGCGTTCGCCACCGTCTGCGCCTGCACGCCCTGCGCCGCGTCGATCAGCAACAGCACGCACTCGCACGCAGCCAGCGCCCGCGACACCTCATAGTGGAAATCCACGTGCCCGGGCGTATCCAGCAGATTGAGCAGGTACGTCTTGCCCTGGTAGGTGTAGTTCATCGAGCAGCGGTTGGCTTTGATGGTGATGCCCATCTCGCGCTCAAGGTCCATGTCGTCGAGCATCTGCGCGCGGAGTTCACGTTGCGAGACCGCACCGGCGTGCTCCATAAGCCGGTCGGCCAGCGTGCTCTTGCCGTGGTCAATGTGGGCGACGATGGCGAAGTTACGAATGAGCGATACGTCGGGCATTCAGTGTCCTTTGATGACAGCAACCTATTACACGTGTGGGTCAGGCTCTCCCGCCTGTCGCGACCGGCTGGCAAGCCGGCCCCACAAACTACCATGCCGGCTGGTGAACCGCGCAAACCCGCATTATATTTCAGGTCAGCGACATGGCCAAACGCGCCTTTGATCATTGCAGCGACGACTACGCACGCTACCGGCCCAGCTACCCCGCCGAGGTCATCGCCCGCGTCGCTCGCGATGCCCCTCCGGGCATCATCGCGGACGTGGGTGCCGGGACCGGGATTTTCACGCACGCGCTGGCGGGTGCCGGTCGCGAGGTCGTCGCGATCGAACCGAGCGTCGCGATGCTCGGGCAGTTCGCACCGGCTTGCGGGACCGGCAGGATACACTGCGTCTGCGCGTCGGCGGAACGCACCGCGATCGCCACCGCGTCCATGTCAGCCGTCACCTGCGCGCAGTCCTTTCATTGGTTCAATCCGCCCGTCGCGCTCGCGGAATTCGCTCGCATCCTCCAGCCCGGCGGCCTGTTGCTGCTGGTGTGGAATAACCGCGACGGCGATGACGCGTTCGTAGCCGCCTTCGAGGAACTCGTGGCGACGTGGAACCCGGCATACCGCCGCGAGTACCGGGCGCAGGACTGGGCTGCGAAGGTGGCAGCTGCGAGGGCCTTCAGCGCCCTGGCAAGCGCGACGGTGCGATCGACCTGGCGGCTCACCGCGGACGGGTTTATCGGCTTCACCCGCAGCGTGTCGTATATCCGCAACGTGCTCGCCCGCGAAGACGCCCCGCGCTTCGAGCGGGCGCTACGCGATCTGCTGGCTGTGCATTTCCCCGACGGAAAATGCGAAGTGCCACTGACAACGACCACGTACTGGTGCCACAAGCTCGGGTAGCCGTCGTCTCCGGAATTCACCTGCCGCCTGCCTGCCTATTCTCCCGATATTCACGCATCGTGGTAGCCTGCACAGCTTCGGCAATTATTGCCTGTGCGCCACGGGATTTCCGGACGATACGTGCCTACAACCATTGGCGGAAGCTGCGGGCTCGTGCCGAAATGATCGGTAGCGCGATCGGTGTTCGTCTTGCAGGCAGAAGACAGTTTCCGCAGCCGCGAGGGCCGGTGGTTTGCCGAAAGCGCGGACCGGTAGTAGAAGTAACTATATCTATAACAATACTTTAGGCGCATACCCGCCGCCATTTGGCTGGACATAGCGGCGGTGCTGCCTTGACAAAGATAGCCCATTCCAGGATAGCTACTCGCCCTATGTCGAAAGCACTGGTCATTGTTGAGTCGCCCGCGAAGGCCCGCACGATCTCGAAGTACCTCGGTTCCGGGTACGCCGTCGAGTCGTCGATTGGGCACATTCGCGATCTGCCTTCATCTGCGTCGGAGATACCGGCAGAGGTTAAGGAAGAGCCTTGGGCACGTCTGGGGGTGAACGTCGAAGACGAGTTCAAACCCCTCTACATCGTCCCCAAGGACAAGAAGGCGCAGGTGACCAAGCTGCGCAAGCTGCTCAACGGTGCGACCGAACTGTACCTCGCGACGGACGAAGACCGCGAAGGCGAAGCCATTGCGTGGCACCTCGTGCAGGTGCTCAAGCCCAAGGTCCCGGTCAAGCGCATGGTGTTCGACGAAATCACCAAGCACGCCATCACCCGCGCGGTGAATGAGACGCGCGAGATCGATGCCGGTCTGGTGAGCGCGCAGGAAACGCGCCGCGTGCTCGACCGTCTCTATGGCTATGAAGTGTCTCCGGTGCTCTGGCGGAAGATCGGCCCGAAACTATCGGCTGGTCGCGTGCAGTCGGTGGCGACGCGCTTGATCGTCGATCGCGAACGCGCGCGGATGCTCTTCGTCAGTGCAGGATACTGGGATCTCGACGCTGTGCTGCGCAAGCAGTTGGGCGACACCTCACCGATCGAAGTGCGTCTGGTTGAGTTGGGCGGCAAACGCGTCGCGACCGGAAAGGACTTCGACGAACGCACCGGGCAGTTGAAGGATGGCGATGCCGTTCGCCTGCTCGATGAGACGTCGGCGGGCCGACTTGCCGACACGCTGCGCAGCGCCGACTTCACCGTCAGCGAGGTCAAAGAAAAGCCGTTCACCAACCGGCCTTATCCGCCGTTCATCACCTCGACCTTGCAGCAGGAAGCCGGTCGCAAGCTGCGCTTCGGCGCGCAACGAACGATGCGCATCGCGCAGACGCTCTACGAGAACGGTTACATTACTTATATGCGTACCGACTCGACGAACCTCTCCCAAGAGGCGATCAACGCGTCGCGTGCGCAGATCAAGTCGCTCTACGGCGACGAGTATCTCCCCGACAAGCCGCGAACCTACGCGAGCAAGAGCAAGAACGCGCAGGAAGCGCACGAAGCCATTCGCCCCGCCGGCGATCAGATGCGCACGCCGAAGAGCCTCGCGAACGATCTCAACGACGACGCGCTGAGGCTCTACGAACTCATCTGGAAGCGCACGGTCGCGTCGCAGATGAAGGACGCGCAGGGCCTGCGGACGACGGTGCGCATCTCAGCCGATGGCGGTTCCGACGGCGAAGCTGCGTTCACCACGTCGGGCAAAGTGATCAAGTTCCCCGGGTTCTTGCGGGCATACGTCGAAGGCAGCGACGATCCGCAGGCGCAGCTTGAAGACCAGGAGAAGATTCTCCCCGCGCTTGCCGAAGGTGAGAAGCTGTCGGCGGAGAAGGTCGAACCGAGCGGTCACACCACCCAGCCGCCCGCGCGTTTCACCGAAGCGAGCCTGATCAAGGAGTTGGAGGAGCGCGGGATTGGTCGCCCGAGTACCTATGCCGCGATCATCCAGACGATTCAGGATCGCGGATACGTGTGGAAGAAGGGGTCCGCGCTGGTGCCGACGTTTACCGCGTTCGCCGTGACCAACCTGCTCGAACAGCATTTGGAAAATCTCGTGGACTTCGAGTTCACCGCGAAGATGGAGGACGCGCTCGACGCGATCGCCAGCGGGCAGCGTGAATCGGGGCCGTGGCTGCACGACTTCTACTTCGGTCAGCCTGGCGCGAAGAAGAATGGCGACCACGTTTCCGACATCGGCTTGAAGCAGATGATCGGTTCGGGCTGGGAGGAGATCGACGCCCGCGCCGTGTGCAGCATCGACCTTGGGAAAAACGACAAGGGCGAAACGGTCAGCGCGCGCGTGGGTCGATATGGCCCGTACGTGCAGATCGGCGACAGCGACCTGCGCGCGACAATACCAGCCGATACCGCCCCGGACGAACTTACCGTCGATCGCGCGATGGAACTGCTCGAACAGGCGGCGCTGGGCGACCGCGTGCTGGGCAACGATAGCGAAACGGGCAAACCGATCTACATCAAGACGGGCAGGTTCGGCCCCTACGTGCAGCTCGGCGACCCGGAACTCACCGACAAGGGGAAGGTGAAAAAGGGCAGCAAGCCGAAAATGGCGAGCCTCTGGCCCGACATGACGATGGAAGACATCACGCTGGAGCAGGCACAGATGCTGCTGTCGTTCCCGCGCGAGGTGGGCACGCATCCGGAATCCGGCGAAGTGATCACGGCACAGGACGGGAAGTTCGGTCCGTACCTGCGCATGGGAACCGATTCACGCAGTTTGGAAAACCACGCGCAGCTCAGCAGCGTGACGCTCCAGCAGGCGATCGATATCTTCAAGCAGCCCAAGGGCCGGCGCAAGGCAGCCGGAACCGCGGTCATTGCCGAATTGGGCAAACACCCGGCATCCGAAGTCGAGATCAAAGTGAAGAACGGCCGCTTCGGCCCGTACGTCACCGACGGCGTGGTCAACGCGACCATCCCCAAGGGCCACGATCCCGCCAAGATCAGCCTCGAAAAGGGCCTGGAACTCCTAGCAGCCCGCGAGCAAAAGCTCCGCGACCAAGGCAAGGACCCCCGCGCCCCGAAGGCCAAGAAGGCCAACCCAGCAGGCACGGCAAAGGCCAAAAAGACCACCAAGAAAAGGTCGCCAAAGCCAAGACCGCCAAAAGAAGACCGCAGCCAGCCGCAAGTCGCCTGAGGTCGCCAGCTCGGCAAGGGCTAGCAGTCTGCGCCGCCTCCAACGCTGACGGTAAACCATGAGAGTTATAACGTAATGCTGCGATTAAATTACGTGAGATTCGCTTCATACTACCAAATACTAATTCATGTCAACATTAGTTTGTACTGACCGATAAGCGACATATACTAATATTGACAGGAATTAGTATTTGTTAGTATTCCGGAGAGTCGCCGCATGCGCATCCCCCAATCCCTCGATTTTGGTGCTGGTCACGGAATGCTTGCCGCGACTGTCGGCGATACTCGATCTGGTGAAGGGTTCGCCGTCCGGCGGAAGTATCTGCATTGGAACGATCTTCGCCATCGTGAACCGCCCGCCGGACTCAACCTCCGCGAGTGGTGGTTCGGTCTCAAATTCGCGCGACAAGCGATGTCCCAACCAACACCAGTACTCGATGTGCATGGTCAGCCATTCGTCATCGCCCAGCCGGAGATGGCGCAGGAATCGCTTCACCGCATCACTCAGCAAGCCGGGGGCCCAATGGGAGCGTCAGACCGTCACTAACGAGGAAACGCGAGATCGCTACCTCATTCGAAATCTTCGCGAAGAAGGTATCGCATCGAGCCTGATCGAGGGCGCAGCGACTACGCGCGAGGTGGCGCGCGAAATGCTCCGCGAGAAACGAGAGCCAAGGACGCATGGCGAGCAGATGGTATTGAACAACTACGTGGCCATGCGCTACTCATCAGCCTTGAACGCGCCGCTGACCGCTGAAACCATCTCTACACCTGCACGAACTTCTCACGCACAACACATTGGAAGATCCCAACGCAGCCGGACGATTGCGCTTGCCTCACGATGACATTCAAGTGGTCGACGACACAACCGGCGAAGTCCTGCACGACCCACCTCCGGCAGCCTCACTGCCGTCGAGACTTGAGCAGCTTTGCTGATTTGCCAATGGCGAGACACCTGAATACTTCGTTCATCCGGTCAGTGCCATCCTCCTGCACTTTGGCTCGCTTATGATCACCCATTCGTCGACGGAAATGGCCGAGTGCACGCAGCCTGTTCTATTGGTCGATGATGCAGCAGGACTACTGGCTTTGCCAGTTCATCTCGATATCGCAGGTGATCTACCAAGCCCCGATTCAATATGGAAAATCGTTTCTTCACGCGGAGACAGATGGGAACGACGCAACCTATTTCCTGCTCCACCAACTCGAAGTCATCCAAAAGGCGCTCGCGGAACTTCATCGCTACATTGAACAGAAAGTCAACCAGCGGCGGGCACTGGAGCGACGAATCAAACTGAGTGCACAATTGAATGCTCGGCAACTTGATCTTATCGCCCATGCGTTGCGCCACCCCGACGCGCAATACGACATTCGCAGCCACCAGAATGATCATGGCGTCGTGTACCAGACCGCACGCACGGACCTGCTCAACCTGGCTGATCGCGGTTTGCTCGTGAGGCGAAAGATCGGCAAGACGTGGTATTTCAGCCCGGCGTCCGACCTTGAAACAGCGCTCGACGCATTGTAGCGGCATTCCCTACCCCGAATGCCTTGGGTAAACCTGGAAGCAACGGCACCAGATGTTCATACGGAGACGAACCCGGGGCACGTTATGGAAAAAACCTGCAACAGGGACGCCCTCGATTGGTATAACCCAGAAACCACTGTCGCCGCCAACCAAGTCGTACTGCAATTCTGAGAGTCTCTGGAACTTTCGGACCGGCGTCGGCGTCTGATAGACTGGTGGCGAATTGGGTGCCGCTGCACTTTCCCGTTGCGACCGTGGAGGCTTGCCTATGCCCGCGAACAAGAATGCGTCGCTTCCGATTCTCGATCGTGTGCGGATCGCTTCGCCCTGCAACATGTCGTGGGCGGAGATGACCGGTGACGATCGTACCCGCTACTGCTCAGCCTGTCGCAAGCACGTGTACAATTTCGCGTCGATGACGTCGAAAGAAATCGAGGCGCTCATCATCGAAAAGGAAGGCCGACTTTGCGGACGGCTTTATCGCCGCGCGGACGGGACGATTCTGACGGCAAACTGCCCGGTGGGACTCGCAGCCGTTCGCCGAAAGGCCGTGAAGCTGGTGGCAGGTGTCGCAGCAACGTTCTTCTTCGCGATCCAAGCTTTCGCGTACTTTGTACCCGCCAGCAAGCGAGTGCGAGTTCGCAGCCTCGAACCGTTCGCGACCATCGTGAGCCGCCTGTCGCCGACTCCGCCACTTACCTTCGGACCTATCGTAGGCATCATTGAATATACCCCTGCAACGACCAAGCCGACATCAGGCAACAAATAGGTCATTTGAACGGACCTACAATGTGTATGACCCCATAGAAGTCCGTCGTATGGTCTTCCAATGAAACGATTCACCGCTGCTTACCTTACGATCATGCTCGCCATGTTGGTGGCGGCCTTCGTGTTGTCCCGGCGTGCCATGTCGGGAGAATTGATCGCGATGTACGCATTGGTGATCTGTCTGCTGCCGACAGTGACCGCGTGGGGAACGACCCGACTCATCTTGCTCTTTCGGCCGATGCGTGAGTTTGACGCAGCCAAGCACTACTCGATCTACCTGCCCATCCTGGGGATATGCGCAGCCGTATTCACCATCATGCTGATCTCGGCACAAGCGGCTTTTCTCAAGAATTGGCTTCCGGACTGGTTGTATGTGTTGAGTGCAGCCGTCGCCGCGACCGCACTGGTCGTGCTGGTGGGTTGCAACCGGCGCAGGCCGGGGTGCTGCTTGCGCTGCGGATACGACATCACGCATTCGCTGGCGACGGGTCGCTGTCCGGAGTGCGGCTGGTGTTTTGCGTGACCGCGTTCGCGAGGCCCCGCGCTCTCGGCACTACCCTATTGTTTCCATCGCCATGTCCCGAAGTTTGCAGAGCGTCCGCCAGTTGCGGAACGTCATGGTCGCGCCCAGGGCGCGTTCGATACCGGCGGCGAGCTTGGAGCGCGCGATGCCCTCCGGTGCGTGCAGATAGAACACCTTGCCTTTCAACTTGAAGTCCTCGCTAGCCCGCTTCAGGTCTTCCAGCTTCTTGAGATCCGGTTTGGACGGAGTCGATTCCAGAAAGCCAACGTGCAGCGACTTGGGCTCAGTCTCCGCGTCCGCATAGGGATTCCCCGTGATCGCACGTTCGATGTCCGCCTGCTCCACCAGCAGAACGCTGGGAGCAAAGCCGCGTTGCTTCTGAATCGCTTTACCCAGCCTGGTCGGCAACTCCGACGCCGTCTTCTTTGCGCATTGGAGCACAACGTTTCCGCTCTGAATGTACGTCGCGACGTTGCGACAGCCGAGCGTTTCGCACAGCGCGACGAGTTCCTTCATCGGCAAGACGTTTCGCCCGCCGACGTTGATACCTCGGAGCAAAAGGATGTAGGTATTCATTCTGCCCAATCCTGCACGAACAGTCCGTCGGCGGCAACCACGAATGGCCGCCATGAACGCATTGTTTGCTCGGTCTTGGGGTTTGTGCAACCCTTACACGGCGTGTCTCTGGCGTCCGGTGCGTTCTACTTGCAATCCGCCCCGTTGCCCCGTTCAATAGCGGCCATGACTGGCGGCCCGCCTGAACGCAAGTGGGATTTTGACCGGGTGTTCCGGTTGCTGCTGACCGCAGCCACCGTGGTGGCGCTGTTCTTTTTTGTGCGCTACCTGGGCGACGTGCTCATTCCCTTTGCGATCGCCCTGCTGCTCGCCTACCTGCTCAACCCGATCGTCAACGCGCTGGACTCGCGATTTGAACGGCGGGGTTTGTCCGTGTTCATCACCGTCTTTGGCTGTGGCGTGGTGATGTTCTGCGCCGGGCTCGTGCTGTTCCACATCGGCTACCAGGAGTTGAACTCGCTGCGCGACCTTACGGGACAATTCGTACACACACCCACGAAAGCCGACGTACGCAACGCCCGCGCGGCATTCGAAGAGTGGGCGGACACCGAGGAAAACCCGGTGATCAAAGCGCTGCTCAATGAAGCCCGCGCCCGACTGGTCAGCCAGCCGAAGGAGCAACTCGCCTTCCGCCAGGATCTCGACCGGCTCGCGGAGCGGGCAACATCGAACGGCAACGAGGAAGCACTTCGCGAAGCGCAGGCGCGCATCTTCCCCGGCGACCCAGCCGACCTGCACCTGCGTGAGGACCTCGAACGCATCCTGGCTGATACCCAGAACGAGAAAGACCGCGCGACAATCGAACAAACGATGCGCGAACTCCGCTACGACGACAACATCGACATCAGCATAGGCGGGCTCATCGAAAAGGGCGTGCGCTACGTGGCGCCGACGGTCGTGGGCTTCTTCAGCGGGACGCTCAGCTTCGTGCTGGGCATCACCGGTCTGGTTGTCGTGCTGCTGTATCTGATCTTCCTGCTGATCGACTACCCGCTGATGGTGCGGACGTGGAAGGGGTTCCTGCCGCCGAAGTATCGCGGCGACATCATCGGTTTTCTCGACGAGTTTCGCATCGCGATGAGCCGGTACTTCCGCGGGCAGTTCATCATTGCGATCATCTGCGGCGTGCTGTTCGCCATCGGGTTCAGCATCCTGGGGCTGCGACTCGCGGTGCTGCTCGGGCTGGGCATCGGGCTGCTCAACATGGTGCCGTACTTGCAGACCGTGGGGTTGATTCCGGCACTGCTCTTGGGATTTATCAAAGGGCTCGAATCGGGCCAGCCGTTGTGGCTGCCGCCGCTGCTCGTGCTCGTGGTCTTCGCGGTGGTACAACTCGTGCAGGATGGCGTGCTCGTACCGAAGATCATGGGCAAGTCGGTGGGACTGCGGCCCGTGGTGATCCTGCTGGGAATTTTCATCTGGGGCAAGCTGCTCGGCTTCCTGGGCTTGCTGATTGCGATTCCGCTGACGTGCCTCGGCGTGGCGTACTATCGCCGCTTCGTGCTCGGCGATCGCAACGCCAAAGCCATCGAAGACAGCGGCGAGTGAAGTTGTGGTGCAGGCAACCTGCCCGCACGGACTCCAAGGGGACTAGAGGTTTCGCAAGTGAATCCGGCACGTGAACAAGCGGAGATTCTGCGGGCAGCCATCGTGCTGGCGGTCGCGGACGGAGTTATCGCAGCCAGCGAGAAGGGTTTGCTCAAGTCGCTGGCAAAGCGCATCGGTGTCGCACAGGAAACGCTCGATCGCATGGTGGCGAGCGCCCTGCACGACGAAGCCGCACGCGAGGGGTTGTTCCGTATCGCCGCGGCTGATCCGGAACTCACGCTCGAACTGCTCGTGTCCACGGCGCAGATCGACGGCGCTGTCCACGAGGACGAGCAACGCGTGCTCCTGCAGATGGCGGAGAAGCTCGACATTCCGGTATCACAATTCGACGAAATCTTCGCGCGCGGGATCGCCCGCGCGGAAAAGATTCGCAATTCCAAACGCGGCTGACGTCAGCCACTCGACGGATTCGAACCTGAATGACTACTGCCCGAAGAGGGATTGCTGGTTCGGGGCGACCGTTGCGGCGTGTTCCTGAACGTTGCGGATCTCATCGATGAACTCATCCACGCCGTGGAACTCGCGGTACACGCTCATGAAGCGGACGTAGGCGACCTGGTTGAGGTCGCGCAGGCGACGGGCGACGCACGCGCCGATGTCGATGCTGGTGACCTCGCGATCGAAATCGCGGAAGAGGTCGCCCTCGACCTGATCGACCAGCGCGTCAATCTCGTCGGCGTTCACTTCCAGCTTGTAGCACGCCTGGCGGACACCCGATCCGATTTTGTCGCGGCGATACGGGACGCGGGTGTTGTCCTTCTTCACGACGGTGAGGCGGAGTTCTTCCTCCGCACGTTCCTTCGTGGTGAAGCGCCGGCCACAGGCACTGCACACGCGACGGCGGCGCACAGCGGCTCCGCTGTCGGTCAAGCGTGAGTCGATGACCTTGTCCTTACCGAGTTCTTTGCAGGATGGACAGCGCATGAGGCGTACGCCGGTGGACTTCACAATTTGCCCGCGCCGCGATATGTTGGCGCGGATTCACCGTAATCCCACGAAATGTAGCGGTCAAGTGGGGAAAGGCGAGTTTCCGATTCCCCAGCGCAGGATCATCAGCCCAGCATGCCCACACGCGTTGTTCAGAAGACCGTCGGCGACTACGCCATCGTCGGCTATTCCCTCGCCGGCGAGGAGACCACCATCGCCCTGCCCGAGCTGAACGTCTGCTTCGATGCCGGGCGGGCACCGCGCGAAATCGTCCCGATCGACACGTTGTGCGTCTCGCACGGACACATGGACCACGCTGCCGGCATCCCGTACTACCTCTCGCAGCGATCGTTCATCGGCACGTCGCCGGGCCGGGTGGTGATCCATCAGCGGCTCGCACCGCACGTGGCGGAGTTGATGGCGTGCTGGTCGAAGATCGAGGGGCACGAGTCACCGGCAGAGATCATCGGCGTGTCCGACGGCCAGGAGGTGCCCTTGCGGCGCGACCTGCTGCTGCGGGCGTATGCGGTGCGGCACGGTGCGTTCGCCCTTGGGTTTTCGATCATCGAGCGGCGGCATAAGCTCAAACCGGAGTATGCCGATCGCACCGGCCCGCAGCTTGTCGAGTTGAAGAAGCAGGGCATCAGCATTCAGAACACGATCGAGGTGCCGCTGGTTGCGTACGTCGGCGACACAGCCGATGGCCCCCACTTCGACCTCGACCACGTGCGCAACGCGCACCTGCTGATCATGGAGTGCACGTTCTTCGACCCCGAGCACGTCGTGCGCGCCCAGGCTGGCAAGCACATTCACGTCCGCGACATGCGAAAAATCCTGCCCAGGCTCCGCAATCCGCATATCCTGCTCGGGCACGTAACGCGGCGCACCGACCTGCGCGCCGCCAAACGCATCCTGCAAAACCACATCGACCCGGTAGACGCCGAGCGCATCACGTTCCTGATGGACCGGCCACCAAGAGTACGCAAGCCGGAAGCTCCCGGAATCTGAACCGCCAAGACGCCAAGGCGCAAAGAACAACCGAAGTTGACGGATTTATGTGCTCACCCGACGCGCAGGCGATTATGCGGCGTACGCCTGGATTCGCGCGCGATACTCATCCCAATCCATTACCCAAATCCGTCCTTGGCGTCTTAGCGCCTTGGCGGTTCAATTCAGAATTGAGTGCGCCGAGCGACTTGCGCCTTACCACATCTTGACGTTGAGGAATGGCTTGACGATGAGCGCGATGACCATCGAGAGCAGCATCCACCAGATGATCCAGTGGAGTTCGATGCCGCATATGCTCGTCTTGCCCGCGGGTTGAGGTTCGACCGTGATGGTCTGGATGGTGTCGCCGCTGCTCGCGGGCGGCTCGACGGCGAAGAGCACCTGGTCGAGGAAACCCGAACCGGCACGGACCGGGCAGTAGCGCTCCTGCTGGTTTTCCGAGACGACGAGTTCCTTGGTCGCGGTGTTCTCGCCGACGTGAATGGTGAGCGTGTGCCGTCCGGGTTCGGTCACGCGCAGCTTCCACGCGACCTCGTTGAACTCCGGGTATTCCTTGTACTTTTTGCCCATGTAGCGACCGGGGCCGCTGACGATTTCAACGCCCGCGGGCACGTCGAGCGCGATGGGTGCGACCTCAGCCGCTGTGCCATCATGCAACTGCGCGTGCAGCGTCACCACTTCGCCAGCCTTCAAGGGTCGCCATTCGTAGCGCGGCGCCATCTGAGCGATCAAGAGCGCCATCGGGATGATCATGACGGCTAACGGCTGCATGGAGAGGAAGAAGAGACGCGTGGCTGCGCCGAACAGTTTGCCCTGCGCGCGGAGCGTGACGCCGATGTCATCCTTGAACAGCTTGGCTGTCAGCAGTGCCGCTTGGATATCATCGTGTACCTTGCCGATGGCTTTCTGGTTCGACGTGTACTTGTACGCGAACAACGCGATCACACCGGTGAGCCCGGAAAGGATGGTCAAAGACAACCACCCCGGCCAGTTCACCATGACCGAGAAGAACGCGTCGAAGACGGCAGTCGAGATGCGATTGACAAACGCCATAGTTATTCAGTACGTCGCGAGATATTGGCAACTGCCTGCGTGCACCGGGAGGCGGGACGCCCAGCCCGCACCGACCGGCTGGAAGGCCGATCCCACATGGCAACCTCACGGGCTGCGCTATTCGAGATATCCCAAACCACGGAGGCGTTCGGTGACTTCCTCATCCGACTCTGCCGTTTCCAGCTTGGCCAGTTCCTTTTCGATCATGTGTACGATGAACTCATCAGCCGAGGCGTAACCCGCAAGGTCCGCCACCTTCTTGACACGATCGTAAAGCCCGCCGTCGATCTTGATCTTCGCAGCCATATCCGTTTCCTCAGTGCCTTCTACCGTTGAACTGATTTCGTTTGTTTCTTGAGCCGCCAAGGCGCAAAGACGCTAAGAAAAACATTTTGTTCTTGGCGTCTTTGCGCCTTGGCGGTTTAGCTTTTTTTGTCCGCCCTTCTTGAGTTTGCCTCGAATACATCACCGCCCTTCATGACTTCGGGCGGGGTGATCCCAAAATGATCCAGGATCGTCGGCGCCAGGTCTTCCAGCGTCGGCGTGTCGAGCTTGATCGGTCTGTTGCTGAAGATCACGCCCGGAACCAAATCGGTCGCGATGCAGTGGTCGCCGCACCACGCTTCCGTGTTGTCTTCAACCAAATCATCCGACACGCCGCCGAGCGCGGTGCTCCAGCTTCCGCGATAGCCCAGGGCGTAGCCGATCTGCATGTCCGGGCCGTGCTCGATCTGCGCGCCGGAGTAGACCTTCTCGGCTTGGTACGCAACCTGCACCGGGTGCTTGCCGGTCTTGGGGTCCACGGCTTGGACGAGCTTGGCGGAGATTTCATCCATCAGCGCCTGCTTGTCGGACGGATCGACGATGCCGTCGCGCTCCCGCCCCTTGAGGTTGATGTACAGCCCGTTGATCCCCATGCCGTACGCCTT
>JACKHH010000014.1 GCA_020639095.1 Phycisphaerales bacterium | reverse complement strand
CGATGGATCGCTACGCGCGACTGCTTGCGTCCAGACCGGATGAGGCACGAAAATGGATTAATAACTTCAACCGCGATTGGCGGGCGTTGTGTGAACGGGCAAAGGTGACGGCGGACGAGTTTCATTCGCTTCGCAAGTCACGAATCACGCTTTGGTTAGAGGATGGCGTAAAGCCGCACGTTGTTCGTGAGCTGGCCGGGCACAAGGACATCGAGACGACCATGCGGTACTACACGAAGGTACGCGATTCTGCACGGGATGCAGCCCGGCAGTCATCCAACTCTTTCAAGCCGAGTGATTCATTGACGAATCATTGCCGAATCGCGTCTGGCAGCGCAGGTTGAGAAATGCCACATCCACAAATCACGTCCCGTCAATGACTTATGATTGCGCCCGGCAGGATTCGAACCTGCGACCTACGGTTTAGGAAACCGTCGCTCTATCCTACTGAGCTACGGGCGCTTTGTTGTAGGCTTTGCGATCAAAACAGGTTGCGACATTGCCTATCTTGCCGCGCGGATCACGGTAGCGAATAGCCCAGGGATCGTCAACGAACAGCCAGCCTTCGATGCCCGCGACCACCAAGTCGCCGTGTTCATCAGGCACATTCCGAACGCGTGCTCAGGACCACATGGCAAGTACGCAAAGGATCGCGAAAATGAAGACGACGAAGGCGATGATTCGGGGGTGGCGTCTACCTGTCGATATTTGCCAAAGGCCATAGAACAAAACGATGAGGCCGAAGGCAAGCACGAGACCCATGATGCCAAGAAATAACTTCCCCTGCGTCGCCGTGCCCGAGAACGTGGTGCCATTCGTACTCTGGCCCGGGTTCAGCAACATCGGCGCGACGCGATAGAGAATGTAGCCCATTGTTCCGGAGACGACGAGGCCGCACAGCGTGAGCGCGAATCCGAATCGGCGAGACCACCGCCGGGATTGGAGCGAGCATCCGCACTTCGGACAATGGGAGCGCAGCGCGTGCGTCTTGTAGCCGCAGGACATGCACTCGCTCAGATCCTCGGCATCGGTCCCATCACCGCGCCCGTGAAACCAATCTGCCTCACCAGGCCGTCCGGATTCATAGTACGCGACCACCGCCTCCGCTTCTCCGCGAGCATCCGGGGTAACGGGAAAACGAAGCATGGTTCGCTTTGCGGACCTTGGGACACCCGATGCCCCGTGTCCGCCGGGTGGGTAGTAGAGCCCGAGCTCAATGCAGTCGGGGCCGCCCTGGCCTGTCACCAGTTCGACGTACGTGACCTCCGGAGTCCCGCGCCGCGGCAGCGTGTGAATGCTCTCTTCAATCTGAATGGCCTCCCGGCCGACGATGATTTCGATGCCCGCATCGGGCGCATGCGTCAGGGCGCTGTACTCGTTGGGGATGTCATTCCGTTGTCCGCCAAACTGATTGCCCTGTGCGACGAACGCGCGCCAACTGGCGGGATCGACGCACCATCGCGCGAGGATGCCTTCTCCGCGCGCGAGCGCCTGCATCGCGCGCAGATCGAGGTGCCGCATGAAGGCGCTTATCGCGCCGAAGAATGCCGCCGTCGCACCGTAGAGAACGAGGAAGCGTTGGGTAGTAAGGTTCGCAATCGTGTTGGACGCAAGAAATACACCCAACAAAGCAATCGCTCCACTGACGAAGAACGCCAGGGAGATATTTCGCCAACGGCGCGGATTCCGCATCAGCGATTCCTTTCAGCCGGTTCACGTTGCCGGTGTTTGTTTCCCTGGAGCGTTCTTGATCATTTCGTAGCGAGCTGCGGGCTTCAGCCCGCGCGGATTCTCGCAATCTGTACGCCACGAATTTCTCAAGAGTGCTCCAGGGGGTTCGACCTGCTTGCACGCCGTGCGTGTCGCGGATCAAGACGCAGACATCTGCTTGCCTAAACGCCCCGCCCTCCGCGACTGGCGTACAGGTCATTCGCGACCACGATGACGAGAGGGATTGTCGAATATGCTACCAATGTAGCGCCCGCGTGCAAAGCGGGGCGCGGTCGCACCGGCCGGTGCAAACCGCGCGGCCAAGAGCGCAACGCATGGTGGGCTAGAACACATGGGCCGAGCCAGCGAACAGGCTTGAAGTCTGCCGCCCGGCCAAGCTCGCCTGAATGGGAAGGAAGCAGAAGCCAGTCTCGCACGCCACAAGCCTCCCAAGCCCGATCAGAGCGTGACAAGCGCCGGCGCCACGGCCACGAAAAGGGGAGACTTGACCCAAGGACACGGCCTTCGATAATACGCGAACAAAGGCGATTCCGTCGTCTGCGGGCGTAATTCAGTGGTAGAATGCCAGCGTACCAACCCTCACCAATTCTTGATAGCGCCAGACCAATAAGGGAAAATAGTAGGGAAAAAACTACCTGTCGTTCTTGACCCTGTAAAGGGCGATTCTCAGGAGATTTCCCATGCCTTCCAGCAACGGTCGAAACGGTCGCGGACGGTCGCCGCTCTTTAGCACGAGATGCGTTGCAGGCGTGGTGCTGGATGCAAGAAAGTATTCACCTTCGCCCCCATAGTTGACAAATTGCCCATCCGCCAAATCCTGTCCAGCCATCACGAAATTGGGGACTTGCTGAAATAGGCTGCCTTGTCGTATTCGCACCTCTTTGGTTAGGTTTCCGAAATCTGTTATTCCCATTTTGATTTATCCTTTCATCGCTTCCGCGATATTTTGAAGCGTTGCAGGTTCGACATATTCATCTTTGTCGCTGTTAACGCTCATTGTGGTTTGTTGTTTTCCCTCAGGAATCACGTTCTGAAAGCGCGCCTTTTCTATTCGAGCCAGGCGTATCATCTCCTTTGCAGAGAGTTTGTCCGCGAGCGCTTCGACTTCGGTCATGGTCGCATCACGGTTAGCCAGTCGATGCCATTTCACGAATTCAGCGCGAGCAAAGGCGCGGAATTCCTTGCCGTCCTCAGCGAGCGGTCGCAACTCGGTTATGACCCCGCAACCAGTTCAGATATCCTGCGCCCTTGTCCCAAAGGGAGCATTCCGCATTGATGCCTTCGATAAACTTGATGTAGACCGATGCCGATTGCCCTCTTGCCGGTAGTCGTTTGAATGCCGACTTCGGGTTGCAGTCGTCGTCGAATGCCAGTAGCGCCTTGCTCATGTCTGCCTTGCCTTTCTGGGCGCGCGGAGCGCCCCTTCCCTTGCGGGAGTCTCTTCCGCAAATCCGTTTTGCGCGGGAGCAATTGAGATTGGCCACAGCGCCGAACGCGCCGCACAAATTCTATATGCATGATGAAAATCGAATTTCCAAGCGCGTTTTGGGCGCGAAAGTTCTTATCCATTTCAGCAATAAGGAGTGCTGAAACGGCAAGGACTTAGCGAAAGTCAAGGCAAAAGATTTTTCGATTTTTCTTGGGAAAATCTAACGAATTGGACGGGGGGATATGGCTTTGGCCAATGGCTTGATACTGAGATGGATGTAAAGGGTGCTATTCGTCGAGCATCTCGTCAAGTGAGCGGCGAACGTCGGTCAGTAACATACTTGCCCAGGGGACGCCCATTTGCGCGCCAACGCAAGCCATCTTGCGATGGACGTGCCCCAGTTTGCGAATGCCGCTGTTTATCTGGCGACGAAGCGCGGTGACGTTCGCCTCTCCGGGCTGCTCACAGTAGACGACGTATTCCGCGAGAGCCTCACACCCTTCGGCGTTGGGGAGACCGAAAAAGGGAGCCAATTCCGCGCATAGCGTGGGCGGGGACGGTGATTGGCCTGCGGCTTGATACCGAGTCGCGAGCGTGTCATAAAGCGCCATTTGATGGGGAGTATAGTCAGGGGCACGGAATGCGCCCGATTGGGCGCGTCTGAGATGCCTTTCGTAAGAGCGCTGCATTGTTTCGCGAACGCCCTTTGCGTTACCTATCAATACGTCCCAGAAGCTCATCGGAATTGCCTGTTGTAGCTTATTGACCTACAAACTTGCCCCTATAAACATGCACTGGTTCGCCTGTACTCTCTGATTCAGCTCTTCGCTTGGCGGTTTCGGCTTCTAGTTTGGCCAATTGCATCGCCAGCGTTTCAGCAAGGTCATCGTCGATAACGATAACCCCGCCTCCATGTGGAGTGCTCCCAGTCAATTCCAAGTGACCCTTGTAGCCGCCTTTGCCGCCGACAATTTGGTATTGGATATCGATTTCGATTATGGCTGCCAGCCATGCTTTAAAATCCTTCTTACCATTTGTCACTTCAGAAGTTATCGTTTTCCACCTGGCGGAGACCTGGCGGTTGCTCTTCTGATCTTGTCGTTCTAAGTCGTTCATTTGGAACGTGTTAGGGCATTTTCGGACCTGGCGCTTTTACGGCACCGCCAAAACGAATAACGCCACAACTCCGCCGCTTCCTCGGCATCCACCTGTTGACAAAAACTCCGCACATACATAAAAGTGTGGATGATATGTCAACTAAAAAGGGCAGACCGGCACAGCTACGTCCAGCCGTCGTAAGGCAGCTCCGCAAATGCGGCGTCCAACGCACGCGTGATCTCGAACGGCTGGGTATCTCCCGCGAGTACCTCCGCAAACTCGTCGCGACCGGAGTGCTCCAGCGCGTGGCCCGTGGTCTTTACGTCCTTGCCGACGCGGACATCTCCGAGAACCGAACGCTGGCTGAGGCAAGCCAACGCGTGCCCAATGGAATCGTCTGTCTACTGTCGGCGCTGAGGTTCCACGGCCTGACGACGCAGGCCCCCTTCGAAGTCTGGATGGCGATTGATCGCGATGCTTGGCGACCGGTGTCCGATTACCCGGCGCTTCGAATTGTCCGGCTCTCCAAGAAGGCACTAGAAGCGGGCATTGAAAAACATCGAATCGAAGGTGTTTCAGTGAAGGTCTATGCTCCCGCGAAAACGGTGGCCGACTGCTTCAAATTCCGCAATAAGGTTGGACTCGACGTGGCGCTCGAAGCACTTCGAGATTTTCGACGGCTGAAGAAGGGCAGCATGGATGAACTCTGGGATTACGCGAAGGTCTGTCGCGTCGCCAACGTCATGCGTCCGTACATGGAGTCCCTGACGTGACCAAGCGTTCCCCCAAGAACATAGCTGCGTCGGTTCGCAACCGACTCTACGCGCTGAGTCGCGAGCGGGGCGACGACTTCCAACTTGTCCTCACACACTACGCCATCGAACGCCTTCTTTACCGGCTGAGCAAATCTCCACACGCCGATGCCTTCGTCCTGAAGGGTGCCATGTTGTTCGCCGTCTGGGCGGATAAGCCGTATCGCCCGACTCGTGATCTTGATCTGCTTGGGTACGGCGACAACGCTCCAGACGCAGTGGCTGCGAGGATTCAAGACATCTGTCGCCAGCCGGTCGAAGAGGATGGCGTCATCTTCGACGAGAAATCGGTGAGCGCCGCATTGATCCGCGAAGACCAGGAGTACGAAGGTGTTCGCGTCACGCTGAACGTCGCCATTGATACTGCACGGTTTCAACTTCAAATCGACGTGGGCTTTGGTGATGCCGTGGTATCAGCGGATGATGCCCTGGGCTACCCCACGCTGCTTGAGTTCCCGGCTCCACATCTGCGAGCGTATTCGCGGGAATCCGTCGTAGCGGAGAAGTTCCAGGCCATGGTGTCGCTTGGGATTGCCAATAGTCGAATGAAGGACTTTTACGACATCTGGGTTCTCGCCCGAATCTTCGATTTTGACGGCAGCACGCTCCGTAACGCCATCGCATCGACCTTCGAACGTCGCCAGACCGCGCTGCCCGCCGATGTCCCGCTTTGCTTCTCCGATGAATTCGTGGATGATGAAACCAAGAAGCGACAGTGGAACGCCTTCTGCCAGCGGGGAAATCTCAAGGATCAACCCGAATCGTTTGGCACGGTCGTTGCGCTGATCCGCGAGTTCATCATGCCGCCAACTTCGGCTGCCGAATCAGGTCGCGATTGGCAGCATCGCTGGTCGGCAGGCGGGCCGTGGAGCGGCGTCTAACCGCAACCCCTCACGACATACTGACGGACTCGTTCATTGCCTACTGGCGTCAACTCTCCGCCCACGATGACGACCTGGGAATCGGCGGGATGCTCTCGTCAGCCAACGTCGTGAACTTCTGCCGATTGCGATTTCACAGTGAATGAGGAGGCCGTGCGATGCCACACCTGTCAGGTCGCTGCTACTACGGACGGCGAGTGCATTTTCCCAATGGCGCGCAGCTCGGTCATCGCTGGTGCTGCCACAAATGCAGTACGACGTGGACCATCACTAAGCGGGGCAACCGCATGCTTCGTCCCACTCGATCAAAGCCGCCGAAGCGACGAGCGAAACCGGCGATGGTGCCACCCGCATTGCCCTCGGTTGCACCCGACAATGGCACATCAGGTTTGGTCGTGTTCCTCTATTGTATTGCTGCGGTCTTGATCCTTGGCGTGCTCACTGGCGTCTGTTGTTAGCCCATCGCGGCGCATAACTATCGCGAATGCGCATTGGCCCCCTAGATCATCCCCGGACCCGGACCAAGTCCAGGCATGCCGAACGGATCAAATGGTTGCCGCATTAGCGGATCCTCGAATGGGTCAGGCCATGCGTCATACAGATCTTGTTCGAGCTGTGGCAGTGGAATTTCCGTTGGCTCGAGCGCCTCGCGATGGTGTCCGCAGATGCGATAGCGGCTGGACGCTGTAATCCGGTGGATCATACTCGGGTGTGAGGTCATCGTATCGTGGCTCGGCTTGGTGCGGCCAGAAGAGCAAGTTGCCGGCCAGTACGTTGCGCCAGGAGGCTTCTATGCTCGTCGCAGAACATAGCTCTCGCTAACTCGGCAGGGAAAATCGCGACCAGAACGGCGGCCGCGAAAAAGAGTACTAAAGAGAGCGCGGACACGGGAAATTGAGGAATGTGCTATCGCATGAGCTCATTCCATCCCGGTCCGCCCGGTCCAAAGTGATCGTGCTCCCAAATGAGGGCATCGCAGCGTAGGTTCGATCGATGCAGCACTGCGCGACGCACAGAGCTTACCAAGCGAAGACTGTGAAAGTTCTCGCCTTGTAGGAGGATGCCGTTGACTCGATCATCTAATGCATCAATGCTGGCCAGAATGCGGTCTTTAAACCCCTTAGAGAAGAATGCTGTGTCCAAAACGAGGAATTCGTGTTCCTTTAGGAATTCGACAGTTAGTGGCTCCGAGTAAGCTCGCTTATGTAAATCACCGGGAAGTTCATCAATAGCAAAAAGCCGAACCCACTCTTCACGTTGGGCATCGTTGGCTGCGATACCGGGATAAAGTTCCTCGGGCACCCTGTCGAGCGTGATGCAGTAGTTCGTCTCCACAACAAACTTCTTCTTGAGCCAGAGTTTTTTCTGGAAGTTCTCCAGTTGCTCCAGGAACGTAATGATCTTGTGGGCGATCTTGCGAATCACCTTGATCTTGCTGAGGTACTGCTCGACCCGAGGGGCGGTGTCGTGTTCGATGTCGTCGAGATGCATGATCTCGTTCTTGATGTAGAAATCGAGTTCACGTCGCAGGAAGCCGCCGAGGTCTTTGTGGATGAAATAGTCGAAAGTGTTCTTGGCGGTGTATTGGTGAAGGTGCTTCTCCAAGACCGTCCGCTCGGGATTGGCCTTCGTGGGGGCGGGCTTCGATAAATCCTGTACCCACTTGTCGAAACCGTCTGCTCCGAGAATCTGCTCGATGGCCTGCTGGTTCAGCACGTCCTGTTTCTGCTTCCCGTCGTCGGGCCGGTACTCGAAACGGATGTAGAGTTCGCCGTTCACTTCCCGGAGCGGCTGGTCTTCGCAGAGGATGAACCGTCGCTCCTTGCCGGGTGCTTCCTTCTTGTTGTCTTGCTCGGTCGAGGCAGCAACGAGATGGACGCGCACCCGCTGGCCGGACGGCATGGTGAAAACGTAGTCCCGGAAATACTCGCTGCTCTTGATGTAGTACTGGTCGTGGTTGGCCCAGCGGAGCTTGACCTCTTCGCCCTCGTAAGGGATGGCGTAGACGCCTTCCGGACCCGCTTCGGAGCTGGCGCGGGGTCTGCATTCTGATTGATGTAGGCGTCCAAGTCTTCCTGCCGGAACCTCCGGTCGCCACGTTTGCCGATCCGAACGCAGGGCAGGTCACCCTTCCGAGTCCACCGACGAAGGGTGATCTTGGCCACGCCCAAGTAGGCGGCGGCTTCATCGAGCGTCATGAGCCCCTGGTCAGCCATGACCACTAAGTGTATCTCACTTGATCAGCGACACAAGATGACCTGCGACGGGGCTGGCCCCTGGAACCTGCGGTCTAACATATTGGACAGAGTGGGTGTTGGTGGGAAGAACCTGATTCTGGCGTGGACGGGAGCGCAGTGATTTTGTGATACATGCAGGGGACGTAATGTCTTGCCAGTTTGGAAGGTCATGGGTATGCTCTCGTGTTGCTCAGGATCGCCGCCGGTCCCCAGCAAGGGGGAAATTAAGAGGGAAAAAATTGGCGGCAACTCGGAGCAGTGAGTCTCGTAAGTAACTGAAAATATGAGACTTAGAAATGCGGGCGTAATTCAGTGGTAGAATGCCAGCTTCCCAAGCTGGACGTCGTCGGTTCGAATCCGATCGCCCGCTTTCTGTTTCTCTCCCGCTTGGTACGCCGTTTCCGTAACACCCCGCGTATCCGTCGCGTTTGCGTGCGCCGCAACCTTTGCATGGTGGCCGGACGAGTGATTTATCATGGCCGCCGCGGCATTGCTGCCACGGCGGCTTGTGCGTTGCACCAGCCGAACTGGGTACGCATATCGTTATCGCAAGTTGGTATCAACTGGGCTGCCCATGGCGTCGGCTGCTTCCGCGGTGATGTTGGCGGTCGTGCGGTGCTCCTCCGCGCGTGTGTTCACTTCGGAATCCTGCGGATCCGGGTTTTGCGCTCCGCGTATCGACACCGCACCTGCATGCTCGGGCAACATCGCGTCGGCGATTGCTTGCACGGCATCGTTTGTGCTCCAGACGTGGCTGGCGATCATTCGGAAGTTGATCAGGGCGGCTTGGTATCCGTCGTAGTCGGGTAGTACAGCTGCTGCTGTCGCGTCTGCAACGACCGCCACCTCGAAACCCTGCTCGACGAGTTCGCGCATGTGGGATTCAGTACACAGGTTGGCGGACATTCCCGCCAGCATCACCTTGTCGATGCCACGTTTGCGCAGTTGCAGGACCAAGTCGTTGGACTCGGGGCCATAGACCTTGTGCGGGCTGACGACAACGCTCTGGTTGTCTTCAATGTACGGCTTGTAGCGTGCCAACCAGTCCGCGCCGGAGTTGTTGAACCCGTCGGTGTTCAATGCGCCCTTGCGATCGAACATGCCGATCTGGTGCATGAGCGCTTCCAGCGCACCCTCGAACTTCCAGCGGTGATCGTGCTGATAGTAGTAGTGGGGCGAAATGAATACTGGAATATCGTTTTGTTTCGCGGCTTTCAGCAGCGCTTCGATGTTCTCGACCGTGTGATTCTCGGTGACACTCTGGCCGACCACGCCCCACGCGACGCCGTCGGGGCTGAGGAAGTCGTTCTGCGGATCGGTGATGATCAGGGCGGTGCGCTGCGGATCGATCGTAAAGCCGGGATCGGGCAACTGTGCCCGTGACTGCGATTGGATGGCCAACGCGATAACCGCGGTCAGAATGGTCGTGTTGATCTTGCGAGTCATGATTTGTCCCCTTTGTTGATGTGTCGATTTTGTTAGGCCCGAGGCGCACCGTGCGCGCTCGCGGAGATTCTCGGTTTCAGTTGGCGCTGGTGGTCAGCCCGTGACGCGGTAGCGGCGATCTTGCTCCGCGATGGGTACGTCGTTGATGCTCGCGTCCCGCCGGCGCATCAAGCCGTTATCTGCGAATTCCCAATGCTCATTGCCGTGCGCCCGGTACCATTGACCGGTTGCGTCCTTCCATTCATATTCGAAGCGCACCGAAATACGGTTGTCGGTGAACGCCCAGAGTTCCTTCATCAAGCGGTAATTGCGTTCCTTTTCCCACTTGCGGTACAGAAACGCTTTGATCGCATCGCGGCCCTTGATGAATTCGCTGCGGTTGCGCCACTCCGAATCCTCGGTGTAGGCGAGCGCGACGCGCTCCGGATCGCACGAATTCCATGCGTCCTCAGCCGCTTGCACTTTGGCCAATGCGGATTCGCGGGTGAACGGTGGTCGGATGTCGGTGGGCGACGGCATGGTGTCCTCCTTTCTTGGGAAACCTCAGCCGGGTGGCGCGGCGGCCACCCGGCTCGTGTGTGGCGAATGGATCAGCAAGCACAGGCTGCGGTTTTCGCGGGCGCGACTTCGGGGAAGTCCACGTCCGTGCCAGCCACGTGGTTGAAGTAGTTGGTGAAGATGTTGAGCGCGACGACGGCGACGATCTCCGCGATCTCCGCATCGCTCGCACCGGCATTGCGGACGGACGCGACGTCCTCGTCACTGACCCAGCCGCGTTCCGCGACGATGGTGCGGGCGAACTGCAAAACGGCTTCCGTTTTGCGATCGGGCGACTCGCCGCGACGGCTGTCGGCGATTTCCTCCTCGCTGAGGCCCGCCATCTTGCCCAACGCCGTGTGTGCGGAGAGGCAGTACTGGCAGCGATTGCTTTCGCCGACGGTCAGCGCGAGTTGTTCGCGAAGCTTTGGCGACAGGCTGCTCTTGCCCAG
The DNA here is from genome assembly GCA_020639095.1 of Phycisphaerales bacterium. Lineage (GTDB taxonomy): Bacteria > Planctomycetota > Phycisphaerae > UBA1845 > UBA1845 > JACKHG01. The sequence continues at coordinate 68,646 of JACKHH010000014.1, read as the reverse complement.
GCTGTTGCCAAATCCCAAGTACGCTTCCAGCACCGCCGGCGAGTTCGCCATGGTGCGCATCAGGTTGGGCGTCATGCCCAGCTTCTTCTGGACACCGTCAAGCAGCGTCTTGGCTTTGGCGTCCGCTTGGGTGGGATCGATTGCGTTCAAACGTGGCATGGTTGGCTCCTTTGCTTGGTTCTCTGCCGTGCCCATCACGGCCCGTTGGGAGCCCTCATTCGCATATGGCGTGCCATTGCGGGTTTGTATCGTAACCTGATGTAGAAGATGAGTTTATGTCATCTGGAGCAGTGCGCGTTGTGTTACGAATATTCGTTAACCACGAAAATGCGTTGCGGAATATCGTCGGGATCGTATGCTCTCCAGCATGGCTGCTCTCGGCGATCGCATGAACGTTTCGGACGCGCTGAAGGATCTGCTGCTCGAGATCGGGCGGCAGCATTCGCTCGATGCCGTGCTGCGCGTGGTGGTGAACGGACTGGCGAGCGAGGAACTCGTCGCGATGGCGCGCATCTGGCTCGTCAGGCCGGGCGACATCTGCGCGACCTGCCCGATGGCGACAGAGTGCCCGGATCGGTCGCGCTGCCTGCACCTCGTTGCAAGTGCCGGCAAGTCACTGCACAGCAGCGCGCCCGCATGGTCGCGCATCGACGGCGGGTTTCGGCGATTCCCGTTGGGCGTTCGCAAGGTGGGGCGCGTGGCGGCAACGAGCGAGTGTGTGGCGGTGCGCGACGTGCAGCGCGATCCCGAGTGGGTAGTGGATCCTGAGTGGGCGCGAAGGGAAGGGATTCGCGGGTTCGAAGGCCAGCCGCTGGTCTTCAACGGCGAGATTCTCGGCGTGCTCGCGATCTTCACGCGCGCGCCGCTCAGCCAACATTGCCTCGATTGGCTGCGGATGATCGCCGACTTGGTGGCCGCGTCCATCGCCAACGCCCGTGCGTTTGAGGAAATCCAATCACTGCGCACGCAACTCGAACTAGAAAACGCATATCTGAGGGAAGAGGTTTCCGATGCCCGCGCATTCGGCGAGATCGTTGGGCAGAGTCCGGCACTGCGCAACATCATTCAGCAGATTGAGCTGGTTGCGCCCACGGATGCGAATGTACTGATTCTCGGCGAGTCCGGAACCGGGAAGGAGCTGGTGGCGCAGGAGATTCACCGGCGAAGTCAGCGGCAAACGCGCGCCATGGTGCGGGTGAACTGCGCGTCGGTACCGCGCGAACTCTACGAGAGTGAGTTCTTCGGCCATGCCAAGGGCGCGTTCACCGGCGCGGTTCGTGATCGTGCCGGGCGGTTCGAACTGGCCAATGGCGGAACGCTGCTGCTCGATGAGGTCGGTGAGATTCCACTGGAATTGCAGAGCAAACTACTGCGCGTCTTGCAGGAGGGGACGTACGAACGGATCGGCGAGGAGAAGACGCGCGAAGTGGACGTTCGGCTGGTCGCCGCGACGAACCGCGACCTGAAGCAGGAGGTCGACGCGGGTCGCTTCCGCCAGGACCTGTTCTACCGGCTTAACGTGTTCCCGATCGAAGTGCCGCCGCTTCGCAGACGCAAGGAGGACATCCCGCTGCTCGCGGAGTTGTTCCTGCACAATGCGTCGCGCCGCTTCAATCGCAGCATCAAAGGTCTGAGCCAAGCCAACATCCTCGCGCTGCAAGCGTACGACTGGCCGGGCAACGTGCGCGAACTGCTCAACGTCATCGAGCGGGCAGTGATCACCTCGCGCTCGGGCGCCGTCCGATTCGATTTGCCGCAAACTCGGCCCGCGGAAGGGCGCAAGACCGACACTGCGCCTACGCCTCTCGCTCAGGGCGTTATGCCGGATAGCGCGATGAAGCGCTTCGAACGCGACAACATATTGGCTGCGCTTAATCAGACGAACTGGCGCGTACACGGCCCGGGCGGGGCAGCCGATCTGCTCGGCGTCAGGCCGACAACGCTCGCGTCGCGGATCAAACGCATGGGGCTTACGCGACCCGCGTAGGCGAACTGCTCAAGCCAACAGTATGCCAACAATCTCGTAGGCGTGCGGCACACCGGCCGGTACAATTCGCGTGTCGCGTCAGATGGGCCGGACTGGATTTCCATCAACTCGGTGGGGCGAGTCATGAAGAAGACAACACCGGCAGCGAACCCGGACGCCTACGTGGCTGCACTGACCGGATGGCGTCGCAAGTGCGTCGAGTCGCTGCGTCGGGCTGTGCGCACAACGCCCGGTCTTGAAGAAGAGGTGAAGTGGGGTCACCTCGTCTACCTGGCCAACGGTCCGGTCCTGCTCATTCGCGCTGAGGACGCGCGCGTGCTCTTCGGATTCTGGCGCGGCCGGCGCCTTACGGAAATAGAACCACGCCTGAAGCGCAGCGGCAAATACGAAATGGCCACCATCGAACTGCGCGAGGGCGACACAGTGAAACCCGCAATGGCAAAGCGCCTCGCGAAAGAAGCAACAGCCTTCAACAAGAAGCTCGGAGATCCGCGCGACGCAGCCAAGCATGAGCCTCAAAAAACGGCGTCAACGAAGAAATCGCCGACGATGAAGTCGCGAACAAGCAAAACAACAGCGAAGGTAGTCAAGAAGAAGCAGACTGCCGCAAGAAGCTCGGCAGCCGTAAAGCGCAAGAAACTGGGCTGATACCGCGCACGTTGCGGTGCGCAGGATCAGCCCTTGAGTCGAATGATGCCTTTCCCCTAATTCGGCGACTCGTGCGTTGCCGAACTCCTTTCCCCTCACCGTTCGCTTCTTTCCCGACCTCGGGCGACAGTATCAAACCTATCACAGCTTTGAGGTCTGTCAAAAAACACACCAGCCGCACATGCACCAATCATCTTGTGCACGCGGAGTTATCGCGCCGAAAAAAAACTTCTCACAACCTGTGACTTTCAAGCCGGGCTGCAAGCGGGCGCGCTAAATCGGCCAGTCCACGTCGAACTGCTTCCACTCACCGCAGTTGGCGTAGGCCTCGCGCGGGTTGTGCGCTTCGATGTCCACCGACGCGCCGTGCGACCTGGCGAGTTCGCTCACCGGGTAGGTGAGTTCCTTCTCGGGTGAGCGGGCGCCGATCATCAGGATGGCGCAGGGGCCGTTGTCGCCGCCGACGAAGACGTGATTCACGCCGGGCTCGCAGTGTACGAAGTCCCAGGTCTTCAGCGGGATGTCCTGCTCGTCGATGAGCACGCGGCAGGTGCCGCTGAGCACGAGGAAATCCTCCTGCTGGTTTTCCCGATGGTAGAGGCACGCCGGCTGGCGCGGCGCGACGATGTGAATGTTGACGCCGATCTGCTTGAACTTGTCCGCGCCCTCGAAGACGTTGACCTGCCCGAACTTCTCGGTGCCGACCCAGGGCCCGTCCGACACGTTCTTCACGAACCACGGCTGTGCGCTCATTGCGAAATGCTCCTGAAGTGGGGACTGTCGGACCGGCGTGATTTCCGATGGGCGTATCAGAACGCGCCATCGGCTGGTATGCAAGTCTTGTTTGGGATTGTGCGAATCCGTACAATGAAACACGTCCCATCGGGAGGCGAAAGTTCGACAATGCGACGCCGATGCCTTCGACATGCCGCCGTGCTGTTGCCGCTGATGCTGCTCTGCCCCCAACCGGCCTGCGGCGATCTGGTGACGTTCGCGTTCACCGGAGTGACCACACTGTTCAATGATGGCGACAACGTCGGCTGGTCCGTGCCCAATGGGACGGAGCTTTCCGGGCGGTATACATTCGATTCAACGACGCCGGATGGCAGTCCAAGCGATCCGGAGCACGGGCGGTACTACGATACGATTGTGGACCTTTCACTAAGTCTTGCAGAGGACGAAACTACGCGTATAGGAATTTTCAATCACATCTTCATTCGGACTGACGATATCAATGATCAGTACATCCTTCGGGATCGAAATCTCGTCTTCAAGGACTACGAATCCAACTTCAGCTTTCTGTTAGCGGATGCACAAGCGAATGTGTTCGCCAGCGACGCGCTCCCTGAGGAGCCTCCGCCACTGGGTGAATTCGAAGCGACGGATTTCGTATTGTCTGGTCTGGAATCTGAATACTCCATTCATGGCGACATCACATCCCTGACCCTGGTCCCCGAGCCCAGCACGCTCGTCCTGCTCGCTGGGGCAACGCTGATGGCTGGCTGCGTGCGACGGCGGACTTCGGAGGTGCGCTGAGCGATGCTACGCAGGTGCTTTCGACATGCCGCCGTACTGCTGCCGTTAGTGCTGCTCTGCCCCCAAGCGGCCTGGGGCGATCTGGTGACATTTGCGATTACCGGCGAGTCCACGATGTTCATCGACGGCGAGGCGACGGCGACGGCGTCGGGTGGTCGATCCCCAACGGCACGAAGCTCTACGGGACGTTCACGTTCGACACGTCGACGCCGGACGACACCCGAGCGATCCCGCGTGGACGCTACTTCGACACGATCGTCGATCTCTCTTGAACTGGGGACGACGACGTAGCCGCACCGGCTTCAACCACATCTTCATCCGCACCGATGATCAACGACCAGTACATCTTCTGGACACGAGTTGATGTTCAGAGGCTACGAGGCAAGGTTCAGCATGCTCCTCGCGGACGCGGAATCATCCGTGTTCGATAGCAATGCATTGCCGTTCATGCCGCCGCCGCTGAGCGAATTCGAATACTGGGATGCATGTGGGTGGCAACAACAATGAATTCGACATCAACTGGTCGTCACCTCACTGACCCTCGTCCCCGAGCCGAGCACGCTCATCCTACTCGCCGGGTCGGCGCTCGTGGCTTGCCGTCCACATAAGCGTTGAGCTCGCATCCCTAGTGTTATCGCAACGATGCCATCCGAAATGCCCCAACAGGGCATCAGCTTCAGCCAGGGTTGCGCGCAGACGCTACCCTGGGTGTCGGTACCCACAATATCAAACCGACGCTGAAGGCGTCGCGGCCAGGCGCCTGTGAGGTGCAGCATCCGCCGGAGGCCGCAACCCCGTTGGGGTTGATTTTGAAAAGCCGGATTGACCCAGGGTAGTCGCTGCGCGACAACCCTGGGCTAGGGGCCGTGACGCCTTCGGCGTCATCGCATACATGGGTTCGTCGGTTCAATGCCCTGCGCTGTAGCATCATTGCGCATGGTAGGGACATTCTGATTAACTGCTAAATTAGAATGTCCCTGAACGGCTCAAGCGGCGCCGACCAGTCTGCTCTACGCCGCATTCGTTGACTTAGTCACAGGGGGACGATCGGCTGCCTCGCGCGTATCATACGCCTGCGCTAACAACGCATTCGCTGCGGTTTGGAATCGTATTGCACGTCGTGCCGGCAAGTCGTTTGCGGAACCGAAGGTGACGTCGTCGCGTCCACCCGACCAACGGGCGCCAGACCGTGGCCGTGAGTCCGAACCGAATCAGGAGGTGCCAGAGTACGTTCGACTTCTTGTATGGTAGCTCATCGCCAGATAGGGAATCACCGCTCGTGGATCGGCTGGTCGACGTTTCCAGATCGACGCGTGCGAGAAAAGACGTCGATAACACCAAGCGTATCCTTCTTCCAATTGCTGCGGAGTCATATGCCTCGGCTGAAAGACCGCGTGTGCTGTGTCGTACCGCTCCCAGTCTCTGTGCAGGAGCCGGCCGTCCTCGTCCAATTTGCGGAAGAGCGGCGTGCCCGGATAGGGGGTGAGAATTGAAACGTGCGCACTCAAGATGATTCTCTTCGATCCAATTGACGGTGCGTTTGAAGACGTCCGCCCGGTCATGGTCGAAGCCAAACCAAAGCTCCATTTACCTGAATGCCGTTGTCGTGAAATATGCGAACTCGCCGAGCGTAGTCATCGGGCAGAGGAGTACGCTTGCGTCGTGAGTCGCGGAACTCAACGTTTCAAGCCCAATGAACACGCCCGTGCAACCCGCAGCGCCATTGAACGAACCAACAAGGGTTCCTCCGTCACGTCGATGGATGCGGCCGCCTCCAGATTCTCTTAGTGGTCGCAGCGCCACATGCGCAGATAACTCGATCAGAACCGAGATTGTTGTCCGTGAACGCCGTAGGCTGATCGCTTCGGCGAACTCGGCCGCGATCTGCGCCGTCCGCTTCGTTGATGGGGCATACGCAAACCGTCAGTGGCCAGGTAGCAGAACGAACAACGATTGTGGCATCCGCGGGTGGCGTTGAGGCTGGTCGTGGTCAGGAATCTCCGGCTGGGAGAAGATCGCGTCGGGTGCCGGGTCGTCCGATACCGGACGACAAGCTGCCATTGTATCTGGGCTTGGCATCTCCTTCGATGTCGCGAAGTACCTCCGGCAAACCTGAACGCCATCGCCAACAACGATCGCGTCCGCGGTGCCGCGACCTCTTCCGGAGACGACAGCACGCAGGCCGCCGAAATTACGCGCGCCCTCCTCGGCGATACCACGCCGCGAGTTCAGCGCTTGGCAAACGTGGGTGAACGGTGATGCCTACAACCTGCGGCATTGATCGATTGGCGGTCGAACGAGCAGTAGTTTTCATCCCAGTAGTCAACGCGCCAGCTCGGCGGCGTCGCACCGGCAACTGCCGTTAACGCCAGAGTCGGCGTGAGAACGTGCTTGCCAAAGCTGCTGTGCGGATCCTTGGGGTAGAAGGGATTAAGCAACAGGGCGAACCGCTCTTCGACAGCGCCGTACGAAGCGTTGTCTTCTAGACGCGGCGCAACACGCATTGAACGGGGATACCAAGTCACAACGGAAAATGGCTCCTGCACAAGAACTGCGATCAGGTCAGTCCGATCAAGCATGAGTCTTTACGCCGGTCAATTGCAGATGGTTCGTAAGGATCGAGGTGCCCGATCAAAAGTTGTGTTCGGCCAATAAGTAGGGGGCACTCTGAATCACTTGGGAATTCAGAGTGCCCCCGATTGTACGGAATTGTATCGGTTGCGCTTACGGCATCGCGTTACCCGTGGCTGCATTCGTCGCCGCGATCAATTGCTGCTCAGCCGCTTCGATCTGCTGGCGGGCGATTTCGCGGGCGCGGGCGAACTCGTTGATCTTGCGTTCAGCCACGCGCTGCGCACGCTCGGTTTCCGTCTCGGCTTTGGTGATGCGGCGACGCAGGCGGTCCTCGGCACGGCGCACGTCGCGCAGTTGGTCATAGTAATCGTACGCAGTCCTCAGCCGGTCGCGTTCGCGGGCCAAGTCATCCTCCAACTCGCGGATGTCTTCCGCGTGTTCCAATGCCCGCAGGGGCAACGCCTGCACGCGCTTCTGCGTACTGGCTGCCAGGTCCAGGCAATCGTCAACGGCATTCAGCGCGTCGCGCACCGCGTCTGCCAGTGCGTCGTGTTCGTCCGGCGCGCGGAATGCGAAGTCGCCCAGCGAATCGGCGTGGCGGCGGCGATTGGTCAGGTCGCGATAGCGCGGGTCGTTCCCCAGCGCTTCGAAGATCGCGGTGTAGCGCACCCAATCGTCAACGAACACGTCGTCGGTGGCTTTGTCGCGGCGCGACGAGTTGGTCGCGAAGCTGTCAAACGTCGACTGCGCACTGAACGCGCTGGCCGACCGGTTGCGATTGAAGGCGAACGACCGGCGGCGCCCGTCGCGGGCGAAACCACGATTCACGTCGACGCTTGCGGACGCGGCGTCAAACGTCGACGTCGCGCCGAACTGCTGCTCGTCGGTGATCGAGATGAACGGGCTGGGCTCCTGCACGTCCAGCACGGGCATGACCAGTTCGCGGAACTCCGCCAGCATGTCGGCTGCGTCCTCCGCACTCACCCGCGTGATGTACTCCGCGCGCTTCACGTCGCTCTTGTCGAAGGTGAACTGGGTGCCGTTGGTCTGCACGACGGTGTATTCGCTGCTGGTGCGTGAGACCGCGCCCATGATCACGTTGCCGTCTTCCATGATGAGCTTGTCGCCGTATGCCGTCGCAGCCGCCAGGCCCGCCGTCATCGCCATCAGGGTCGCAGCCGCCATCTTCGTCCGTCCGTTGGATCGCATCGTCCATCCCTTCCGCAAAAGGCCTCACAACGGCGACCGGACACCGGTCAGGTCGCCTGAGGGGGAATTGGCAGCGAGTCCGTCCAATCTTTCAGACACCGGAAGAAGAAAAAGGTTCCACGGAGGGGAGCCGAAAAACGCGTCTTGCAGGCCCTTGGGGCCGGTAGCGGGGGTGGAGGGCAGGTAGGGGCCGCTGTGCGGACCAGAATCCGGGGGGCGTAAATCCAGGCGGTTGGTCCGCACAGCGGACCCTACGGTGCTTCGTAGTTCAGTTCGCTTTCCATGCCGCGGCGCCATTCGGGCATGTCGTTGGGGGTGACGTCCGCCCACAGGCCGATGTGTTGGCTGCGGGCTTCGCGTTCGATCCGCTTGTATTCGCTTTTGTACGGATGGCGGAAACGCCAATCGGCATACGCCAGACCGTTCTCCAAGAGCAGCTCACCATATGATTGGCCGGTGTCTTCCAGCGTGACGTACGCGAGCAGGCGGCGGTACTTGTCACGCGTTCGTTCCGGGGCGAGCAGGACGCGGACGCGTGTGCCCATCAGCGTTTCCTTGGCAAATGCCGACGCTTCCGCGCCGAAGTACATGGCGCCGTCTCGGCTGCCCGCGACCTCGGGCGTGTCCACGCCCCAGAGGCGGATGCGCGTCTGTGCATACTTGCCGTCGGGGATGTCGATGTCGAATGTGTCGCCGTCTGCCACGTGGATCACGCGGAAGACGCGATCGTGGTACTTGGTGAAATCGTCATCGGCGGTGGGGGCGCCGCGTGCGAGAATGGCAGCCGCCGCAATTGCGAGAACGATGACGGAGGCGACCGGGCGACGCTTCCAGAAGGGCGCGACGATCACCGATTTGGGGAGCAGGTTGCGCGTTTTCTTCGTGAACACCGGTGTTCACCTGTCGAGGTGCGTTCGCTAGGTCGCCGGCGCGGTGCAGACCATTGTGGTGCAGGCATCCCGCCTGCATCTTCCGCTCCCTGACAGTCGCGGCTCGGACTATCCCGCTCCCTGACAGTCGCGGCTCGGATTGCTCCGCTCCCTTACCGTCGCCGCTCGGATTTGGGCTACGCCGGCGGTTGGTCGAGCTTGAACGCCTTGTGTACGGTCTGCAAGGCGCGCAGGCCGTCCTCTTCGCGAACGATCACGCTGATTACGATCTCGCTCGTCGAGATCGAATCGATGTTGATCTTCGCTTCCGACAGGGCGCGGAACATGGTGGACGCGACGCCGACGTGCGAACGCATGCCCACGCCGACGATGCTCACCTTGTTGACCTTCTCGTCGAGGTCGACCGGGCCAAAGCCGCGTTCCTTCGCCATGCGCTGGCAAATCTCAAGCGCTTCCTGCCCCTGCGACTGGTTCGTGCTGAACCCGATGTTCGCGAACTTCCCGTCCTCGATGAAGTTCTGAATGATGTCGTCGACCAGGATGTGGTTCCGCGCGACTTCCGCGAACACCTCCGCAGCCACACCGGGCGTGTTCTGCACGCGCGACATGACGATGGTCGCGAGGTCTTCCTTCAGCGTGGCGCCGCGTACGGCTACGTCTTCCAAACCTTCTTTGTGTTCCATGATCATGGTCCCCGGCTGGTCCGTCAGCGAGCTGCGCACGTGAATGGGCACGCCGAACTTCTTGCCGAATTCGATCGCTCGCGAGTGCATCACACCGGCGCCGGTCGCAGCCATCTCGAGCATTTCGTCGTAGTTGATAACGTCCATCTTCCGCGCTTGCGGCACCTTGCGCGGGTCGCTGGTGTAGATGCCGTCAACGTCGGTGTAGATTTCGCAGATCTCCGCGCCGAGCACCGCAGCCAGAGCAGCCGCCGTCGTGTCCGACGCACCGCGTCCCAGCGTGTAGATTTCGCCGGACTCGTCGATGCCCTGGAAGCCGGCGACAATAACGATTTTCCCAGCGTTGAGTTCTTCGGAGATCCGCTCCCGGCTGATCTCCTGAATGCGCGCCTGCGTGTGTACGCTGTCGGTGATGAGCCCGAGCTGCCCACCGGTGAGGCTGATCGCGGCGTGCCCGGCATCGTGAATCGCCATGGCCATGAGCGCGATCGACACCTGCTCGCCTGTCGAGAGCAGCATGTCCATTTCGCGTTTGGGCGGTGTCTTCGCGACCTCGCGCGCAAGGCCGACGAGGATGTCTGTCGTCTTTCCCATCGCGGAGACGACCATGACCACTTGTTTGCCGTCAAGTTTGGCGCGAATCGCCCGGCGGGCGGCGCGCTGAATCTTGGCGGCGTCCGCGACGCTGGTACCGCCGAATTTCTGTACGATCAGGCTCATGGCCGAAAGTGTATCGAGTCTGCAAAAACTGACAATTCCCCGAAGTCGCCTCCCGCTCGACGCAAGCGGGGCGATGGGGCAGAATACACTGGGCAGGGTGTGCGCGGCTGGTTGAGGGTGGTATAATCCCTTAGCTCACCGAACGCGAAAACCTTCTGCATACGGAGTCCGAAATACGATGGGTAAGAGCAGTCAGCTTCAGATCGACAAACTGATGGGCGCGCTGGTCCATCAGGGCGGTAGCGATTTGCACCTCGTCGTCGGCGACAAGCCGATGATCCGCCTGCACGGGCGCATGCACCGCCTTGAGACGAAGATTCTCACGGCTGACGACATGGTCAGCCTGATGAAGTCGGTGACCCCGGAAAAGAACCAACAGGAGCTTCAGGAGTCGGGCACGACCGACTTCGCGGTGGGCATGCACGAGTCGCGTTTTCGTGTTTCGATCCACCGCCAGCAATACGAAGACCAAGCCAACGTCATCGGTATCGTCATGCGTCTCATTCCCAAGACGCTGCTCACCTGGGAACAGCTCAACTTCCCCGACCCGGACATCATCAAACGGTTGTGCATGCTGCCGCGCGGTCTGGTGTTGGTGACCGGGCCGACGGGTTCTGGAAAGACGACGACGCTCGCGACGCTGATCGATCACATCAACCAGACGCGTTACGACCACCTGATCACGCTTGAGGAACCGATCGAGTTCGTCCACCCGCACAAGCGCTGTCGCGTGACGCAGCGCGAAATCGGCATTCACCTGCCCGACTTTAACGAAGGCATCCGCCGCGCATTGCGTATGGACCCGGACATCATTCTGGTCGGCGAAATGCGCGACTACACCACGATCAAAGCGGCGACGACCGCAGCCGAAACGGGCCACTTGGTGTTCGGTACGCTGCACACGTCCAGTGCGCCGAGTACCATCGAGCGTATCGTGGACTCGTTTCCGGTGAACGAGCAGGCGCAGATCCGTGCGATGCTCACCGGTTCGTTGGAGGCGATCATCGCGCAGCGTTTGCTGCGGAAGAAGGGTGGAGGCCGAGTCGCCACCTTCGAGATCATGGTTCCCGACGCCGGTATCAAGCACAACATTCGCGAAGGCCAGACCTACAAGATCCCCAGCTCCATGCAGACTGGTAAAGCCAAGGGCAACGTGCTCATGGACAACCACCTGTTCATGCTGGTGACCGACGGCGTTGTCGAGCCGGAGGACGCCCTCGCCCTTGCGCACGACTACGGCACGTTCGAGAAGAAGCTCAAGGAAGCGAACCTCATCGGGTTCAACCCGGACATGGAAGAGGGCACCGCCAGTCACTAGCGGCGTATCCACTGTCACCGGGTTGTCCGCTTGATTTCGTCGCCCATCGCGCGACACTGGGCGCATGTCGCGTCCCTGGCTAGCCGCTACGCGTTCGCGCGCCCGCATGCTGCGCGACTACGTCGTCGAGATCGCCCGCAACGGCACGCCCGTTGAGTCCGGTGATCCGTCGCGGGGCACGGTGTTTCTGCTGGACGGCGTCGGTGGGTATCGGCTGACGCCTTCGCTCGCACGCGTCGCATTCCGCCAAGCCGGGTTCGACATCGCCACCTACTTCTACAACTGGCATCGCGGCATCCCCGGCGAGATGCTGCTCGATCTCACCTGCCTGCGCGCGAATCGCCGAGCCGCCCTGCGCCTCGCCCGCATCATCCGCCGGCGCTCCCGCGCGTATCCGAACGCGCCGCTTCACGTGCTCAGCTACAGCGGAGGAACGGGCATCGCGACGTTCGCTGCCGAGAAGCTCGGCCGGCGAACGCGACTCAATACGCTCGTGCTGGCTGCGTCAGCGTTGTCGCCGGAGTATCCGATGGCGGAGGCGCTGCGGCACGTGCGGACCTGCTACGCGCTGACCTCGCGACGCGACGTGGGGCTGCTGGGATTGGGGACGACGCTTTTCGGCACGGTCGACCGCCAGTTCGGGCGAGCGGCAGGGCTGCGCGGATTTCACAACGTCCCGTCGGAAGCCGGCAGCGGAGAGTATGGCCGTTTCGTCGAACTTCCGTGGACCGAGGATTTGTGCGCCCTGGGTCATGCCGGCCACCACGTGGGCGCCGCCAGCGTCCCCTACATTCGCGAACAGATCGTCCCGCTGCTGTGTGACGCGAGCTGACGCAAGGCATCCGAAGTCAGTGATCGCGTGGGGTGGCACGGTCTTGCGCAGCAAGGCCGTGGATAGCTTCCAGATGCCTCGTAGACTGACTTCGTCAGACCATGCCACCCGAAGTACTCAACGTGAACCATCAGCGCATCCGAAAGCAGCCCTTGACGCTGACGGTTTCTCGGGTACCCTTGCCGTGCTCACGAGGCGCCACTAGCTCAATTGGATAGAGCATCGGTCTACGGAACCGAAGGTTTCAGGTTCGAATCCTGAGTGGCGTAGTTCCCCTTACCAGCGAATCAGCGTGCTCTGGGTGGTGACGGTCTGCGCGGCCATTCCGGCGGACTAGCTGCCGACCGGTTGGAGCGGGCTCGTGTGTGCCGCCGGCCGGGACGGGCCGGTTTGGGCGGCCAGCTTGGCGGCCTGCTCGCGCACCCGCGACCAGCCCTCGGCTCGGTCGATGATGTAGAGCGGGCGTTGCTGCGTGTGCTTGAAGATGTGGCCGACGTACTGCGAGAGCACGCCGAGCACCAGCAATTGGATGCCGCCCAGGAAGAACAGCCCGCACGCGAGCAGGGCGTAGCCCTGGATCGGCAGACCGAGGAACAGCTTGTGGTACGCGACGTGGGCGGTCAGCGCGAAGCTGAGCAGCATCACGATCGCACCCAGCCAGCCCGCGACGCGCAGGGGAACCAGCGAGAACGCACAGATCGCCTCCCAGCTAAGCCGGACCAGCTTGGCCACGTTGTACTTCGTCTCGCCCGCGTGCCGCTCCGCGCGGTCGTACTGCACGGCTTCCTGGCGAAATCCAATCCAACTCACCAGCCCGCGCACGAACCGCGGATTCTCGCGACACTTCCGCAGTGCTTCGACGACGCGGCGATCCATCAAGCGGAAGTCGCCGGTATCGGTCGGAATGTTGACCTCGCTGAGCGCGCGGATCACGCGATAGAACGCGAACGACGTGAACTTCTTGAAGAATGATTCGCCTTCGCGTCTCCGGCGCTGCGCGTATACGACTTCCACACCGTCGCGCCAACGTTTGACCAAGTCCGCGATAACCTCGGGCGGATCTTGCAGGTCGGCATCGATGATCACCACGGCATCGCCGTCGGTGTGATCGAGCCCAGCAGTCGTGGCCATCTCGTGGCCGAAGTTGCGACTGAGTGAGACGTAGCGAACGTTCGTGTCCTGTTCGGTCAGCGATTGCATGATCGCCAGCGAACCGTCCTGGCTGCCATCGTCAACGAAAATGATTTCGTGCTCGTCGGAGCAGGAAGACGCCACCCGCGAAAGCCGCTCGTGCAGCGGTGCGAGGTTGTCCTCCTCGTTGAAAACCGGAACGACGATGGACAGCTTCATACAGCCACCTCGACAAGTTCGCGTTCGACGACGGGTTTGCGCACGTGCGGTGTTCTCGCGGCGGCTGCGGTTGCAGCGATCGGCTTGGCGACGTGATACTGCGTCCAAAGGATGCTGCGTGCGGGCGTGCGCGCGACTAGACCTTCCAGCCACTTCGCAACCTGCAACCCCGCGCGACCCGTGAATTCCGCGATCACCGGCAGGTACAGACCGGACAACTGCGACTCGCAAGTCGCCAAGCCCGCGTCTGCGAGTTGCCGTCGAACCTGCCCGGTCGTGAGCAAGTTAATGTGGCCGGTCTCGAGCACCGGCTCACGATAGACCTTGCGCACCAAATCAATGATGCCGGGCAGAAACGCGATCTTGCAGCACAGTTCCAGCGTGCTGAAGCGCTGCGGAGTGGACAGAACGAGCACGCCGCCGGGTGCGAGCAACCGAGCCATGTTCGCGAGCGCTGCTCGCGAATCGGGTACGTGTTCGATGACTTCGGAACAAAGGATGAGGTCGAAATGACCAGCCGGTAGCGCGCTGCGCGTGATGTCGTCGACCGTGAGCGTCAGGTTCGCGTGCGCCGCCATCAGCAGGCGGGCGTGATCGAGGTATGCGGACTCGATATCGCTGGCGTGCGCTTCGTCGAACAACTCGGCGAGCAGCGAGAGGTAAACACCCGAACCGGGGCCGATCTCAAGCGCGCGACGCCGGCGCTGCGGTGCGTGCCGGAGAATGAGGTCCCTGATCCGCGCACGGCGCGACACGTGCAACCAGCGTCGCGTCGGATTGCGCGAGCTGTAGAGCGTTTGCTGAAGTTCGACGAGTTCGCTGTCGGTCGGCATTGTTGGTCCGCTTGGTAAGTCCGCCCGCGACTGACCTGCGTGCCACTTGGGCAGCGCAGCCCCGGACGAACGGGTCTCTGAAATGGTTATCGGATGCTCGACTTGAGCCATGAAGTTATCGCGACTTGTAGCGGTTCGTGCTTACGCAGCCAGTATCAGCGACCGATAAGAAACGCGTATGCCGGCTGCGGAACGTACAAATTCAGTGGTGCCGCTGGTGCTTGCGGTGGCTGCGCTCGCGACGATCGTGCAGGCGATACTCTTCCTGTCGGCGAGCCTCTGGGTGACGCCGGATTCGGCCGGTTACATCACGCTGGCCGCCGGGATCGCGGAGCGTTGGGATTTCAGCAATCCGCTGTTTCGCTTCCGCTTGCCGGGCTATCCGCTGATGCTTGCCACTATCTTCCGGGCGTTCGGCACGCGATCGGGGGTGGCGCTGCTCGTGGTGCAGCACATCATGGTGGTGGGCTGTGCGATGCTCACCGTGTTGATTGCCCATCGCCTGCGGCCCTCACGCCGGTTCGCCATGTTCGTGGCCATACCAGCCATCGTTGGTCTGCACCTCGCCGGTTACGCGAACGTGGTACTCACCGAGGTTCCATACACCCTGTTGCTCTTGGGATTTGTCTACCTGCTGGTGCGTTTTCTGACCGGGTGCGGACGCTGGTCGCTCATCGGCGCGTCGCTCTGTGCGGGCCTGATGGCACTGTTCCGCGATTCCGGGCAGTTCCTGTTGCTGGTGTGTGCGGTGGCTGCGATCGCCAGTGCATTTCGGCGAGTGAGAGACGATCGTCGACTGATGATGACCGGTGCCTTCGCGCTGTTGCCGGGAATCCTGGTGCTCACGCCGTTCATCGTGCAAAGTCATCGCGCGTTTGGAACGTGGTCATTGAACTGCAATCGCGACATGCTGCCGTACTACCGGGCTGCGTGCGTGGAACGGCTCGACGCGCCAAACAGTGAGGCCGTTGCCAAGGTGCGGGCTGCGTTGTCCGCCGCTCAAGACGAGCACATCGTCTCCGCGAGCGCAACGATTCACGATTACCTGCCGGCTGTCCGAGCGGTGCAGCATCAGTTTGACCCGCAAAGCCAACAGACCTTCGCATCCGCCCACCTCGATGATGCCGCCACACTGCTGGGGCGCGCGGGTTGGGACATCATGCGCGAGCATCCCGGTACGATTGCATTGGGCACGCTGCGCCACGCCAAGTTCTTGCTCTTCACGCCGGACGACGCCTATCGCGTGCTGCCGAATCGCAGTGGGGCCGGTGTGCGTTCTCCCAATGTCCACACCGAATTCGTCACCCGGCGGGTAGGACCGGACGTGTTGGCGGCGTATCTGTCGCTAGACTATTCGCCGAGCCATTCCGCGACGCCGATCTCGAAATTCGTGAATGGGACACACAGGTGGTTTGAAGAACCTGTGTTGTTGCTCAGCGGCCTTGGGTTGAAGATTTCGCTGTACGAGGTTTTCGTTGCGCTTGCGCTATTGGGCGGAGTGGTGTCGCTCGTGCGTCGGTCGGCTGGTGCGTGGTGGATGATCGCGATCGTAGTCGCGTACCACGTCGTGGGCGCGGCATTCATGGGTGGGCGCGAACCGCGTTACGTCGTACCGGTGCTGCCGTTGATGTCGATCTGGTTCATGCTCGCGGGAGCGACGGGTGTCGCGGTGGCCCGCCGATTGCTCGGCCGAAATACGTTCGATGTCACGTCAGACGCACGTCGCGACCAGTTCGGACTTGGCGGGTTGCGCGTCCGCGCTCGGCAGCACGTAGTCGAACCACCGGTGAATCGGTAGGGCAGTCGATTCGCGGAGTGACTGCTCCGTCCGTCGCGCCTGTTCGGGCGATGTGTTCGCCACGACGATGGCATCCGCCGGCAACTGCAAGCCGTCATTTCGCGTTAGCACGGGCAATTCACGATACGTTCTACCCGGTGCGGCAAAACGATCATCGACAATGGCCGCAACCTCGACGCCAACGCGCCGGGCTGCGCGAACAAACGCGTAGATATTCTTCCCCAGATCAGCCAGCAGAACGCTTTGCACACCGGCATCGCGCAGCAGTCGCATGCGGCGCTCTACGTAGTCGAGATGAAAGATGGCTTCGACCGCATCAGGCGAAAGGCGATGGGAAGCGTAGTCTCGCCGCTGCTTGCCGTAGTGCATGCTCGCAGCCAGGTACCCGCGCCAATACGCCGAACGATGGCCCGCCTGCATGGCGATCCACCGGTAGCGCTGCGCCCAGTCACCGCGATAGATCGTCGCCAATCCGTCGGGCAGATAGCGCGCGGTGAGCCACAGGTTGTTCCGCGTGTCGTAGTAGACCAACCGGCTGCTCGCGCGTGCGACCGGCGACTTGAGATGGTCCACGTGCAAATCTTCGAACGTTTGCACGCGCCAACCAGCGTTGATCAGCCGGAAGCTCAGGTCGTATTCCTCGGCGGCCATGAACAGCGATTCGTCCAACCCGCCGACCTGCGTGAGTGCATCGCGGCGAATGCCCACACCGCACCCGATGAACACGTTGTGAAACGCGCAGCACTCGCGTTTGCCGTCGGCGAGGTGCGTCATGAAGCTGGCTGCTCCCAGCGTCTCGTCGGCGGCGAAGTGCGCAAGCATGCGCGTCAAGCTGCCGGGACGTGGGAACGAATCGTCATCTAGAAAAACCACAATCTCACCACGGGCGATTGTCACGCCGCGTGCCTTCGCGCACGCGCCGAGGTTGCGATCGAGCGCGACGCACTGCACGGGAAACCGCTCGGCAATCGCACCAGCCGTTCCGTCTGACGAGGCGTTGTCCACCACGATGATCTCCGCGTTGCGCGTCTCCGCGCCGAGGCAGAACAGGCGGTGCAACGTCGCAAGCGTCACGTCGCGGCGGTTGTGCGTCGCGATGACGATGCTGATGGGCGGATTGTCGGTCGTCGTACACATGGATAATGATCTCGGCCGGTATCTTCTAGCTATCGGCACGTGCCCCGAATCGCCTTGACGGGTCAGCGAGATGTGACGTTGCCAGCGTTGCAGGAGGGCATATCGGCCTGTACGATCGCGGGATGCGTGTGGCACTCTTCGGCGGCAGCTTCGATCCCATCCACCACGGGCACCTCATCATTGCCCGGGCGGTGGCGGAGCACGTCCACGCCGATCGCGTCATCCTCCTGCCCAGTCGCCTGCCGCCGCACAAGCCAAATGTCGGCTTGGCGGATGGGTCGCATCGCGCAGCGATGGTGCAAGCCGCAATCGCGGGCGATCCGCTTTTCGAGTTCAGCGACCATGACCTGACGTGCGACGGGCCGAGCTACACCGCTCACACCGTGGCCCATTTCCACGAGCAATTCGGCGACGAAACCGAGCTGTTCTGGATCATCGGCGCCGATGCGCTGCTCGAGTTGCACACCTGGTATAAGCCCGCCGAAATTCTGGCTCACTGCCGCGTGGTGACAGCCGTTCGCCCCGGGTACGAGGTGGGCGCGCTGACGGAACTGGGTGCGATCCTATCGGCGGACAAGGCTGAGCGCGTGCGCGGCGACGTCGTGCAAACCCCACGCATCGACATCTCCGCGACGATGGTCCGCAAACGCGTCGCGGCAGGGCAGTCCATTCGCTATCTCGTTCCGGAAAACGTTGAACGCTATATCGCGGCGCACGGGCTCTATACGTCGCACGTGCGCGCGAACTGAGCGTCACGCAGCGCCGACGGTTGATCGCGTCGATTGTGCGGACCAGTGTGCGTGCGTTGTGAAGACGGGGTCGTTGCGCAGTGCGTCGTGTGCCATGGCGATGCGCTGAGTCCAAGGATGTTTCGGGTTGTTCGCGGCTGATACCAGTCCACTGCGAAATGCCCGCCGTTTGAGCGGCAAATGCAGGGCGTAGAGCGTGTCGCTGTATTCCGGCGGCAGCGCCCAGTGCCAGTATTCACTGGTTGCCTGCGAGAATGTGGCGAGCGCGCGTCGCTGGTCGGGCACGTCGACGGCAAGTCCCGTTCGGGCGGCTGCGAGCAGGTCGGCTGGTGATGCGCCGAAGATCGCGCGATGGCACGCCGGGTTCACTTCCGCAAGCGCCGTCGACATCACGCCAAGCAGCGCCTCGCGTTCAAAGTAGTCGCGAAACGTGTAGCGGTGACGGTGGGGGGCGTAGGCATCCGCGCAGTAGTACACGGCGGTTTCGTCGCCGACGACCCGGTGCGCGAACTCGACGTCGTCATAAAACACCGGCCTGAGTCCGTCGCTGAACGGGCCGCTCAGCTTGCTGAGCCGTTCGCGCCGCACCGCGAGATTGAGATTCCACGCATAGCGAAATCCGTATTCCGCGCGATTCTGCAATTCGCCGTAGAAGAAGATCATCCGCGTTCGCGCCACAACCTCGTCGAATACGGTCTGATCATTCCAGCGCACAAACGGAGACGCGCCGAGCACGACCGCGTGCCCCGCAGCCTGGGCAGCCGCATGTGCCGCGATGAATCCGGGTTCCGGTTCGATGTCGTCGTTGACGAAGAGCAGCACGTCTCCGCGAGCAGCAGCCACGGCTGCGTTCTTGGCGGCGGAGATGCCCACCGGCGCAAGCGGCAGATACGTCACGGGAAAGGGGAACCGCGCGGGCAGTTGGTCGGCGTCGGCCTGACTGTGACCATCGAGCCCGACGACCACTTCAAACGTCACTCCGCCCGGCAACTCCTGCCGCGCAAGGCAATCGAGCAAGGTGCCAAGCTGTGCAATCCGCCCGCGAGAGGGCACGATGACGCTGATATCCGGGTGCATAAAACGTCTCAGTGGTGATCAAGTTGATTTTGCCCGGCGGGACACCGCGCCCCATGCTGCTTCACTCATATATCGGCGCGCGGCGTGCAAACAGCTTAGGATGTCTCGTTCAGGATGCTGGTAGGGCGGTACCGATGCGCAATCAGATTCCCACGAACCGCATCTCGCGGATTGCGCGAACGGTCTGTCGGATTCCCAACGCGACGGGCAGCACGATGACGACCACCCATGCGAAGACAAACAAGTGTAGTAGCGTTACCTGCGCGTGAAGTGATTTTATCGTGAAGAGCACCATGCTGTGTTCAATCTGGCTGCTTATCCACCCAAGACCGATGCCCGGCACATGTATCGCGAACATCGTGACGCAGGCAGCCGGTGGTAGCCACGCGCTGCTGTAGCATGCGGCGATCAGCGTCGCGCTGGGTGATCGACGACAACTGAACCGCATCACCAGCAGCAGCCCAAGCATGCACCAGACAAGCGCGACAGCAACAACCAAGGTCAGCAGGACCGCAGCGCTCGCGAGTTCCGCGAACGATTCGGAATAACGATCGCGAATCGCGGGTACGAAGACGGATGTCGTACCACATACAAGGCCTGCGATGAGCGCGTTCACTGCGGCGAAGCTCATGGCGCGCTCCGCGCTACGATCGACCGCAAGTCCGCGATAGAACTCCATTCGCGTCGCGGCATCCATTGCGGTATTGCGCCATGCGCGTAGGCGAGCGATCCCACGGGCTTGTGCCCAGGGGGGCAATCGGCGCGTGGACGGCATCGATGTGGCAATCTCCCGACCGCACTCGGGGCAGTTACCTCCGAGCGGCAGGCCAATGAGGTGATACCCGCAGCCATAACAAAAGATTGCCGCGCGGCTACCTTCCAATGCTTCTTCTGGGGTGGCTGGACGCATGCCCAGTTTGATGATCAGTATGCACCACCACGTTTGAAGCACGATCCCGACAATTACGGGAAGGATGTCATCCAGGTCCGATTGATACTCCGCCAGCCAAGTATCGACGACGAGAATGGCAACCGCCACTGCGAAGGAGATCGGTACGGCGCAGACGCTGGCCCAAATGCCGAGCTTTACGCAGCGAAGATACCGGCGCCGGCGAACATAGCGCGCGACCGCGGGCAGAATGATCAGTGCGCCGAGCCAACATGCGACGTGCAAAACGACCAGTCCCAGCAACCAGAATTCGATGTCGCGATGGTCGCGCATGCCGATGTACAGATCGTTGATCAGCGAAACGATCGGCAGACGCAAACGTTCGCTTATCGTCAGGTGCATTTCGACGCCAACAACATTTTCAATGTTCGGTTCGTTCGTGTTCGCGGCACCCAGCCACGAGCGCAGATGCCCACTCTGATTCTGCACGATCACCCATGAACACATGCCGACGGTGACGAGCATTGCGGTGAGCAGATGAGCCGCAATGGTTTGCCGCCATGTCGTGCGCGCAACGCGCGGGCCGAGCCGCGTCGGTGCGAAGATCACGCCAGCCAGCAGAAAAGGTATCCGCCACCATCGCAGTGGTGCGCTATCCGCCGGACTTTCCTCGCCGGTCAACGTCCAGTGTTCAGGAACGATGTCTGCGGCGGGTTCAATCATGGCGCGCTCGCCGATGGTGACGGCGCAGGGATGGCAATGACTTCATGCTGCGCATCTGGCCGCGCGACGACGTAGGGAAAATCGTATTCCGTGTCAGTTTGCATCCATGATCTCACGCGTGCCTTGCCTTCGTTGTCAACACGGTCGGCTGCACAGGACCATAGGCGATAGGCGTTGCCGTCGCGGGCATAATGGAGGGGGTGCGTGCAGAACGGATCGATTGGAACCTCCGCAGTGTACTTCGGTGTCAGCTCTTCAAGCGTCGCCGGGTAGTTTTCGTGATCGCCGCGCCAGGATTCGAGTGCTGCAATCGCAAGTACGGCGTTGCGCTGCGCTTGCGCGCGGACGACCATTCGGATCACTCGTCCAGAGTAACGAATGAGGTCGCGGGCTGCCCCGGAGTTTGGGCGCAACTCGTCGTCCATTGGGGTGAAACTGCACGCGCCGTCGGCCAATTGCTTCATACGCTCCGCGGCTTGGGGAAATGGCAACGCGCCAGCCTGCAGTACGGCATCGTAGAGCGTATCGTACTTGCCTTGAAGCGCGGCAAGATCATTGTGAAATACCGTGAGTAAGTCCCAGCAGCGGCTTCGCGGGCTCGGATCGCTGGCGTTGGCGACCGATAGCATCAGCCAGCCATGCTCGTCACCCGTGTCGGCGTAGTGCGTCGCGGTGCAACACTTAATGTAGACGCGGTCGCCGTTTATTCCGGTCTTGAAGAGGTCTTGCAGGTCGGCCAATTCCTCAACCATCGCGGCGACTTCTGCGCGCAAATCGTCGGGGAACGCGTCGTCACGTATGAGGAAGGTCAATTCCTCCAGCGCAAGACGCTCGATGGCCAGGGCGACATACAGATCGGCGAGATACCCCGAGTCGGCCACGCTGGTCAACCAGAGCGTGGTGCGAATTGCATCCAATGCAGCGTGCGCGTCGTGCGTTTCATTGAATAACACGAGCGCTCTGGCAACAAGTATCATGGCGAGGTTGCGCAGCGCTCTGTATTCGACCCCCTCCGTACCGGGAAGCCCGGACACCATGAAATTCTGCCGGCGGAAAGGCCTGCCGCGCAGCGTATGAATCTCATTCGCCACGGCTTCGACTTGCGCTGACGTAAGATAACCAATGCATGCACGAAGGTAAGGCCGATCTGCCGGGGTCCATTCGCCCGTTGTCACTTCAGTGATGTCGACGGCATTGTCGTTTGCGCCATACCCTGTCCAGACCATCCCCGCGGGTGGCGTTTCTGAAAACGCGGGAGGGGCGGGCAACTCATCCAAAGCCGTGATCAGTGCCATGGTTGCGTCATTTTCCAGACTGCGCGGCGGTAGTGGTCCGTAGCGTTCGTAGGCTTGCTCCGCGGTAATTGCCGGCGTGGTCAGGCGGAGGTATGCGCCGCGCCCGATCCAGATGAGGGCGACAAGGGCGCCGATACAAATCAGCCAGTTGAATAACCGTCGCATGCGAGGTCTCGAGGTAGTCGCCGCCAATACTGATATACGCGTCGTCGGTAAATCCCCCACATACTAAACGTTTGTTTATCTACTGGCTGCTATAATTTAAAGAATCCGGTGGACGCCATCGTTGCGGGCGATGATGATCCCGGGACATGACCAGCGGCTACCGCTCGGGGCCCTACGGAGACTCAGGCCATGAAGTACCACGTCACAGGCGCGCACAAAGAAACGGCTGACGATATCGAACTGCTCGTGGAAGCAGCCAATGAAGACGCAGCCGCCAAGACCGTGAGCGGCATGAACCTGATGGTCGAGCGGGTGGAGCCAGCCACCGAACCGCTGCCGAACGACGCGGTGCGTTACGAATACCACACGCTGCGTTGTGATTTCCGCGATCTGCAATCGCACATCAACAAGTATGCCGCGGACTACTGGCGAGCGTACAACATCCACCACGACCCGTCCGACGACAAGATGGTCCGCGTGGTGCTGGAACGCGTCCATCGCATGACGCCGGATGCGCAGTACTGAGTGAACTACGAATGACGAATGACGAATGACGAGTGACGAATGACGAATGACGAGTGACGGCTGATGGGTGATGGGTGATCGGGGTGGTCCACGACTTCAGTCGTGGAAAATTAATGTATGCAATGGTCCAATCACCGGTGAAACCCTGGCTCAACGCTGCGTCCCGTAAACTCCAAGCCTCAAGCCTCAAGCCTTAGGCCTTAGGCCTCAAGCCCCAAGCCCCAAGCCCTACGCCTCCCGTTCTCGGACGATCGCTCCGCGAATCGTATTGTACGCTTTAAGCATCCAGCACCGCGCAAACTGATCGTCAGAGAGGCCCCGTACCCGGTCTTCGTATGAGGAGCACCGTCATGGACAAGTGGCAGCAGACGTTTCTCGGCAAACTCGAACCGGTCAAGAAGCACTGGCGCGAGCGTTTCGAACAGATCGCTCACGACTGGATCGGACCGTCGTTCCACGAGTTCGATCAGTTCACGACGGCGCACGGATTTACCGTGTCGTCGCCGGACTGTGATGCCGGCACGCGCGTCTACAAATTCGGCTTGACGGAGAACGGGTACCTGCTGCTCGCGTTCCGCATGTACGGCTTGGAGCGCGTCGAAGCCCACACCGAAATCATCGTGCCCGGCAACAAGCCGGTCGAGTCGACCACCGCGCGTGCGTCGCTCGCCGACGTGAACCCGGAATGGGTGCGTCAGCAGTTCCGCGCCGCGCTCGATCGCTTCGTGGACACGTTCCATCAGGCGTGCAAGTCCGCACCGGCACGCGCGGAAGCCGTCGCCAGCTAAGCCAAACCGTTAGAGCGATCGCTGCCAAATATGGGGTGCGGTCGCGCTGCGCGCGCAAAAAACCAGCGGTGCGCGCCGGGGGTTGTCAGGCCGATATTGGAGGTATGGTTGGCGCACACTCCGCTGGTCAAGGTTATCCTCGTTAATTCGCACGGGAAACGGTATCGGGTAGGAGCCCCAATTCATCCCGTTGCGGAATTCCCTGCCCCAGCAACGTGATGCTTGCGGACTTAATACCTGCGATCTGTTAATTCGTGCCTTCGACGGCGGGTCCGCGAGGGTTCGGCGGACGCCTGCCGTCGCGGACATCCTCCTCAAAGGTGCGTTTGCGGCGCAGGATGTGGTGGTAGTGCTGCGCGAAGCGGTGGGCTTCGTCGCGCACCTGCTGGAGCAGCCTGAGCGCGTCGTTGTTGCGTGCCATCTTGATCGGCGCGGTCCGCGCCTGCACGTAGACGAGTTCCTCTTTCTTCGCCAGCGAGATCACCATCGGCGGGCGTACGTCCATTTCGTTGAAGGCTTCAAGGGCGGAGTGCAGCTGCCCGAGTCCGCCGTCGATCAGGATGATGTCGGGATAGAGTTCGTCGCCCGTCGCGGCATGACGATAACGCCGGCGAATGACCTCGCGGATCATCGCGTAGTCATCCTGCCCGGTCACCGTTTTGATCTGGAAGCGTTTGTAGCCCGGCTTGAACGCCCGCCCGTCGATGAAGCACACGAGCGAGCCGACCGATTCCGTGCCCTGCAAGTTGGCGATGTCGATGCCTTCGATGCTCCTGGGCCGGTCCTCCAGGTCGAGCACGTCCGCGAGTTTGTCGAGCCCCTTCGTCGGGTCGACGTAGAACACCTCGACCTGACGATCCTCCTCGACGTCGCCGGAAAGCGAGAGCGACTCGATGGCTTTGATGCGATCGCGAATCGTGGCGGCCTCTTCGTAGCGCAAGTCCGCGGCTGCCTGCTCCATCTCCTTTTGCATGCTGCGGATGAGCGTCGAACGTTTCGACTTGAGGAACCCCTTAAGCCGGTCGATGTCCTTGCGATACGCCTCCTTGCTGATCAGGTCGGCGCAGGGCGCGGTACACTGGTTGATCGCGTGTAGCAGGCACGGGCGAAAGAACCGCCGCGACTCGTCGCCGTCCAGAATCTCAAGCTCGCACGTGCGAAACTTGAACACCTTTTGCAGGGCATTGACCGCGTCGCGCACCCCGCCAGCCGATGCGAAGGGGCCGTATAGCTTGCTCCCCTTGTGCCGCGGCGTGCGCGTAACGAAGACGCCCGGGAAGTCGTCGCCCGTGGTGATCTCCAGGTACGGAAACGTCTTGTCATCCTTGAGCGCGGCGTTGTGGGGCGGCTGAATGTCTTTGATCAGGCGAGCTTCTTTGAGCAACGCGTCGACTTCGGTCTCGCATTCGAGGTGGTCGATGTTCGCGACCAGCGTAACCATGCGCGCGATTTCGGGTCCGCGGGTGTTGAGCAGATCGGCTCCGGGTTGGAAGTAGCTGCTCACCCGCGAACGCAGATCCTTGGCTTTCCCAATGTACAGAACGGTACCAGCCGGGTCCTTCATCAGGTAGACACCGGGCGATTTCGGCAATGCGGCGATGGTCTTGCGCAGGTGTTCCTGTCGCGCGTCAGCGGTCATGGTGTGGGATTGTATACGAAACCGGCTCGCGATCCCGTACGGAACCGCGAGCCGGTGCAGGAGTCAGATTGCAGTCGACAACCCGGCTACTGGTTCGAACCGGTGTTGTTGCCGTACACGATGTACACGTTGCCGTCGTCCGGGCGGCGACCGATGTTCGGGTTCGTGCCTGGATCGTTCGGATTCTGCGGCAGCGTCGTGTCGAGGAAGTCCGCGCGCGTGATGCCCAGACCGATGTCGTCGAACCCGTCACCGTTGATGTCGCCGAGGAATCCGACGTGATCGATCGGCGCCTCGTTCGGCCGGCCCGCGAAGAACGGCGTCTGGAAGACGATACCCGGAAGCTCCGAAGTACCCACCTGATCAAGCGAGTAGGTGCGGTTTCCATCAAGATGGGTGCCGCCGAAGATCAGGTAAGCAACGCCCATGCGCTCGCGACCATTCGCGTCGGTGAAGCGCACGCCCGGGGCGGCGATGAGCATGTCACCGAAGCCGTCGCGATTGAAGTCACCTGCGCTGATCACGTCCTCGCCTGCGCGGTCTCCGGCACTGGCGCCGAAGAATTTGATGCCCGGCAAGTCATTCGTCGCGATCTGCGAAAGCGTTCGGTCACCGTCAAGATTGATGTCACCAAAGATGACCCCGACGAAACCGTTGTCGACCGGGCAGCAGTTGCTGAATCCTGAAACCAGGCAGTCGAACGTGTTGCGGTCGTCACCGTCGATGTCGCGGTCGTTGTCAAAGTCGAACGCCTTGCACGAGCGGGCGCCGATTTGGTCGTCGGTGAACACCTCGTCGCCGAAGTTGCCCTGACAGGTGTTGAACAGGCTCAGGTCGAGATCATTGCTGTCGCGAATTCCGTTACCATCGGTATCGCCGCACACACCGGCGGATACCCCGCCGAAATCTACCGTCGGCGAACTGAAGAAAATGTCGTCGACGCGGTCGCCGTTAACATCCAGTCCCTTGTTCTGAACGCCGCCGATCATGTCACCGGTGGTTTCACCACGAATGCGCAGCGTCGGTGGACGCAGAATGGGGTCGTCCAGGCGATTGAGCAGAACGTTACCGACAGGACGTCGACCATAGATGATGTACACGGCGCCGGTGTCGATGAGTCCGCCACCCAGGTCGTTGAGCTTTGCCCCACAGACAATGTCCGGAACACCGTCAAGATTGATGTCGCCGGCGTACTCCGCGCCGTCCAGGAAATCGCTTGGATCCTCAGCGAAGATGTCGAATCCGCCGGAGGGGCGGCCGGGGCCATTGCGGCCATCGTCGGGGCACGATCCCTCATCCGGCACAAACCGACCGGGAATCGTGACGTTGCCCTCCGAGTCGTCAAACAACCCGGAAGCCACGTAGTTGAATCCGCGAATGACCGCGATGCTGCCTTCGAACACTGTCGAATTCGAGATGGTCAGATCGGCGAACTCGAGCAGGTTGAGTTGCTGCATGTAGACTTCGTTGCGCGGCGCGGAAATCAACAGCTCAGAGGTGAAGTCGTTGTTGATATCCGGCATCGAGCGCACATGGTTGCCAAACAAATCGGTGCGTGCATCGGCAGCGCCGGGGTTACCATTGTTGATGAACTCCCACCAACTTGCGGCAATGCGGCAGCCCTGCGTAATCGCCGTCCCCGGAACCGTCGCTTCCTGGCGAATGTCGCCGCCAATCTGCGTCGTATCGAACCCGATGAATCCTTGATCCAGGTCGAAGATCAGGCTGTCTTGCGTCAACGTTTGTGGTCCGATGCCGCCACCGACGTCCTCCTGGCCAACAAGCTCGAGTGCAACGGTCGTGGTTCGCAGGCGCGTCGCACCTTCAATGGTCGGCTCGGAATCACGATTGTCGCTGTACAGCAGGAATGCGGCGCCCTGGGATTCGAGCGTCGAGTCCACGCCTAGACCATTCGCGGTATCATCGGGACCGTCGGAAACGTTGTTGGTCCAGAGATCAGGATAGCACCCCACGTTGGGCGCATCATTCAACTGCTGACTGAAAGAGACTTGCAATTCCGGCCGGCCGACGAGCGCTTCGCTACTTCGCAGGGAAGCGTCCTCGGTCAGCGCCTCAACCGGGACCAAGATCAAGTCGAGCGATCCACCTTCGCCATCCAGAATCGCTTGCACGACGTCAGTCAGGTCGATGCGCACTTCCACGCCGACGCCGCTGGTGAGGAAGATGACTGACTTATCGATTTCATCGTCAAGATAGTCCGTCTCGGCGGTCGGGCCGGGTACGCCATCCGCGTTGAAATCGTTGTAGGTCAGATTGTCGTCGATCGCGAGGCCCGGCCGCAGCTGGTGCACCGTGAAGGTGTCGGCCGTGAAAAACGCATTGCCTTCACTCTGCAACGTCAGCGTGACCGACAAGTCCTGAATGTCATCCGTATTCGTCGTTGGAAACAGGTCGAGCACGCTCTGTACGTCGATACCGATCAACGCGAAACGCTCTGGCGTTTGCGTGTCAGCCGGTACGCTCGCAAAGAACTTGATCGTTTCCTCGGTGCCAAAGGATGCATTGGGCTGCGTGCGATCGATATAGGTGTCCGTGAAGCCCTGGAAGTCATCGTCGACAGACGTATCCGTGTCACCGTTGAGCAAGCGCTCCTGGAAGTCCTGAAGGAAACTCAAAGCGACAGCCTGCGTATCCGCGTTGTCGCCAGGATCGTCGTCGCGACCCTGATACATGCCGTCGACCATCGGCATGCCGAAGAGGATGTCCGGTCGACCGTCACCCGACAGGTCCGGAACCCAGGATACGCTCGTGATTCCTTGCGGCGTGGCGAGAGGATCATCTGTGTGCAGCGGCGACAGCCTGTTGGGTGGACCTTCAATGATCACGCCGTCAATCGTCGTACTGACGCTGTTCACGTTGTTCGTGCCGCCGAAGCGCGTATTGGGAAGTCCATAAATCAGGTACGCCTCGCCGATGTTCCCGAAGTTACGCGGGTTGCCGAAGCGGGCGACCAGCACGAAGTCATCGATGCCGTCGCCGTCGAAATCGCCGACGTGTGACATATCTGAGCCCAACCAGGATCCAGGGTTGAATCCCTGGAACCGCGCGCCCGACAATGTGGTACCAACAAACGAAAGGTCGACCACACCGGTCGCCGAACGAAGGATATTGATCGCACCGGATGCGTATGCGTGTACGGCCGGGTTGCCCACGTCGACAATCGTCGCGCGAACGTAGTAAGGCTTTCCATCCGCGCGCGGCGGGATCACAGCCAAGTCGACCGGAATGGTGAATGTTTGGACTTCCGCGTCCCCCTGCGTAATCGTCGACTGGCGAAGCAGAATAATCTTGCTCGGGTCGGGAATGAGCGGCGAATCGTTTTCCGGATCCTCGTCAAGGTCGAGCACGATATAGAGTTCTGCATCGCTATCGGGATCGTAAGGCGTGGTACCGTCGGCAAGATTGGCGGTGGGTCGCACGGAAATCGTCAGCGTGTCGTCCTGCGCTACGCCAAGATTGAAGTTGGGAAGCGTGACTTTGATGCGCGGTGGAACGCTCAGCGGGTTCGTGCCCGGCTCGCCGACTTGAATCACCACGCGCGTGCCGACAGCGCCTTCAACGTTTGCAAAAACCGAAACCGTGGGATTGATCCCGTCGGAGATATCCCCGCGCAAATTGTACGATCCCAGCGGCACCAGCGCCGTCGCGAGACCGATGTTGTCGGCGGCAGCCGTGTCGTTTTCCGGAATCGACGTGACCAGGGGAATCTCAATTCCAGAGTCAACGTCCACCAGCGTAAACGAAATCAGTGCGGCAGAGTCGGGGTCGCTGTCCGTCCACGCGACCGAAAGCCTCTCTCCCTGGTTCAGCGACTGACTGCTCGACGGTGTGAGAATCTCGAGTACCGGTGGTTGGTTCCCCGTCACGTTCGGGCCGATGACGAGTTGCGGCAGATCACCTGCGCAACCAAACCAGATACCGAGCGCAATCAGCAGCACGAAACTCACAGCCATTGCGCCGCGGACGGATCGACTCATCGGGTACACTCCTTGGGGGCTGATGCTTGGAACCGATCTCTCCAGAGAGCCGGCTGAGCGTCGTGTCGGACACTATTTCGCACGCCGCTGCACGGTGCAGTGGCAGGCAACGAGGATGAACAAACTCTCCCCGCCAAAACTTCCTTTCCGCGCTGGACGACCATGGAATCCGTTGTGGCATGGTCGCCGCTGAGCATTTGCCGACCCATGCGGGCCGCGGGCAAACACCCTCCTCAAGCCGCAACGCCCGCGATAATTCACAGGGACCGCCGCGACGTCGAGGCCGCGCTAATACTAAAGGCATTCAAAATGTCCCGTCAAGAACGGATAAGTTCCGTTCGCAGCTAGATTTCGATGAAATGCGGGGGTTGTCGAGGCATCTGCCGCATGGTCCAATAGCCCCCATGACCGAATCCCTCGACCGATCCTGCCAAACCTGTGGGTCGCCCAATCCGATCGACGCCCACCATTGCGGGACCTGCGGCGCGGAACTCACCGCCGACGCCGTGGACGAGTCTGCAATGGGACCGCTACCGGCGAACATGACGGCTGAGATGATGCTCGACTCTGCCGTTCCGCCGCGAAGCTGGGCTGCGTGGGGCGGCTTTCTGCTCGCGGTTCTGCTGCTGGCGCCGTGGGTAGCGCTTGCGTTTCGTGGGTTGATGGGCAACCGCGGGCTGGTCGTAGGTGGATTGATTGGGCTTGCGGGGGGGCTGCTGGCGTCGATTCTCGGCATTGTCGGCATCTTTCGCACCCGCAAGCGTCGGCGACGCGGACGGGGCGTTGCAATTACCGCGATCCCGCTCGGGCTTGCGGGCGGCTGCCTCCAATTCCTGCTCGGCTTCCTGATCTTCGGTGTTCAGGCGATGACCGCACAGGGAAAGGTCGCGGTCAAGGTGCTGACCAGCCCAACGAGTGAACTGACAACGCGTGCTGAGGAATGGCGTAACGATCTCGGGACGGAGAAGTTCCAGGATGACGTCACGGCCGAGCAACTGGCGGGCTGGCTGGAGTCCGTCATCGAGACGCACGGCCAGCTTCAATCGACGAAGGTGAACGCTAGGGACGCGTTCGGCTCGGAGCGTGGCGTGACGCTGTACAAGGTCACCGGCCAATTCGTAAATGACAGTGCGCCGATTGAATTGGTAATGCGTTTCGAGAAGGGGCTCGATCCTCGTCTTGACGACATCCGCGTGGACGGATCATCGCCGCGCGACTGGAAACCCGACGGGTCCTGAATTCCGCACTCTCGCGTCCCGCACTTTGCGAGTGAACTTTTCGATGATTGCGTGATGCCGACCGGCGACTGCGCATCGGTAGCGCTGCCGCATGCATACCGCGCAGGCCCTCGGTCCCGGCGGGCGCGACGTGTCACTCGAACAGAAACTCGGCGCGGCAAGTCCAGTTCTCGTCGACGTAACTGCCGGTCAACAGCGTGCCCTGTTCGGACATGGTCAGCGTCATCGGTTCCGGCGGGATGGTTATCGACAGCGTATGGTAATCGATGTCGGTTTCCACGTGGGGGACATGCCCCTGCATCAATCCCAGGCTGCCCGGCACGTCGAACATGGAATAGGTCGACGTGTAGTCGCCGACGTTGCCGAGGTGACGTGAACGAAGCTCGTAGGTACGCGGATCCTCGTCGCTGCGCTCGATGCTGTAGGAAACGTCGAAGCAGTCCGGGGGACACTCATCGGGGATATCCAGCACAACGGTCTCACTCAGCGCGATGGAATACTCTTCTTTTTCCCACGCCACGTATCCGACGACGTCGGCGACCGCTGACGGCTCCGGTTCACAGTACCAGTGGTAGTTGGCATACTCGCTTGCCGTGTAATCGGCGACATAGAATCTGCCCGAGTCGTCATCGAAGATCAGATTCTGTTCGAGACGTCGTGTGCCCGAGTTGCGATACGCCCCCAGACATCCCCATTGGCTCGGATCATACGACTGCCCGTTGCGGTTGAATTCGCACACCACCTCGCCATGCCACGACGGGGCGCACCACTGCGTGGCGTCGATCACCAGTTCACCGTTGAAGCGCGCGCTGGGGTCGTCGAAGTCGAGATTGCCGTTGGAGACGATGAAGATGATGGCGTCCAGGTCTTCATGGGGGCGCGACCGGCAGAAGCTGAATTCGTCGCGCGCGGACACGTCTTCGTGCGTCCAATTGCCGTCGATGCGATAGACGATCTGCACACCGATCTGATTGGCCTCCGTTTTCTTGATCTCGTGCATGTCGAACACGACCTTGTCCACGAGGTCGTCGAAGGTGTACAGGTAATAGGCGATACCGCCCTCGTCGAGCGACATCGTGCCGTACGTGCGATATCCCTGATCGACCTGCGTTTGCGAGAAAGAGAACCCGCTTGGTCGGCCGCTCGGTTCGCCGCCGAAATCCTCGTAGAACTTGAACGGCGACATGTTCAGGTTCCACAGCGCATAGTCCTTGAATTCCGCGTAGAAATTGGGCCGACCGGTGATCGCCTCCAGCGTGCCGTTGGCGTAGATGTCGAAGAACAGGTCGCGGGCGGCTTCGCCGGTCTTTCCGGCGCGCTGATCGATGAAGAACCAATACATGTACGCTGCGTACTCGAGCGTGCCCAGCGCGTCGAAGAAGTAATCGTTCAGGTTTTCGAAGAATTGGGCGTCGTACTCATGTTCCCGGTTGATGTCGGGATACACGAACTCCTCGGACCAGACGGCCGATGATTCCCAGACCCATCCGGCGTCGCTGACGGACACGTCGGCGGTCACGTAATCCTGGAAACAGTGAAACAGTTCGTGAGCAGTCGTCGAGCGCAGGACGTCGTCGTCGAGCGTGCTGCGCAGCAGGATGTGGCAGCGGTCCGTGCCGTCGATGTGCGCCATGAACTGCTCGCCGTAGTAATCGGGGCTCGATAGTGACTCGCGCAGCGACACGCGAATCCACTCGGTCGGCTCGGGAAATCCAAGATCGGCGAATCGTTCGTAGGCGTAGGCCAGAGCTTCGCCGACCAGCGCCTGGCGGTCGTCCGAGTCGGCCGGCCCCGTGATGCGCCAATACGAACCGTCGGGCCTTGGGTTTTCCATGTCGAGGACGCGCGCCGTTGGCGTGATCGCACGGGCAGACGACTGATGCGCGTCGTACCAGAAGCTGTCGGGATCGTCGCACGAGAGCAGGTAAGGCTGCAATTCCGCCTGGGCTTCGGGTGAGAGGCGATCCCATGCGAGGCGAGTGCGCCGCAACAGGACCGTGGGGTCGATTCCCGGGTCGCGTTCGGCGTGATACGCGGTGTCGAGCAGGTCCGGTTGAAACGCGGCCCGCGCGCTCTGCACGAAGTATTCGCTTTCGGTGATCGCGTCGTTTTCGAATTGCCGGCGGATGAGATCGCTGGCGTAGATGGGGGGCTCAGTGGCGTGGTCGCCGGAATACGACTCGCTGGACACGGTGGCAAGCCATGCATCGAGGCTGCCCGGTTCCGGCGTCAGGTCCGAACCATCGCCGGGGTCCGGCGAGCCGTCCGTGGTGGGCGGCTGCGCGTTCCGACACGCCGGCATGTGCGTCGCAACGAACAGCCCGGCAGTCAGCAACGCGAACGCCCCGCCCCAGTGTCGGGTGGTCATCGCTCATCTCCTGCTGGGGGAGCGTGGGCCTTCAGGTTCTATTATAGCAGGCGTTGTGCGAACCGGATGATCGAAGTGCCGGACGGGGAGGAAGAGGGTTCGGCGAGTTGGGTCGCGCGACCCGATGCCGGCGTCCTCGATGGGCGTCGGCGGCCTCGTCGAGCGGGTCGAGAAGCCCGGTGAACCGGGCTATTGTCTGATGAGCGCCATTGCTTACCGCGGCTAAAGTCCCGGCCTAGTATGACAGCGCTATTTTGGCGCAAGCTTTGTGAGTGGGCAAGACGATGAGGGGTCACAGGTTGAATAGGGAGGCCTGTGACATGACTGGCGGTCAGTTGGAATCGTTGCCGCCGGTGCTGTGCGGTCTGCTATCGCGTTTTCGGCAATGCTTCAAACGCGAACCGACGTTTACGCACTGGCTGCGGGACCGGGGCCGTTATCGAAGCCGACGGACCGGCCTTACTGGTTGATGGATGCGCGAAACGCACGCAGCGGCGTGAGTTGGCAACAGCTGTTGGCGGTCGCGCTGGGGCGATGGCACGTGGAGAAGTGGTTCGAGCGTGCGAAACAGGAGACCGGGTTCGGTGCGTTCGAGGTGCGGATGTACACGAGCCTGATTCGGCATTGGCTGTGCGCGCGGATGGCGATGTACTTCCGGGCCGCACAAACGCAACGGTTGCGGGGGGAAAAACCCGCGGATCACGCTGGAGCAGGTCGCGGACGCCGCGAACACGCTGGCATCCAAGATCTGGAACCGCTGGTGGCGTGCCTGGGGTGAACTGATCAAACAGTGTAACTACTGCCAGGAACGCAACGAAGCATCCTAGGAAAGCCGAATGCGAAACAACCGTCGACTCGATTCTTCGTAGCGCTGTCATATCATACTAGGCTGGCCCATTAGGGCTGGTTTACTGGGCGGAGCTGATGTGCCTTGGAGCCCGCTCTATCGGGGTTCTCGACCTGGCGATCACGCGAATGCGAGCCATTGGGAAACTTCGACTTCGTACTCGCATTCGCAATTCATGAAACCTCGGTGGTGCGCGGCAACGGGTTGTGCGACGTTACCGCGCCGCACCGGTCCCCGCATTCCGCATCAGGATTTCATAGTCCGCCAGATCCGCGTCGCCGTCTTCGTCGACATCGGCTGCAAGGCATGCGCCCGTCGCAATACCGCCGCCGGGACCCGTCAGGCAATCCGACAATCCCGCGACATCCGCGGCGGACAACACACCGTTGCCATCGTAATCACCGTGCGCGCCGGGTACCGTGACGCACACAGCCGGATCCCCGGCGATTTCCAGGGCCGGCAAGATATCCAATCCGTCGATCGCGATTCCCGAAAGTCCGACTCCTGGAACAATTGACGACGTCCCGGTGGGCGGATCGATGATGTACGTTTCACCTTCCGGCGTGCCGGCAAGCATCGTTCCGCCATTTGTTGGAAACGCGAGCGCGCTCATGGTCGGCGGATTGCTCAGTGCGACAGGAGATGTTGCGCCGGTTGCAAGATCGGTCACAACCATGCTGTTGCCATTGGCGCGATAGAGCAATTCCGTGGCGGGATCGATGGTGATCGCAACGTCCGGTGAATCTGTTGAACTCGGCAGCCCAGCCGCAGTCGCGACGCCGGTTTCCGGATCAAGCGTTCCGATGACGCTGCTTGCGAATAGTTCAATCCAAGTGCAATAGAGCGTGCCATCGGCATGAAATCCGATGTCGAGCAAACCGCTTAACAAGGTCGGGGGCCAAATGCTATCAATCGTGACGTCGATCGTTGTCACGACCTCGCCCGTAACGGGATCGACGGTCACCAATGCCTGAGCGTCGCCCTCGCCGAGCAGTGCGTACAAGATTCCGGTCAACGGGTGTATCGCCAGACACCGAGCGTCACCCAGAGCAGAGATCTGCGACCAATGCAGCGAGGTGAAGGCGTCGGCGCTGCGATAGAGATTTCCGTTGTCGCTGTTTACGGCAAAGGCGACATCCTCAAGTAGTTCAAGTTCATTCGGATCACCACATTTGACCAGGGACAATTCAATCGCGAATCCAGCGCCCTGCCCCTGGCTGCCGCCGCCGATCGTTTCCGTGTCCGCAAAAGCGTCGATATGGAAGGTGTATTCGCCCGCCGTGATTTCCCATTCCTCGGCGACTGTTTGCATCGCGCCGTCGTCCTGAACGACCAACGTGTAGGAGAAGAAGTTTGGACCTGTCAGGTTAACATTGCACTGGCCGAAGCTGTCGGACAACAATTCGCCGCTGAGACGAAGCTTGGCGTCCTCCGCGAGCACGAACGTGACGAATAGACTCGAAGTTGCGTCTGTTTCAGTTCGCGTATTGGCGCCGAAAGAACTCGAACCCCCGCCGGCGGTACCGCTCGCAACGACCTTGCGCGTCGTCAGGATCGAGGTCTGGTTCGCCGACGCGCTGGCACTTGCTGTCACGTCGCCTGGGCCACTCACGGCCACATTGCTGGCGACTGTTTTATCGAAGAGCCCGAAGTCGGCGACGTGTTCGCCGCCATCCGTGGCGAAATCCCCTGGTGCGGACGCGCTGATCTCCGTCCACACCCTTCGCGACTGCGAGGTGATTTCCCACCGGTCTGCATCGCCGGACGCGAGTGTCGCAAACGACAACAGCGTCATCAGTGACAACATGGGGACGCGCATGATCACCTCACCGGTTGGAGTTGAGAATTGATTGCTTGCCCGGTCGTTGGTGAGCCGGTTCCGGCCCAGTTCAATCCTACCGATTTTCGATAAGTCGAGGCAAGCGCAATCGGGGATTCCGGCATGGACGTTGTGGAATGGCGCAGCGGCTCCATGGGGGCGGAAACCGGGTGATTGCGAAATATCATACGGCATTCGCCCGGCTATTGAACTTGCTTGGTGTTTCCATTTCTTGTCCAACGTAATGATCTTGGACGCAATGCTGCGGATTTCCGCCGCTCCGGTAAGCGACTTTGCGAAATCCCAATTGCGACCCGGCAGTGCGCACCCGCCTCACGAATCCTGCGCAACAAAAAAGGGGGCGTCGATCTTGCGATCGACGCCCCCGGTTGGGACTAGCTTAAATCAGCGGACGAACTAGTAGACGTTCGTCGCCTCGGTTTCCTGAACCGGGCTGCTGATCTGGTCGCTGGTCATGACCACCTTGAAGCGGGTGTCAGCGGCCGCGTTACCCTTGGTGGTTACGCGGAACGTTGCACGCGCCTTCGGAGCCAGGCTGGGCAGCGGGGCGAACGTCACGTCCTTGCCGTCGACAGTTGCCTGCGTCGGGCCATCGGACGCCACGTAGTCCTGCTCAGCAGGCAGCGTCGCCACGATCTTGATGTTCGTGCCGACCGCCGAACCCTGGTTCGTCACGGTGATCACGTACTGCACGTTGCTGCCGACCTCGATCGGGTCCTCAATATCGACCACCTCAAGGAGGATAGCCGGGATACCCTTGACCTCGGTGTCGATGCACTCGCTTGCTTCGGCACAGTCAGCCGTCGCATTCGCGCAGTTCTTCAACGTGCCCGCGGTGTTCGACTTCACGCTGACGTCGAACGACTTCGCTTCACCCGGAGCCAGCGTACCCAGACGCCAGGTCAAGGTGCCCTGACCCTGCTGCGGGTCGCCGCTGGCGCTGAGCAACTCAACACCCGACGGCAGGCGATCGGTCAGCACGGTGTTGTTCGCCGGTGAATCACCGGTGTTCTTCACCGTCACCTTGTAAGCGACCGGACGACCGACGAACCGCATGTCCGGGCCTTCCTTGGTGACCTGGAGAACCGGCTGGCGGACGATCGTCTCGCACGAATCCTCAGCCGTCAGACCACCGTCGGCGGTGACCTTGGCGCGGTTGGTGTACGTGCCAGGCTTGTCGGCCTTCACGGTGAACGTCGCCTGCTTCGCCTGACCCGCTTCGAGCGTGCCGGCGTTGAACAGCATCGTCGACTTGCCGTCCGTGGTCGTCAGACCGGCGGGCAGTTCATCGGTGATCTGGACGTTCGTCGCGGGGCCATCACCCGTGTTGCGGACGACGACCTTGAACGGAATCTCGTCGCACAGCATGGCTTCCGGCTGGCAGGTCTTCTCGAGCACCAGCTTGGCGTTCACGATACGGGTCGTCGCACAGTCGCGTGCGGTGAGGCCCATGTTCGCGTTCACCTCGGCACAGTTGTTGAAGTCACCCGTCTGCGTGCCCTTGACCAGGACGCGGATGCTGGCGTTACCGCCACCAGCCACCTCGCCGAGCGACCACGTCAGCGTCTGACCCGAAACGCTCGCTGCCGGCGTGCTGGAGACGTACGCGATACCGTTCGGCAGCACGTCGGTCACCTTCACGTCCGTCGCCGTAACAGTTGACGGGTTCGACACGTTGATGTCGTACTGGAACTGATCGCCGAGCGCCTTCTGAGCCGGTGCGTCCTTGGTGATCGCGATCTTCGGAGCGACCCAAGTCTTCGACGTCATGCCCGTGGCGATGTGAGCGCCAGGCAGGCAGCACTGCTCATTGGCCGGGCGAACAATGTCCACCTCGATGTTGTTGGTGCCTGCAACCGGACTATCCTGCTTGAGCGTTACGGTTGCGGCGCCGCTTGCGTCGGTCTCGACCGTAACGGTCTGCTTGCCGTCGAAGCTGCCAGCCGGTCCATCAACGATCTTGTACGTGACTTCGTAACCCGGCAGCGGGGCGCCGTCGGAAGCCTGCGTTACCAGCGTGGTGAACTCATGCGTGGTGCCGACCGGGTTGGTTGCCGGCTCGGGGAACATCCACTGCACGTCGTACCAGTGCTTGGTCACGAAGACCTTGTGCTTGTTCCAATCGTAGATTGCGGGGCAGTAGACCGTGACGTGCGTGTCGCCCTCGACCGGCGAGGTAATAACGCACCAGGTCTGACCACGGTGGATGGTGATATCATCCGACGGGTCGTCAGTGCCCATCGTGAGCACGCGGTCGCGATTGGCCGTGTGGCTGATCGCGTACTGGTTGCTCACCTTGTAGCCACGGCTCGCACGCCAGCCACTCTCGTCGACTTCGACGATGTCACCGACGCCACCGCGCGAGAGAATCCACTCGACGCGACGGTTGGGAAGCGGCTCGCCGTATTCGTCGTTCACGGTGGCGACGATCACGTGCTGGGTGCTGACGGGGTTGGTCGCTTCGTGCGGCTCAACGAGCAACTCCCGGGCGTACGGATCCCAGTCTTTGAGATAACCGCTCTGCGGCGGCTTCGCGTGGGTCTGCTCGACCGTACCGGTCGACGGCCACGTAAAGAAGGAGTGCGGCATTTCATTGCGGCAACCCGTCGACAAGACGGCGAGCCCGCAAACCGCGGCAAGAATAGTAACAGCCCGTTTTCCTACATTCATATCGGTCCCCCTTTCAAGGATGCGCGTAAATCGGCCACTGGGTGGGGGGGCTTTTGGCTAAAAGTCGTCCCACCCGGCATATCCAGTTCAATCAGGCCTCTTATCGACAAAACCACCACCAATTCGCAAATACGCTTGCTCCTCTCCCCGCCTCAAAAAACGCCCACTTCAAGTCCTACCATACCACACAATCCCAATTATCAGCCCCGTCAGGGCCGATCAGCCCGCCACGGCTATGCGACTCCCAACACCTCGTCGGGATCAAGCTTTTTCACCAAATATTCAGTTTCACCGAGCGCATGGCCCGCCGGAAGCTCATCCGAGGCGGTGTCCCAGCCCAAGGCGCTTTCATCCAATCCCAGCATTCGCAGGCACCGCTCGGCGCTGAACGGCAGGAACGGCGCCATCACCGTCGTCAGCGTGCGCACCGTTTGGAGGCACACATTGACGGCCCGCCCGCACGCAGCCATGTCGGTCTTGCGCGTCTGGAACGGCTTGGTTGCGTCGAAGTAGCCGTTGCCGTGTCGCGCGAGAACCATCATCTCCTCGAGCGCCGACTTGAATCGGCACGCTTCGAGTTCTTCCGTGACGCGAGCAACCTGCTTGCGACAGCGTTCGAGATGTTCGCGATCGAACGTGTCGCGCTCGCCGGGATCGGGAACCTTCCCGTCGAAGTACTTGTGCGCAAAGGTCAACGTACGGTTGACCAGATTTCCCAGCGCCGCGAGCAATTCGCCATTGTTGCGACTGACGAAGTCCGCCATCTCGAACGCGGCCCGCTGCTGCTCGGGAGCAATCGCCGTCAGGTAGTAGCGCAGCGGATCAGGATCATATGCTTCGAGGTAGTCCTCAATCCACAGCGCAGTGCCCCGGCTCTTGCTCATCTTCTCCTCGTCCTGGCCGGGGAACTTGAAGTTCAAAAACGCATTGGCCACGACGTTGTGGGGAAGCTGGTACTCACCGGCTTCTCCCTGAATCGAATCGCTCTCGTGCGTCGCGAGCATCATCGCGGGGAACGTGATCGCGTGGAACACGATGTTGTCCTCGCCGATGAAGTTCACCACGCGGCAATCCGGGTTCATCCACCAATCGCGATACCCGTCCGCACCCTCGCCAAGTTGGTCGCAGAGCACCGAGGTAAACGAGACATATCCGATCGGTGCGTCGAACCACACGTACAGCACTTTTCCCGCGGCATCCGGGTCATTCAGCGGAACCGGGACGCCCCAACTCATGTCGCGGGTCATCGCCCGCTCGGGCAGCCCTTCGCTCTCTATGCGTCCTACCGACTGATTGATCACGATCGCACGCCATTGGGCGTCCGCCTTCTGCGGATCCTTCTTCTCCCGCAGCCACGTCGCCAGCCGATCCTGCAACTGATCGAGCCGCAGAAACCAGTGCGTGGTCTCACGCGGTTCCGGTGTCGTCCCAGTCATGGTGCTGATCGGGTTGATCAACTCCGTCTGCTCCATCACCCGGTTACAATTTTCGCACTGATCGCCATACGCGCCCGGCGACTTGCAAAACGGGCAGGTGCCCGTGACGAAACGATCCGGCAGGAATTGCTGTGCCTCCAGATCGTAGAGCTGTCGTGTCGTCCGCTTCGTAAACAGGCCCTTCTCGTGAATCCTCAAAAAGAATTCCTGGCTCAGGCGTTCATGCGTTTCGACAAATCCCGGCTGGTGTGTGCCACCAAAGATGTCGAAGTTGATACCCAGCCCCGCAAACGATTCTCGCTGCGACCTATTGTACTTGGCTGTGAGCGCTTCAACACTCACGCCTTCTTCGCGTGCGCTCTTCAGCGCAGCCACGCCGTTGTCGTCGCTTCCGCAGATGAACCGAACGTCATGTCCGCGCGCCCGCAGGTATCGCACATAAATATCCGCCGGCAAATACGCGCCGGCGATGTGCCCCACGTGAAGCCGGTTGTTCGAGTACGGCAAGGCGGCCGTCACCAGGTATCTTGGGTTGCTCATTCCGATAAAATGCCCGTCGCCGCGCCAATACTGCAAAAACTCCGAATGCGTGATTGTAACTCACGCTTGATAGCGTACAACCCACTTGCGAATGAACAAGCTACACAAATGCCGACAAATGCTTTCCTTAGAACGCACTTGCCGGCATATCCGGAGAATGGGTAATACGCGGGGTTTGGCTAGAGTCTCCTAGCCTTTCTGCTCAAACTCGTTCAGCGAGATTCTCACCCGGTCCAGTACGTCCTTCGGCAGCAAAAAGACGTGCGGAGCCCCCGCGGACTTGGCGTAGTGGGCGCCGCTCGGGTCCGTCTTGCTCGAAATCAACAGGGCGGGCAGCGTTTGGCCGTCCACGTCGACCGTCAATTCGTATTGCGGTGCATCCAGTTCATACGCGGCTAGGTCGCTCGCGTTGTACTCGATGACGCGCTGCACCTTCAGATCGTGGACGCGCAGCACGTAGTTCTTCACCGCCGTCGCGTCGACTGGAATATCGGCTTCGGGGACGTACAGCCACTTGCCGTTGTCCTGCTCGAAACCTTGCGTGTCGTCACCGTCGCGGAAGCTGACCTTCGACACCTGCTCGGCATCGAAGCTGAACAGATCGGTCTTGCGGAATTCCGCAGTCAGCGTTTGCCACACCGTCGCGGGCACTTCGTACACCACGCCGTCGTTTTCCGCACGCAACGCGTACAGCTTGCCGTCCTTGCGCGCGAGGTCGATTTCGAGCGATTGTGGTTCGGATTCAACCGGTGTCACGCCGTTGCTGCTCACGTGCAGGATCGGATCGGGCTGATAGGTGTAAACCAAACGCACCTGCGGATCATCCAAGCCGTAATCGCCGAGACTGTTGTCGCCGCGATCGATCAGGTTCGTCGCGTGGAAATTACCCAGCAGGGCGACGAGAGCGCGGACCGCGGAATCGTTCACGGCACTTGCGACCGGTTCGACCATGCTCCACGCGTCGCCGTCCTTGTCGAGCTTGACGGTCATCGGCTTGTCTTCGACGGGGCTGGTGACGGTCACGCTGCGCAGCTTCTTTTCCGCCATGGCAGCCACGGTGCGATCGCGGAACGCCTCGGGGCTGCGGAGGATGAGCGAGACGTCGCGATTGTGCAGCTTCATCGCGGTGTCGCCGTCATCGACGTGCGCGAAGACGAGGCGCTGGGTCTTGGGATCGGCGTACGCACCGAAGACCAGCTTGCGCGTGGTGCCGTCGCCATAGGCAATTTCCACGACGCCGCGTGGGGCGTCGAACCCGAACCGCTCCGGATCGGCTGATATGCCCGACTCAAAGTTGAGCGCCTGCGTGTCCTTCAGCGCGCCGAGCAATTTGCGGAATTCCGTGCCATCGGCGGGTGCGTTCGAATCGGCGAACGCCCAGTCCGCACCGGTTCGCTGATAGGTCGTCGTCTTGCCGTCCGTGGTCAGCGTGATGCGTTCGGCTTGGGCGGGGTCGCGTTCGAGCAGGCGGTTGTCGCGCCACTCTTTGAGATCGGGGCGGAACTTGTCGACCGTCGTCTTCATCACGGTGGCGACCGCGTTCTCGTCACCGGCTCGCAGATAAACCTTGTTGTCCTCGCCCAGCGGCGTCGCGGTCGAGAAATGTACGGTGTACGTGTTCATGACCGGCGGCGGTGGCGGGGGCGCTTCGCCGTCCGTTGTCGTGTCCGCCGGCGTTTCCGCGACCTCCTCGGTGGTGACCGTCACGGTCAGCGGTGCGGGATCAAGTCCGTACACCTGCATGTCCTGCGCAGCGCCATCCACCCACGCCAGGGCACGCAGCGAACGGATACCGCTTTCCAGCGTGCGAATCTTCTCCGCAACAGCCTTCGCGGGAGCGGGCTTGGTGAAACGCCAATCCGCACCGTTCTTGACCAGTTCGTATTCGCTCATCGTGCCATCATCGGCGCGTTCGGTGATTGCGATCTGCACGACGCTGTTGGGTGGAATGGTGAAGAGCTGCTGCTCGCGGTAGTCGATGGCCTTGTCTTTGAGCAGCGTCTTGAGCGACGGTTTCACCCGGTAGATCGCGTCGCTGCCGGCAAGGCGAACGTACGAATCCGTCTCGCCCTCGTTCCTGCCGACCTGCACCTCGATTTTCTTGTCCTTGTCGTCGACCACCGTCACGGCGGCGCGCGGCGCATCGAGACCGGCCTGCTCCGCGGTCATGCCGTCGCCCGGCTTGTCGTATTTGACGGTGTATTTGAGGCCCTTGATGCGTGAGGCGATCTGTGCGACCTGCCAATCGGCAACACCGCACGCGTACGGCTCCACCATGTTCCAACCCGCGGACGGGCTGCCGGAGTTGCGATCGCGTTCGAAGCGCCAAGGCGCGTCATTGCCGTGCTGCACCGTAATGCTCACCGCGTCGCCAAAGTCCTCGACCAACGGCTTCTCCGCCGATTGCGTGGGCGGTGTCGGTTCGGGCGGCAGCGTGGGCGTGGTGGGGGGCGCGTTGTTCTGGAAGACGAAGATCGCGCCGACCACGATCACGACGAGCACGAACAGCAGCAGCGTTGTCTTGTAGTTCATCGCCGGTTACCTCCGCCGCACCATCCAGACAAAAACCCCACCGCACGCCGCGAGTCCGGGCAGAATCAACACGCACAGCACCCAGACGAACTTCATCGACGCGGAACCCTCGTCCACCGCGAGCGTGGTCGTGTCGATCGGCGATCCGAGATTCATCCACTTGATGTTGTCATTGAGCCAATGCAACGAGTTGATGAAGAGGGCTGCGTTGCCCGGATTTCGCGGACGTATCGTCACACCCTGCGACGTGAGCGCCATCTCGGAGGCAAGCGCGACGCGATCGCTGGCGAACTCGCTCGATGCGATCACCACGATTTTGCCTTTGTCGTCGCCCTTGCTCGCGGTGGCTCCGATCATGAAGTCGCCGGTGCGATCTTCCGGATTGCGGACGATGTATTCATTGGTCTGTTGTTTCACGTAGTACGACACGTCTTTCACCGCCCACAAGCCGGGACGCTGCGGCGCCCACAGCAGCTTGTCCGTGGT
Organism: Phycisphaerales bacterium; assembly: GCA_020639095.1. Lineage (GTDB taxonomy): Bacteria > Planctomycetota > Phycisphaerae > UBA1845 > UBA1845 > JACKHG01. The sequence goes on along the minus strand of JACKHH010000014.1, from coordinate 25,326 downwards.
GACGCCTTCCGGCGCCTTTTCGATCAATGAGAGCGGTGAGACGAGCGGGAACGTCGTGCGCATCGTGGACAGCCCTTCCGCCAGCACGTTGTCGCCGAAACGCACTTCCTGAATGTCGAGCGGATTCCGCTGGAAGCGGAACTTCTGCGGTTCGTATTCCTCGGCGAAGAGCAGCACGGTGTCGCCCGGAGCGTCGATGCCCCAGGTTTCACGCAGGTAGTCGTTGTATTCATAAGGCGACGCCATCCCGCCCATCGACGGCATGAAGCCGGCCACGAAAATCGCGCGTGGGTTTTCCCCCATGGCGGTCTTGAGCGCTTCGAGCTTCTGCGGGGTGAACGGCGGAGTTTGCGGCGGTTGGCCCGGCATCTGCGGGGTCGAGGGCATGGGCCGCATGACCACGAAGATCTTCCGCGAGGGTTCCGGATCGATTTCCGGCGCGGTGTCGGACTCCGCCAGGTCCCACTCGTGTACCGTGAAGTTCACGTCTTCCAGGTTGGTCATCATCTGGCGATACGTCGGTTGCGGCTGGCCCGGCATGAACCCGCCGGTGAGCAGCGGCGTGCCGCCGTAGCGCACGAAGATGACGGCTGGCTTTTTGTCTTCGGTCAGTTGCAGGATCGCGGACGTCACCTTCTGCTCACCCTGGAACTTGCGATCCTTGAAACCACCATTGGGCATCCGCGGATCGATGAGCGGCCAAATCGTGCGGAAGGGGACGACCTTCGCGCCCTTGTCGGTCATCACCAGCAGGGCGTTGTTCGTGTCGCCGCGGAGGTCGCGAACGACATCGTCAAAGCTGAGCGTGCCCAGCGCTTCGATGGAAGTCTGTTGCGCCTGGAGCGCCTGGAGCAGCGCGGAATAGCGATCGCTCGCTTCCTGGAAGTAGCCGGCGACGGCTGGGGAAAATCCTTGCGGGTTCGCGGCGATCTGTTCGCCCACGCTGATGACGTTGTTGAGCATGCGTTGGATGTCGGACCCGAGTTGGCGAATGCTCGCGGTCGCGCCGCTGTAAAGCGGTACCTCAGACGACATCGCGTCGGAAATCTCAATCGACGCCTGCTCCAGGTCTTCCTGCGCCTGCGTATACATCTGCCGGACCTGGCCGATGAGGCGATCGTCCTGGCCCTCAAGCGCAGTGAACGCACCGAGGCGTTGCAACTCGCCGGAGATCACCTCATTGACCAGCGGCAGAACGTTTTCGCGGAAGTTGTCGACGGCGGCGATATGGCCCGCGGCTTCGTCTTTGAATTTGGGCAGCTTCGTCAGCTCGGTGAACAGCTCTTTCCGCTTGTCATGATCCTGGAGCGGGTTGATCTCTTCCGTCTTGATCTTCCCACGATTCGTCGAACGGTACAGCCCGATGAGGTCGTTGACCGCCGAGCGATAGCGGTTCTGGTCTTCGTCCTCGATGTCGGTCTTGAAATACAGACTGACGAGCTTCACCGGCGTGTCGAGATCGCGCAGCATCGACGTCGTCGCCGGGGTCAGGCTGTTGATACCCGTCGAGGTGAGATCGACACGACTGCTCCAGTGGTAACCGGCGAACTGCAACGCAGCCACGAGCACAATCGCCAGACCGATCATGAGTCCGACGTTGGCGCCGACCAGCCAGTGGTTGCCACCGTTTGATTTGTGATTGTCTACCGCCATCGTCGCGACTCCAACACTTTGACCGCGAAGAACAGAAACAGCACGGCTGTCGTCAGGAAGAACACCACGTCGTTCAGATCAACGAGCCCGCGGGCGAAGTCGCCGAAGTGCTCCTGAATCGAAAGGTGGTGGAGAATCAAGCCCCAGAAACCGCTGACCTTCGTCGCGAGGAAGTCCGCGAGAAACGTGAACGCCATCAGCGGAACGATGGTACACACGGCAGCTATGATCTGGTTGCTGGTACACGCGCTGAAGAAAACGCCCACCGCGATGTACAACCCGCCAAGCAGCAGCAATCCGATGTATGTGGCGCTGAGCAGGCCGAAGTCGAGCCTGCCGAACGCAGCAATCACGATCGCGAACGCGAGCATCGCCAGCAACATGATGCAGTAGAACACGAGCGCGCCGAAGAATTTGCCGAGAATCACCTCGGTTTCGTCGACCGGTGCGGTCATGAGCGTTTCGATTGTTCCGCTGCGGAATTCGTCAGCGAGCAGCCGCATCGTGAGGATGGGCAGGAAGATCGCCAATACCAGCGGCATCAATCCGACGAGTTGCCGCAGCGATGAATCACCGCCCGCGACGAACGTCGTCAACATGAACAGAATGCCAAGCGTGAGCATGAAGATCGCCAGCACCGCGTATGCGATGGGCGAAAAGAAATACGCATTCAACTCACGCTGGGTGATGGGACAAACGTTTCGCATCGTCTCATCTCGCAAGTAGGGCGGGCCATATGCCCACCGGCAACTTCAGGTAGGGCGGGCTATTGCCCGCCGGTTTCGTTTAACCCCTCCCCCTTTGGGGGAGGTCAGGTGGGGGTGATTCACGATGTCGCCGCGTTTTTCCCAAACTCGGCGTTATTCGCTATCGCCCTCCCCGTGCCCCTCCCGGAGGGAGGGGGGTTCGGTGTCCACAAAATACGGTTTTCTCAATTACGCCGCGCCGCTTTGCTGCGCGATTACTTTGACGAAGTAGTCTTCCAGTGTCGGTGTTTCGCGGCGCAGCTCGCGGACACCCCAGCCGCGATCGTGCAGCAGCTTCGCCAGCGGTTCGCGAATGTCCGACCCGCCGTTGCCCGCGATCTTCAGGCGGCACCAGCCGTCGACTTCCGCAAGCTCGACGCTCGCAACCCCGCCCATGCCACCGACCGCGCTCTTCACGTCCGCCGACGGACCGCGAACCTCCGCGATCAGCCGGGATTCCGCGCTGATGTTGTGTCGCAATTCCTCCGGCGTACCCCTCGCGATCAGCTTGCCGCCGGCGATGATGATGATCCGGCTGCACGTCTGCTCGACCTCGCTGAGAATGTGCGAGCTGAACAGGATCGTGTGGTCTTGGCCAAGTTGCTTGATGAGGTTGCGGGTCTCGCGGATCTGGGTGGGGTCCAGGCCGATGGTCGGCTCGTCGAGCACGAGCACCTTCGGATTGCACAGCAGGGCGTCCGCCAAGCCGACGCGCTGCCGCATACCCTTCGACAGGTGCCCGATGGGCCGGTCGATGAAATCCTTCAACCAGCAGCGCCCAGTGACGCGGGTAATCGCGTCGCCGCGTTCGCCCGCACTCAGCCCGTGGAGCTTGCCACGGAAGTTGAGGTACTCGCGGACGCGCATTTCGGGGTAGAGCGGTGTCGATTCGGGCAGATACCCGATCAGGCGGCGCACTTCGAGCGACTGCGTGAAGACGTCGTACCCGCCGATTCGCGCGCTGCCCGAGGTGGCGGGGTGGTAACACGTGAGGACGCGGATCGTGCTCGTCTTGCCCGCGCCGTTGGGCCCGAGGAAGCCGACTATCTCGCCCTCACTGACATCGAAGCTGATGCCGTCCACCGCCAGCACCGGCCCATAGCGTTTGCACAGGTTCTTCACCTCTATCATGGCGACAACCTCGGAACTCGTGACTGAATCATCGCGTATCGGGCGGGATGCCGGTGCGGGTGTATTACCGCATCCGGGCCCGATTGATTCCGGATTTCTATACACCGTAACGCCGGTGTCAAGGTAGTGGTTCGCGCCGGGCTCAACGTGAACATGTTCGCACACACTCGACGCCAGCGATATCGCCGCCTTCCGGTTTATTCGTGATCGCGAAGAATTCCGCGTAAACCGAGCGATTTTCGGGACTGCTCGGGATGTTGCGTCTTGCCTCGGCGATGCGCCGAGTTACACTCTCGTGACACGCGGCAAGCCTCGACCGCGAACCTCCGCGCGACCGGCGTGGTCAAGCGCGGGGCAAAGTGCGGCGCGGCCGATTGCCGACAAAGAACAATGTGAACGCGGTGAGCGGACGCAGTTCGCTCAATAATGGCGTGGGACCGATGGCGCGAAAGGTCCGCAGCCGATTTCCGCGACCCCACTACCATTGGGGTAACCTTGCCCGTTTCAGTGCTCGCTGTTCGCCCGCGATCACTGAACAGGTGCCTGTCTCAACGAGGTGTCTATGAAAATCGCCGTACCTCTTGAAACCCAGCCCGGCGAAAATCGCGTCGCGCTCATTCCCGAATCGTGCGCGAAGCTGATCAAAGCCGGCCTGGAGGTCGTCGTGCAATCCGGTGCCGGTGTTGCTTCCGCACATGATGATGAGTCGTACCGTTCTGCGGGCGCTACCGTCGAATCCGACGCACGCAAACTCTTCAGCGAAGCGGACATCGTCGTCAAAGCCACCAAACCCGGTCAAAACGACGCAGCCGGTGGCAATGAAGCCGACCTGCTCAAGGAAGGCGCGGTGCTCGTCACCTTCCTCGATCCGCTCATCGACTTCGATCTCGTGCGCAAGCTGGCTGAGCGGAAGATCACGGCGGTCAGCATGGAGCTGGTTCCGCGAATCACCCGCGCGCAGAGCATGGACGCGCTCTCGAGCATGGCGAACATCGCGGGCTACAAAGCCGTGTTGATCGCGGCGGACACGCTTCCGCGTATGTGCCCGATGATGATGACGGCGGCGGGTACCATCGCTCCCGCGCGGTTCTTCGTCATTGGAGCCGGTGTCGCCGGTTTGCAGGCGATTGCGACGGCGAAGCGTCTGGGGGCGATTGTCTCCGGTTATGACGTACGCCCAGCCGTGAAGGAGCAGGTCGAAAGCCTCGGCGCGAAGTTCGTCGAGATGGACCTGGATACAAAGGCCGCGGAAGACAAGGGCGGGTACGCCAAGGAAATGGGTGAGGACTTCATTCGCAAGCAGCGCGAGATGATGGCCCGCGTCGTCGCAGAGAATGACGCGGTGATTACCACGGCAGCGATTCCCGGCAAGAAGTCGCCGGTGCTCATCACGGCGGACATGGTCCGCGGGATGAAGCCCGGTTCGGTCATCATCGACCTGGCGGCTGAACGCGGTGGTAACTGTGAACTGACGAAGTGCGACGAGACGGTGGTGGAAAACGGCGTGACGATCATCGGCCCGTCGAATCTGCCTTCGACGATTGCGGTGCACGCGTCGCAGATGTACGCACGGAACATACAAACGCTGCTGAACCATTTTGTGAAGGACGGCGCGTGGAAGGTGGACATGAGCGATGAGATCACGTCGGGTTGCGTGGTGACGCACGGCGGCGAGGTCACGCATGCCCGCGTTCGCGATCTGATGGGTCTGCCCGCATTGAACCCGCCCGCAAAGGAACCCGAACCTGCTGCCGCGTCCGGCGCGGCGGAAGGAGGTAACGGCTGATGGATCTTGTCACTGGTTTGACGATCTTCGCGCTGGCGATGTACGTCGGCCGCGAAATCATCACGAAAGTTCCGCCAACGCTGCACACGCCGTTGATGTCGGGATCGAACGCGATCTCGGGTATCACGCTGGTGGGTGCGGTGCTCGCGGCCGGTCATGATGGACTTGCTGCGAATATCGTCGGCTGTCTTGCCGTCGCCTTCGCCACGATCAACGTTATTGGCGGTTATGCGGTCACGCACCGCATGCTCGGCATGTTCAAGAAGAAGTAGCGCCAGTTAGAGAATCAGAACCCCCTGCGCCAAGCAGGGGGCCATCCCGATAACCAAGCGGAAGAACGCAAAATGCTCAATCTGCTGCTAATTCTCGTCGCGGTTTGCTCCTTCGGGCAACCGACTGACCATGAAGTTCCCACAGCGACGCCCAGCACCGAGTTGCGCCGCGACCAAGCCGAACACACCGCCGGTGCGATTCAGCACGACGATGACAACGCTGACGTCGCCGGTGACGACGAAGGTGGTGCGGCAGAACAACTCGCACCTGCCGACGATGGCGGTCTTGGTGAGGTTGTTGAGGGTGAGGCGGTGCACGGTTCGCGTTCCAGTTCGGGACGTCGGCTGGCGTACCTCATCGCGTCGATCCTGTTCATCGCAGGCCTCAAGTGGTTGACGCATCCGCGAACGGCGGTGAACGGCAATCTTATCAGTGCCGCGGGAATGCTCCTTGCAGTGGTTGCGACGCTTACCGTCGGCGGGCTGAATTGGGTCTGGATCATAATCGGCTTGGTGATTGGTGGGGCGTACGGCGGATACAAAGCCATCAAGGTCGAAATGACCGCGATGCCCGAAATGGTCGCGCTCTTCAATGGTTTTGGCGGTATCGCGTCGGTGCTTGTCGCCGGTGCGGCGCTCTTCTATGAAGCCGCTACGGTGCAGACAGGTGTGGCCACGGCGCTTTCGGGCTTCATCGGATCAATTACGTTCTTTGGCAGTATTGTCGCGTACTACAAGCTGCAAAACGTGAAGTGGATTCCCAATGGATCCATGTTTTCCGCGCAGCAGGTGTTCAATGGAGTCCTTGTTGTCGTTTGCATTCTGCTCGGTTGGTGGCTCACGGTTTCGTACGGAACGAACGGCATGCCGACCGGTTCGGCGCATGCTGCCTATTGGTTGATCTTCATCGTCGCGGCGATACTGGGCATTTTGATCACCCAGCCGATTGGTGGCGCGGACATGCCGGTGGTCATCGCGCTGCTCAACAGCTATTCGGGCCTCGCTGCGTGTGCGACCGGTTTCGTTATCAGCAACACGGTGCTGATTATCGCGGGCTCGCTGGTGGGTGCGTCGGGCATCATCCTCACCAAGATCATGTGCAAGGCGATGAACCGCTCGCTGCCCAACGTGATTTTCGGCAAGATGGGGCCGACCTCCGAAACGCCCGATGCCGACGAGGTTTACAAGACGGTCAAGTCCGCGTCGCCCGAGGAAGTGGCGATGCTTTTCGACAGCGCCCAGAAGGCGATCATCATCCCCGGTTACGGCATGGCGGTTTCCCAATGTCAGCATGCCTGCCGCGACCTGATGAACCTGCTGGAGTCGCGAGGTTGCACGGTCGATTTCGGCGTGCACCCGGTGGCGGGCCGCATGCCCGGCCACATGAACGTGTTGCTGGCTGAGGCGAACATCCCGTACGACAAGCTCCGCGAGATGGATGAAGTGAACCCGGAGATGGAGCAGTACGATGTCGCCCTGGTGATCGGCGCGAATGACGTGGTGAACCCCGTCGCGCGCACCGATCCCAAGTCCCCGATCGCGGGCATGCCGATCATCGACGTCGACAAAGCCCGCACCTGCGTGGTGGTGAAGCGCAGCCTGAGCCCCGGCTTTGCGGGTATCCCCAACCCGCTGTTCGCAGCGGAAAACACGCTGATGATGTTCGGTGATGGCAAGAAGGCCATGCTGGAACTCATCGCGGCGCTCAAGGAAGGATAGGGCGCGCAACGCGTGCCTGATCTGTTGGCCGTGGCGATCGGTTGCCTATTGGGTTCGCGACTGTTGGTAGCTGCGTCCCGCGATCAGCAGCAATGCGAGAAGCGTCATCGCGACCGCGGTGGCCAGCCAGGCCGCCGTGAACATTGCGTTTCGCGTGAGCAATTCGTACTCGGCTGACGGCGTTAGACGCGGGTTCTTGGGGACGAAGTTATCGCCAGGCGCGAACGCGACCACGCCACCCACGAACACAACCAACCACACCGCGGCTGGTAGCAGTAGGGTACGCAGCAAGCGCGAACGACGCTCCCGATGCGAGACGCGCAGATTGCGACGCAGGTCCAAGCCGCACTCCGGGCATACACGCGACGCGCAGCCAAAGAGATCATAACCGCAACGAACGCAATGCACGTGCGAAGTCTTGGGAGTAGACGCAACCATCGATAGAGATAATTCCGTTTGTATGTGGGACCGGCTTTCCAGCCGGTCTGACCGGTTGGAAAACCGGTCCCACAGAATACTCGTTACTGGCTCTTGTCCCGCGCCCGCGAACCGGGCTATCCGGTCACCAATGGTGATTCGCGAACTGACGGCTTACTTGCGCGTTGAATGCCCCGTTCAACTCGCGAGTGCAGGCAAGATGCCTGCACCACAATTCCTGATTCGACATCCCCAGCCCATGGTACGACCCGGTGCCGATTGACTCACTGCGCGCACAGCATAGAGTCTAGCGGTACGCAATATAACGCGAGGACGCCATGTTCACGGGAATTGTCGAAACTACGGGTCGCATTGTTCGTACCTCGCCGGTGGCGGGGGGGCGGAAGCTCTGCGTTGACGCGGGAATCGTGGCGAGCGATGCCGTGCACGGCGCGAGCGTCGCGGTGAACGGCGTGTGCCTGACGGTTACCGGCGCGCGTGGCAGCGAACTGGACTTCGACGTCATCACCGAAACACTTCAGCGTTCGAGCCTCGGCGGGTTGTCTGCCGGTGATCGCGTGAATCTGGAACGTTCGCTCCAACCCACCAGCCGCCTTGATGGGCACTTCGTGCAGGGGCACGTTGACGGAATGGCGGAGGTGGTGCGGCGGATTGACACACCGGCGGAGTGGGTGCTCTGGCTTAAGCCTGAAGATGCCGTGCGGCAGTACGTCATTCCCAAGGGGTCGGTCGCGATTGACGGGATTTCGCTCACGATCGCCGAGGTGCGTGGCGATGAATTCTCTGTCGCGATCATTCCGACGACGCTTGACCGCACGAATCTGCCGGACCGCAAAGTGGGGGATCGCGTGAACATCGAGTCGGACATTATCGCGCGAACGGTCGTGCATCACCTGCGTTCGTTGGGGCAGACCGGCGGGTTGACGCTGGAAAAGCTTCGCGAGCAGGGGTTCGCGTAAACGAAGTGCGGGTTCACGAAATCGAAGAACGGGTTCGCGGAAGCGATTCAGAACCCCCTGCGCCAAGGAGGGGGCACGATAGCAATTGGCCGCATGAAACTTCGGCCCCAGGCTTGGCGCCTGGGGTTCTGATTGGTTAGGTGCGTACGCTTTGAGTGACAGCCCTGAACAGTTTGATGTGCCTTCGTCCGTCAACGGCGACAAGCCGCTCATTGGGATAACCATGGGCGACCCCGCCGGCATCGGCGCGGAGGTTATTGTCAAAGCGCTCGCGGACCCTGAACTGCGGAGTCGCGGGCGGTTCGTTGTCTATGGCCTGCACGAGATGCTCGCCTACGCAGCCGATCAAGCTGAGATCAATCCATACTGGTTTCGCGTCCCGCACGAAGAAATAGACGTAGTTCGCTCGGGCGTTGTCGTGGCTGACTTCGACGATCTGCCATCGCCCGGGCCGGGCTGCCGTCAGGCGACGTCGGAGGGCGGGTACGCGTCGCTGCGTTTCCTCGACGAAGCCATCGCCGCGCAAAAGGCGAAGCGACTCGACGCGATTGTCACCGGTCCGATCCACAAAATCAGTTGGAAGATGGCCGGTGCAAAGGTGCCCGGCCACACCGAGTATCTTGCGGAAGCGTACCGCGCGCGGCGGGTGACGATGGCGTTTGTCGGCGGGCGGATGCGCGTGGCGCTGGCCAGTGCGCACGTGGGCCTGTTCGAGTTGCGGAACACTTTCACGATCGGCAGAGTCTTTCAGCCCATCGATTTGCTCGACGACTGGTTGCGGCGCTATTGGAACATCGAGTCGCCGCGCATCGCCGTCTGCGGGCTCAATCCCCACGCGGGCGAAGAGGGCCGCTTTGGCGATGAGGAATCGCGAATCATCGAACCGGCGATGGTGATGGCCGGTGAATTGGGAATTCACGTAGAAGGCCCATTCCCAGCCGATACGCTCTTTGTGAAGGCGGCGAAGGGGCATTACGACGGCGTCGTTGCGATGTACCACGACCAGGGGCTGATGCCGATCAAGTTGCTGCACTTCGATTCGTCGGTGAACGTGACGCTCGGGTTGCCCGCGATCCGCACAAGCGTCGATCACGGCACCGCGTTCGACATTGTGGGCCGCAACCTCGCCAACCCGGGCAGCATGCAAGCCGCCATCGACCTCGCCTGCCGCATGGCCCGCGCCCCGGTCGCGCCCGAATCCCGCCGCCGCCCAATGCCCAAAGACAAGTCGACCCCTACCCCGGCGAAGCCACAGCAGTGATTTGAACCACCAAGTCGCCAAGGCACCAAGAACGGATTGAGATTTGTAGGGTGGGCACTGCCCACCACCCGATTGACGAATGGTGAAAGCTGATCGTCTGTGTCGGATGGCGTCACCGCCGCAATCCGACATTCATCACTCATCACTCATCATTCAGCATTACCAATGTCTGTTCTTGGCGTCTTGGCGTCTTGGCGGTTCAAACCCAGTGACGCAGTCACCTTCTTCGCGCGTGCGATTCGTCGCGATTGTCCTCGTCGAGTTCCAGCTTGCCCCAGTCGACGCCGCCCTTGAGCAGGTCGTGCGTCATTTCGGCATCGCTGAAAGCCGTGAACGCCGCCACGTGGTTGTCGGCGAAGAGCACGTTGTTCGCGCGCTCGCCGTGTTGCAGGTTGTTCCAGTCGATGCACGGGTTGCTCGCGTTGTCCAGATCGCTTTCAACCTCGGCGTGCGGCAGCGTCCCGGTGCCGAACGGCGGGGCGAAGAAGTCGAGATTCGTGGTGTCCCCGCTCATCACGAACTCCGACGCCCGGCGAATGAGTGATCGCCGCGTGCTCTTGTATTCGTACCGCTCCCACGCGGCGTAGGCGGCTTCAAAGTACGTGATCGCAACCTCCTCGGGATACACCGGGCAGTGATACACCTCGATCCCCGGCAGTTCGCCGTCGATCTTGAGTGCCTCCGCCCACGAGGGTCCCTCGCCGTCGCCGTTGTCGCCGTCGTCGTCCGTGCCGAAGTAGCCCCAGACCTGCCAGCCCGACCAGGTCGGCAGCCAGTCGTTCGCGCCGTCGGCGTACATGTTCAGCGCGATGCCCACCTGGCGGAGGTTCGAAGCGCAGGCGACCTGCTTGCTCTGGCTGCGTGCCCGGCTCAACGACGGCAGCAGGATGGCCATCAACACGGCCATGATCGAGATGACCACGAGCAGTTCGACCAGGGTGAAGGCAGCGCGCGCGCGACGAGATGAACGATGCATGATATTCCTCCTCGCAAGATGAACCGGGTGATACGACTACGTGAAGTCTGCATGACCGCGGAGATGTTACCTGGTATCGGCGCGCGCACCGCGAAAACCACGTCCGAAGTTGTCGATGCCCGTTCGATGCATCGCGAGAATGTCGCATGTCGTTGCGGGAGTTTCCGTAGTGATGCAGCGTTGACTCGCGGCGTGCAGGCAAGATGCCTGCACCACAACACGAGTGTCGCGCGGACGGCGCGAAGTTAATGCAAAGTGCTCGCGCCGGCGCTCAACAGTCCGGCGAACGATGCGCTGTTTGTGCCCAGGCGGTTCGCGAGTTCAATCCAGCCCGGGTGGATCGATGGTGCTTCCGCGTACGTTGTTTCCTGCGGCGTGTTGTGCGATGGCGCGGGCGCGTGCTCAGACGCAGTCCACCTGCCGATGATGACGCCGAAGATGAGGATGGCTGCGGCTTTTGCGAGGGACGCGAAGAGCCGCGTGCTTCCGCGTCTTGCGTTTGTACGCGCATTGGCTTTGAGCAGCGTCGGTTCGCGGTCGGGTGCGGCTTGCAGGCGCGCGAGTTCGTCGAGCGTGCCGCTGAGTTCGTCCACCTCGGCTTGGTGCTCGGGATGTTCCGCGAGGTGGGCTTCAAACGCCCGGCGCTCATCGGGCGCGAGTTCATCGCCGAGGTACTCCGCGAGCATGGCTTCGAATTCTTCCGCGTTCATTGGTCGGTCTCCGCATGGGCTTTCAGCGCGTCGCGCATCCCGCGTAGCGCCCGCAGATAGTGCGTCTTCACCGTGCCGATCGACAACTCCATCGCGTCGGCGATCGCGGCGAACGTCTCCTGGTCGTACACCTTCGCGATCAGCACCAGGCGTTGCTGTTCGCTGAGTCGTTGCATGGCGATCAGCACCGCGTTGCATAGTTCGTTACTGCTCGCGGCTGCGTCGGGGCTGGTCGAGTCCGCCGAGCGTACGGGCAGTTCTTCCGGCGCGCGGACGCGGCGACGCAGGTCGAGGCAGTGGTTCACAGTGACACGTCGCAGCCACGCCGCCGGTCGTTGCACCTCGCGCGCCGGTTGTCGCAACGCGCGGAGGAGCACTTCCTGCGTGGCATCGGCTGCGTCGTGATGATTTTGCAGGAGGCGATAGGCCCAGCCGTAGATGCGATCCTGCAATGCCTCGTCAATTTGCATCGTCCAAGCCCAAATCCGAGCCGCGACTGTCAGGGAGCGGGGACAATCTAAACGCTGCATTCACTCTTTGCCGTATAAGCAAGATGCCCGCACCACAATTCGAGATATACGCACCAAAACCCACGATGCCCGCGCTTTTGCGATTTGCAGGCAGGATGCCTGCACCACAATTGATCCTATGCGACGTTTTCCTTTGATGTCGGGGGCAGTTGCGGCTCGTTGCTCACTTTTCCTTCGGTACGAACGACGTGGCCATCAGCACCACGTCACGATCGTACAGCGCCTTGCCCTCGAATGACCATCCGCAGCGGTCGACGTCGCGCAGGAAGCCGTCATTCATGGCGTCCAGCGTGAACTCGGTGGGCGGCGTCGTTGCTTCGTCGGCAGACTTGGGCTTCTCGTCCTCCTTCTCGCTGTTGTGCGCGATGATGCGGCCCGGCAGTCTGACAGCCACCGTCCAGACATCGTCGCCAATGTCCTCGGAGATCGCGTGATCGGTTCGCGCCGATTCATACGCCGCGCGGATACGCGACATGTCCTTCGCCGATACGTGATGCTGTTCGCCCGCATTTGCGATCGCCGCCAACACGCGTTCCTGCAAGCCCGCCATGATGCTGTCACCGCTCTTGTCGCTGTCCTTGTCGGTGAGCAGCGTGACAACTTTCGCACGCAGGTCCGCGTCGTCGTACACGGCTGATGCTGCCTCGCGGATGTCGAGGCGGAAATCCTGTGGCACGTCATCTTGAACCGTCGCGAGTGCGGCATCGACGAAGGTCAGCGTTCGCGCCGCTTCGGCTCGCACGTAGGCGTTGGCGACGGACTGCATCTCGTCAGCGTTCAGCGTGTCCGGGCTTTTCTGTTTCAGCTCCTTGATATTGCCATTCTCAAGGATCGCGGTGGCTGTGTAGTCGTACTCCGCCCAGCGGCGACTTCGGTATACCCGGCGAAAGTGGTAGTAGGTGCCTTCGGGTCGCTTGTCGACGGTGATCGTGGTGGGGAACTCCAGCACGTGTGAGTGGTTGGCGGCGTCAGCGGCAGCGTAGGTGGTGGGCAGGTCCGCGCCGGCTGGGATGTCGCGTTCTGCTGTGACGACGAGCTTGTCGCGGTCGCCGTCTTTTTCGGCTGCGGTGTCGACGCGCCATCCGGATTCCGCTGACGGTACCGCGTCGCCGCCGCGAACATCGTCGGGATCACCTTCGAAGCGCGTCATCAGCTTGGCGGACCCGTCCTGCCGGACTTCGATCAGTTCCAACCGGCGTACGCAACCCGCGCCGGCAAGCAAGGCCAAACCGAATATCCCAATTCGCGTATATCGCCAGTTCATGTCGTGACTCCCATTGTCGTCTGGGCAAATTCGTCGCAATGTCGTCCTTGCCGCGGCATCGACTACCGTCCTGCTTCACTCCCTAAGACGTGGAGGCAGGTCGTTTGGATGACAGGAACATCGCCTGACGGACGGGGATTCATCGTACCGACCAGCCTGGATGCCTCGAAGTCCGATTCCACTTGCCGCGGCGGGGCGGGCCGGGCATCATGATGCCATCCCGAAAGCGCCCAGCCGGTGGGCCGGAGCGGGAGTTCCACGGTCCCAAATCAGGAGCCTCAATCATGGCATGGTTGCGTAGACTGGTCGTATTGCTGGTGCTCATTGCGGCTACCGGATGCGATGTATTCGCCGACTGATCGGCATACTCGCTTTCGCAGAGGCATTCCAATAGGGCGTATCGCCGGGGTGGCACGGTCTGACGAAGTCAGGCCGTGGCGTGTCCCGTCGCAAGCCACGGCCTCGCTGCGCGAGACCGTGCCACCCCCTTGCCACCTTCCCACATTTCCCTTGGCCCGCCGCCACTTGCCCGCCCGGCTATGGCCAACTTCCGGCTGATGTGCTAAGTTACGCGGTTCCTTTCCGGCGGATGTCCTGCGGGCTGTGTGGTCCGGGCCGACCGGTTTGGTTTTCTCGTATGGCTGTTTACCCGCCGGCACCTCACTTCTAGAGATTCCTGCAATCGGTGCGTTGGGCAGCCAAGGTCTGGTACATGGTAGATTATAACCTGATCAACACGTTGGAAGATGTCGAAGGCGGTATTGATGCGGAAGTCAACGCACTGTTCGGCGCAGCCGGCATGGATGACGCCGCACTCGGAACCCTGGTCGGTGAAGAGACCAAGGAAGAACTCGTCCCTGGAACGATTCTCAAGGGCAAGATCATCGGTCGCGCCGGTGACGACGTTGTCGTTGACGTCGGCCTGAAGAGCGAAGGCGTTATCGCCGTCAACGAATGGGACGACAAGAGCAGCATCGACATCGGCGACGAGGTTGACGTTTTCCTCGAAAACATCGAGTCCGACAGCGGCGTTATCGAGCTGTCGAAGCGCAAAGCCGATCGCATCATCAACTGGAACGCGATCACCGAGACGAGCGAAGAAGGCGACGTCGTCAAGGGCAAGGTCATGCGCAAGATCAAGGGCGGTTTGCTCGTCGACATCGGCGTGCCCGTCTTCCTGCCCGCGTCGCAAGTCGACGTCCGCCGTCCGGGCGACATCGGCGAGTACATCGGTCGGGAAATCCAGGCGAAGATCCTCAAGATCGACATGGACCGTCGCAACATCGTCATCAGCCGGCGCAAGCTCATCGAAGAGGAGCGCGGCGCTGCGAAGGAAAAGCTGATGGCCACGATCGAAGTCGGCCAGACGCGCAAGGGTACCGTGAAGAACATCGCGGACTTTGGTGCGTTCGTCGACCTCGGCGGTATCGACGGTCTGCTCCACATCACCGACATGAGTTGGGACCGCATCAATCACCCGTCGGCGCTGGTCAAGATCGACGAGGAGATCGAAGTCAAGATCCTCAACATCGACATGCAGAAAGAGAAGATCGCCCTCGGTCTCAAGCAGCTTAAGCCGAGCCCGTGGGAGAACGTGGCGGAACGCTACCCGATCAACTCGAAGGTCACCGGTGAGGTGGTCAACATCATGAACTACGGCGCCTTCGTGAAGCTCGAGCCGGGCGTCGAAGGTTTGGTACACATCAGCGAGATGAGCTGGACGCGCCGCATCAACCACCCGTCCGAGCTGATCAACGTCGGCGACAACGTCGAAGTCGTGGTCCTCGAGGTGAACAAGGACAAGCAGGAAATCTCCCTCGGCATGAAGCAGACCGAGGTGAACCCGTGGATGCAGGTGGCAGAGAAGTACCCGCCGAACACGCGTATCACGGGTCGCGTCCGCAACCTCACCAACTACGGGGCGTTCGTTGAGATTGAAGAGGGAATTGACGGCCTGCTCCACGTGTCCGATATGAGCTGGACCAAGAAGATTTCACACCCCTCGGAAATGCTCAAGAAGGGCGATTCCATCGACTGCGTCGTGCTCAAGGTCGAGGAGAACAAGCAGCGTATCGCCTTGGGCCTCAAGCAGTTGCACGAGGACCCGTGGCTGCGTGCAGTGCCCGAAAACTACATCCCCGGCCAGATCGTCGAGGGTACGGTTACGAAAATCACCAATTTCGGCGTCTTTGTCGAATTGGAGGATGATCTGGAGGGACTGTTGCACGTCTCCGAACTGGCCGATCATAAGATTGAGGACCCGCACGACGAGGTCGAGATCGGGCAGAAGCTCCAGGTTAAGATTCTCCGCGTGGATGCCGGCGAGCGCAAGATCGGCCTCTCCAAGAAGCGTGCGGAATGGTCGGCGGAGCAGCGGGAAGCCGCCGGCGAGCCGTCAGTCGTCAAGCAGCGTCGCGGTGGCCTGCACGGTGCCGGTGAGCAGACGACCGACCTGATCCCGCAGTTGGTGACGAAGCCGCCGGTCGGCTCGGCAGATGATGCCACGGAGACTACGGATGCTCAGGCGTCCAGCGAATCAGACGCATCGGATGACGACAAGGCCGGCGAGTAGCCGTTTGTCCGCGGGGAGAATCCCTGCGAACGCAGAGCGATCATGCTAGAATACGGGCGGACTTCGGGAAGCATTTCCGGAGCCCGCCCGTTTTATGTTTGGCGTTGAAACCGAGCCGCGACTGTAAGGGAGCGGACGAAAACGTAAGACGTAGTGCAGAGCGTGTCGGATACGAACTGAATGGGCGTCGCTTCGTCGCGCCCTTGCTCGATAACCGGGAGGATCAGTCATCGCAGTCGACTCCGGATTACAGTTCTACCTGAAGCAGATCAATCAAGCTCCACTCCTCACGGCAGAGGAGGAGCGTGAGTTGGGGACGGCTGTGCGCGCGGTGTACGCAGCCGCTGACGACTTCGCCTCGGGCGACATCACGCTCAAGCAGAAGGAGACGATCGAAAGCACCGGTGCGGCTGCTCGCGACCGCATGGTGAAATCGAACCTGCGTCTGGTCGTCAACATCGCGAAGAAGTACACGCACCGCGGTATGCCGCTTGGCGATCTGATCGAAGAGGGCAACCTCGGTTTGATCCGCGCGGTCGAAGGCTTCGACCCGGGGCAGAACACGCGCTTCAGCACGTACGCGTCGTGGTGGATCAAGCAGGCGATCAAGCGCGCGTTGATCAACGGCGTGCAACCCGTACACATTCCCGCGTACATGGTGGAGATGATTGCGAAGTGGCGGCAGGCGATGGACCAGTTCGTCGAGAAGCACGGACACCAGCCGTCGCTTGAGGAACTGGCTGGCATCATGGAAGTCCCGCTCAAGAAGGCGAAGATCATCCGCCGGGCGGTGAAGGCGTTCACCGCGCGCACGCAGTCGGCTGACGGTGAAGACTCGATGGGGCTCAGCGAAATGCTCGCGGACGACAAAACGCCCGAGCCGCAGCAGCAACTTTTCAGCGAGTCAGAGGCTGCCCTTATCCAGGAATTGCTCGGGAAAATCGACGAACGCGAAGCCCGCATCCTGCGCCTGCGCTTCGGCCTCGACAACGAGGAGGCGATGACGCTCAAGGACATCGGCGAGCGCGTCGGCCTTACCCGCGAACGCGTCCGGCAAATCGAAGCCGGTGCGCTGCGTAAGCTCAACGAGATGATGGCGGCGCAGTTGTAGGCTGTCTCGTTTGCGTTGGCCTGGTTCGCGCGGTCCTGCGCGACGCTGCGTTTCCTTTCTGTTTTGAACCACCAAGACTCCAAGGCACCAAGAACAACGGACTCGTTTTTGTGTTGGGTGCGTCGTGGTTGGGGTGACGTCGGATAGGGTGGCCCAGGCTGCCCTGGCCTGTGGTCTCGACAATTCGCAGTTCGCGTATCCCCATGGAAATGTGATTGCTCAGATGCACATTCCTTGAGGAGCAGATCTGGTCTCCATGCCTGAAAGGCATGGGCCACCCCTGGTGATCTGTTGACCACTCTTGCATGTGCGGGCTGCTTGGTTTACTTGTGCGCTGACACGAGTCTATTCGACTTTTCTTGGGGCCGATCGCATGAAGACTACTGAGCAGATCGCGGCGCATGTGCGCGGGTTTTACTTTGGTGGGAATTGGACGGATGTGAACCTCAAATTCGTGCTTGCGGGCGTCACCGGGGAGCAGGCCACGACGCGGGTCGGTTCATTCCATACGATTGCCGAATTGGTTTATCACATCGATTACTTTGTGGCCGCGGTGGTGAAGGTGCTTCAGGGCGGCTCGCTGGATGCGCACGACAAGTTCAGCTTCGACCATCCGCCGATCACGTCGGACTTGGATTGGCAAAACCTTGTGGAGACGGTTCTCAGGAACGGTGAAACGTTCGCCGAACTCGTCGCAGATCTTCCGGAAGCGCGACTCTGGGATGACTTCCACGACAACAAGTACGGCAACTACTACCGCAACTTCTGCGGCATCATCGAGCACAACCATTACCACCTGGGGCAAATCGCGATGGTTAAGAAACTGCTCGCGGAAGCAAGGTAGGGCGGGCTATTGCCCGCCGCCGTGCGTCAGCAGCTTCTCATCGAACGCCAGTCCGCATTCGGGACAATGTGCCTCCACTTGGCCGCGTAGGTCGTAGCCGCATTTCAGGCACACCGCAATACCGCGCCCCTGTAGGTATCTCCGTAAGAAACGTGTGTACGGCCGGCGCCAAAAGTAGAAACCGAATATGCCACCGCACAAGACGCTGACTACACCTTGGATCAGCGATGCGGACCAGAACGGCAGACCCCACGCACTTGCCTCGCGAAATCCCAAAACGGAAATCGTCCCCGTGCCCGCGCCCAGCGCAATGAGCGCCAACACTCCGCGACTTTTGCCCAGAGCTTGCTTGCGAAAGGCCACCTTTGCGGCGCGCAACTCCGTACGCGTTTCGAAGAACCGCAATTCCGGATAAAGCCGGTAAAGATAAGCGGGTATCCTGGGCTCGTCGGGCGTACGCATGGCTGTTGGCGGCATGATACCACATTGGCCGGGTCGTTGCTCGCTGCTTGTGCGTGCTTTTGCATTCGTGACGCGATTCGCCTTGAAATCGTCGGCCCGCCTGCGTTAGTCTTATTCGTGCAGGTCACGTTCGGGCTCACTTCAGCGGTGATATGAAAATGTATGCATATCGGATAGCGCTGGTGGCTGGCGTGGTGGCGGTGTTGTGCATGCCCGCAATGGGCGATTACCAGCAGATTTATGTTGAGGACGATACGGTCGTCACGAGCACCCTGTATGATGCAACGCACGGTACGCTTAGTCTGCAGATAACAGACCCGCCGGGACTTGTGCTAACAGATTACGGTGTACCGCAAACGGGTGCGGTGCGCAACGTGTCGTTGCAGTTGGTGTCAAACTTCGATCGGGTCGGTCTTTTCCAGGGGGACGTGGCGGCGCTCTTTCGGGCTGGGTCAATCAGCCTGACGTTCGAGTATGACGACGGCGGAGGATTCGCTGCGCATGAGCTTTCGGGTCGCATCCAGATGGCCTTGGGATACTGGGGTGATTTCGCACCGGACATCAAGCGTTTAGATCTCTTCTGTGTTTGGCTTCCTGACACTGCCGACCTTCCAGGGTCCAGTGTATGGCCGAATGGAGGCAGACGCAGTTCGATTAGCCCGTTCTCAATCTACGTGCCATCCGAATTGACCGATTGGGATCCGACTTCGGAATCACTGGTTGGGCGAGTGTACACGGCGATGTCGCTTATTCCCGATCACGACAACTTCCTCACGAACGCAGGCGATTGGGATGACGATTGTGATACCGATTTGCGTGACTTCGCGGCATTCCAGCGGTGCTGTCGCGACGCGCAGCTCGACGTGGAAACAGTCTATACCTGTCTTGATAGACTCGACGCGAACTACGATGCCAACATCAACAAGGATGATTTGCCAGCAGCCGTTGGTGCCATGTTAGGTCCCAACGTCATTCCGTGCGAGTGACACGACGGGCCTATGCCCGCCATGTGACGCGGTTGGCTATCGCTTGGTGGGCAATGCCCACCCTACGTGCCTATGGTTGCGACGCCTGACGCGCAGGAAGCAGCTTCTCATCGAACGCCAGCCCGCACTCGGGGCAGCGCGCGGTGGCTTGTCCGCGCAGGTCGTATCCGCAGCCGAGGCATATTGCGATGCCTGATGCTTGTAAGTGCTCCCTGAGGTAGCGCTGATAGGGCCGGCGATGGAGGTACTGTATCATGATGGCGAAGCCCGCTCCGGCAACGGCGCCGCTCGTGATGTTGGTGACCCATTCCGGTACGCCGAGCGAAGCCAATTCCTGCTTCACCCAAACATAGAAGACTACGATCAAGGCGTAGAGGATCGCGATTTTCCCCCAGGCGTACCTGCGATGCGTTCGGTAGTACTGCTTGCGCACCGCGCGCAGTTCTTCGCGTGACTTGAAGTACTGCACTTCAGGGCAGTACCGGATCACGTAGGCGGGAAACTTGGGGCTATCGGTCGAGCACACGGTCGTCATGTACGATGGGGTGATCGCTTTCTGTGTTGCACTTGGCATTCGTTGTGGTGGGCGGTGCCCACCCTACGCGCCGCCGTTGGGCCGCGGTGTCGTTTGGATGTTCGGCGGGCAATAGCCCGCCCTACTTGTTTATCCCAATGCCCTTGTTGTCTTCCTCGTCCTTTTCGGCCATCGAGTAGTTGTTGTCCTGGCGGGTGTGGTTGACCTTGAGCTTTTGCTGATAGAGTTCGTAGACGTCTTCCGCGTTCAAGCCGACGCACTGGGCCATGCTGATCCAGAAGAAAAGCAGGTCGATGACCTCGACGCGGGCGTTTTGCAGGTCGTGGATTTCGAAGCGCCGGCCTTCCCTCGCTTCCTTGCACCAGTGCTTCCAGAACGTGCTGTCGCGGAGTTCTTCGAGTTCGTTGCTGGCGGCTGCGATGTAATCGTTGAGCCACTTGCCCGCGAGCAGGGGGTCGAAGTTTTCGTGCAGCTTGCTGGTGTCGAACCCGATGCGGGCGTTGAGTTCGGCTTGGACTTTGAAAAGTTCGGGAAGCACGGGTTGGGTTCTCCTTAATTTGCTGTGCGCGCCTTGATTGCTCGGCGCGGTTGTTGCTTTCTCTGCGTTTTCGTATTCGTCCGCTTCCTTACGGGCGCGGCTCTGTTTTTGCGCTCCCTGACAGGCGCGGCTCGGATTTCTGCCCCGAGCTTGGCGCCCGGGGTTCTGATGTTCGCTCGACTTTCGGAGCGGTTCATTGCCAATTGTGGTGCAGGCATCCTGCCTGCCTCGCGGGGATCGGTCCTATTGGCCGCTGAGCTATTATGGCGGCTATTGCGTTGCGACGCGAGTATCGACGCAGGCGTATCGCGACGTTGGTTGACACTGTGCTACGTCGGGCATAGCTTCGTTTGTGGGCCGATTGTTCGGCATGGAGGCGGTTTGCACCTGTTTGGAGGCGGGGTGACACTTGGCGCGTAGCGACGGACGTAAGGTTGTTGAGCTTCGGCCCGTGGAGGTGGTTCGCGGGTTTACGGCAAATGCAGCCGGGTCGGTGTTGATCCGGTGCGGCGATACGCACGTGCTGTGTACCGCGTGCTTTGAGGTTGGCGTGCCGCGATGGCGCGAAGGCTCGGGGCTGGGGTGGTGCACGGCTGAGTACGATATGCTGCCGGGCGCGACGAACACCCGTCGCCGCCGGTCGCGCGAAAAGCTCGACGGGCGCACGCAGGAGATCCAACGGCTGATCGGCCGGTCGCTGCGCGCGGTGATCGATTTCAGCGTTCTTGGGGAAAACACGATCCAGGTCGACTGCGACGTATTGCAAGCCGATGGCGGGACGCGCACCGCGAGCATCACCGGGGCGTACGTCGCTGTGGCGGACGCGATCGGTGTGGGCCTGAACAACAAGTGGATCGCGAAATCGCCGCTGCGTGACAGCGTCGCGGCGGTGAGCGTGGGCATCGTGAAGAACCAGGCGCTGCTCGATCTGAATTATGTTGAGGACGTCGCGGCTGAGGTGGACATGAACGTCGTCATGACCGGCGGCGGGCGGTTCATCGAGGTGCAGGGGACGGGCGAGGAAGCCACGTTCGATCGCAAGCAACTCGATCGTTTGACGACGCTGGCGACGCGCGGCATCAAAGAGCTGACGGGTATCCAGGAGAAGGCGCTGCGAAAGCGAGTCAGTGCCGGCGCGAAAAGAGGGAGGTAGCGCCAATGGACCGAAATCGCATGCATGTGCAATCCGTTCACCGTGCGAGAAGCACTTGTGGGACCGGCTTTCCAGCCGGTCGCGACCGGCTGGAAAGCCGGTCCCACAAGTGCAACGTGAATCCGATTCTGCTGATGGCGTGTATTCTTGGATCGTTCGCACCGGTGGTACAGGCGGGCGACTGGGGGCGGGTGACGTCCTCGCGCGGGGTGTACTGGACGATTCTGTGCATGGAGATGCGCGGAGCCGGTGCAGCGGGCGATGCCGAACGCGTCGCGGAGTCGCTGCGGAACACGCGTGGCATCGAGAAGCGTAAGGTCGTCGTCGAGCACGATGTGAACGGGTCGCGCATCTATTACGGGAAGTATCTGCGCAAACCGGACAAGTCGACAGGTCAGTTTCTTATACCGGCAGACATGCAGCGCGATGCGGCGCTGATCAAGGATCTTTCGGGGAACGAGGGCGGTCGGTTCTTTCTCGACTCCCGCCCCGTGCCGGTGCCGACGCCCGATCCTGGCCCGCCGGAGTGGCGATTGAAGAATTGCCCGGGCACGTTTTCGCTGCGCATTGCGATCTTTTTCGACGAACCTGATTTTTATAAACGCAAAGACGCCGCGGTCGAATACTGCAAGGAACTGCGAGAGAAGGGCTACGACGCGTACTACCGGCACACGGAGTTCGTCAGCGAAGTGTTCGTCGGAAGCTTCGGGCCGGACGCGCGGATCAAGGGCCGCAAGTTCGGCGTCGTGGCGTACTTCAACAGCGCGGAAGTGCAAGCGCTGCAACTCAAAGAGAAGGGCCGGTTCCAGTACGAGCTTTGGAACATGAAAGTGCGTACGATGAAGCCCGGCGACGACAAACGCGGCAGCTATGCCGGGTCCATCGGCAACGATCGTCGCGTGGTCTATCTCTCCCGCCTGTTTCCCGTTCGCGAGGAAACGGAAGACGATTTCTACGATTATTGACCTGCCTGAGTGCTCGCCGTGCGTCGCATCCTCATTGCCACTTCAAATGCCGGAAAGGTGCGCGAAATGCGCGCCGTACTCGCAAGTTTGCCGGTTGAGCTTTGCGGGCTTGGCGACGTGCCGCCCATGCCCGAAGTCGTTGAGGACGGCGACACGTTCGAAGCCAACGCGCTTAAGAAAGCGCTTTCGTACGCCGAGCAATCCGGGCTCTGGACGCTCGCGGATGATTCGGGCCTTGAGGTTGATGCGCTGGGTGGCGCACCCGGGGTACATTCCGCACGCTACAGTGGAACGGGCGACGATCTGGCCAACAACCGCAAGTTGATCGCGGCGCTCGCGGGTGTTTCAGAAACAGAACGAACTGCACGCTTCGTGTGCTGCTTGGCGCTCGTAGGCATGGGCAAAGTACTCGCCACCGCACGTGGTACAATCGAAGGCCGAATCATCGACGAACCACGGGGGCAGAACGGATTCGGTTACGATCCGCACTTCTATGTTCCGGAACTGCAAACAACTACAGCTGAGCTTACTCCAGACCATAAGAACCGTATAAGCCATCGCGGAATAGCATTGCTTTCCATCATTCCCAAGATTCAACTCTTGCTCGAAAGTGAACATTGAGTACTTACGCCGCCGTGGGGCTGCTCACCTAAAGCTGAGCTTCGAGCATATGGGGAAAAGCCCCACTTTGTAAGTAAACGCGACTCAATAACGAATGTTGCGTGCCTTGTGCGGGCACGACTCCGCCGGGCAAACATGAACGAAATGAAATGCGTTGCTATTCATGTCGCAAAGTCGGCTATTCCGACTTGTAGGCAGGCGTGTCATCTCGCACAATGCATGCACCAGCTAGCGCGTGTCGGCCATTCAATTGGCCCGACTCACCTACAATCATTCAGGCGGCTGCGCTGTGCCTGAGTACACATCTGGGCCTCAGGGGAATCGCAAGGAGAGTTCACATGGCAGTTCGACTGCCTGTAGTAGCCGGTTGTTTCTACCCGAAAGGCGCGGAAGCCTGTCGCGCGGACATTCAAGACTGTCTGCGCAGAGCAGCGACACCTTCGGAGTTGCCCGCGGCGCTGCACGCCGGCATCGTTCCGCATGCGGGATGGTCGTGCAGCGGCGGGGTGGCGGCGGGGGTGTTTCGCGCGATTGCGGAGCGCAGCACACCCGAGGTCGTGGTGCTCTTCGGAGCCGTACACCGCTGGTCGGGCGACACCGGTGCGGTTTTTGCCAACGGGGCCTGGACGACGCCGCTCGGCGATATCGCAATCGCGGAATCCCTCGCGAGGCGAGTGCTCGCCGCCAGCTTTCTTGTTGCGGACGTGCCTGACGCGCATCGCGAGGAACACTCACTCGAAGTCCAAATGCCATTTGTGAAATACTTCTTCCCACACGCCACCATCCTGCCGATTATGGTGCCGCCCGGCGCGGACGCGGTTGCAATCGGATCGGCCGTGGGCGATGTGCTGCACGAAGGCGGTGATCAGGCGGTGTTGCTCGGGACGACTGACCTCACGCACTACGGACCGAGCTACAACTTCACGCCCCACGGTGTCGGCATCGCCGGGTTGTCCTGGGCGCGCGACATCAACGATCGCCGGATGATCGATTTGATTCGAGAATTCGCCACCGACAAGATCGTGGCCGAGGCGCGGGAACAGCGGAACGCGTGCGGCCCGGGCGCGATCGTCGCGACACTGACCGCTGCGCAGAAGGTTGGTGCCCGTCGGATGTGTGTTGTCGAGCACACCACCAGCCACGACGTGCTGGGCGGCCCGCCGATCGATGCCGTGGGCTACCTTGGTGCCGTGATCGGCGGATAGGCTGGCGACAGTACTCGGGGCGGCGGCTCTTCCCTCCTTCTTGACCCGACTGGCAGCTTTTCCGGCAAATCTTACAATACGCACTTCGCGTGCCTCTTCCAGTACGGGTGTGAACCGTATGGGCGGAGCATGCATGGCGCTTCATTCTTCGCAGCGACGACTTGCAGATTCGCTGTGCGCGAGGTGGGTATGGGCGAGAAACTGGCAGTCGGTGTCGATCTTGGCGGGACCAACATTGTCGGTGCGTTGGTCACGGGCGACGGCAAGATTGCGCGACAAACACGTCGCAAGACGCACGCGTCGCGCGGCAGCGGTCCGGTCATCGAGGACATGGCTGAGATCGTCGAGGAACTCGTCTCCAGCGAAGCCATGTCGCGCGACGACGTGATCGGTCTCGGTGTGGGTGCGCCCGGCCCGTTGAGCCATCGCGACGGCATCATCTTCAAGTCCGCCAACCTTCCGGGGTGGACGAACGTGCGCCTGCGCCGCGGGTTGCTCGAGCGCACGGGTTTGCCCGCCATTCTGGACAACGACGCGAACATCGCGGCATTCGGTGAATTCTGGGTCGGCGCGGGCAAGGGTGTGCGCGAGATGGTTGCGCTCACGTTGGGCACGGGCATCGGGGCCGGTGTGATCATCGACGGCGAAGTGCTCCGCGGCCACTTCGAGAACGCAGCCGAGCTGGGCCACTGGATCGTACAAGCCGGTGGTCGCAAGTGTCCCTGCGGGCAACGCGGCTGCCTTGAGCGATACGCGTCGGCGAGCAACGTGGTGAACCGCATCAAGGATTTGATTGTGGAAGGGCGCGAAAGCACGTTGGCTGCGTTCGTGAACGACGGCGAGCTGGGCTCCAAAGAGGTCGTGGAAGCAGCCAAGGCCGGTGACGCGC
>JACKHH010000013.1 GCA_020639095.1 Phycisphaerales bacterium | reverse complement strand
TCTTCGACGCTGTCGCCCATCAGCACGTGGAACATGCGATCCGCCTCCTGGGCGTCGAGTGCCAACTGCTCGGCATCGTCGGGGTCGTCGGTGAGCGTCACGCGGAGCAGCGTACGCTTCGACTTGTCCATGGTGGTTTCCCAAAGCTCCTCGGCGTTCATTTCACCGAGACCTTTGAAGCGCTTGATCATCAGGCCCGCGGAGCCCAGTTTGCGAATACCGCCCAGCACGTCCGCCAGATTGTCGAGTTCGACCGGGTCGGCATCGCCCTGGCGCAACAAATACTTCGCGGGCGGCAGCTCGCCCGTGACGAGTTCCTCGCGTTTGAGGAAGAAGTCTTCGACGGGCATGTCCTGCTGTTCGAGCTGTGCGATGAGTTCGCCCAAGCGGCGACACTCCGACAGTTCGTGCCGGACGATGAAGCAACTCGAATGCTCCTCAGCCATCCCGTCGCCATTCGCACCGTTGCCACTCGCGCCGCGCGCCAGTCCGAAGTGTCGCGACTCGATCACGTCAACGCGTTCATGCCCAGCCGACAACAGTTCGCGGCGGTAGTTCGCCAGCGCTTCCTCGTCGTCGAAGAACATCCGCAGCGTCTTGCCCTCTTCCGCACCGTGTACTTCCGCGAGAATCTGCGGCAAACGCCCAGTTTTCGCGCGGTGGCTGCACACGATGTCTTCAAAGTCCACGCCCCGCCGGCTCAACACCCTGCCGTGATATTCGACGCCTTCCAGCAGACCCACCAGCGTCGCGAGCGCATCGGCGGCCACTTCGCGCTGCGAGCCGCTTTCGTTGTCGCGAACAATCAGCACCGTGTCGCGCAGGCCCAGCTCCGACAGCTTCGCGTTCATCACCCGCTCATTGAGCACGTATTCCTCGTGCTTGCCCTTCTTGAGCAGGTACAACGGCGGCTGGGCGATGTACACGCGACCTTCTTCAACCAAGGCGCGCATGTGCCGGAACAGGAACGTCAGCAGCAGCGTGCGAATGTGGCTGCCGTCGACGTCGGCGTCGGTCATGATGATCAGCTTGTCGTATCTCCGCTTCTCGACGTCGAAATCATCCTTGCCCACGCCACAACCGAGCGCACTGATGATGTTGGTGATTTCCTCATGGCTCAGCATCTTGTCGATGCGCGCCTTTTCGACGTTGAGGATCTTGCCCTTGAGCGGAAGAATCGCCTGCGTCACCGAGTCGCGGCCCTGCTTGGCGCTACCGCCTGCCGAATCACCCTCGACGAGGTACAGCTCGGTGTCGTCCTTGCTCTTCGATTGGCAATCCCACAGCTTTCCGGGCAGCCCACCGCTGCTCATCACGCTCTTGCGCGCCAGGTCGCGCGCCTTGCGGGCGGCTTCGCGCGCCTGCGCGCTGCTGATGCCCTTCTGCACGATGCGCTTGGCATCGGCTGGGTTTTCCTCGAGGAAATTGCGGAACTGCTCGTTCACCGTCTGTTGCACGAACGTCTCAACTTCCGGGTTCAGCAAACGCACCTTGGTCTGTGATTCGAACTGCGGGTTGGGCACCTTCACGCTGATGACCGCGGTGAGCCCCTCGCGCCAGTCGTCACCCGACGGCACGACGGAACCCTTCAGCATGTTGTTGTTCTTGGCGTAGTTGTTCGCGACACGCGTGATCGCACTCTTGAACGCCGAAAGGTGCATACCGCCGTCGATGTTCTTGATGTTGTTCGCGAACGCGATGATGTTTTCGGTGTAGTTGTCGGAGTACTGCATCGCGATGTCGCACGCGAGCCCCTGCTCTTCGTCCGCGTTGCGGAAGCTGATCACGTCGCGGTGAATCGGGTCCTCACCGCCGGCGAGATACTGCACGAACTGCTTGATGCCGTTGTCGAAGCAGAACTCCTGCTCCTTGCCCGTCGCTTCCTCAACCAGCCGAATACGCAGGCCGTCATTGAGATAAGCCAACTCGCGAAGCCTGGGCGCCAGCGTATCCAGCCTGAACGCGATTTCGGGGAAAATCTCCGGGTCGGGCGCGAACTCGATGCGCGTGCCCGTCTGCTTGGTTTCGCCGGTGACTTGCAGTCCGCGTTTGAGGTCGCCGCGCTCGAAACGCATGGTGTGGATCTTGCCCTCGCGCATGACTTCGACTTCCAGCCACGAGGACAAAGCGTTCACCACGCTCACGCCCACGCCGTGCAAACCGCCCGACACCTTGTACGCGTTGTGGTCGAACTTTCCGCCCGAGTGCAGCACGGTCATGACGATTTCGAGCGCCGGCTTGCCGTTGAGCGTGGGGTTCTCGTGCTTCATCGGGCCGACGGGAATACCCCGGCCATCATCGACGACCGTGCAACTGCCGTCGGCATTGAGCTTGACCATGATGCTGGTGCAGAAACCCGCCATGGCTTCGTCGATGCAGTTGTCGACGACTTCGTAGATCAGGTGATGCAGACCGTTGATCCCCGTACCGCCGATGTACATCGCCGGGCGCTTACGGACAGCCGCGAGCCCCTCCAGCACGGTGATCTGCGACTCGTCGTAGTCGCTGTGCTTGGGCGCGCTACGCTCCGGTGCGGGCTGGGAGATTTCCTCAGGTTCTTGCATATCCACGGTCGCAGGTTTGTCAGTCATGGGCGTCTTGGTTATTCGGATTGGGAGACGGTGCCGACTCTTCGACCCGATGGTTACCAACGATTTCGGGGCGGCGATGGGAAGCGAACTCCCATGCGCTCGGGGCGGTCGGCATCGTCACCTTCCACTCGCTTGAACACGATCCGCTTGATCGTCCCCCGGCGGCAAAGACGCGGCAATTCCCTCTGTAAACGCGCCTGCCAGAGCGAGCGAATATTATACAGCACCTCAGGCCGATTCACCACTATTCGCACCACCCCGCCACGGACCTCGTCAAACCCGCAACATTCGCGGAACGGCTCGTCGACGAGCGTGTTGATGGCGTCGAAAACCTCGCGGGCGAAACGGCTTTCGCTGCAGTTGTGGACCTCTTTTTCGTTGATTTCCCCGCCGACGGTGGGCGCCTGCCACGCCTCCTGCTTGTTGCGCTGCACCCACCCGAGTTGGTTCGCGGAATACCGTACCGGTCCTGGTGACCTCCGCCGGTTGTAACGCGATGCCATGGTGCTGACGCTCCTCGCTCGACCGGCGTCGCTAGCTGAGGTTGACCGGCATGACCACGTAGACGAAATCGGAGTCCGTCTTGAGCACGCCCGGCCTGTTGGAGTCCTTGAGTTCCACCGAAACCTCATCCTTCTGCACGTTCTTCAGCGCTTCGATGAGGAAGTAGGGATTGAACCCGATCTCGATGTCCGGGCCTTCCATCGTCACCGGGATGTCGATGGTGGCTTCGCCCTGGCTGGGCGCTCGGCTCGATAAGGTGAGCTGGTTCTTCTTGAACGCGAGACGCACGCCCTTCGACTCTTCGTTCGTCAGCAGTGCAGCACGGCGCACCGCACTGTGAAACTCGCTCGTCTTGATCACCACCGTGCGATCGTGCTCGGACGGAATGACATCGGAGTACTTCGGGAACTGGCCTTCGACCAGCCCGCTGCTCACCGTCGCCCGCGCCCCCTTCACAATCACCTGGTTGCCGGTGAGCTTGATGCCCAGCGGCGAACGCGCATCACCGATGATCTTCTGGATCAGCGCCATGGCTTTGACGGGCACGATCCGCTCCATGTTCGGACCTTCCGCACCCGCAAGCACACCACGCGCCAACGACAACCGCCGTCCATCGGTCGCGACCAGCGAGAGGTTCTGCCCGTCCTTCTCCCAGAGCACGCCGTTGATCGCGTAGCGCGTGTTCTCGCGAGCAGCCGCGAACACCGTCCACTCGGCCATGCGCCGCAGCAACGCTCCGTCGACTTCGAAATCCGGCGTCCCTTCGAGATCGGACACCGGTGGGAAGTCAGCCGGGTCCTGCGCGTAGATCTGGTAGTGGGCACCCTGACCACGAACGTGGCACACCGAGTCGTCGGATTCGAGCGCGAGCACGTCATCGCCCGACTCGCGAACGATCTGCCCCAGCTTGTCCGCCGGCAGAACCACCTTGCCCTTCTTGTCCACATCGACCTGCGTCAATGTGTAGCGGATACCGATCTCCAGATCGGTGGCTGCCACGACGCAGTGGTCACCCTGCACGTCGAGCAACACGCACTGCAAGATGGGTTTCGGGGTACGCTGTGCCGCAACACTACCAACGGCTGCGAGTGCTTCGGCGAACTCCTGACGATTCAGTTGCACCTTCATGGTCGACTAACCTCAAATGAGTGAGACCCTATATTTAAGTAGGGTATCAAACTGTAGTACGTATTATGCCCTGTTGCAGATGTTAATCCCTACCGTCACTGCTATATCAAGCTACTGAAAACAAACGACTTACGTCGATTTTGGGGTACATTTCGCATGTGGATAGCCTGTGATATCGCCTGTTGTCAGCATCCTGGTTTCTTAACACCCTCGCGGGTGTGACCACCCCAGCCGTGAATCTTGGATGGCTGCGCTCAATTCATTAACAGGCGGACCCACGTACCAGCCCGGGGGGCCTGTCAGTTTCATCGGCGCGACTACTGCGCAACCTCGACCCGGCGATGACGCAACGACTGCGTCATGTCGCGCAGCACGCTGTCGAACTCCGGATCGACCTCGCGCGTCGCGCCGATCGTGCGATGCGCGTGCAACACGGTCGTGTGGTCGCGTCCGCCGAAGAACCCGCCAACCTCTTCGAGGCTGTGACTCGTCATCTCTCGCGCCAGGTACATACAGACCTGTCGCGGCAAAGTGATCGACTTGGTGCGCTTCTTGCTCTGAAGGTCCGCGAGACGCACGCTGTAGTAGTTCGTGACCACGTCGACGATCTGCTGCACGGTTATCGCATGCGAAGTCCCGTTGGACTGGAGCATCTCGCGCGCGAGGTCGAGATCGATCTTGCCATTGCGCGTCTGACTCAGGGCATCGAGTTTGACCAGCGCCCCCTCCAGATCGCGAATGTTCGACTCGATTTGCTCCGCGACCAGTTTGACGACGCTCTCGTCAACCTCGATACACCGCAGCCGGGCCTTCTTGCGAATGATCGCCATTCTCGTTTCGAGACACGGCATGTCAATTGAGGCAACCAAACCCGAGTTGAACCGGCTCACCAACCGGTCCTCGAGGCTCGGAATCTCGGCTGGGCTACAGTCCGCTGACAGGATGATCTGCTTGCGCCCCTGGTGCAGCGTGTTGAACGTGTGGAAGAACTCCTCCTGACTGCGCTCACGCTCGCCCAGGAACTGGATGTCGTCGATCACCAGCATGTCCACCTCGCGGTAGCGGTAGCGAAACTCCTTCATCGCACCGCGTTCGACGGCTTCGATGAAGTGATTCACGAACGTCTCGCACGAGATGTACAGCGTATTCGCACAGGTGCCGAGCTGGTTCGCCTGATGGCAGATCGCCTGAAGCAGGTGCGTTTTGCCCAGACCCACATCGCCGTGGATGAAGAGCGGATTGTACGTCGTGCCCGGCGACTCCGCGACCGCGACCGATGCGGCATGCGCGAGGCGATTGTTCGGCCCCACCACGAAATTCTCAAAGACGTAGTCCGGGTTGACCTCCAGATGACCGGAGAGCTCAAAATCCATCGCCTTGCCGTTGCCGGTGTGTCCGTTGCTTGCGGCTTCGTCCGTCTCGAACGACGCGGTCACAAGCTGACCCAGCGCAGCCTGAGCGCCTTCGGTGAACGCGATGCGGCAATGATCGTCGAGATACCGCACCTGAAGCGGGTTGCGTGCCCGGATGTGGAGCACCCCGCCGATGAGCGTGACCGGTTCGAGCTGGCTGAACCAGCCGCGGACGATGTTGGGATGGTTGACCCGCACATGGCCGATGATGTCCGCCCAATCAGAAGGCAACAGCGCCGTCATGTGATTAGCCTTTCCTTAACAGGGTGGCGGCGTCGTCGCGCGCAGGGGACGCCGAACATTGCCGTAACCGTGTTAAGTTGTTGTCAATAAAAAGCTTAAATATGAACGCCAATACTATGAATGAACCGCGATTGTAGCATATCGGACGTTGATTGCCATGGCCAAAATCAGGCAATTCGCCCCATTCATTTGCGTACTGTAACACTCTGACAGCCTGTCCGACAGCGTCACACTTCACACCCCCCGCGATGTCCGACGTTGTCGGTCGCATCGGCCGTGGCATGCCGGTGTCAGCATTCTGCGAGATCACTCAGATTGCGCCAATTCATCCACCTTAACTGCGCGGAAACGTTGGAAGCATCGCAAATCGGATGTATAACACTGCATCGCGGCATGTTGTCCAGCTTGCCGCTCGGAC
The DNA here is from genome assembly GCA_020639095.1 of Phycisphaerales bacterium. Lineage (GTDB taxonomy): Bacteria > Planctomycetota > Phycisphaerae > UBA1845 > UBA1845 > JACKHG01. The sequence goes on along the minus strand of JACKHH010000013.1, from coordinate 75,321 downwards.
ACGCATTGGAAGGCAGCATTCGTCATGGATGACGACCAGGTATCCACCGCTGTACAAAGCACGTTTGAATTCCCGGCTGACACAACCGAAACGGCGCCGGCTGAGATCGCTGCAATGACCCCAGCACGCAAACCACGCGCCGGCACCGGCAGCAAAGCCACGCCCAAAAAGACGAAGGCGACCGGCAAACGCAAGAAGGCGGAGCAGCAGCCAGCCTCCGCGGAAACGATGGCGGCTCAGCAGCGCGAAATCTCCATCTCGGAGTTCTTCGCGCGCAACCGTCACCTGCTCGGTTTCGACAACAAACGCAAAGCACTGCTCACCAGCGTGAAAGAGGCCGTCGACAACGCGCTCGACGCGTGCGAAGAAGCCGGTGTGCTCCCCGAGATCCGACTGGAGATTCGCCAACTCGCGGAAGATCGCTTTCGCATGATCTGCCGCGACAACGGCCCGGGCATCGTGAAGGATCAGATTCCCAACATCTTCGGAAAACTGCTCTACGGATCGAAGTTTCACCGCTTGAAGATGTCGCGCGGGCAACAGGGCATCGGCATCAGTGCGGCTGGCATGTATGGCCTGCTCACCACCGGCAAACCGGTGAGCATCATCAGCAAGACCGGCCCGAAGAAACCCGCGCACCACTACAAGCTGGCGATCGACACCAAGAAGAACAAGCCCGACATCATCGAGGATCGTCAGGTCGAGGTGGAGTGGGAACGCGGCACCGATATTGAGATCGAAATGGTCGCGGGCTTCAACCGCGGCAGGCAGAGCGTCTTCGAGTACATCGAGCAGACCGCGATTGCGAATCCGCACGCGTCGCTCTACTTCAAGGCGCCCACTGGCGAGCTGCTGGAATACCCCAGGGCGACCGACGAGCTGCCCACCGAGACGAAGGAAATCAAACCGCACCCGCACGGCATCGAACTGGGCGTGCTCATGAAGATGCTCAAGGAGACGAGTTCGTCGCAAGTGGGTGCGTTCCTGCAATCCGATTTCTCGCGCGTTTCGCCGAGCATCGCGAAGGAAGTCTGCGAAAAAGCGGGCATCACACCGCGCACCTGGGTCAACACCGTCGAACCGCCGACCGCGGAAAAGCTCTACAACGCGCTCCAGGAAGCAAAGCTGCGCGCCCCCGCGACGGATTGCCTCGCGCCCATCGGTGCGGAAGCGATCCTCAGCGGTTTGCTCAAGGGCATTAAAGCCGAGTTCTACACCGCGTCCACGCGCCCACCGACGGTGTATCGCGGAAACCCGTTTCAGATAGAGGTGGGCTTCGCATTTGGCGGCGAACTCGGGGCAGCCGAGCGAGCAGAAGAATCTACCAACGGCAACAAAAAGTCCGAACCAACGACGGCGCGGGTCATCCGCTTCGCCAACCGCGTTCCGCTGCTCTACCAGCAGGCGGGCTGCTGCACGTTCAAGAGCGTGACCGACACCAAGTGGAACAACTACGGAATTTCCCAATCGAGGGGTACGGTTCCGCAGGCTCCGCTGGTCATCTTCATCCACATGGCCAGCGTGTGGGTGCCGTTTACTTCGGAATCCAAGGAAGCGGTCGCCGATTACGACGAAATTCGCAAGGAAATCAAGCTTGCGATCGCCGAGTGTGGCCGGCGCTTGGGCATTTACCTGCGGCGCAAGAAACGCCGCGCGCATTTCTCGCAGCGGCGTGACGTTTTCCACAAGTACATCGACGAAGTCGTCGACGCCTGCCGCTCGATCACGACGTTCAACCGCGACGATTTCCGCCGCGACCTTGTGAACCTCGCGGAGCGCGCTACCGACGCAGCCGATATGGAGTTCGACGACCACGGCAACATCCTCGCCAAGAACAAACGCAACGGCGACGACATGGAAAACACGGTCGTGGTCGATGGCGCGGGCCAGCCGCGAGGTCAGCTGAAACTCTTTACGCCCGGTGACGGCGAGCCGGAAAAGAAACGCCGCGCATCGGCGGACAAGAGCGGCGCGAAAAAGACGAAGCTCAAGAAGAAGCGTCCGAAGTCGAAGAAGTAACGTTGCGCATGCCAGGGATTCGGCACGCCCATTCATGGTCAGGGATGATCCATTGGTAGGGATGATCGTCCCTTTCTGTTCAACAACGCATTGAGGCATCTGAGATGACACCCAAGCTACGGATCGCATCAGCCGTTGCCGCCTGCTGTCTGGCCCTGGTATCGAGCGCACCCGCGGACCCGATCATCGTCGAGTCACCGGCTGGCGTGCTGACGCTCACGTTCGACGTGCAGGACGGCGTGCCGATGTACCGCGTCTCGCGCGGTCCCGACGCGGTCATCGCACCGTCGCGCCTGGGCTTTCAGCTTCGCGGGGGCCGGTCGCTGTGTGACGGCTTGAAGGTCATCACGACCAAGAGCGACTCGAACGATACGACATGGGTCCAGCCCTGGGGCGAGGAAAAGGAGATCCGCGATCGCCATCGCGAGTTGCGCGTGGAGCTGGGCGAGATCGAAGGCGGCGAACGTCGCCTGAACATCATCTTCCGCGTGTTCGACGACGGCATCGGGTTCCGTTACGAAATTCCCAAACAGGCCGGACTCGACAAGATCGAGATCGACGACGAACTCACGCAGTTCGCAATGACCGGTGACCACCAGACGTGGTGGGTGCCCGCGTTTGAGCACAATCGCTACGAATACGCGTACTCCAAGACGCCGCTGCACGACGTGCGCAAAGTACACACGCCGTTCACCATGGCCACGGAAGACGGTCTGTACCTCAGCATTCACGAAGCCGCCCTCACCGATTTCGCGAGCATGGCGTTGTGGCGCAAGGATGGTTTGACGCTGGAAGCGGACCTGGTCCCCTGGTCGGACGGGATCAAAGTGAAGGGCACCGCGCCGATGGTGTCGCCCTGGCGAACGGTACAGGTCGCGGACTCGCCCGGCGGACTCATCGAAAGTCACCTGATTCTCAACCTCAACGAGCCGAGTGAGATCCACGACACGTCGTGGATCAAACCCGGCAAGTACGTGGGCATCTGGTGGGAGATGCACTTGGGTATTTCCACATGGGGGTCCGGGCCCAAGCACGGCGCGACCACCAAGAACACCAAGCGCTACATCGATTTCGCTGCCGACAATGGCTTTGACGGCGTGCTCGTCGAAGGGTGGAACGTGGGTTGGGATGGCGACTGGATGGCCAATGCCGACAAATTCAGCTTCACCAAGCCGTATCCCGATTACGATTTGCAGGAACTTGCCGAATACGCGCGTGAGAAGGGCGTCACGCTCATCGGCCACCACGAGACTGCGGGCGGCATCGACAGCTACGAGCGCCAGATGGAGGACGCGTTCGCGCTGCTCGAAAAGCTCGGCGTTCGCGCGGTGAAGACCGGTTACGTTGCCCACGGCCAGTCGATCAAACGCATTGATGAAAACGGCAAGGAACAGCGTGAGTGGCACCACGGACAGTACATGGTGCGTCACTATCGCAAGGTGGTCGAGTGCGCCGCGCGGCACCACGTGATGCTCGACGTACACGAGCCGATCAAGGACACCGGCATCCGCCGCACCTGGCCGAACATGATGACGCGCGAGGGTGCCTGCGGTCAGGAATTCAACGCGTGGGGCGGCGAAAAGCGCAACAAGCCGAATCACACCACGATCCTGCCCTTCACGCGGCTGCTCGCGGGCCCGATGGATTTCACCCCCGGCATCTTCGACGTGCTCTTCGAGAAATACAACGGCGACAATCGCGTGAGCACGACCGTCGCCAAGCAGCTCGCACTCTACGTCGTGCTCTACAGTCCGCTACAGATGGCCGCGGACCTGCCCGAGAACTACCTGGCGCGACCCGAGCCGTTCCAGTTCATCAAGGACGTGCCCACCGATTGGAAAATCACCAAGGTGCTCAACGGTGAGATCGGCGAATACGTCACCATCGCACGGCAGGATCGCAACAGCAACAACTGGTACGTCGGCAGCATCACAAATGAGAAAAGCCGCGACTTTGACATCGCGCTCGATTTCCTCGCGGAAGGGCACAGCTACAAAGCCCAGATCTACCACGACGGCGAAGGCGCTGACTGGAAGACCAACCCATTGCCGGTGACAATTGACAAGAAGCTGGTGACATCAAGCGACAGCCTGCGCATCAAGCTGGCCCCCGGCGGTGGGACTGCCATTCGCCTCGAACAGATCGACTGACGACGAAGCCGTTGAAGGGTGGCCCAGGCCCTTTGGGTCTGGGCGCGACGGGTGGCACTGACAAGCTCCGCTTGTCAGTGGGGCTATAGCAGATTGAGCATACGTAGTGTGTTCTTACCACGGACAAGCGAAGCTTGTCCGTGCCACCCTGAGAAGTGCGCTCCCCCAACAAACCTAAGAGCCCTGACTGGGTGCGGGCATCGTCGCGGCAGGCGTCTCGCGCGATGTTGGCTCCCAGCCAGGGCTTCAGTAATTCATCAGTTTAAAATTCCCAACCTACAGGCAATACATGAACGCGACCAGATCCTTCTTGTCCTGCTCGCTCAGCTTCAACCCGAGCACGAGGTTGTGGAATTCCACGGTATCCTCCAGCGTGAGCAGGCGACGATCGTGCATGTAGGGCGGTGAATCCTTGATGCCCCGCAGCGTGAAGGTCTTGATCGGGCCGTCGCTTGACGCCATCCGGCCATTGACCATCTGCGGCTCGAAGAATCGCTCGGCTTGGAAGTTGTGCATCAGGTTGTCGGTGTAGTACGGCGCGGGGTGGCACTCCGCGCAGCGCCCGGCATTGAAGAACACCTCCTGCCCGCGCATCTCCGATTCACTGGCCATGTCGGGGTTCAGCTTGCCGAACACATCGAGCTTGGGAGCCGGTGGGAAGTCAAGAATCTCCTGGAACTCAGCCATGAAGTGCACCTGGCTGGCGCGCTCGAGAATGTTGACGCCCTTCTTCGTCGCGATCACCGGATCACCGTCGAAGTAGGCCGCCCGCTGCTCGAACTCGGTGAAGTCCTCGACCGTTTTCAGCGCCCGCTGCGAACCGAAAAGCCGCTGAATGTTCACGCCGCGCAGTGACGGCGTATCCAACCCGTGCCGAAACTCCTGCGGGCGAATGTCGCCGACGAGGTGTGTCGCGGCATTCGTGTGCCCGTTCACGTGACAGTCGAAACACGTCACACCGCGATGCGGCTTCTCCGCGCGGCGATCCTCGGTCATGTTGAACTGCTGCTGCGGGAACGGGGTCACCAGCAGCCGAACGCCCTCCAACTGCTTGGGATTGAGAATTCCATTAAACAACCGATAGTAGTTCGAGATCGTCACCACCTCGCCCTGCGACACGTCGCCCAGGTCGGGCCGGGTCGTCAGGTAGATGGGCGGCGGGTACACCGGCAGCAGGTGATCCGGCAGGTCGTAGTCGAGATCGAAGCGCGTCAGGTCGACGTCGGTCTGCTTCTTGATCTCGTCGATATGGTAGTGTGGGAACACCATCCCGCCTTCCGCGTGGTTCGGGTGCGGCAGCGGCAGGAAGCCCTTCGGCCAGACGCCTTTGGCTTTGATGTCCGCAGGCTTCATGTTGGCAAGCTGCTCCCAGGTGACGCCATCGGGCAGCTTCACGCGCACGCCACCCTGAACAGCCTTTCCGCCGTTCATCATCACGCCGTTGGCTGCGTGATCGCCGAGGTCGTAGCGTTCCTTGAGCAGCGCCTGCTGCCGTGCGGTCACTTCCGGCTTGGCGGCTTCCATGCGGTGCATGGTCGTTTCGAAGTCCTCGGTGATCGCGATCGGCGCGTAGCTCGTGGGGGTCTCCGCGCGTGCGATCGTGATGGGAATGGCGATCAAGGCGGCAACTGCCAGCATGGGCAGTCCGTGCCTCGTGTTGTGGGGTCTCATGGATAATCTCCTGTTGTTGGGTGGTGTCCCGCAAACGCCTGCTTGGTTCCGCGCATTGCTTCCGACACCGTTCGAGGGTGCCGGGAGTGGGCGCACGCGCGCCCCGCAAGATAAGGATGCGCTGTCAGGCCATCGCCAGCCAAGTCGCGTTGCCTATCGCAGCCATAGGACTGTGGCGATGCTTTCGCGGATCGTTAAGATGGGGGACTGCTGCGGGTCTCCTTCGCGGAATGACGGGAGAGAACGCGTTTTCTCAGGGATGAAAGGTCGGTAAGGGAATGGCGAAACGCACGACGAGCAAAGGCACATCCGGCGCGAAGAAGTCCACCGGTGCAAAGAAGGCACCGGCTGCCAAGTCGTCCGCACCGCGCGGCAAACGGCGCGAACGGCCCGACACGGCTGGTAAGATCGTGACGCTGGCGCAGGACATCGTCTCGCTCGCCCACGAAGAGACCGATCCCTTCGTCGACATCCCCATTCGCGCACTGTCGAACGTCGATTTCAATCCGAAGACGCGCTACATCGAGATGGGCGACAAAACCCAGCGGCGCAACTTCTTCAACTTCGGCCAGGCCAAACGCTTCATGCAGACCATGCTCGTCGCGAGCAAGTGCAAGGAAAACGTCGAAGCCCAGAAGACCACCAGCATCCGAGGTATGTACTACCTCTCAAAGCACACGATCAAAGGCACCAAGGAGAAAACCTTCGACGCCCAGGAAGAATGCGACCCGATCCTTGAGGATCTCGAAGTGTCGCTCTCGGCGCTGCGCGAAGAACTCCACGTGTACGCCAGCAGCCGAGGCGCGATGATCGGCGAGCTCACCTTCGTGGACAGTGGCGACACGATCGACGCGACGAAACTGGGCAGCGGCGGGTATGCCATCCCCAGCATCGTCGAACCCGATGTGATTCAGTTCAAAAAGTGCAACGCGAAGTTCATCCTCCACGTCGAAAAGGACACCGTCTGGCGTCGCTTCGTCGAGGACCGTTTCTGGGAAAAGCACAAATGCATCCTCACGCACGGCAATGGCCAGCCGCCCCGCGGCGTGCGTCGCCTGCTCCACCGCATGCACAAGGAACTCAAGCTGCCCGTGCTCGTGCTGATGGATAACGATCCCTGGGGGTACTACATCTACAGCGTGATCAAGCAGGGCTCGATCAACCTCGCGTTCGAGTCAAGCAGGATGGCTGTCCCCGACGCGAAGTACATCGGCGTGTCGAGCTTCGACTACGACCGCTTCGGCCTGTCCGACGACGTGAAGATCGAACTCGACGCGAACGACATGCGGCGCGCCAAGCAGATCCTGAACTACCCCTGGTTCGCGGGCAAGAAGCCCTGGGAAAAGGAAATCCGCAAGATGGCCAAGAACGGCTTCAAGATGGAAGTCGAAGCCCTCTCGGTCAAACGCCTCACCTTCGTCACCGACGAATATGCCCCGGCAAAGCTGAAAGACAAGAAAGCCTGGCTGGATTGACGTTTGGGAATACGCACAAAGGCTGATGCCACGTGACCGATGAGCGATCACTTCATTCCGTCGACGACCTGGACGTGAATGAGGTGGGGTTCTGTTACGTCGACGTTGACAAGATCGGCGGCGACGATCCCAGTGAAAACCTTCAATCGTTCGCCGCGCATTTCGGCATCAAGCCGCACGACGGCGTGGGTCCGGAACCGCAGCCCGAAGACTTCGGCATTACACCCAGAAAATACGTCAGTCATACGCGCTTGCGGAGAATATGCGACAAGTCCTTCGTTGTTCTGTTCGTGTTGATGTTGCTTTCCTGGGCCGTCGCCACGCCGTTCATTGTTAAGTGGCAGCCCGTGCAGAACTTCATGCGGCAGTTTCCCAGCCTGGGCATCTTTCTGACGATTGTCGCCTGGTTCATCGCAACAATCATCATTGGCGTCGGAGGAGCCATAGCATTGGCATTCGCGATTGAGCGGTGCGCGGGTACTTCCAAGACGCGCATGCGGGCGGCGGTATTCGGCATAACCAAGGCCGGTTATTACCTCAACGGCCTGATGGGCGTAGCCGCATACTGGCGACAGCTTCCAAACGAGGAACTTGCACAAAAGGTACGAACGTTCCTGGTGGCCGAAGGGTGCGAAATTCGCGAACCCGCGGATGTTGGAAAAAGGCGTACCACTCGGACATCCGAAATCGGCGACGTCCGGATAGTCGCAGAGCGAAAGGATGGACGCGGTACCATAACCGCCTTGATCCCGCGTCCGAACGAACGATTGACGAGAGCAGTGGTCGAGCGGTTCTTGCCCGTGGGGCATGACGCGCACAACGAATTCCTGCTCATCACGCGCGATCCCGTCCCACAAGACGTGCATGCATTCGCGCAAGACCGTGGTATAACGATATTCGGTCCGCGCGAGCTTGCGGCGCGGCATCGTGCCAGTGGAGTTCGGAAATTCGCAAAATCGCTGGCGGAAATCAAGGAGGTAACCGACCGCAAAACTGGTCGCAAGTTGATTTGAACGTACTGCGCGTGATCTCTGCAGAAACACGCAGGTCACGATCTCAGATGCACGTTGCGTTGGAACCGTTTAGCAGTTCTTGATGCTCCAATCCATGGAACCTACCGGCTACTGCCCGAAGTGTGACTATCGTACCGATGTCGGCGTTTGTCCGGAGTGCGGTGCCACGGTCACGGAATCATCGCTCCGGTCTCGGCCGCGAACTTGGTTTGGTCGAAACCGCTTTCGCATCACGACGCTGACTCTTCTGTTGTGTGTGACGCTTGCCATCGTCGCGACGCGCACTTCGCTCGTGCGTCATTTCCCAACGCGCTACCTGTTGTTCTTGCAGGAGGGTGACGGCGAACTCGCATCGGCTGCGACGGCGGAGCTGCTTGCGCGCTTGCAAGGTCGCCAGCTTTCCGCCGGAGAGGGCGAAAGACTGCTGCACGCGTGGCACACTTCGGAGGTCGATCATTACTCGATAAGCAGGGTTTACCGTGTGTCGCGAAACGGCGAACTCGTCGTATCGTCGCGTGTCGACGGTATCGGTTTCATGCCGCAAAGAACAAGATCGGGACGGCGCGCCAGCCTGGGAACGTATACCTACAACGTCAAATACAACGAAATCAAAATCGACGGCGTGGCGTATCAGGTGAGGTGGGATCAAGGCGCCAACGATCAGGTTTATGTTCTCGCGGGAATGGGGCCGAATTTGAGTTTGTACCTTCCCGACGATGATGACCACGTGATCGAAGTCGATGCGGTGGTGACGATGGGTACGCCTTGGCCGGGGACGGCAACCTGGAATACCCGAAAACGGATTGTGCTGTCCAATGACGGCCCAGGCGCAGGGATTTCCACAACCATGGCCACTGACCACGTTCAAGCGCCCGGTGCAGTCATCTTTCCCCAGCCCGGAGCGGAGGACCTGATGTTCCCCTACGGCCGCCCCGTACCACCCAGCGGTCCGGGTATCGATGGCATCGAGCATGACACCCGCCCGCAAATCACACGCAAGCCCGGTGACCGAGAGCAACCGCGCTGAGATCGCGGATCAGCCAAACTCGCCGGCGGAACTAGAATTCAGGCACACGAGGAGAGCCGATTCACCATCTTGTAAGGAGTCTGTGCATGAATTCCGTAACCGCTGCGCTGCGTATTGGCTTGGGCGTTCTTGTTGGCGCGCTGTTGCCCGCGTGCAGTCATCACAACCACGCGCACGAGAGCTTGGCGTCGCATTCCTCGAACGCAACGGTCGCATCGTCAGTAACCGTTGCCGAACACGCCCCCGACGACGCCCTGCGCCGACTCCAGGAAGGCAACGCCCGCTTCGTCAGCGGCGAGATGCGGCATCCGCATGAAGCCCGTACCTGGCGCACCGGACTCGAAGGCGCGCAACACCCGTTCGCCACCGTCATCGGGTGCAGCGATTCGCGCGTCCCGCTCGAATTGCTCTTCGACCAGGGATTCGGTGACCTCTTTGTCATCCGCGTCGCCGGAAACCTCATCGCGCGCGATGAAGCCGGAAGCATCGAGTACGCCGTCGCGCACCTGCACACGCCGATCGTCGCGGTCATCGGCCACGAACACTGCGGCGCGGTCACCGCTGCCCTGGGCACGCACGAGGAAATCATGAGCGAGCCGCAGGAACTCAGCGACCTGCTCGCCGCCATTCACGTCGGCATGCCGGAAATCCCCTACGACTTGCCCAAGGAAGAGCGCGTCGCCCGCGGCGTGGACGCCAACGTTCGCCACGCCATGGAGCAGTTGCACAAAGTGCCCACCATGCAACACGCCGTCGAATGCGGCGACACGCGCGTCGTCGGCGGCGTCTACGACCTGCACACCGGCGCGGTCCGCTGGCTGGATTGAGGGTAACCAGCCGGCGTTCAACGCAAGGCAATCACTGGGGGCTGACGACCGCTGCGGGCTTGGCGTGTGTGATGGTCGCGGGGTCCGGAAGCGGTGGAAGGTTGGCGCCTGCGCGCAACGCATTCTGCGCGGCCAATTGCGCGGCGAACGCGTCGACCGAATAAGCCACGGTTGCGCCATCGACTCGCCCGACGGTAACCATGGTCACCGAATCCGCGTTGGAGTCCGGATCGGGCGAGCAGATCACGATCCACAGATCCGCCGGACAGTTGTTCAGCGTGACACCGTGGTAGGTGAACACGAAATCCCCCACGCGGTGCGCGATGACGTTATCCGGCAGCGCTTTGGCGTGCGTGTCGATCGCCGTCTTCAAGTCGGTCGCTGTCATGCCTTCGACATCGTCGAGCGTCTTGTCGGCTAGCGGAACCTCGTCCAGCGCGGTCAATGTGTCACTTGAGATGTAGTCCCACGGATCAAGGAACCCGCCCTCCAGTAAACGCAGCCCGTGGTCCGGGCCCGCGAAATTGTGCAACTCCGCGTATCGCATCACGGCATCGGTGACGTACTGCGTGTCGCGGGTCCCCGAGACGGAGGCCGTGATGGTCGTGAACGCGCTGTTGAAGCCATAGGTTGTCCACAACTCGGCGCCAAAGAGCAGCAACACCGGAAACGCACCGACCGCAATCGAAGCGCGAAAGCCGCCGACCCGCTGCCCCTCGCTCAGCATCAGCATCGCGCTGATGATCCACCACACCGGTCCGATGAACATGCCCACGCAGGGAATCGCCATGAGCGCATTGGCGCCGCTGCTGAAGCAGATTGCCTGCACCGTCCGCTCCATCGAGTGGCTCACCTTGCCAGTGATGAGCAGCATGCCATGGGCGGTGACGATCCAGAAGCAAAGGACTAAAAAAGTGACGACGCCAATGCCCGCACAGCCGCACGCGGCCCCAAAACCAAACGGCAGCACACTGAGTCCACCAGTGACCGCCATCGGAATCAGCAGAAACGGTAGGAGGAACAAGGCCAGCGCGAACGCACTGGTCACCAGCGCAAACCACCAGGCATCGCCCGTGGAAGTATCCACCGGCGCGAGCTGCATCACGCGCGCGGGCTTGACCAGCGCCATCCCCACCGTGGAAAACCACGAGCGCACAAACCCGTGGCGATTGCGCGCGAGCCAGTGCAACTCCTCGGCGACGGTGGCTTCTTCCTCTATCCCCTCCGCCGGGAGCAACACCATCTCGTCCATCTGGATTTGCTGGTGGCAACGCACGCACGCGAACGCGTTGGGCACCAGGTGCCCATTCCCGGCGGTTCCGAAGTATTGCTGCGAACAATGCGGACACAGGAAGCGCACACTGTTGGGCACGAATTCGTACTCGCTCGGCGCAAACGGCGTCCCGCACTCGGGGCATTGCCGCGAGGCCAGATTCCAAAGCCGATACTCACAGTGCTTGCAGCGCATGCAATTCGTAGTTTGTTGCTATTAATTCGTGATTCCGTCGTCCCACCACGTCGCGACCTCAGCCTTGATGCGGTCACGCGCGAACCAGACGAGCAGAAACACGGGAAGCGCCAGTCCCCACAACGTTATGCAACCCATCGTCAACTGTGCAATCGTTTTCATGAACCCTTCCGTCATGCCAGCGGACTGGTATCTTGGATCATCCAGCGCGACGCCGATCTTCTCCTGGGCGATGCGATAGCCGATCGCGACGCTGGCGACCACCAGGATCAGTTTGAAAACCGACCAGGCGCGCAGCAGATGCATGGAACTGCCCAATCGCTTGATCAACTTTGTGCCAGCAACAATCGCGAACACGCCGGCAGCCAGTCGCATCGCTTGTTCAGCGTAAATCCAGACCTGCCAATTCATGTCCACGTCGTATGCAACGCGCTGCTCCTCAACCACCCACATGCGGAGCTTGCCGTGGTTGATCTGACCCACGATGCCCACCACTCCGCCAAGCGTTCCCATCGCGCCGCAAACGATCACGACAATCCCGATCACACGCGACCACTTCGCCGACTCGTGCTGCAAAAAGGAATTGCCGGCATCAACAGGTGGTGCCATCCGTGGCGCGTTGACCGGGTCTTGATCGTATTGCCGCTGCATGGCCAGGGCTCCTGATGTGGGTCGCGGCGCACGAGGACGCCGTCAAGTGAGCATCATACTCCCAAGTATAGCTGGAATCATGGAAAACCGCGTGAAATCAATCCGCGGAATGCGCCGAGGATGTGGATTTTGCCAAATTGGGAAGGGCGCGGGCTGCAGGGTAGGGTCAGTCCGACTCACCGTCCGCCGGCGGCGGGACGGCACCCTCATTGGCGGGGGCAGTCGGGTCGAAAGGCTCCTCCACCGGGCTCAGCACGCCGAGTTCCGTGTTCCGCGCCAGCGTGACATCGACCTCGAATTCGTCCGCACCGCGCAGCAACTTGACGTGTACCACATCGCCAGCCGGCAGCATGTAAAGCGCCTGCACGAGCTGACCATAGTGCTTGATATCCTTACCGTTGATCGCGGTGATCATGTCGCCGGATTGGGCACCAGCCGAGCGCAGCGGCGAAGGGTCCGCCATCTGCCCGATGCGTACGCCGTGTTTCACGTGTGGGTCGATCGAAAGGCCCAGCCAGCCGCGATAGAAGTTCTTGCCCTCACACAGAGCCTCCGCGATCTCGTGTACCCGCCAACCCGGTACCGCAAAACCAATGCCCGCGTCGTAGAACTCGATGCCCGCGAGTTCGCCCGGTTTCTGCGCCATGGGCACGCAGATCCCCAGCACGCGACCAGCCGAGTCCATCAATGGACCGCCGTAGTTCACCGGCGAGAGCTTGGCGTCCGTCTGTATGGCATTTCCCAACATACGCCCGACCGCGCTCACGACGCCCACCGACACGTCGGCATCTCCGCCCAGCCCGCGCCCCACCGCCACCGCCCATTGCCCCGGGCGAATTTGCTCGCGCGGCGTCCACGTCGGCGTCGGCAGGTTTTCGGCATCCACTTTCAACAGCGTGAGCTTGCGCACCTTGTCCCGCGCGACGATCGTTGCGGGCAGTTGCCGCCCATCCGGCAGGCGAACCGTCACCACCGACGGTTCGCGCACGAAGTTGAAGCTGCTCGTGATGATGTAACCGTCAGCCGAATAGATGATGCCGGTCGTCGGCCCGTCGGCGAGCAGAAAGCTCGACCCGGGATCATCGCGGAACTGATTGGGATTCTGCTGTGGTGCGGGGGCATCGTCCTCTCCCTCGTCGTCGGGATCGCTCTGCATTCGCAGGCCGGGGAGTTGCTCTAGCGGCTGAACACCGCCAACGGTCTCGATCCGCACGGTGAACTTTTCCGCCTCCACGATTGCATCGGTAAACAGCGCCACGCTGCCACGCGAAACCTCATCCCCGGAGTCCGCCACCGCACGACCGGCGCCAACCAACAGGAGTGCAATCAGAGCCGCGACCGTAAGGGAGCGGAAGAATTGCCATAACGCAACACTGAGTTGTCCAACCCCGCGTCTTGTAATCACGGCGATTCCTCCTCCAACGCGATGCTCAGCTTGTGGATCACGTCCTTGCGCATCACGGTCAGCTCAAGCGTGTCGCCCGGTTTGCAGGCTGCGATAATGCGTTCGATTGCCTCCAAATTCGGCACGGGCATCCCGTTGGCGCCGATGATCAAATCGTCACGCCGCACGCCCGCACGCGCTGCCGGCGATCCGCGCCGCACGCGTTCGACGTACACCGGATTCGATTGATACCCCAGCTCGAAGAATTTGATGCCGTGGTAAACCGGTTTTCCCGATGCGGTTGTCGCGGGCGTCGAGGTATCCGGCGACGTGGCGTGCGATACGAAGTCGCGCACTACGTTCGCCGGTATCGCGTAATTCAGCACGGTATGCGTCGTGCGCGATTCCACCATGCGTCCGACCATGCCGACGAGCCGCCCGGATTCGTTGACCAACGCTCCCCCCGCGAAGCCCGGCGTACTGGTGATCGCGTCGAGCAGCAACACTTCGCCATGATAGGGAAAATCCTGCGTCCCGCGCGTCGCATCGAGTCGCGTCAGCCCGCCGAGCACGCCGCGCGCCACCGAAATCGGCTCGTTCGCGCCCGCGACCTTGAACGGATTGCCCCCCGCGAGCACCCATTGGCCGCGCTTGATTTCGCCGGTTTGTTGCAGGTCAAAATACGGGAATGCTTTGCGGCCGGTATCGTTCTCGGGCACCAGTTTGAGCAGCGCGAGTTGCAAATCGCGATCGGACTGCACCGGCTCCAATGCGTACGCGGTCCCGTCATTCAGATACGCCCGCGCTCTCCGCCCGTCGAGCAGGGCTGAGTCCACCGTCACCATCAATCCATCCGACGACACGAGGATTCCGCTGCCATACCCCACCGAGCGCCCGACCTTCGCCCCCACCAGTTTGACCGTGCGCTCCGCCAGTGCGTTGATGTTCGCGGGCAGCGACGCCCATTCCGGCGCGTTACGGCGCTCCTGGGCGGCATCGGTCGATGGGTTCTCCACGTCGAAGATCGTTTCCGTCTGCGTGATGCGATCGCTCACCACCACGCGGTGCAGTTCCCCGTTGTTTTCATCGATGAGCAGCCGAACGTTCATTTCGTTGTCGAGCGGGCACGCGATGCCCGCGAGCGGTTTGGATGTGGTGACGGTATCGCCATCGATCGTCACCACGCGATCCGCGCCCAGGTGCGCGAGCTTGTCCATCGCGCCCCGGTCAAAGTCCGGGCTTGCGATTTCCGCGAGACGCGTGCGCACGCGCTGCTGGAGCGCTTCATCATCCGAGCCGTGCAGCGCCCAGTTGTGATTATCCTTCGTCGCATCCTGGAACTTGCGAATCACGTACTCGACCGCGTCGAGATTGAGCACGCGGCGTGGTTCGTACGCTTCCATCTGCGGAACGGGAATCGCTTCCGTCCGCGTCACCGCGCGCACCGCCGTGCCGTCAACCTGTTGGTAGGTCACCGACACCGGCCAGTCACCCGGCAATGTGCCGAGAATGCTGGTAAACGCGTTGGCTGAGCGAATCTCGCGGTCGTCGAAACGCAGCAGCCGGTCGCCCGGTCGGATTCCGATGTTCCATGCCGGGCCGTCCTCCATCAGTTCGGAAAAGACCACGCCACCGTCGAAGTTGTCGCGGACGACGGCTTGCATGGTCCCGTGCGTGGTGAGCAGGCCCGCGCGCAGCCCGGGCATAAACATGCGAATCTGATTGATCGTGATTGCGTAACCGAGTCCGACATTCACCCGGCCTCGCATGGATACGCTGATGCGCCCGTTGATTCCGATGACTTCGCCGTCCAGGTTGAAGAGTGGTCCGCCGCTGTTGCCCGGGTTGATCGCGGCATCGGTCTGAATGCAATCGGAGTAGAGCAGTGTGTCGCCCTGGCCCGCGCCCCACTGGTAACGGTTGATTCCGCTGACGATGCCCATGGTCACCGTCGGCGTGTAGTCCTCCGCGAGCAGGAATGGATTTCCCAATGCGACCACGGTGTCGCCGACGCGCACCGCGTTCGAATCGCCGAGCCTGGCGAAGGGAAACGCGTCGCGATCGAGCAGCCGGAACATCGCTACGTCTCCACCCGGGTCGATGCCCAGCACCTCCAGCGGGTAGAGCTTTCCGTCGGAAAGACCCGCCAAACCCCGCCCCGAACCGAGCATGTCGGCGACGACGTGGAAGTTTGTGATGCCGTAACCGTTGGCGTCGATGATTACGCCGGTACCGCCACCGCGTTCGTTCTCGTCAAAGATGGCTGCGACCGCCGGCGCGACGCGCTCGATCATCGCGATGCGGGCTGACTCCGCGCGTTCCGCGGCTTCAATGTCGTCAAGCGGGGTCGTGTCAGCCAGGGTAATCGCGACCGGCGCCAGCCATGTCGCGAGCAGAATGATTGCTTGTTTGGAAATTCTCAATGCTCTCGTCAGCTTATCTGTGTGAATGCACGGCGCCTAAGGGTTTACCTGTGGGAGGATCACGCGCGCGTCCGCCCAGTCCGCCCAGTCGCCAACGTCACCATCGGCTGCGATGTCTACCGCAAGGCGAAGCTCGCCGACGCCCGACACGTCCACGCGCACGGGTCGCGGCGGATCGCTACCGGTGAGCGGGCCGGTCTCGTACAACCGCTTGCCGTCGCCAATGATGACGAAATTCACGTGCCCGCCAGGCCGCACCGCGTCATCGATGCCCACGGTGGCTGCGAACGTTTCGTATGCGCCCGCGAGCGCGTAGGTCAGTGTCGCGCGGGCGTGCACGCCGAGCCCGTGCTCGTATGTGCGCCCGCCAAGCACGATCGGCTGGTTGAATACGTTGCGGTTCTTGCGCACCAGCCAATCGGTATACAGCATGCCTTCGCTCGTCTCAGCCTTCGGCTCCCGATCGCCAAGATAGACCACGCGCGGGCTGCGGAGTTGTAGGCGACGCACGTTCTCCAGCGGGATTTCCAAATCCGCGCCGAAGGAAGCAGTGAACGTGAGCGTGTTTTTCCGCAATGCGGGGTTGTTTCCGGTGAAGCTTTCGCCGTTCGTCAGCGTGATGGTGACCATTCCCGTGGCCGAGTTGGCCACTCCGCCCGCGAACACCACGCCATACACTTTGCTGGTGCGAAATCGCCGGGTCTTGCCCGCGAAAGTGAACTCACCCTCCTCGGGGTTCAACGTGTTCAGCGTGCCGCGCAGCGCGTTCGGGCCGTTGTCGCCCAGCGCGATGAGCACATCCTTGCCCGCGAGGCGGTTCGCCAGCGCCTCATCGAACAGGGCGGCGGCTTCGTCCGGCCCGCTCATGCGGATGCCCGCGAGGTGTTCATAAGGTAAAGCCAATCCTCCCCCGAGCGCGGTTCGTGCGGCGAGCTGTCCCGGCCCGCCGTCCTCCAGCGTGCCACTCAGTTTCCCGCCATCCGCCAAGAGAAACGTACACGCGCCGAAGTGCGTGCGCCGCGTAACCTGATCCGCGAACGTGATCTCCGCCACGTCATCCAGCGCGAGCGTGTCAGCCGTTTCGCCCGTTTGCACCGTCACTTCGCGATTCGTCAGCCCGGTAAGTTCGCCGGTGCGTTCCGCGCCATCCAGCGCGGTCACCATCACGCGTTCACCGCGCGCCGCGCCGCAGAACGCGGTGATAGCGAGCGTCATGATTCCGAGTTGTCGAACGGCTGATCGCGTCATGGCTGCTCCGCCAAGGATTCGTAATACTGCTCGACCAGTGCACGATACCTGCCGGGGAAGCGATCACGCAGCACTTGCAGGATCTTCTCGCGATCGGCAGCGGGCATCGCGCCCCACGCGTCGCCGGGATTCACCTGCCGGCCGGGCAGCTTATCGCCACCGCCGGGCGAGCCCGGCGTGGTTTTGGACTCGGGCATGGGGCCTTGCGGTTCGCTTTGTTGCTGCTGTTGTCGTTGCGAGCGATTCTGGTTTTGCTGTTGCTGTGAGGATTGCGATGAACTTTGCTCCTGATCCTCGACCTCCTCGATCAGCTTGTCGAGCAGCTCGATGATACGGTCCTGCGTGCCGCGCGTGCGTTCGCCCGGATCGCCCGCGAGCAAACGCTGCTGCGAAAAGTTCATCAGGTCCGCGACCTCGCCCATGCTCTCGGGCACGCGCCGCGCGAGTTCCGCGAGCATCTGCTTCGCGGTCACCACAAGCCGGGGTGACGCATTGGGAAATTCGCGAAGAAAGCCTTCAAGCGTGATCCGGGCATCGTCGTGCGCCAGGTTCTGCACCTGACAGTAGCCCAGCATATAGACCAGCTCAGCCTCATCGAGGCAATACGTCGCGAACGTGTCCGCGTCGTCGAGGATGTTCTCGATCTTCGTCTGCGCCTCCAGAAGCCGGTCCGCATGAACCAGCGCCTTCGCGACGTACGACCGCGCGTTGTAACGCAGGAAAAGATCGTCGCTGTCCGCGATTTTCTCCATGGCTGCGATGCTCGCGGCGTAGTCGTCATCGTCGTACGCATCCAGCCCGTCGCGGAAATCCGCGGAGAGCAGCGCCAGCGCCTCGATCAGCAACGACTCGTCATCGCTGTCGGCATCGCGCTCGGAAAGCGCCTGCATGATGATTGCTCGCGCTTTGTCATCGAGTCCGTCAGCTTCATGCACATGCCGCGCCAACCGACCAAACAACACATCATTCCGCGCTTCCCCCCGCGCAACCGCCGCCGGCCACAACAGGACGAACGCAAGAACAAGGATTCCGCACCCGTAGCAGGAGGCCAAAACCGAGCCGCGACTGTAAGGGAGCGGACAACTAAGCAAACGCACCAACCGGGATGCTTTGCTCGTCTGCCAGAACTGTCCACAACTCGCACGCATCATGGCCCCATCCCCTTCTCCGCCCGCTGCTGCATCTCCTTGGCCATCTCGACGAGTTCCGCCTGCTGACCCGCCGCCCGCGAAAGCAGCTCTGTCGATTCGCTTTCGTCCTCCGCCTCCAGTGCGGTTGCCGTCTGCCGGTTGATACGTTGCTGCGAACTCTTGAGCAGCTTGAGTTCGGCGGACGTGGGCACCAGCGGCCCGTCGCCGCCGGACATGCCGCCACCGCCCCCAGCCTGCTGCTGCTTCTGCTCCTTCAGCTTCTCGCGCAGCTTTTTGAGCGCGTCGAGCAGTTCCGCCAGCGTCGCGTGCGCGTCGGATTCCATGCTCACGGTCAGCGCATTCACCTTCACCTGCGCGAGACGATCGGCAATGAGCCGCATGTCATCCGCAAGCTGCTGCATCATGTTGGGAAAGACAACCGTCGTTCCATCCTCTTCGAGCAGCCGCACGCACATATCCGCAGCCTCTGCAACGCCGCTCTGCCGCTCCGCGAGTTCGGCGCATTGCAACGTCTCGGTGCGCGTGAAGTTCTCTTCGCCGAGTTCCGCAAGCGGCGCGGTCGCGTCGCGAATCGCCACCTGCTCCGCGAGCATCTCGGTCAGCCGGGCCTCCAGACTCGCGAGCATCTCCTCCTGCTCCTCCTTGCGGAGTTGCTTGAGGGTTTCTTCAAGTTCGCGCTTGGCCCGTTCCAACTCGTCGAGGGCTTTGTCCTGCTCCTGGATCGCGTCCGGCGTGTTCTGTTTGTCGAGATCGTCGGCGGCATCCTGCATGTGCTGCTGCGCGCGCTCTACGTTCTCCTGGCCCGGTGTCGGTTGCTGTTGCTGCTGCGGTTGTTGCTGATTCTGTCGCGACTGATCCCCCTGCTGCTGATCGCCCTTCTGATCACCGCCCTTGGGCTGACCTGGTTGTTTCTGCGAATCGCCGCTTTGATTGTCGGAGCCTTTGGGCTGCATTTTCTGCGAGAGTTTGCTCGCGTCCTCGGCGATGCGCCGCTGCTTGTCGCCGTTCGCTGACGACTCAGTTTCCTTCTCAAGCTGCTTCTTCGCTTCTTCGAGTCGATGAATGGCGCGGCGAATCTTCTCCAGCGCATCCTCCTGCTTTTCGTGCGCGGATTGCGGCTCGCCCGCTTCCTGCTGCGCCGCGGCTTTCTGCATGTCGTCAGCGCTTTCGCCCATCTGCTTCGCGGCATCATTCAGCGGAGCGCCGTCCTGCTTCTCGCTCGATTCGCCCTTCGACTCGTCGCCCGTTTGCTTGGATTTATCCCCTCCGGGCGGATCGCTGTTCAACTCCTCCTGCCGCTGCGCCATGCGCTTGAGATCGCGTTCGAGGCGCTCTGCCTGTTCCGCGAGTTGCTTCTGCTCAGCCGATTGGGCCTCAGCGTTTTCGCCCGATTCGTTCTTCGCGGTTCGTTCCGCGAGGTCGGTTTGCGCCTTTTCCAACCGCCCGAGCTGCTCGGCAGCTTCGTCGATCTGCCGGCCCAGACGTTCCGCTTGCACGCGTCGCGCCGCAGCCTGCCGCTCTTGCATTTGCGCTTGCAGAAGCTTGTCGAGATTCTCTTTCACCTCCGCGAGGCGTTGCAACTCCGCGCGCCGCCGCGCATCGTTCGGATCGCGATCCAGCAGCACGTTCAGAATCGACTCCATGTCGACGAGCAGTTCCTGCTGCTGATCCATCGAACGATCCAGTCCGCCGACGGAATTGAGCGCCTCCGTCAGCGCGGCGATCCGCGCTTTCACATCGAGCTTTCCCGCGCGTTCCAGCGCCGCCCCCAGCTTGCGCGCATTCTCCGGCTCCGACTGCGCCAACTTCTCGCGCAAACGGAACATGTGATCCTCAAGCCGGGCCAGGCGATCGAGCACCATCTGCTGTTTGATCGCCAGCGCGTTGACCGGCGGCGTCTCCTCCTCAGCCTGCGCCCAGACGCGCGGCGCGCACACGATCGCCAGCAGCGCAGGGGATACCCAACACGCCCACCAGCCACACGCTTTCCGCGTTCGCGTCGTCATCATCAATCCTCGAAGAACTCGTTGCCGCTGTGCTCCAGTTCCTCGCGCGTCTCCTCGTTCACCTCGCGCTGCAACCGCAGAATCTCCCGCAGCATGCTCACCGTTTCCTGGTACCCCTCCCATTTCAACATGTTATCCCGCACCTGGCGCATCTTCTCGGTAATATCGGCTTGCACCGGGTCCACCGCCTGTGCCCCGGCCATGGTCCGTTCCCGACCCAGCCTGCGAAGCTGATCGGCTGCATCCGACATCTCCCGCGTGCCCAAACGCTCCAGCGGGTCAATGATCCCATCACGCATGCGGTGACGCACCTCGTCATCGTCGAGCCGGTTGATCGCCATCTCCGCGAGAATCTGCTCAAACTGCTGCCGCACCACGTTCACCTGCGACATGATCTGCCGCTGCCGGCGCTCCAGCGGCGCGAGCGTGAGTTCGAGATCCTTGCGCACATTGGCTTCGTTCGCCTTGCTGAGCAAACTGAGCAGTTGCCGCCGCAAGCGGTCCTGACTGTCGACCAGGCGATCGAACTGCCGGCGATACTCCTGTTCGCGGCGATGGAAATCCGCGAGCAGTTCATCATCCTCGGCCACGCGAAACGTCAGCGTAGTGGATTCCCCAATGCCGGGACCGGTGACGTTGTTGAAATCCTGCCCGCGGGCGATCAGTGTCACCTCGTCGCCCACCGCAGCCCCCGCCTCCGCGACGCTCCACTGTCGTGCGACGTCGAACTCCCGCGCCCCGGGTGAAAAACCTTCAAGCGGCAATGCGCTGGACGCGCCTTCCGCCCCCGAGTGCTTGTAAATCAGCACCGCTTCCGCCAGTCCCAATTCGTCCGCGAATGAGAGTTCAAGCGGGAGCACCGCGCGGGCGGTGACGAGGTTGCCCACGTTGGCGGCGTGCATCCGCACCTTGGGGGCGCGATCCTCGAGCAGGCGGGCGCTGAACCGGGCGGGTCGCATGTTCGCCAAACCGTCAGCGTCGCGCAGCTCGAAGTGATACGTCTGCGACTCCATCGGCGTGATCCGCGCCTCCAGGGCGCGCTCATTCACGTCGAGCGTTGCGACCACCGCGCGCTCAGTACGCAGCACAGCCTCCGTGAGTGGTTTTGATGCCGTCGCGCGAATCGTCAACGATCCGCCCGGGTACAACTCCGCGACCCGCTGGCCATCGGGAAGCGTCTGTGCCGGCAGCCCCGTATAGCTCGCGGGTTCGATGGTAATCTCCGCGGATTCAATCCTGGGCCGTTCGCTCAAGTGTACCGCGTAGCGTTCGGTCACGTCGTCATTGCCCACCAGGTAGAACGTGAAATCCTCGCGTACCCGCGGAAAAGTCACGCGAAAACCGCGTTCGCCCACCCCGGTCATCGTCTCTCTGCCCGTCGCGCCCGACTTCGTTTCGTAGATGATCTCGACCTGACGTGGTACCTCGTATGCCGGCGGAACGTGCGCGCGAATGTCGAGATCGTCACCGATCGCGCCGTGAATCACACCGTCCTCCGGAACCTCGACAATCAACTCGCTCCGCTGCGGCCAGGAGACCTCGCGAAGCAGCAGGTTGCGATCGACCCAAATGCCCATCGACTGCGGAGCAGCCGCGAAGGCGAAAACCACCACCGCCAGCACGCCCATGATCCGAATCACCGCGCGCCGTCCAGGTCGCGTGTCGATCAACTCGTCGAACGCGACATCGCGCGCCGCCCCCGTTGCATCCGCGATCACCGATTCGACCAGATCGGGTGAGTTCGCCGACGCGTCACCCACGTCACCGGCATCAAAATCGAGCGCGGACAGCAGCACCGCGTTAAGCTGCGGATGCCGCCGTTCCACCGCGAGCGCCATCTCGCGCGCCCCAAAGCGCAGGCGCAGCGGCGCAAGCGCAAAGCGCCAAAGCGACCAGCCACAACCAGTCAGCACCACCAGCAGCAGAACCGCGCGCATATCGAGGCGAAGCCGCAACCACCAGTCGAGAACGAGCTGGCAGAAAAAGAGCACGAGCGCAACGATGGCCACCACGCTGGCGCCCTGCGCCGCGCGCAGACTCCGTAGCCGGCGCGATAAGCGCTCCAAAGGCTGCCGAACGTGCTGTTCAAACTCAACGTGCGCCATCAATAACCAACATCAAGGAAAACCCCCCTCCCTCCGGGAGGGGCAGGGGGAGGGCAATGCAGTACAATCGCCCAATCCACCAAGACTCTTCCGACAAACCAGAGACCCAACCTACAACAACCGAAACACCTTTCGCATCGACCACTCCGCCGCGAGCAGCGCGACGAGCACAACCAGCACCCAGGAATCATCCCAGAGCGGCACAGGCCGAGATCGGATCGTCGTCGATTCGTGTCGATCCGGAATGGCCGCCGGCAGCGCTGCCACCTCATCGATATCGTAGTAGCGCCCGTCCGGCGAAGCATTCGCGAGCAGTTGCAAACCCTCGCGATCAAGCTGCGGCTTCAGTATCTCCAGGTTGGGTCGCACGATCTGAATCTCCCGCCGCGCGACGTCTTCGCCGACGTCATCACCGGGGATCGGCAGCGTCAGCTCGCAACTCCCCGTTCGCGGCGGGACAAAGCTGCCCGCGTACCACCCGGGCCTGTCGTTGTTACGCGTCAACACCAACTCGCGCGGTTCGCCGTCCAGTTTGTATTGGGCTGTCACTTCGGGAAGTTGCAGCGGTTTGAATGAACGGTCGAAGAGTCGCGCCGTCACCTGAACGGCAGCCCCGAGTTGATAGGTATCGAGATCGGTGAGGATCGTCCCGCGCCGATTGCCGCCCGCGAGTTTGCCCTCGACGAGATAGCGAATCGTCTGCACCCAGAACTTGTTGAAGATCGTCTCGCTCTGACTCCGCCAACGCCACGTCCCGTCGAATCCGAGAAACGCGGTCCGCCCCGCGCCCGCGTACTGCGTCGCGAAGAGCACGTGCGCGCCGTACGCGTTCTGCATCCGCGGATCGCCATGGCGCATGAGCACGGTCGCCACCGGTTTTTCCCGCAGCACGGGCAGGTGCCAATACACGGCACCAATGCCCGCCCAGTTGAAAGGCTGATCGTCACCGACCGGCAGTTTGAGAATCGGATGGCCCGCAGCCGTCGGCGGAACCACCAGCGGATAACCCTGCTGCTGGTAATGCCCAATCTGGTTGAGGATCAACTCCGCGTCGTTGTCGAACGTCACCGGCAGGATGCGCCGTACCGGCTCGGTCGCGGGATCACGCAGAAAACTCGCGGAAAACTGCCGTGCGGCTTCGTAGATGAGCCCCCCACCGTGCTCGGTGACCAGGTCGCTGACCAGTTCCGCCCAATCGGCTGTGAGTTCGAACGGATCGGGGTCGAGCAGGATGATCGCGTCGTACTCAAACAATTCCTCCGCTGTCGCGGGCAGGTGATCGATCACCACGTTGCCGTCGCGCACCGCGTCAACATCAGCCGACTGCAACCAGCAACTCGTTTGGAACGTGCGGTCGCGCTCCAGGAGCCGCGAAAGATAACGGTAATCCCAACTCGGCGAGCCCGCGACCAGCAGCACGCGCAGCTTGTTCTCGATGATGTTGACCGTGACCTGCTTGCTGTTGTCATCGGCGACCGACTCCGTCTCGCCCACCGGAACGTGTACGCGATAGGTGAAACGCCCGACCGCGTTCTGGCGATGATCGAAGCTCAGCGGCTCGATCGATCCGTCCGTTCCCAGTGTGACGCTCTTCGTCGCGACCACCGTGCCTTCGTCGTCACCATCGGCGCGGCGCTCGATCAACTCGACGTTCACGGTTTCGCCCGCCATCCCTTCGGACGCGATCTGCGCGACGATCGCAAACGGGTCGTCCGCGAAGACGTTGTCCGGGGCCATCACCTCAGCCATGCGCACGTTGTGCGGCGGGGCGGGATCGCCCACGCCCACCACGTGCAGCGCGATTCGCCGCTCGCGGGCGAAGTCCGCGATGGCTTCAACCGATTCGCCGCGATTGATTTCGCCATCCGTGAGCAGCACGACGCCCGCGATGGGCGCTCGGCCCAGCGAATCGACCGCGCGGCGGACAGCCGTTCCGATGTCGGTGACCGCGCCCTGTGCCGGAAAACGCAGCGGGGCATTCGCCACCGCGTTTGCATTGAGCACGAGCGCAGAATCGCTTTTCGCTTCCTTGTCCGTTGTAACCGGGGCTTCGCGCTGTGCGCGGAGCGTGAACACCTCCGCCGGTCGATCCGAGAAGGTGAACACCCTGACGCGGTTGTTCGCGCTCAACTCGCGCAACAAGGCATGATCGCCTTGCGCGAATAGGTCTTCAACGAGTTGGCTGCGCCGCACCGGCTTTTCGCCGGCATCGGGTGCCACCGCGCGCACGCGCGCGAGATCCTCGGCTCGGCGATAGCGATCCTGAAGATCCATGCTCGACGACGTATCCACCAGTACGATGGTGTACGAATCGATCAGCCTGTGCAGGTAAGTCGCGAGCACCGGTTCGAGCCAGATCGCGGCAATCACGAGTACGACGGCACAGCGCAGCGTCGCCATGATCGCGCGCACGCGCTGCGACGCGCCCGCACGCCCTTCGTGGCGATACATGTACACCACAAAGAAGAGCAGCAGCGCGACCAGCGCGAGCATGGCCAGCGCGGACCAGCTCTCGGGCAGAGCTGCCCACTCGAACCGCCGTTCGATCTCGACGCGATCCGCCTGCGCCAGCAAATTGCCAAACCCGCTAAACAAGAGGACCAACCTCAACTGTGCCACTGCGCTTGAGCAGTGGAGTTGCCCAGGTGGACGTTTCACAGATTACGACCACTGCTCAAGAGCAGTGGCACACGGGAGCGCTTCTCAAAGCGCGCCTACGACTTTCCAAATCGCCACGCCAGAAACTGCTCCAAGAATAGCGCGATCAGCGCCATCACCAGAATCGACGGCCAAAGTTCCTTGCGACCCTCGTCCGCGGCATCGTCACGCGCCGGAATCCCCGCGACGTAGTCCACCGGCAGATTCCCGAACGCTTCACGCAACTCCGATTCCTGTGCCGGCGACAGATCACTTTCATTCGGATCGAGCGTTACCGCGACGCGGCGAATCTGTTGCTCGCCGTCGAGCCCGCGCAGCAAAAAGGTATAGATGCCCGCACGCTCGGTCTGCTCCCAGCGCAGCGCGAGCCCGCCCCGCTCTTCCGGAGCAGCCGTGATGTCTTCTTCGGGGACCTGCGGATAGCCCGGTTCGCGAAGCAGTGCGTGCTGCTCGAAACGCGAAGGGTCGATCGCGACGCGCACCGGCTCGCCTACTGTCACCGCGTCACCACCGGCGCTCGCCCGCGCCAGGTACTGCACCATCTCCTGCGTAGTGACCACGAAGCTCGCGTCTCGCGCCCAGTCGTTCCACTCCAGATCGCACGTCGACGCGAAGAGCATCACGCGACCCGCGCCGTACGCCCGTTCGACGATGGCGGGCGACTGGTCCGCGTCGTCAAACCGTGCGATCACGCGAGCAGCCGGTCTGATCGGCGCGTCGATATCAGCAGTATCCGCCTCCGGCGCCTCGGCGGGTTCCAGGGCGAAATACTGGAAAAAGTGAATCCGCCGGCGGAAGGGATTCTCCTCGCCGCTGAACACGCGCACCACCGGGTGCCGCCAATCGCCCGCGCCCAGCGTCACGCCGGACTCCGGGGCTTGAATGATCGCCTGGAGCGACGCGGGCAACAGCCCCTCGCCGCCGCGAAACAGTGTCGCGTTGAACAGTGCGGGATCGCTGACCTGGTCCCCTGGGAAAACCAGCAAACCGCCGCCGTTGAACACGAAGCGGTGCAGCGCGTCCGCGACCGGTTCGCTCACGCGGTAGAGATTGCACAGCACCACCAGGTGGTAGTCCTCGAAGTGCGCGGCATCGAGCTGCGTTTCGTCGATTACGTCGACGCGATTTCCGCTGAAGACCTCCCCCTCGGGCCGCAATGCCGTCGTCAGCAGCGACACCTCGTCGAGATAGGCGTCCGTCGACGGTTCGCCGTTGATGATGAGCACGCGCACCGCGTCGTTGATCCGCGCGACGATTGCGCGTGCATCATCAATCGGAAGGTCGTCCTTCGGCAGCGACATGCGCACCACTTCATCACCGGTTTGCGTGAACACCGTCGACACCGGCGCCCGCGTACGCCCACCAGCCGGTATGTCCGGAACGCGAACGCTCGCCCCCGAACGCTGCCCGATGGTCACATCCAGTTCCAGCGCGCCGGTATCGGCTGAGCTGAAGTTACCGAACTCCACCTCCAGCGGTGCTTCCACACCGGTAACCAATTGGCGCTGCACCGGTTCCAGCGCGGTGATGGCTACGTTCTGCGCGTTGTCATCGCCCACGTCGACCAGAACGACACGGGCTGCATGCTCGCCCCGCGTCCACGCGTCCAACGGTTCCGCGAGCGATTTTGCGCCGGCACTGTGTACCCAGTCGACGCGCTGAAAATCGCTCAGCAAATACACCACGGCACTGACGATGCTCGGGTCGCGCTCCAGCGCCTGTCGCGCGCCATCCATGCAACGCGTCACCGACAGGGCGCGCTGCGAGGGCTCCAGCGCTTCCAACCGCGAGAGCAAACTCTCGATCTGTTCGTCATCGAGCAGCGCGCCCGCAACGACCGGTGCGTCCGGTTGCGACGTGCGCAGAATGGTGATCGTGTCGCCCGGTGCATGTTCCCGCAGGCGGTTCACCAGGTTGAGCACGCTTTCCTTCGCGCGATCGAACGCGGTCTTCCCCTCCGTCAGGTAGCCCATGCTGAACGAATCATCGAGCATGAAGACGCGTTCGGTACGCTCCGAGCCGCCCAGCACGGATGCGATTCCCGTCGGCTTGATGAAGGGACGCGCAATGAACAGCCCGAGCAGCAAAATCGCCAAACAACGCAGCGCAAGCAGAATCAACTCCTCGACGCGCACGCGTCGCTTGTTCCGCTTCTCCGCGTCGAGCAGAAACGTCATCGCCGCCCAGCGCACGCGCCGAAATCGCCGCCGCGCCAGCAGGTGAATCACAATCGGCACGCTCACCGCCGCGGCTCCGCCCCAGAAGAGCGCCGGGTTGATCAATGCAGCCAACATGGCACCGCCGCCCGTCATACGCGACTCCGTGTGCGATGCATGCGGTCCGCGAGGAACCGCGTCAGCGCGACGTCCAGCGGGTCAGCCGTGCTGATCAATGCGTAGTCCACGCGGTTGTTCAAACACGCGCTGCGCATTTGCGAAACAAACGCCTGCACGCGCTCCAGGTACGCGGTGCGCAGCGCCTGTGGATCGGTCAGCACCTCGAGATCAACCTCCTCCATCCCCTCAAACAGCGTGCGATCGGTGAACGGGAATTCCAACTCGTCGCGATCGAGCACGTGCAACACCAGCACGTCGTGTCGCCCGAAGCGAAAGCGTTGCAACCCCTGCACGATGTCATCCACGTCGGTGAGCAAATCGGAGATGATCACCACCATGCTGCGCCGTGGGAAATGGTCCGCGAGATAACGAAATAGCACCTTCGTGTCGGTCTGCTTCTCGGGCGCGGTGCCTTCAATCATCTCAACCATGCGGTGCAGATTCGCGCGGTTCGCGCTTACGGGGAGCTGCGCCCGCACGGCGCTGTCGAACAGGGTGAGACCTGCTCCGTCTTGCTGCTTCACCAGCAGATACGCAAGGCTCGCCGCCAACGTCGACGCGTACGTCCACTTGTTCATTCGCGAATCGTCGGCGTCCTCGGGATAGCGCATCGACGCGCTGGCGTCGAGCAGAATGTGCGTGCGCAGATTCGTCTCGACCTCGTATTCCTTGATCACGAAGCGGTCGAGCTTGGCGTAGGCGCGCCAATCGATGTGTCGCAGATCGTCACCGGGTACATACTCGCGGCGATCGGCGAACTCGATGCTGAAACCCTTGTAGGGGCTCTTGTGCAACCCGCTCAGAAACCCTTCGACCACGTGCTGGGCACGCAGTTCCAGGCGGCGGATCTTGTTGAGCACCTCAGGATGAAAGTAATTCGTTGTATCCGCCATCGCGTGAGACCACCGTGTCGTGCGGGTCAATCAATTTCAACAGTTCCTCGATTACGCGATCGGGCGTGTAGCCTTCGGCGCTGGCGGAGAAATTCGTCACCACGCGGTGGCGCAACACCGGCGGGGCGCAGCGGCGTACGTCTTCGAACGAAACGTGATGCCGCCCATGCAACGCTGCCCGCGCCTTCGCGCCCAGCAGCATCGCCTGCACCGCGCGCGGGCCCGCGCCCCAGGTGACCATGTTGCGCACGATCTCCGGCGCGTCCGACTCCTGAGGCCGGGTCATCCGGGCGAGGTCGAGCGCATGCTTGATCACCTCCGGAGCCGCCGGTATGCGCCGCACAAGCTGCTGGAAGCGAATAATCTCCTCGCCGGTAAACACGCGTTCGATCGACACGTCGCGATCGACCGTGGTGGTTTCCGCAATGCGGTACTCCTCCTCGTACGAGGGGTACTGCACGAAAACCTTGAACATGAAGCGATCCTGCTGCGCTTCCGGAAGCGGATACGTGCCTTCCTGCTCGATCGGGTTCTGCGTCGCGAGCACGAAGAACGGCGCGGGAAGCCGGTGCACCTGGTTGCCCACCGACACCTGCCGCTCCTGCATGGCTTCGAGCAACGCAGCCTGTGTTTTCGGCGGCGTGCGGTTGATCTCGTCGGCAAGGACGACGTTCGCGAAGATCGGCCCGGGCAGGAAGCGAAATTCGCGCGCGCCCGTCGATCGATCCTCCTGAATCACCTCGGTCCCGGTGATGTCCGAAGGCATCAGGTCGGGCGTGAACTGCACGCGGTGAAACGAAAGATCAAGACACCGCGCCAGCGTCGAAATCATCAGCGTCTTCGCAAGCCCAGGCACCCCCTCAAGAATCGTGTGCCCGTTTGCAAAAAGACAAACCATAAGCTGGTCAACAACAACGTCCTGACCAACGATGACCTTGCCAAGTTCCGCGCGGATCCGATCGTAACCTGTTTTAAGGTCGGATACGGCGGAGACGTCGGAAGTCGGGGGTGAGGTGTCTGACATATTGGGCTTCACTTTCGAATAAAGGCAGAAGTCAGAATGCAGAAGGCAGAACAGGAAATCTGAGTCAAGTCTTGCTCTTCGTTCGACTTTTGCTGGTCCGCACGGACGCCACCATGATTGATATCAACCCTTCCGTCTCGCGGCGGAGATCATCCCGTCTGTCCGCCGGGACAATCTCGCCGTCACTGATCAATTCGAGCCAATAGGCTGTTTCATCAAGTTCCTGCAAGACGATCTGCGCCTTGCTGGCAAACTCCGCCCGTGATCGCGCGCGCTGCGCCTCGCGATAGTTGGCGCCAACGGAAGTTCCGCTGCGTAGTACTTGCCGGCCAAGTGTTCGCGCGACCATAGTGTCCGGTAGCGCAGCGCAGAGTCGGACAATCCTCAACGCAAATTGCTTAGTTCGCGTACGCAAATCCCGGCCGTAATCTGGATTCTTGGCAGCTTCTTGCATACCGGTGTTTACCCGTTCCGCAGCCGCCTGTTCTGCCTTCTGCATTCTGA
Source organism: Phycisphaerales bacterium (assembly GCA_020639095.1). Lineage (GTDB taxonomy): Bacteria > Planctomycetota > Phycisphaerae > UBA1845 > UBA1845 > JACKHG01. The sequence continues at coordinate 45,288 of JACKHH010000013.1, read as the reverse complement.
CTTCTGCCTTCAACCCTCATCGCTGCATGATTGGCAGGCGATTATACGGAATCTGAAGGATGATCGTCGCAAGCGCCGTGCCATACGGCAGCCCCACGCTATCGCCTTGCCACGAACCGTCCTCCTTCTGTGTCTTCAGGAATTTGTCGCGAATCTCCGGGTAATACTTGTCCCAACTTGCTGCGTCGTCGGAGAGGTAGATTGCCTGCGAGTAGTACAGGTGCGCGTAGAAATAGTGTCCCAATTCGCCTTGACCGACGCCCAGCGTGCTGTGGCAGAACTGGAGCGCGCGCTTCGCCATTGGGTTGTCGTAGTCGCCGCAGTTGAACCAGCAGCAAACAGCCGCTGCCGTGATCGGCGGGCGCGACGGACCGGCCTGCCGCGCGCGATAGGCAATTCCACCATCGGAGCGGAACGACATCTCCAGGTAGCGCAGCGCCCGATCGATCGTTTCCTTGGGCACCGCGATGCCTGCGTTGCGACACGCGCGCAGCGCCTGAAGCTGCGTGATCGTCACCGAACCCTCGTCGCTGTTGCCGTCAGGCATGTAGATCCATCCGCCGAGCGGGCTTTGACTTTGCGCGGTGAGCTGCACCGCGGCTTGCAGCGTTTCGCGGATGCGCGTTTGCCGGTCGGTATCCTCCGTCATGCCGTACACTTCCGCGAGAAAAAGCATGCTGAACCCGTGGCCATACATCGGGCGACCCTCGGCTTCATCCATCCGCGCAATCAGCCCCGACGGCGTGCGACAACTCAACAAGAACTCGGTGACGCGATCAACATTCGGCGCGTAAGGCCCCTGCGTCGTCGTGCTGCCATTGGCCAGAAACGCAAGACCGGCGAGCGCCGACATTGCCACGGGATACGTCCCGTATCCGCTGCGATTGCGCCACGCGCCGTCGCGCCCCTGCATTCGCGCGAGAAAGTCGAGCCCCTTGCGTATGGCTGCGTCCGTCTCCGGCGTGACGTGCTTAGGCAGCATGCGCGGCGCGGGCTGATCCGTCTGAGCGCGTGCTGTATTACCCAGCGCAAGCACAATGACCAGCGTGATGATCAGGAGCCGCGAACTCATTGCCGCACCTCCGTGTCCACCTGCGTCGGTGGTTCGTTCATGCTCACCGTCTCAAGCGCGAGAATCCCGTGCTTCGTGCCCATCAGCAGCCAGCCTGGCCAGACGCCGAACTCACCGGTCAACCAATCACGCGAGTCCGCGCGATGCCCGGTGGGCACCACGGGTTCCACCGTTTCCCCGGCGTTTTTGTCGACGATCTCCACCGCGATCAAGGCGCGCGGCGGCGGACTCACTTCGAGTTCGACCGGGTCTTGCCGGCGAAACATCGGCACGACGTCATCCGCCACGTGCAGCAGCTTCCACAACGCGAACTGGCTGGCGCCGGTCACACCAAACCCGCTGCGCTTCCAGCGCACCGCGCCCGTCGCCATGTCCAGGCTGATCAGCATCGGATCAAACCCGCCGCGTTCAGTCATCACCGCGGGCATCACCAGCAACGTGTCGCCGTGCACCACGCCCTCGACGTAACCGGCGCTCGCCTCGTCAAGCTGCGTCTCCAGCGCGACCTCGCCACTCAGAATGTCAATGAGCCGAATGTGCCCCTCCGCGCTGCACGCCCCGATGTAGCCGTCGCCCGCGTTGAACGCCCAGCGCAGCTCCGAGGGCATCGCGTAGCGCCAATTCTCCGTGCCGTCACGCAAGCCAAAGCACACGATCGTGTGGTCATCAGCCGGCCCGACAAGGTGGTCGCGATCATACACCACCGGAATGGGCATCAGGTCGTCCTTGGGCTGCTTGAATTCGATCGAGCTGATGTGCCGACCGTTGTTCGCGTCGTACGCCGTCGCCCGCTGCCGCAGGTTGTCGAGCGTGATGCAGTAGGCGTCCTTGAGGAAAACCGTATCCACCTGCTCGCTGCGCAGGATCCGTTCCCAGCGCACGTCGCCGCCATCCACCACCGACGCACACGTGAGCACACCGCGCCGCGGCGCGCAGATCATCCTGCCCCGGTCGATCGCGACCAAGCGGTTCCGCAGCGCCATCTGGCTCGCGAGCAGGTCGTCCTCGTAGCCGATGCCCCACAAGCGTCGGCCCGTAAGCATCCCCACGCCAAACAAGCCGTCCGCACCGCTGATGACCGCGGTCTGCCCGTCCCACTGCGCCACCGTGTGCGGCGGCTGGTCACTCTGTGCTGCGTCTTGATCCAGCCCGTTGAACGACCCCAGCAGATGCAGTGCCGTCGTCCATGATATTTCCCAATCGCCCAGATGCAGGGCGCGGAGCTGGTTCGGCGCGTCGAAGAGCAGCGCTTCATTGGCGGCTGCCTCCGGCGTGTTTGACGCGTATTCCACCAACGACGTCGCGGGAATATGCGGAAGCGGATCGTTGCTGGTCAATGGTTTCATCGCGAACCGCCGACTGAAGTCGTCAAACGTCGCCGGCGAGCCCGCCAATTCACGAAGCCGGGCAACCTCGACATTCAACTCGACCGACTCGCCGTCCGACGTCGCGAGCGTGCGCACATTCTGCCGCGAAAGCTCATCAATCAAACGACTGGCTGCCGCCGGCAAATCCTGCCGCGGATCGAGATACTGCACGATCAACTCGCGCATCGCCTCCGCCGTCGTCGCCGACACGCGATCCCGGCGAATCGCCTCGCGGAAATGCTGCTCGCTGCGTTCAAACTGGCCAGCCGAGTACTCCGCCTGACCCAACGCCAGCAAAGCAGCCTGCCCCGCCCCACCGGCATCATCGAGTTCCGCGAGTTGCAGCAGCTTGCGACGACCCTCGTTCGCGGTATTCACGTCATCAAGGGCAGCCACCGCATCCGCGAGCGCTGCCTGCGTCTTGGCTGCGATCTCCGCGAGCTGCCGCGACGTCAGGTCGCGTTCCAGTCGCGAGAGCACCGACGCAATCACCAGCCGGGACTTGTTGCGCAAGCGCGGTTCGATCGTCACGTAACCATCACCCGCCGTCGTGCACCCCAGCGCCCACAGCGTGAGGTACGCGTCCACGCTTCGCCCGGTACGATGCAGCCGCAGCGCGTATTGCAGCGTTGCGCGCAACCGGTCGAAGTCGGAATCCGCCAGCGCGATCGCCTCGTGGAGCAGATCGGCTGCGTGCACGTCGGTCGATTCCGGCAACGCGGCGATCTGGAGCAGCGCGTCGATGCGGATGCGCGCCATGTCGCGATCGTAGCGCCCGTCGCCGCCCGGGGTCCACTGCGATTGATCCTGCACCTCCAGCGTGCGCTTGGGATTTCCGCGAAGGAGCTCCATCCAGGAAAGTCGCCGCGCCGCGCCCGCATTGGTCGGGTCGGCTTCGAAACGCGCGAGCTGTCGCGGGTACGAAAGCGTGAGGTCGGGGAACTTGCGCACCTCGTTCGTGTCGACGCTGAACATCGCGCTCGCCACGCACAGCAGATTCCCCAGCGGAAGTTGATCCTGCGGCAGCGATCGGCCTGGCTGCGCCTCACCGGTCGTCGCATCAACCACATCGAGCCCTTCAAGCGTCGGAATAAGCAGGTGATTCCCGCTCAGGGCTGCACGTCCGGTCACATTGACCGCAGCCCCGTCGAACGCCCGCCAAACTTCCCGCCCGTCGACGATGTCGAGACAGGTGAACGCGTCGCCGCCGATCCACACGTTGCGATCATCCGCAGCTAACAGATAGTACGCGCCCGCGGGCCGCGGATAAGTCCACAGCACACCGCCCGAGGAGCGATCCAGCGCCAGCAATCGGCTCGAATCCGGCGAAGCAGCCAGCAGCGTGCGGCCGCTGATCACCGGCGGGCCGCAAAACCAGTTAGCGGGCTCGAACCCGCGATCACTCTGTGGCGAACGCGGATACGTCGTGCCCCAGAGCAGCGCAAACTCATCCACATCCACCGCGAGTACCAGCCCCGCCGACATCGCGAAATACAACGTGCGTCCATCGGTCGCGGGATAAACGGCTTCGTGCAGCATGCCGTCGAGTTCGCGCATATCGACACTGCACAACAACATCTCGCGGCGCAATGCGCCCGATTGCGGATCAAGCACGCAAATATAGATGTCATTGCGTCGCGCGAACGTCACCCACAACTCGTCGCCGCTATCGCGCGCCTCGCGCGTCGGCAGCGAAATTGGAACGCTCAGAAAATCCACCTCGCCGAGCGGATCGTTGGTCGCGCCCGTCCTGCCGCGCTCCCAGCGAATCGCCCCCGACTCCGCGTCGCGCGCGACCAGTCGAGACCCTATCCGCTCCTTCTTCACCTGCGGCGAGGAGAACTCCGTCCGGTCCGAATCCGCGTGGGCATACTCGCCCGCACCTTCGCGTTCGATCTCGAACACCATCCCGTCCGCGACCGCGAGCGCGGTACCGACGTAGTCGTAGAGCATCCGGTCGCGTGTGCTGAAGCTGTCGAACACCCGTTCGTTCCCAGGCATGCCGAATCCGCGCATGTTGCGATAGCGCGGCGTGGAGCCGGTCTCCGTGGGCGGTCGAGTGTGCCACAACGGTTCGAGACTCTCGACGTCGAGCGCCTGAATCTGATCGAGGTTCTTCACGAAAACGCGACCATCGCCGATGACCGCGGAAGCAGCCGGTAGCCCGCGATCCCGGTCGCGATTCGGCAGGTACTCGCGATCCCACCAGTCGGGCTCGTCCGACAGCAGCGGATAGCGCCAAGGAGAATTCTCGCTGAGTTCCGGGGATGTCGCGGGCATGACCCCGCTGCGCCAATCGCTGCCACCTGCGAGTGGCCACGATTCCTCCGGCGCGCGCGGACTGCCCGGGCGATACGCACTCCAGCCCGTCGCGATAAGGTCCGCGACCGCAGCCAATGATGCATCATTGGGATTTACCGAGCGCGCCGGTTCGAGTGTCGCTTCCGCACGCGCGCGGTCGCCCAGCATGAGCCAGCACACCGCCCGCTTGCTCGCCCGCCGCGCGACCGGCACGTCCGAATCCGCGCACCACGCATCGATGCGATCGAGCACGTTCAGCGCGTCAGCCGCCAATCCGCGATCGATCAGCAGCGCCGCCAGAAAGTCCGCACCATTGTCGCCGGTACTGCTCAACAGGTAGCGTTCAACCAGCGTGCGCAGCGCGTCCTCATCACCGTCTTCACGCGCCCATTGCCAAAGCGTGGCAGCCCGTCCATCGTTCAGCAGCCGATAGGCGGACAAACCCTCAGGCGGCATCGCAGCCAGAAGTGCCGTCGCCCGTCGCCGCGCCGACTCGCGCACGATATACGTCTCGTTCTCATCGTTCGTGGGCAGCAACGCACCGTGCGCATCATCGATGATCCGCTGGAGCGAATCGATCGCGAGCTTCCAGTCGCGCCGCGCCAGCGCATCCTCAGCCGTGCGCAGCAGGTTCTCTAGAGCCGGATTGCGTGGCAATAATCCGGGCTGCGGCGCGAGCTGCGTGCGCCAGTCCGTATTCCGCTGCGCCCAAACCGTGGCTGGCAAGCAAGCGAAGCAAACCGCAACCAGCGCACAAATTCCCAGCACCCGCCCACCGCGCAGTCTATCCCCGAGGCGTCGCCGCCCACGGGCACAGCGCAGGGTCACAAAGTCCGCTTGGGGCACGGATGGGTCCTCGATCGGAAACGCGGCAAGCCGCGCCATTGAAATCACCGTGTTGTCCACGACGGGCAAGGTCGGCGGGCCGCGGCGCGTGCGTCCGCCCCACTTCGGGCAAATCCGCGCACGGCAACCCGGCAGCCCGTGGATTCTACACCGCTGCCAACTGGCGGAATCCTTCCCAGTCTCCCGCCCGACAAGAATACACAGCAAATCCAGGGCCTTCGCGCCACCTCAAGCCCTTCTATTCATCGGTGAACCGCGCATTTGCGCGAGAGACCGAATCAGCGCGCAGACCAATCCTTACCGCGTCCCCAAAGGTATACGCGGAAGCTCCTCGTGTTGCTGTAACGGATTGTTAATTAGTACCTTACGGCTGCTGGGTCAGCCGCCGGCGCCGGTCGCTACGAGTCGTAGCTGAGCACCGCGTGTACCGGGTACTTGGCGATCCGGCTGCGACCGTTGAGAAACGCGAGTTCGATCAGGAACGCGATGCCCGCGATCCGCCCGCCCAGCGACTCGACGAGTTCGCCGCAGGCAGCCACCGTTCCGCCCGTCGCGAGCAGATCGTCCACAAGCAGAATTGACTCGCCTTCGGAGATGGCGTCATCGTGCAGGTGCAGCGCGTTCTGGCCATATTCCAGTTCGTATGTCCGGCTGATGGTCTTGCGCGGGAGCTTATCCGGCTTGCGCACAGGTACGAAGCCAGCCGATAAGCTTTGAGCGACGGCCGTCCCAAAGATGAAGCCCCGCGACTCGGCTCCCACGACTTTGTCGATGTTCATGCGACGAAACGGTTGGGCCAGGCACTCGACGGCGAGGGCCAGACCCGCCGGGTCCGCGAGCAACGGTGTAATGTCCTTGAAGACAATCCCCGGTTTGGGAAAGTCGGGCACATCACGGATGAGCGCGGAGAGATCGGTAACGCTGAGCGGAGCGGTCTGAGCCATGGGGATCGGGCCTCGTCTGGGCGTGTCGCATGCGATTATCGGCAGCGTCTCCCGAGCCGCCCCGTTGGCGACGCGCGAGATCGACGAGGCACCCTAGCGGTTCACCGGTCGGCTGGCAACGATCCGATTGTCACGGCCTGTGAATTTGGGTCACGCGGGTGGGGGCGTGTCGCTTGAGATATCGTCAACGGTCTGGACTTCGCGCCTGGAGTTGCTATAGTCCCGCCTTCTGGCGCGGGGGCGCATGGCCCTAGAAGTATAAGCCTTTGTCAATACCGGTTTTATTGCGGACCGCGCGTGTTTTTCACGGCCCTGATCCCGGCCTGCCGGGCAAGGTGTCGGCGCTCAAAGAGGAGATCAGGTCTTGAACGCTTCAAAGATGAAACAGGCGGGGTGGATCCTGCTGGCGCTCGTAGCGGCGCTTGGGGTATCCGCCAATGTGGCCTTTGCGCAAGATGCGGGCGAGCACTTGCGCCCCGAACATGGCATTCCCATGATCTGGTGGGTGGCGCCGATCTTCGCGATCGTCGCACTCATCTTCGCCCTCAAGTTCTACAACGAGGTGAAGGCCTCGGATGAGGGTGATCCCAACATGATCCAGATCGCCTCCTACGTCCGCGACGGCGCCATGGCGTACCTCGCGCGGCAGTACAAGGTGGTGACGGTCGTGTTTGTCCTCCTTGCGCTGGTTCTCGCGTTCATGGCCTTCGTGCTCCACGTGCAGCACAAGATCGTGCCCATCGCGTTCCTTACCGGTGGTTTCTTTAGCGGTCTCTGCGGGTACCTGGGTATGCGTACCGCGACGATGGCCGCGCACCGCACGACCGCAGGCGCGCGTCATAGCCTCAACCGCGGCTTGGTCGTCGCGTTCCGCGCCGGTGCGGTCATGGGTCTGGTCGTCGTCGGCTTCGCGCTGATCGACATCAGCGCCTGGTTCCTGATTCTCTACAAGTTCGCCCCGCACATGGGCCTTAACGAAATCACCGTGGTCATGCTCACCTTCGGTATGGGCGCCAGCACGCAGGCACTCTTCGCCCGCGTCGGTGGTGGTATCTACACCAAGGCTGCCGACGTCGGCGCCGACCTCGTCGGTAAGGTCGAAGCGGGAATTCCCGAAGACGACCCCCGCAACCCCGCCGCGATCGCCGACAACGTCGGTGACAACGTCGGCGACGTCGCAGGCATGGGCGCTGACCTTTACGAATCGTACGCCGGTTCGATCCTTGCGACGGCGGCCCTCGGTGTGGCTGCCGCATCGCGACTCTTCCCCGAAGGCACCGACGTCACGACCGACGCAGCCATGCGTTTCCTGGCGGTCCCGATGGTGATGGCGGGTATCGGCATCATCCTCAGCATCCTCGGCATCTATATGGTGCGGACGCAGGAAGGTGCGACGATGGGCCAGCTCATGGGCGCGCTCGGCAAGGGCGTGAACGGCAGCAGCTTCCTCATTGCAATTGCCGCGTTCGTCATCTGCTACATGCTGCTCGGCGATGTCCCGGGTGTGCGTTGGTGGGGCGTAGCGCTCAGCGTCATCGCCGGACTTGTATCCGGTATCATCATTGGTAAAGCCACCGAGTATTACACCAGCTACGAATACAAACCCACGCAGGACATCGCCGAACAAGCCATCACCGGACCCGCGACGGTTATCATCGCCGGTGTCGCGGAAGGCATGAAGAGCACCTGGGCGTCGCTGGCGACCATCGTCGTCGGCATCCTCGTCGCGTTCGTGGCGGCTGGTGGTGGTCAGGAGTTCACGCTTGGTCTGTACGGTGTGGGTATCGCCGCGGTCGGCATGCTCGCGACGCTGGGTATCACGCTCGCGACTGACGCGTACGGCCCCATTGCCGACAACGCCGGTGGCAACGCGGAAATGACCCACCAGAAGCCGGAAGTTCGCGAACGCACCGACGCGCTCGACTCACTCGGTAACACGACGGCAGCCACGGGTAAGGGTTTCGCCATCGGGTCGGCTGCGCTCACCGCGCTCGCCCTGCTCGCAGCCTACGTCGAGGAAGTTCGCGTGGGTCAGCAGCGCGAAGCCATGGCCTACGTGCAGACGCACGTCGAGTCCGCCAAGACCGATGCTGCCGCGGGCATGGATGAAATCTACTACATTGGTTACGGCAAGTTCGCCCAGAAATGGCGCGAAGGCACCGGTGAAGGGGCGTACCGCGCACTCATGCTGCTCAACGCGAAGGCCCGCAAGAACCTGACCCCGGGCATGACCTTCCCCGCTGCTTCGCTCGCCGAAGCATCGGCTGAGAACGACTTCGTTCGCGAAACACACGTAGACGGTCACACGTACAACCTGATTGACACGCAACGCGCGAGTCTCCAGCAGTACATGACCTTCTACGACGTCACCTTGATGAATCCCAAGGTGCTGTGCGGCCTGTTCTGCGGCGTGCTGCTTGCGTTCCTCTTCTGCGCTTTGACGATGAAGGCTGTGGGACGAGCGGCCTACGAGATGATGCACGAGTGCCGTCGCCAGTTCGGGAAGATCAAGGGGTACCTCAAGTCGCAGGGCAAGGACGACGCCTATGCGAACGATCCGGAAAACTGGCCGCGCGAGCAGATCACGCACGAAGGCCAGAACATTCCCGACTACGCGAACTGCGTGGCCATCTCGACGGCGGGTGCGCAGAAGGAAATGGTCTTCCCGTCGCTACTGGCGATCATCATCCCCGTCGTCGTCGGCCTGCTCTTCGGCGTGCCGGGCGTGATGGGGTTGCTCGCGGGCGGTTTGACCAGCGGTTTCGCGGTCGCCATCTTCATGGCCAATGCCGGCGGCGCTTGGGATAACGCCAAGAAGTGGATCGAGACCGGCAAGCACGGCGGCAAGGGCAGCGAAGCCCACAAAGCCGGTGTTGTCGGCGACACCGTCGGTGACCCGTTCAAGGACACCTCGGGCCCGAGCCTCAACATCCTCATCAAGCTGATGAGCATGGTCAGCGTCGTCTTCGCGGGCCTCATCGTGAAGTTCGCCCCGCAGATCAGCAGCATGCTCGGCCTGGGCTAAGCGCCAACAGCCACAACCCAACAACCCAATACCAGCCCGGGATCGCAAGGTCCCGGGCTTTTTCTTTTCCCGTTGAACCGCCAAGACGCCAAGACGCCAAGAACGGCGTTTGGGTTGGGGTGGCACTGACAAGCTATGCTTGTCAGTGGTGAGTTTGTGGATGGTGCGCGTATCCGCACCCGCCATGGACAAGCGAAACGTGTCCAATCCACCCATCCAAACTGTTGTTCTTGGAGTCTTGGCGCCTTGGCGGTTCAATCCCGCAGATGAACCGACCGTGAAGGATGCCCTTCCCGGGTGGCCAACCTTCGCCTGATCAGGTAATCTAGGCAACGCATGACCGAAGCCAAACAACATGCCGGCGCCCGACAGTTCGCGATCGAACTCGCCCGTATCGTCACCGACGACAAGTGCGAGGACGTGACCGTGATGGATCTGCGCGGACTCAGCCCCGTCACTGACTTCTTCGTGATTTGCAGCGGAACCAGCGACCGACAGATGCGCACCGCGGCTGAGCACGCGATCACATACGGCAAGAAGGTCGGCGAGCCGCCGTTCAGCAGAGCCGGTCTCGACGGCGCGACCTGGATCCTGATCGACTTCGTCAACGTCGTGCTCCACGTCTTCACGCCGGAGCACCGCACCTACTACGACCTCGAACTCCTCTGGGGCGACGCGCCAAGAATCGAATGGCAGCGCAGCGCCAGCGCGTAGCACGAATCCGAGCCGCGACTGTAAGGGAGCGGACCTGACGGTTTGAGCGCCCCCAGAGATCACAACTCACGAGACATGAACCAAAGCATCGCCAACCTGCTCTTTGAACGCATCGCATCAGCAGCTGCCGCCGCGCTCGGCACGAACGCGACCATCGACCGCGCCTGGCTCAAGCCGACGAACGACCCCAAATTCGGCGACTACCAGTTCAACGGCGCGCTGCCGCTCGCAAAGCAACTGGGTGAGAAACCGCGCGACCTCGCGCAAAAGGTGGCCGACGCGTTCAAGGTGGATGACCTCTGCGAATCGCCCGAGATTGCGGGCCCTGGTTTTCTCAACTTCCGCCTGCGCCCGGAATTCCTGGCAACGTATCTTCAGGAGATTCCGCCGGTCGATCCGTCCGCAACGTACGACCGACTTGGTATTGCGCCGGTGGCTCAGCCCGACAAGGTCGTCGTTGACATGTCGAGCCCCAACCTCGCGAAGGAGATGCACGTCGGCCACCTGCGCAGCACGGTGATCGGCGAGAGCGTCGCGCGCATCCTCGAATTCGCCGGCCACGACGTCGAACGCGTCAACCATGTCGGCGACTGGGGCACGCAGTTCGGCATGTTGCTCGCCCACTTGCGATCGACCCAGCCGGAAGCGCTCAAAGACCTGGACCACCTGCAAATCGCGAACCTCGAGAATTTCTACCGCGAAGCCAAGAAGCATTTCGATGAAGATCCCGCGTTTGCCGATGAAGCCCGCCGCACGGTCGTGCAACTCCAGGGTGGCGATCCCAACACGCTGTGCATCTGGAAGGCGTTTTGCGACGAGTCGCTGCGCCATTGCCACGCGGTGTACGAAGCACTGGGCATCACGGGGCTGACCGATCGCGGCGAAAGTTTCTACAACGACCAACTCGCGGACGTCGTGGATGAGCTGACGAAGCTCGGGCTGGTGCAGAAGAGCGAAGGGGCGGACTGCATCTTCCCCGAAGGTTTCAAGACCCGCGATGGCGACCCCCTGCCGCTGCTCATCCGCAAGTCGGACGGCGGCTACCTCTATGCCTCGACCGACCTGGCAGCCGCTCGGTACCGCATCCGCGAATGTGGTGCGACGCGCGTCATTTACGTCGTCGGTGTTCCGCAGAAGCAGCACTTTGAGATGTTCTTTGCCGTGCTGCGGATGGCTGGTTGGGCGGGAGATGGCGTTCGTCTGGAGCACCTCGCGTTCGGCAGCATGCTCGACGCTTCGGGCATGCCGTTCAAGACGCGCGAGGGGGGTACGGTAAAACTCAAGGATCTGCTCGCGGAAGCGGTGGAACGCGCCCGCGCCGTCGTGGATGCCGACAGCGACGATGTCGAGAGTGCCCGCGCACAATTCAGCGAAGAGGAAAAAGCCAAGATCGCCGAAACAGTGGGCATATCAGCCGTCAAGTACGCCGACCTCGCCCACAACCTCGCCACCGACTACCGCTTCAGTTGGGAGCACATGCTCGCGATGGAGGGCAACACCGCGCCCTACATGCTCTACGCTTACGCGCGCATCCGCAGCATCGCGCGCAACGCGGGTATCGACTATGGCGATCTGCCCGCCGGTGCCCCGCTTACGCTCGAACACCCCGCGGAAATCGCCCTGGCTAAAGCCTTGGCGCGCTTCCCCGAAATCATCCAGCAGGTCGCCAATGACCTGAAACCCAATCTACTCACCGAGTATCTCTACGACCTCAGTCGCCATTTCAGTAGGTTTTACGACCGCAAGCAGGGTGTCCGCGTCATCGACGCCGAACCGGAAAGCCTCCGGATCTCGCGCCTGCGCCTGTGCGACCTGACTGCCCGCGCGATCCGCACCGGACTGTATCTCCTGGGTATCAAGACCCTCGAACGCATGTAGAAAACCGTGCCGCGACTGTAAGGGAGCGGAACAATCTGTTCCATCTTACATCAACCGACCCACTCGCCAACGCCGAATCCGCGCGCCTACAATCCAGATGGAAACAATCACATCTTCAGGAGGACCAGCCATGCAAGTCGACCTGACAAAAGACGATGTCGCATTGATCCGCAAACTCGTTCTGCGCGAGATCACCGAACTCGGATCGGAGATTCATCACACGAACACGTCCAGCGTGCGTGACGAGTTGAAGGATTATCGCGATTCGCTCAACGCGCTGTCCGAGAAACTCGGGCAGTAGTACTTACGGTTTTGCTTGAACTGTAAGTCGGTGCGCATATCTCGTGAGTCACTGCACGTGCGCGCACAGATACTAATCCTGCACATTTCGCCCCAAGACATCGTCGCCGCGCCTTCCCCAGAGTTCGTGTGCGCGCTCGCATTGTCAACATGCGCATCGTGGGCAATTCACCGTGCGCGGATACACACTTGGGGTAACTGCCCCGCCAGACGAACGACACCTCAACGGCTAGGATGACTGCGCATCAATCGGTTAGTGGGTGGCCGTCGGCTCTCTCGGCGTTGTTGGCATTTCTCAAGAACACGCACGCTGACGCTCGCTCGCGAAACACCTGTCGGGGTCGGGGCAATGAAACGTCACTGTTGCCGGGCGGAGGAGTTGCACATGGTTCGATCACGAGCAAATCTTTTGGGGCGCAGCACATTACTTGGATTCGTATTCTGCATCGCAGCCGCTACGGCGACCCCCGCGATGGCATTTCCCAGTTGGATCGGTGTGTACGGCGCGTTCGTGCGCCACGCCGACGCGTCCAATCCGGGCACGTACACCATTCTGATGAATCAGAGCTATGTCGGTTTGCATGCGGAAGTCGGCATTCAGGTGAACGGCGGTTCGTGGAACGCATACGCGATGACGTACGCCGGTGACGACAGCGGGAACTCCAAGTGGACCTACACGCCGGGTTCAACCTACGCACCGGGCAGCACCGTCAACTATTACTTCCACGGCTACGACGATTGGGGCGGGAACATCTACGACAACAACGGTGGCAGCAACTATTCGTTCACCGCGTCGCTGATTCCCTCCGCGCAGAGCGGCATGGGGGCGATCAAGTACACCGGCGGGTGCGCCTTCCGCGTCTGGGCGCCAAACGCGACAACCGTCGCGGTGGCTGGCGACTTCAACAGTTGGAGTTCGACCGCGAACCCGCTCGCATCCGACGGCGGCGGCAGCGGGACGTGGTCGGTGGATGTCGCCGGCGTCGCGTACGACGACGAGTATCAGTACGTCATCGACGGCACCATCTGGCGCATCGACCCCTGGGCCACGCGCGTCACCAACTCCGTGGGCAACAGCATCGTCTATGACGGCAGCCACACGTTCGGTTCGTTCAGCACGCCCGGCTGGCATGACCTGGTCATCTATGAAATGCACGTCGGCACATTCAACGATACCGCCGGTGGCAACCCGGGCACGTGGTCGACAGCCGTCAGCAAGCTCAACCATCTCCAGGACATGGGCATCAACTGCGTCGAGATCATGCCCATCGCCGAGTTCGCCGGCGACTTCTCCTGGGGCTACAACCCAGCACACCCGTTCGCGCCGGAGAGCATCTACGGCTCCCCCGAAGACATGAAGGACTTCGTCGACGAGTGCCACAGCCGAGGCATCGCTGTAATCATCGACATCGTCTACAACCACCTCGGCCCGAGCGATCTCGACCTCTGGCAGTTCGACGGCTGGTCGACCAGCGGTATGGGTGGCATTTACTTTTTCCAGGATTGGCGCGCCAGCACGCCGTGGGGTGACACCCGGCCCGACTATGGCCGCGGCGAGGTACGCACCTATCTCCGCGACAACGCACTCTACTGGCTCAGCACGTTCAACGCGGATGGGCTGCGCTGGGACTCGACGGTCAACATCCGCACGCAAAACAACGGTGGTGGCGGGGATATTTCTGACGGCTGGAGCCTCATGCAGTACATCAACAACGAGATTGACAGCGCCGCCAGTTGGAAAATCTCCATCGCCGAGGATCTTCAGAACAACGAATACCTGACCAAGACGACGGGGGCTGGCGGGGCTGGATTCGACTCGCAATGGGACGCAGCCTTCGTCCACCCCATCCGCGAGAACATCATCGAGGGCACCGACGCGAACCGCGACATGTACGAGGTGCGCGACGCCATCACGCACAAGTACAACAGCAACCACCTCCAGCGCGTGATCTACACCGAGAGTCACGACGAGGTCGCTAACGGCCACTCGCGCGTGCCTGAGGAAATTTGGCCGGGCAATGCCGACAGTTGGTACTCGATGAAACGCTCGACGCTGGGCGCGGGTATCGTGTTCACCAGCCCGGGCATCCCGATGATCTTCATGGGGCAGGAGTTCCTCGAGGACGGGTACTTCGCGGACACCGATCCGCTCGACTGGTCGAAGGCGACGACATTCGACGGCATCGTCGATCTTTACACCGATCTGATCGCGCTGCGCCGCAACACCGGCGGCAAAACTGCCGGCCTTCGCGGCAACAACGTTAACGTCCACCACGTGAACAACACGAACAAGGTGATCGCATACCACCGGTGGGATAGCGGCGGGGCTGGCGACGATGTGATCGTCGTCGCGAACTTCTCGAACACCGCGTATTCGAGTTACAACATCGGCTTCCCCAGCAGCGGCACGTGGAAGGTGCGCTTCAACAGCGATTGGAACGGCTACGACTCCAGTTTCGACAACTACGCCTCATACGACACAACCGCCGTATCCGGCGCGAAAGACGGCATGAGCTACAACGCGAACGTCGGCATCGGCAAATACACCATCATCGTCCTGTCAAAGGACTGACCCGATACCCCTCGCGAGAGAGTGCACGAGAGCGACAGGCGCTACTGGACGTCAGCCGGTAGCGCCTGTTGCGTTTTCATAGAGGGAGACTCCCACGTGTGCCACTGCTCTTGGGCAGTGCATGTCGCAGGGGACCAAGCAATCGATCATTCAAGCCCCGGCCATCGCCCGTCGTGGGCCCCAGGTTGTGATTGCTACAATATATTTGGTCCGATAGGGCGCATGGTTACGATATATGGTGGTAGATTCTTGTGTGTCATGCATTGGCCGCAAACTAATTTGTGGATCATATTTTCGGAAAAATGACACACAAGCGGACTTGTCGTCAATCTCTGAGACTCAACGCGTCGTGCGGCCTTCGGCGATGTCGACCAACTCCGAGAACATCAGGAGGGCAGGGCGCCGACCGCTGCTTGCCCGGAGTTCTCTCAACATACCACCTTCCCGTGCCAACCTAACGATGCGACTAGCCGTTGGATTCGGGATCTGCGTCGTGCGGACGAATTCTGAAGTCTTGAATATCGGCTGATTGAAGAACCAATCCAGCGCCCGAATGGCGTGATGTGAGTGCGTCGCATCAGTGATCCATTCCTTCTTTTCCTCGTACAGCGCCAGTATCGCTTTCGCCCGGGTCTCGTTCTCGCTGGCCTGCTCAGTCACTGCTCGCAGGAAAAACCTGCACCAGCCGGTCCAGTCGTTATCTCGCGACACCGCCAGGAGTCTGTCGTAGTACTCGTCCCTGTGGGCCTCAAGATATGCGCTGATGTAGAAGTCCGGGCTTGCCAGGAGCTTCTTGTCGACCAGGAACAGGGGCACAATCAAGCGGCCTATCCGCCCATTGCCATCGAGGAAGGGGTGGATCGCCTCAAATTCGGCATGAACGATCGCCAATTGCACCAACGTGTCATGGGCTTCGCCGTGCAGGTATTTTTCCCAACCAGCCATGAGATCTGGAATACGCTGCGCTTCCGGAGGCACGTAACGCGCCGTTTCGATTGTGCATCCAGGAGAACCTATCCAGTTCGGGCTTCGTCGGTACTCGCCCGGCGTCTTGTTCTCTCCGCGTACACCCTGCATCAATCGCGTGTGGGCATCTCGGACAACTCGTTGAGACAATGGCAGATTGGGCAGCGAAGACACCGCCTGGCGCATCGCGGTGCGGTAGTTGAGAATCTCCTGAATGTCGTTGCGCTTCTCGCCAGTCGCGGATTCTTCCTCGGCTTCAAACTCCAGGACCTCCCCGATCGTTGCCTGCGTCCCCTCGATCTTGCTCGAAAGCACAGCCTCCTGGGTGACCAACGGGGATAACAGGACCTGCGAGTTGGGGATGCCATGCAAGACGCCTTCGTACCGCGCGACGGCGCGATTCGCGGGTCCGATCAGCGGAATCAACTTCAACCAGTCGATATCACGCGGCGGGAATCGACCTTCGTGGTATTTCACGGCGGCCATAGAACGTACCTCGGCGCTGGCCTCAATTTGCGAAACCTTTTCGCTGGAAGTCTACGCGAACGGCTGCTTTTTCGCGATCATGCTCAGGTGGCGGTGCAGGCTCTCTTCGGGCGGCGGCTTTTGCGAGACCTCGATCGACTTCTTGAGGCACGCGAATGCCGCGTCCTTTTCGCCGGCCAGCTCGTGGGCTTTCGCCTTCTGCTCCCACGCCTCCGATTCCATGCGGTGGTTGTTGTGCTTCTGGGCCAGGGCGAGCCGCTGATCGATGCACTGCATCGCACGTTCGATGTTCTTCTCCTGGAGGTACATATCCGCCATGTGCTCGTACACCAGCGTCAACCCGTTCCAGAAATCGGTGCCCTCCAGCGTCTGTAGCGCCTCATCGAAACACGCTTCCGCCTCCGCGTAGTCCTCCAGCAGGCACGCGCAGCGCCCCAGGTTCATGTGGGAAACCCCAACGTTGACGCGATCGCCGATCTCCCGCGCGAGCCCCAGCGCCCGCCGGTAAAACTCGCTCGCCTCCGCGTAGCGCTGCTGCTTCAGCAACACCCCGCCCATCCCGTTGTACGGCCAGGCGAGCGAAACCAGATCGCCATAGCGCTGGTGAATCTCAATCGCCCGGTTGAACGCCTGTTCCGCGTCGTGCCAACGTTCCAGCCGCATGAGCACAAATCCCAGGTTTCCCTCATAATTCGCGCAGTCCGGCCAATGTCGCAGGTCGGCACACAGGTCCCGCGCCTGCTCCAGAAACTCGAACGCAAGCGGATATTGCCCCTGGTAGTAGTACATCACCCCGAGATTTCCCAGCGCTTCCGCAAGGCGGCGATCGTCTCCGTCCGCCCGCGCCGCAAGCTCCTCCTGCTGATGGCACTCGACCGCCCGCGCATAATCACCCATCCGCGCATAGGCTGCTCCGATCAAACTGGCTGCCCCGGCGCACCGCTTGTCGATTGCCAGCGCCTCTTCCGCAAGGCGAATCGCGTCGCGATACTCGCCGTCGGCAAACGCCCGCCGTCCGCGCACGAACTTCTCCTGCGCGACGAGGTCCTCCGATTCGCCGCGCCGCCCGCGTCGACTCGCCCGCCCGAGCTTGTGTCCGATGTCGCGAATCACCGCCTCGGCAAGCTGATCCTCAAGCCCGAACAGATCATCGGCTTCGCCCGCGACATGCGTCGTCACCCGCGGTGCGACCCGCGCATCGTCCTCGATGGAACGCACCGTAATGCGCACCTGCGACCCGCTCCGCTGAAACCCGCCGACGAGCACGACCGCTGCCCCCAACATCCGCGCTTTATCGAGCAGCGTCGTCTCATCGACCGACGACCAACCCTCCGCAGCCTCAGGTAACACCCGCGACAGGTTCTGCCGATCAACGACGTGTAGCCCCTCAATCTCGCGAAGTCGCGACGCCAGATATTCCGCCACGGCATCGCCGATCCAATCATCCTCCGGCTGGCGCGAGAGGTTGCGAAACTCGGTGACGAGAATCCCGCGCGGACGGCGCAGCGAATCACCCGTCGGCAGCAGAACGCCAACCTCGCCGCCGCTGTTCATTGCTTCCGCCAGCGCAGCCGCCGTCGCAAAGCGATGCTCAGGCCGCTTCGCCAGGCAAATCTCCACGACATGCCGCAACCACGTCGGCACGTCGCCCGCGACCTCGTCCGGCCACGCCACCGCATCGCGTTTGTGCCGGTTCGCAAGCTCGACCACCCCCGCCCCCTGAAATGGAGGCCGACCCGCGAGCAGGTGAAACAGCGTCGCGCCGAACGAATAAAGATCTGCCTGCGGAGTGAGTTCTTTCTCCGAGTCGAACTGCTCGGGCGGCATGTAATACGGCGTACCCAGAATCTGCCCCAGGTGTGTGAGCGACATGTCGCCCTGCGGCTGAACCATCTTCACCAACCCGAGGTCCATGATTTTCGGAACCCCGTCGGTCGAGAGCATCAGGTTGCTCGGTTTGATGTCGCGATGAATCATCTTCGCGGCGTGGATCGCGCTCAGCCCGTCCGCGATCTTCAGCGCCATCGGCACCACCTGCTCCCAGCGAAGTCGGCCCACCCCGCGCACGATGCGCCGCAGGTTTTCTCCCGGGACGTATTCCATCGCGAAGTACCACGCATCCCCGACGCTGTCGCAATCGAGCACCCGCGCGACGTTCGGATGGCTCACCCGCGCGCCCGCCCGCGCCTCCGCCTGAAGGCGAGCCGTCGCCAATTCGCGCAGTTCCTCGCGCACCTGAATGACCTTGAGCACGCAAATCTGATCGAGGTGCAGGTGATGCGCCAGCAGGATGTGCCCCTGCGCACCGGACGCGAGCGAACGAATCACCCGGTAGCGATCGGGTCGGATGTGCGGCCAAAGTGGGTCGGAATCGTCGCGCGCCGCCGCCTGCTCGCGCCAAGTCGTCCCATCCGTCAGCGATGAAGGCCGGTTGTACGCGAAGCGGCAACGCGTGCACACGCCCACGCCTTCGTCCGTCACCGACGGCACGAATTCGTCATGCTGGCAATGTGGGCAAGTCCACGCCGTTGCCGTCATCACATCCTCACAAAAAGAAAACGTATCGCCCGCGCGCCGCGCGAAGCTCCCTTCAACGCTCGCGCGGGACAACACACTCTATATCTGGTGGTTCGCATCTTGGGAATCGCATAAGCTAGACGCGGCGCGGACTTGCGACAGAGACGTGACACGCGCGTCGCCTGATGCGGTTTCCCGAGAACAAAACCGTTGTCGTCAGCCGATAATTATAATACAAACAACACGTCGGCATGGATGACTGACACGAATCCGCGGTAGTCAAAACTGAATCGCCGCACATCGCGCAAGGAAGCACGATGCCTGAACGCACACGGATGATCCGCGTCTGGATGTCCCTCGTCGTCGCCATGAGCGGCGGCGCGATGCTCCTTTCATGGCTGGAGCACTCCCCGACACCGCTTCCCCCCCCGATTTCCCTGGAAAAACTGCAAGCCCGCGCGGATCAGGTCGTCTCAACGCATGATCGCGGGTTGCGTGCCTGGGGTGGCGTGAAGTTGGTCGATGTGTCCCGCGCGACCGATCGCCTCGCGCTCGTCGCCACACGTCCCCAAGATGATGTACACTTCGTGCTCTCGACCACAGGTGATATGGTGGTAATGGAACCGTGGCGGGCGCAGGAATTCGTCTCCGACGACGGCTGCATCCGTATCGGTATCGAGTCCGCGACGACATCCGGCATCGCGAGTGTCAGTCAGCTTCGAGGTTTGCAAGCTCTGCTTGATGCCCTGAGCAAAGAGGTGGCGCAGGGCGGTCAACCAGCCACGCTCGCGATTCGCTTGGAAGACGCTCCGCAGCGCAGAGCCATCGCGCAGGCCATTGAGCGTCAGCTCACCCAATTGGCCGATAATCCGCGCGTGTAGTCAAACACACCCACCGACCGCGCGACGCCCGCCCAACGCGTGCCTTCGCGAGTCGCTTGCTGTCAGCTATCGTCCCCTGCCCCCAATGCGCGCTACGCGATTGTGTCCAGGAACTGGCCGACGCCCTGCTGCGTATGCGCCTGCGTTTCCGACCGGCTCACCTCTGTCGACTGCTCGCCGCTCGGAGCTTGGCGCTCCGGTGGTGTCTCGTGTTCGAACTTAGCGGCCGCAACGGCCCGTGCACTCTCGGCATCGTCCGTTGCACCTCTCGGTTCGCGCACCCACATCGGCGGTTCGCCGACGTCCGGTGTTGTCGGCTGCCGATTTGTCTGGCGCGCCGCGGGGTGCTCCCGCTGAGCCTGCGCCGACCCGGCTGCATTCACCATCCCGATCATCGTAATGCTCCTCTCCCAACCTACCCTTTCCTCCCCCCTAGTACTTCAGATACACCTTCACAGTCCTACACGTGAGAGATACGATTCAATTGCCCCGGGGGCAAATACCCGACAACGCACCTGATAAAAGGGACGTTGCCCCGCCACCACGCATCTGGCCCGATAAGTTCAGACCCTTCACCTCGGTTCCGATATTCCATGCAGTAGCGCCCTGTGCATGCGCAGACACAAAGCCTACGTGGTCGTGCGACCCGCAGGCCGGGACCGTCGTCAAGGAAGCACATGATGTATCTTGATCGATTTGGGTTGAACCGTCCGCCCTTTGAAGAAACCGCCAACCCCGACTTCTTCTTCGAAACCGACGCGCTGCGGACCATCTGCAAGTCCGCCGGCGACCGCATTGCCGGTGACGGTGGTTTCGTGCTGATCGAAGGTCAATCCGGCGCGGGCAAAACGATGCTCGCGCACATCCTCGCGCGCCGCGTTCGCGAAGATGCCCGCGTACTCGCACAGATCTCATCGCGCGACGAGTGCGCGCAGGTGCTTGCGCGCATCGCTGCCGCGGTGAATATCGCAGCCCCGGTCGGTGACGACTCATCCAAGCACGTGGCCCGGCTCATCGACTCGCTCGAGAAACACGGCGACAAGAAGGGTGTCATCATCATCGACGACGCGGAAACCCTGGACGCCGAGGATCTTCTGGCGCTTCAACAGTTGATCAACACCGCGGGCGAACACGAATTCACGATCGTGGTCGTACTCGTCGCGACGCCCGCGATCAAAACGCGCCTCCGCCTGCCGGAAGTGCGCGACATCGCCCGCGGCATGCACCGCACCCCGCAGTTGTTCCACCCGGACCGTTCGGACACCGCAGCCTACCTGGTGACACGCCTGCAAGCCGCCGGTGCAAAGTCGACCGACCTGTTCACCGCAGCTGCGATCGACAGCATTTCAGCGCTCGCGCGCGGCAAGATGCGCCAGATCAATGCGCTCGCCGACGCGGCATTGCAGCGCGCCGCGGACCAGGACCGCAAACAGGTTGACGCTGATCTCATCGACCCATCCGACATCGATACGGCGCCGGAAAGTACGTCGACTGGTACGGAAACCACTGCAAATGAAGAACCCGCCGCGAACGTGACCGCCCCAGCCGAGGCGGAACTGTCGCGGATGGAAGACATCGTGACGCGCTTCGCCGACCTGACCGAGTTCGCTCCACAGCGCATCGGCGCGCTCGACAGCGCACTCGATCGCCTCAGCTCGCGCGCGGACCACGTGTTTGACGACGCGACCCGGCAGATCGAACGGCTCGAACATCTCAGCCACCGATTCAGCCACAACGAAACCAGTGCAGCCGAGCAGCTTCCGCAGCTCGAACGCCTGACCGCCGAAGCCAGCCAGCTCCACCAGCGCCTCGCCGACATCGTCGAGAAGCTCGCCGACGTCGACGCGACCTCGCAGGACCGCATCAGCCTGCTGCTTTCAGGTCTCGATTCGGCGGAAGAGATTCACAACAAGCTCGAATCTGCCGGCCAGCAGGTCACGGGTTTGATCGAGGAGTCGCGACAGGCCGCCATGACCGAGCGCGACGCGCTCGTCGGCATCTTCGAGCAGCTCTCCGCCCGTCGCGAAGAACTCACCACGATGATGGACGGGTTGCGGCATCAGCGCCAGAAACTGCTCGAAGAAAACGAGCAAGCGGTCGCCGAGATGATCGACCGCTGCCGCACCGATGCCACCAAAGCCTGCGAAGTCTCTGCGAACGCGCTCACCGAAGCGCGGCGCACCGCCGATGCGAACCGCGTGCAACTCCGCGAGCACGCATCCGCGGCTGCCAGCATCCTTTCCGACGGCAGGAATGCGTGCAAGAAGACGCTCGACGAAGTCCGCGCCCTCGAGGGCAAACTCGCGGAACGCAGTGCCCAACTGGCGGATCAGTTCGAACGCTACGACGAACGCCTCAAGTTCCTCGCCGACGTGGATCGCCGTTCCAGCGCCATGGTCACGCAGGCTGACCGCGCGACCGATCGCCTCGGCGCCACCATCACCCAGGCCGAAAAGGCGGCCAACAAGGTGGCCAAGGAACTCGACGACGCGGAACAACTTCGCGAAGGTTGCATCACCACGCTCGAACGCGTGCAGACCGACAACCTCCGCGCAATCGAAGAACGCCAGGCGGAAAGCATCCGGGCGATCGAGGAGCGCCAAGCCGACAGCATTCGGACGATTGACGATCGCCAGACCAAGAGCATCAATGCCATCGAACACCGCGCTGAGCAGGCTGAAATCCGCGCCGCGCAAATCGAGCAGCGCGCCGAGCAGGCTGAACAGTTCCTCCGCGACGCCCTCGCCCGATTCGAAGCGCTCGTTGCGACCGAACAGACCGCGCGCAACGCAGCGGATAATGCCGTGAAAGCAGCCCGCACCGCACTCGCCAGCGTGCAACAGTCGGAAGCGAAACTGGCGGCTGCCCAGTCCGCAGCCATCGACATCGAAGCCACCGCATCGGCAGCCCTCACGGCTGTGCAGCAGCAGATCAAACGTTTCGAGGATTCCGTCGGCGTCATCGCGCGCCATGGCGTGGACAAAGCCCGCACCGAAATCTCCGCGATGCTCGACAACTGCGCCAAGACATCGGCAGCCACCTCGACCGCGCTCGCGGAGGCGGTGTCCGCCGGTGTGCAACGCGTGCAGGGTGAGGTCGATGCCGCGACCGAACAGGCGGACGCGCTGCAAACCGCGATCAAAATCGCGGTCAACGCTGCGGAGGACGGCATCAAAGCGCTGGCGGCTGACATGCGCGGCGAATTCGAACAGCGCATCGCCGCGACGACGGAGAGGTCCGCGGAACTGGAAGCGGCGATCAACGCAGCCGCGGAACAAGCGCAGACTCGCATCACCGAACACAGCGATGCCACGCGCGACGAACAGGAACGCATCAGCACCGAGTTGATCGAACGCTACCGCGCCGAGTTGGACAGCGCGTCCGAATCAGGCATCGCCCGCTTCAACGAGGAACTGGTCGATCGTCAGTGCGCCACAACCGCAGCCATCGAACTCACCGGCGACCAGGTTCGCTCAAACGTACTGAATGCCGGCGAGGAGTTCGTGGGCGAAGCACGCGAACGCATCCTGTCGGCAGCAGCCGGTGCCGCCCAGTCGCTCGAAAGCGAAATCACCGCCGCCAACAACATCGCGGACCAACTGACGAAAGCGGTCTCCGAGGCGAACAAAGTGCTCGCCGACGCACGCACCACCCGCGAACAGATCGATCATCAGATTCGCGACGTCTGGTCGCTCACCGAAACGACCGACCAACGCGCCCGCGCACTCGGCGCCCTTGCCGACAAAGCCGCGACGAGCGAATCGCACCTGGCGGAACTCGTCACCGACGCCGCCCGTCGCGCCAACGCACTCATCGCGCAGAGCGACGTCGCCAAGAAGAGCGCCGACCTGCTCACCGCGCAGCAAACGCAGGTCAAGGATATCTGTGCCGTGTTCACCGCACGAATCGCCGAGGCTCGCAAGGTCTGCGCCGAAGTGATCGCCGCCAACGAAACCGGCAAGAACTTGCACCCGCAACTGAGTCACCTGGGCGCGGAGCTTCGCGACCAGTTGGACACCGCATCGGACATCGTTGAGAGCATTCGCAACGAAGCGGACACTGCCCGCGTCATGTCCGCGACCGTGGAACAGGTCGGAACGCTGGTGGCTGCCCTCGACAGCAAGGTCACCGAGCTTCAGGAATCGCTTGCGAATCCCATTGGGATTATCCAAGACGCACGCGGTCAAGCCGATGAGCTCAACGAAATCTGCCTCGCGGTCAAACGCGTCTTCCGCAGCGTATCCCAGGCGAGCTTGCAGGCCAACGACCGCATCAAGATGCTCAGCAAGCTGCTCGTCGCGACGGAGCGCTCCGCCCGCACCATGCAGCAGTGGGTGCAGCAGGCGTCCACGACGCAGGCGAGGCTCGCGGACACCATCGCGCGTTCGCCGTCGATCAACGACACGCATCCGCTCGTCGGTATTCCGGGCGTGCAGGATATTTTCGCCAGCGCGGACGACCGCGGCGTACGCGTCGCAGCGCCCAAGCCGATGACGACGCAAAGCCTCAGTCCCGTGCCGGACCGGGCAGCCGTCGCCAACGCATCAATCGGCGGCAAGCCCATCGCGGCATCCGCGGTCACGGACACCGCCGTCGTCGAGCAGTCACCGGTGATCGAAAACGCTACGTCGGCAGAGAAAACGGTCACGCCTCTCATGACCGTACTCAAAGCCAAGCAAGCGCAGCGTGGCAAGACGCCGACTCCGCGCCTGACCCCGGCGGACGTTCAGGACATGATCAACGCCGCGCACAAGAAAGATGCGAATAGATAAATCCCCCATACCCCCTCCAATGCGGAGGGGGCAGGGGGTGGCAAAAAGAGAAGACTGTGTGTTTCGGTTCGCTCTCCCAGATCACGGTTGCCGATTTCACTCGCCCAGCAGCCGCTGAAACGCGGCGAAGTCGCTCAAATCCACGTCCCGATCGTCATCGAAGTCGAACGCGTTCAGACACTCTACTTCGCAGGTCGTGACTCCCGGTTCGTAGGGGTCGGGCACGTGTTCCGGTCCGCCGCCATCCATGCAAGCAGCCAGCGCCGCAAGATCGTCCGCGTCGATTCCGCCGTCGTTGTCAAAATCCCCATCAGCCGGCACGCCGTTGGCGCGCACATCGGCGCTGGTGAAGTTCAAGGTGAACGGCTCGGATGTTGCGTATCCCGTGCTTCCGTCGTCGCGCAGCACGAACGTCGCGTGCCACACGCACTGCTCGGGGTCGAACGCGGGATCCTGGTTGTTGATGTGCCACGTGATGTGCTCGTGTACCGTTGATCCACCGAGAAGCGTATCCTCGCCCGGTTCGTTCAGAAACTGAAACCCGTCGTCAATCGCTTGGAACGCGGGATCAACCGCGACCACCTCAAGCCAAATCTGCGCGCCGCTCGCAAGCGGCTGCAAATCGGTCCCCGCCAGCACATGATCGAACCCGGGATCGTCGTTGCTCCACCCCTTGATGATCCCGTTCACCGGCAAAAGCATGGCGTAGTTCGCGTCCGGCAAAAACCCGTTCGAACTCGCCGCCAATTGCCCGCTGGTATTTACGCCAATCCAGACATCGCCCTGATGCTGGCCGAGCGCGACGCCGCGCGCGAGCAGCAGTGTCGCGCATGCGGCGCATACCGTTCGCAAGGATCGCGCTGATTGTTTTGTTTGCGTCATGATTTTGCCTCCACCGTCCCACCGGTTGCCCGAACTCGGGCTGTGTTCCTGGTTCGTCACAAACGCTGGGGCTGGCGGCACCGACCTGCGCCGGCGCCGCCCTTCCCCTGCCCGCAGCCTTCCCCTCGAAGCCCGCGGGCGAACTACCTGCGCTTACGACAGATTGCCGCGCACCCGACCAGCATGAGCATCGCGGTCGCGGGCTCGGGCACGTTCGTCAGATTCCACGTGTACACCTCCGACTCGTCGTAGCTCGTCGCACCGGTGTCGAGCAGTTTGAACTGCACCGTCCATACGGTCTGCAACGGGTCGAACGAAGGGTCGTCCGAGTTGATCAACCAGTCGATGTGCTTGTGGAGTTCTTCGTCGCCGAGCAGCAGCTGGTCGCCAGCAGTGTCGATCGCGTCGGTTAGGGGATTCCCCACCAGCGCGTCGTCGATGCTCACGACCTCGAAGAGAATGTTCGCGCCGGTCGCGAGCGTGAAGAAGTCTTCGCCGGGCTCGTCCGCTTCAAGATGCGCGAATCCCGGCTCGTCGCCCGCCCAGCCATTCAACAAACCGCTCACCGGGGTGAGTTCGGATGCCCCGCTGAAGTCGAACTCCACCTTCAACTGACCGGCGCCGGAATGGCCGACGGTGATGTCGTCGTGTTCGTGCTCTTCCTCGCCGCCCGCGAGCGCCGCCGAAACCGGCATCAACGCAGCCAGCAACATCGTCATGTATGCAAATCGCTTCATATGTCATACCTCCTTGGGTTTTCTTGAGAGTTTTAAGAGTCAATAAGACTCTGGGCTGTAAGTAAGTAGTCGCCGCCGGCAAACAGGTCGGGCTGACTCATCGAGTCGCATGTCAGTGCCCGGTTGCTGCGAACGGCTTCTTTCCGCCCGGCGTTACTGCCGGGTCGTACAAGTTGTGTGCGAAGTACAAGAACTCCGGGAACTTGCTTTGCTGCTCATCAACCTCATAGGTCAAATCAAAGCGCAGCGGCGACGCGTGCGCGTCCGCAAACCCGTAGTTGGCACGTTTCAGGTGCTGTTCCTCTTCCACCTGCTCAGCCGCCAACGCCTCCGGGTTGCTCCACCAGTCTTCCGGATGCACGTGATCCGATACCGCGAATTGGGTTTTCTCAGCCAGCTCGACCATGAGCACGGTGTCCGCCGGCTTGCGGATGAGCGTGAAGCGGTCGTAGGGACCCTTCCCGCCGATCTGCTTGACCGTGTAGTAGTTCGTCGCGTAGCTCGCCCGCCGTTTCTGTTCCGTACTAGGCCAAGGCTCCTCCCAGTACGGACTCTTGTCGTTCGGGCAGCGCGCCACCAACTCGTTGCCATATTCGGTCTTGAGCGTGTTGATCCAGGCAGCCTGCTCATCGGCGTTTCCGCCGTGACTCAGACCGGCTGTCACCAGGTAGTCATCGTTCGTCACTGCGTATTCATGCATCGCCAGCAGCAAGCTGCGGACGTTGCTCATGCACAGCGTCTGTTTCGCCTGTTCCCGCGCTTTGCTCAAGCTCGGCAGCAGAATGGCGATCAACAGCGCAATGATCGAAATGACCACGAGAAGCTCCACGAGCGTGAAGCCGCGACGTTTCATGTCACGATCCTTTCGAGAAGATCCAATTGTTACGGTTGTGGATGTCGCGAGCGGGTGGCTACTGCGGGTGCGCGAGCGCGCAGTCCGCGCGCACGCGCGAACCATGCCGTGACCAGTCACCGGCTCATTTGGGTTGGATCAACCGAGAAGGGGTGGGCCGCGTGGACACGCGGGTGAGACGTACTCCGCAATGGGAGCTGTCGTGGCCAGAGGGGAAGAATGCTCCAGCGGAACCAGACCGAGCGCAAGCTCTGTTCCGGCATCACTGGTTACTGCCTGCTTGGCGATCGAAAACGCGTAACAGATCGCGCAGTTATCGGGATCGTGATCAACCGGCTTGGGAGTTTGTGGATGGTCCGAGTTTGTGCCGTGCGTATGGCTCTGAACCAAACCCGTCGCAGCATGTGCGCACGCATCGTCCGCAGCCAGGTGCGCAGCGATCGGCAAACCGCTGACGCCCAGGGCATAGAGCGCAAGAACAAGCTGGTTGATGGACCGGCGCATAACCTCTCCAAGAAGGTATTACAAAGTAATATAAACCTGTGTCGCGGCTGCGTCAAGTCTGTGAAAATGCGCAAACATTAAGCACTCCCGCCCCGAAATCGCTACAATGGCCCACTGGCTCCAGGCACCTGGGGGTTGCCATGGAATCGCCCGCCCGCCGCGAACCGGGTGAGCGAAATATAGACCATTCAGTGCAAATTCAACGCCGGGTTCGGCTCGGTGTGATCGGGGAAGATGCCGATGACCTGCGACTCGCGCATTGCGTGCGTACGTATTTACTCAATTGTTGCCCTGCTGTTTGCCTCGGCTGCTGCGCCGTCGTTCGCGCAATACGATCCGCCGCCCGGATATTACGACAGCGCGACCGGTACGGGAGCAACGCTGCGCAGCCAGTTGCAAACCATCATGAGCACCGGCCACGTGCAGCGCACGTACGGCGACTTCCGCTACGCGTCCGCGATCATCGACCGCGATCCGAACAACGCGTCGAACATCCTGCTCGTTTACAACCGCCAATCGGTGCCCGGCGCATGGAATTGCAGCGGTTCATGCGTGTGGAATCGTGAGCACGTCTGGCCGCAATCGCTGCAGCCCGGGAGTGCGAGCAACAGTTCGACGGGCAACCTCGGCGACCCGCACGCACTCCGGCCTTGCGACGATGGCATCAACAGCTCGCGCGGCAACAAGCCTTACGGCGTCTACAGCACCGTCGGCGTCTATGGCAGTCAGGGCTCGTTCTACTTCCCTGGCGATGCTGATAAGGGCGATATTGCACGGAACCTGTTCTACTCGTCGACGCGCTACGGGCTGACGCTGGTGAATGGCACGCCCGGCAGCAACCAGATGGGTGACCTCGCGTCGCTGCTGCGCTATCACCACACCGATCCGCCCGACGAGTTCGAACGCCGCCGCAACCACACGATCTACAGCTCGGCGCTCAACCCGACCTATTACACGAACAACCGCAACGCCTACATCGATCACCCCGAGTTCGCCTGGTCCGCGCTCGGCCCGGGCAACAACAACAGCAAGCTCTACGTCGGCTCGACCGCTCCCGGAAACGGCGCGTCGGACACGACCATCGACTTCGGCACGGTAATCGTGGGGGCCGCCAGCCCGTCCGCACAGAACGTGACGCTGCACAAGATCGGCAGCAACCCGACGTACTATGCGGTGACGCCGGACTCCGGCGCAACCTCATCTGTGGAAGGACGTTACAACGCGTTCGATATCGACACGCAGTCGCGGAACATCGCCGTTGGCGTTGCCGGGCCGATCACATCGGCTGGCCTGGTTGTTGGCACCGTGACCATCGACAACATCGATGTGAGCAGCGGCGGGACCGGGATGGGGTCAGCCGATGGTGATGATCTGATCACGGTGCAACTGCTCGCGCTCGATCACGCGGACGCATCGTTCGACGACGTGCTCGATCAGAACACGCTGACCATCGACTTCGGTACGGTCACGCCAAACAGCGGCCTGCGTACCGCGACCTTCAGGCTGCACAGCCTCGACACCACGCCCGGATTCACCGCCAACCTCGACATCGACGCGATCAACGCGACTGGTGACACTGGCAGGTTCGCGACCGACCTCACGCCGACGGGAAATCTGCCGCCGGAATGGTCGCACACCTACACCGTCACGCTCGACACTGCCGCGACGCCCGGCGCATACGCAGCCGTCTACACCATCGAAGTTTCGGATGAGGACTTGATTGGTGCGCAAGATGGCGTGAGCCTTGAGCTTAACGTTGTTGCGGAGGTGGACGCCGCCGGCAGGCTGTATCCCTTCGACGACAATGGCAACGGAAGCATCGATTTGTCGGATATGTTGACGTTCGAAGGCTGCCTGAGCGGAACAATCGGAAGCGGCCCACTCGTCGCCCCGTGCGACAACCACGACTTCGACTTTACCGGAATTAACGACGGATCGATCGACCTGCGCGACTTCGCGGCCTTCCAGGCTGCGTTCGGAAACTGACTGTCGCGTCATCCTGACGCGCTGTCATGGCAGAATGCGCGTCGATTGACACACTGACGCGTCGATTCGACGTGTCACGCCTGTCAGTCAGACCGGCCTTCGCGCGTCGCCAGGCGGGTTTCCTCACTGACACTGTCGGGCTTCACCGTCAATGCGGTCTGTCCGTCACCCGTCCAGGTCCGAACGTCGGTGATTTCGATCTGCGGGGTCAGGTCGGGCGAGCAGCGGTAGACGTACATCCCGCAGCGTCGCATCGAACCGGGCAGAATCGGCCCGCGCCACTCCCGATCAACGGTGAGCGGGGTGGCGGCATACGTCACCAGCGAGTGTACCGGCGTGTTGTTGGCGTCGAGCAGCACGATCCGCAGCGCCATCAGCGAAACCGTCTTATCGCCGTTGTTCTGCACGTTGATCACCACTTCGCGCGTGTCGTCCCTGCCGATCGACGCGAGGTGCGTGTCTACCGTGAGCTGCGACCGGTAATTCGGATCGCGCACGTCCGCAAGCGTGTCTGCCAATGCTGGCGGCAGCGCTTCGCGAATCTCCGGCAAGATCTCGGGCAGCGACTTCAGCAGCCCGGTGCTCGTGGTCAGTGCCGTGTCGACCCGGCGATCAACCACGTTGAGCGCGTAGATCCCGACGCCCGCGGCGCAGACGATGAGCGCGGTGAGCATCCCGAACAGCCCGTACGCAAACGCGCTGAAGAAACTGCCGCGCTGCACCACCGTGGTTCCGCTGTGACGATTCATGGCAAACACTCCTGGATTCCCTGGCCACCGGACACGGGCAACCACCCTGCCGGTCATCCAGGTATTCGCCGCGACACCGCGCATATTCGCAACTGCCTCGGTCCGATATCACAGCGCCCGCGCAGTTCTCGCGCGCAACGGCTCTGCCGATTGCGGTAAACTATTTTCGGGTAACGTTTTAAGTGAAGATGTGCCTAGCGATACTGTGCCGGTGACACGCCGCGATCGACGATGCTGCACGCCTGGATGACATTCAGCCCCAGCTCGCGCGCCTTGGCGATCACCTCATCGCTCTCGGTCCCCGGATTCAGCCAGACCTCAGCTGGTGTCATGGCGGCGATGTCCGCAAGCACGCCGAGCAGCACCTTGGGTGGCAGGTAGACCGAGACGCGTTCGATCGGTGTGGGCACGTCGCGAATCGATGGATAGGTTTTGAGCCCCTCGACCTCGTCGGCTTTCGGGTTCACGGGGTACACCGTCCAGCCCAGATCGACATACGCGCGGACCGCGATGTTGCCGTACTTGGTCCGGTCGGTCGAGGCTCCGATGATCGCTATCGTTTGTTCAGCCATGATGTTGCGTCACGCTCCGTCGCCCGAGAAGTCATGCGCCGAGCCGGTGCAGCAGAGCAACTCATCAACGTGCATCGCCACCGACTCGCCCAGCGCGTGAAGATCGTAGCCCCCCTCCAGCACGCTGACCAGTTTGCCCCCGGCAAAGCGGTTCGCCATCTCCCATACGGCTCGCGTCATCCAGCGGTATGACGTCGACTCCAGGTCGAGCGGTGCCAGCGGGTCGTCGCGATGCGCATCAAAGCCAGCCGATACCAGCACGAAACCGGGTTGGTAGTCCTCCAGCAGCGGCAGCACCTGCTCGTCGAACGCCCGATGGTAGTCGTCGTCCTTCGCGCCGGGATAGAGCGGCACGTTCAGTGTTGCACCTTCGCCCCCGCCAATCCCGCGTTCGTCGGCGTGCCCGGTCCCCGGATAAACGTATGACGGGTGTCCATGCAGGCTGATGAACAGCACGTCGCCGCAGGTTTCGAACAGATGCTGCGTGCCATTGCCGTGATGCACGTCCCAATCGATCACTGCGATGCGATCGATGTCGTGCCGGTCGCGCAGGTACTGCGCCGCGATCGCGACGTTGCCCAGCAGGCAAAACCCCATCGACCGGCTGCGTTCGCAGTGGTGGCCCGGCGGACGTACCGCGCAAAAGGCAGTTCGCACCTCCCCAGCCATCACCGCGTCCACCGCACCGAGCACGGAACCGGCTGCCAGGCGGGCAAGCCCGTAGCTGGGCGGCGAAATCGCACTATCCACCACGTCGATGAACGGCGCACCGGCTGCACATTTCGATTCGAGGCGTCGCAGATATGCATCATCGTGAACCGCCAGGATCTCTTCGTCGGTGGCTTCGCGGAGTGGCAGGCGGTGGCAGCGCTCGGTCAACCTGCCCGCGGTCAGCGCTTCGCGGATCGCGTCGATGCGTCTCGGCCTTTCGGGGTGCAGCGATCCGGTATCGTGCCCTTTGAAGCAATCGTCGAGCACCAGCCCGACAGGTTGTCCGTTGGTCGATTGCATCGGCTGATCTGCCATCGCGTTGAGTATAGCCAGCCACCGCGCCCCGCGGTATGCAATCCCGCCGTCGCTGGTCAATCCCCAACCCGCCCGGTAAGCTCAAGACCAACGCCCCGCCAGCCAGAGGTACGCACGTGGCGGGTGTGCGATTACAGGTAACAACGGTGCCCCATGGCCACACTCGGCGAAATCGCCAACTCGATCGAACTGCTCACCTTCGACTGCTATGGCACGCTCGTCGACTGGGAAGCGGGCATCGCGGCTAGCTTCGCCGAACTCGGCGTGCCGCCGGATCAACGCGACGACGTCATCGATGCATACGTGCGCACCGAAGCCGCTATCGAGCAGCAGGGCTACCAACCCTATCGCGAGGTACAGGCTGCGACGCTTGCGATGGTCGCGCGCGACTTCGGCTTGCCGTTTGCCGACGAACAGCGTGGCCACCTCAGCCGGTCGCTGCCCGATTGGCCGCCATTCGCGGATACCGTGGCAGCCCTGAGACGTCTGAAAAATCGCTACAAACTCGGTATTCTGTCGAACATTGACCGCGACCTGTTCGCCGGGACGCGACAGCATCTGGACGTTGAGTTCGATCTCATTATCACAGCCGAGGATGTGCGCTCGTACAAGCCAGCCCACCCGCACTTCCTCGCGATGCTCGAACATATCGGCGGACGCGAGCGCGTGCTGCACGTCGCGCAGAGTCTGTATCACGACGCACGACCGGCTGGCGAGCTGCACCTGAATTATGTCTGGATCAACCGCTACGGCGGCAAAGCCGACAAAGACGTGAAGATGCTGGCGGAATTCGCCAACTTGGCCGAATTGGCTGACGCGCTGGGAGCATAAGAACCGAGCCGCGACTGTAAGGGAGCGGAAGGAAACGCAAACTCAAGAGGACACCGGGGCACCGACGGAAACAAGCAACATGACGACAAGCACAACCGCAACCACAGTCGACAAACTGACCCCGGGCACGCGCATCCGCGTCGAACAACGCGTCGAACGCCGAGCCGGCGTCTGGAGCACGCAGGTCGAAGGGGTAATTGAGAAAGTCCACACGGCGCCTACGGGCAGTTGGTTCGCCCACGGTCCGAGCGATCGCTACCTGCTCAAACGCATCACCCTGCGGAAAGCCGATGGCGAACGCACCCTCATCGCCCTCGACGAAAAGAGTCGCGTGACCATCCTGCCCGAAGACGCGTAACGAAAGGGCGAAATCCCAACCTCGCTCCCTGCTCAGCTTCGTTCGCCGGGGGCAGGAACCCTTCCGCCCGCAAATTCACCTCTCCGACTTGAGCACCGATCCAGCCGCCCTCGGCCTGCGGATGTACCAAGCCACCAACGGAAGCTGGATGAACCTGGTCCTGGCTGGCTGCCTGCTGGCTCTGGTCCCGGCCGCGATTGTCATCGGGATTGCGCAACGCGATTGGCGTCAAGGGCTGGAATAGGCTGCGAACCGCCATGCCGCTCCCGGGAACCGGCCTGAGGGGCTTCTGGCGTGGGGCGGGCGGCCGGGGCGCTTGACGAAACCTGTGAATCCTGCGACCATACGTGGCTCGACCGAAACGATTAGGCCGGAAGTGTAGCACCGGCCTGCTAGCCGTGGAGACCACAAGCCGTGTATGCAATTATCGAAGACGGAGCCCACCAGTACCGCGTTGAAGAAGGTACGCGCTTGGATGTGCAGCTCCACGATCTCGCCGAGGACCAGAAGAGCATCCAGTTCGACAAGGTCCTGCTCGTGGGTGAAGGCGCCGATGCCCGCGTGGGTCAGCCCTACGTCGACGGTGCATCCGTGACCGCGACCATCGAAGGCGAACTCAAGGGCGACAAGATCGACATCATCAAATTCCGTCGCCGCAAGAATTACCGCAGAAAACAAGGCCATCGCCAGCGTTATCTGCGGGTCCGCGTCGACAAGATCAACGCGTAATCACGGTCGCTGAACGAGCGAAGCACGCGCGCAAACCCTCCGCGCTGCGGGCTTCGCGCCCCCTACACAATCAAAGCTTATTCGCGATCGCCTAACCTTCGTGCTTGGCGATCGTTTCGTATATGGCTTCGGAGGAGTCGGCGGCCTTTACCGCCTGCCGGAACTCGTCCATCAGCATCAGGCGAGAAATCCGCGCCAGCGCCTGAATGTGCGGGCCGGTCTCGTCGGGCGGGCTCGCCAGGAGCACGATCAGCTCAACGGGCTTCTTGTCCGCGCTGTTGAAGTCGATCGGTTCCGCCGGCCTGCCGACCGCCATGACCAGCTTCGGGCAGCCCGCACATTTGCCATGCGGAACCGCCAAACCATTGCCGATTCCGGTCGACCTCGTCGTCTCCCGATCAAGCACGGCTTGCAGCATCTGATCGCGATCAATCAGGCGGCCCGCACGTGCCAGCGCATCCACCAATTCAGTTATCGCGGCGAGCTTGTCGCGGGCCGCAAGCGGCGCAACAACGCAGTCAGCCGGTAGTATGTCAGTGAGTTTCATGTGTCCCCCGTAAGAAGGCGCGAATCGCGGCATTCTAAGGGCACAAGGCCAATATTGGCAAACGCGATAACCAACCACCTCCCGCGGAATCGTGCAACGCCTACGGTAAGCTGCACTGTAATTGGGTCCTGTGGTACGGACGGGAAGGCAGCAAAGCAATCGACAACCGCTACACACTGCCAACAAGGATTGGGACCCTCGCGAGGTGCGCGCCGCGACGCCACTGAACATCGTCGAACTCGTACAACCGACGGAACGGTGACATGGCAAAGCAACTCCGATTCATGGCACAGCGGTCGGCGGATCCAGTTCGGTGAATTACCGTAACTCGTTATTTTTGCAATATTTACGAACCATTTCGGCGTGGCGATGGGCCGGGCCTGCGTTCCGACGCTTCCTCAGATGTTGACGACGACTGGCCCGTCGTCGACGTGCCATGAGTAAGTTGACAAGTAACACCTCAGCCGGGAACCTGGCGGCAATTCAGGGTGTGTCGATCGAGCTGTGCCGATTGTCGCTGTTCTCAGTGGACGCAGAGGATCTGGGCTTCTGAGCGGCGATCGACGCAGCGTGGTCGCTGAAATCGCGGCAACCTGGGTATCGATCGGACCCACCCACTCGAAGTCGCGTTCGTCACTGACGCGTTGCGCGTTGGTGGCGTGCGTGAATTGAGCAGACCGCAAGACAATTCCCGTCTTGTTCTTCGACATCCCTTCGTAGTCGCGCGATGGCTCGGTATGCCTGCACCAGCAGCTTGTCCCAATCGTTCTGTCCGG
This sequence comes from Phycisphaerales bacterium, assembly GCA_020639095.1. Taxonomy (GTDB): domain Bacteria; phylum Planctomycetota; class Phycisphaerae; order UBA1845; family UBA1845; genus JACKHG01. The sequence goes on along the minus strand of JACKHH010000013.1, from coordinate 10,097 downwards.
TGGGCCCGATCGCTGTTTCACGTGAAACATGCGACGCGGCGCAGCCCGGTTCGCCGGATATCGTCAGCGGAGCCGCGTGCTCGAACGCGGCGCTGTGGCAACGAGTCGTCACTGGCTTCTCCGCCCGGTAGCGGCGTCGGGCTGATGGTGGCCAGGAACGAGGCCTCTGGGCTTCCGTCCTCGCGTGTCGCCGAGGTGGAGCCGCAGCGCCAGTGCGCAGTAGCGGAGGATCGCCCGGTTCGCCGTGCCCGGACGGCGACAACGTGTCGCATCTGTCGCAGGTGAGTCCGGCGGCCCGGGCGACCGACCATCGAATTCGGATTTGGCCCTCCAGGCGCTCGCCATTCGCGATCCGACGAATGGACAAGCGCCAACATGGCTCCGATGTGCAGATGAATACACTGGGACCCGCACCTGGCCAGGCCGAAAGCGCTTGCCGCGTCGCCGCTCGCGGCGCACGCATGAAGTGATGCGGGCAGTAGTGGAGGCCGCCCAGGTGCGTGCGCCGAAGGCGGACGTGTGCATCATATCCGCACTTTTCGCTTTACAGGGCGGCGCGACAGCGGTAGTTTCACGTGAAACATGCATCAGCGCGTTCGTCGCAGATGATTCAATGCGGTGTTCATAACATCAGGGAGGATGCCATGTCCAAGCCAACGCGACGCCTCGGCAGGGGGCTTGCGTCGTTGATTCAGCCCACCAAGCCAGCTGATGATGCAGCCAAAATCGAGGTGGTTGAAAGCGAAACGTCTCCCAGTCAGGCACATGATCCGGATGATGCCTTGCCCCACGAGCTCCTGCCGTCGCTGGGGCTCGGCGAAGATCATGAAGCTGATGGTCAGAGAGCCCCTCTGGAGTCGCATCTAGGTCGCGAAGCCGCCGCCGCCAACTTTGTGGATCGCTCATCACCCGATCGGCAAATGGTTGCGGATCGGCGCACTGTTGAAGTGCTTCCGACTGCTGCCAATACAGAAGTATCCACATTGGATGCTACTGATTTTATAGGTGGTGCTACATCTGGGGCGGCTGCCGCGACTTTGCGGGTCGACGCCATACGGCCCGGCAAACATCAACCGCGACAGCAGTTTGATCGCAAGACCATCGCATCGCTTGCGGCGTCTATTGCCCGCAACGGCCTGATCCAGCCCCTCGTCGTCCGGCCGATCAGGATGGCTGGCGATGAGTCACAACATGTTGTGGGATATGAGCTTATCGCCGGAGAGCGGCGATGGCGGGCATCCAAGGCAGCCGGTATTGACGAGGTGCCGGTCATCATCCGCAACGTGGATGACGAGCGGTCCCTGGAGCTGGCGCTGGTCGAGAATCTTCAACGTGAGGATCTCAACGCGATCGATCGCGCCGAGGCATACGAACGATACTGCGAGGAATTTGGCCTCAGGCCGGAGGAAGTTGCACGGCGGCTCAATGAAGATCGCACGACGGTCGTCAACTACCTGCGATTGCTCGAACTGCCGCCACAGGTCAAGGAACTGGTGGCGGAAGGCCAGCTGTCGATGGGACATGCGCGGTCCATCCTGGGTGTCGAAGGCACACAGCGCCGATGCGAGCTTGCACAGGCCGCGGTTGCCAACGGGCTCTCTGTCCGGGCGCTCGAAGAGATCGTACGCCGCAAACGGCTGGGACGGGATGTCACCCAGCCGGCGGACCAAGCCGACGAAACGCGAAAGCCCGCCGGTCCCCAGGCCAACGTCGCCGATCTCGAGAATCGTTTCCAGCAGGCTCTGGCCACGAAGGTGAAGATCAAGCCTGGTCGCGGCAAGGGCCGAGGTCGAATCGTCATCGACTACTTTTCGCTCGATGACTTCGACCGCATCGCGGGCAAGCTCGGTGTGCACTTGGACTAGGCACGGCAATACGGTGCTCAGTCGGCCGTTTTGACCAGTGCCAAGCATGTCAGAACGGTCGGGGATCGATGAAGATCGAGCGCTGGGGCTGTCAGTCCATATGTGACAAATCCTGCCCCATGGAGCCGGCAGGGCTGTGTCACGTGACCGACGTGTCGGACAGGTAGGTTGAAGCTGGAGATTGGGCCTGTCGGACATACGTCGGTACGACACCTGTCGGGATGGCGCACTAAAGGCGCAAGGATGCCGCGTGGCGGCAGGGTGGAATCAGTGGCGCGGCTCATCACATCAATCGCCTGTTCAACGGCTGGCGAACTGATCGCGGCTGCCAATAGTGCGTTGGCGGAAGGGGCTGACCTTGTCGAGCTGCGCTTGGATGCGCTCGGCCTTGCCGAGCGTCGTTCAACTCTGAAACTGGCAAGTTCGCTACCTAGGGGTCGTTGGCTGGCGACGTGCCGCTCGGTTCGTGAGGGCGGAGCGTGCATGCACTCATCGGCTGACCGTTTTGAGATCCTCGCGGAGGCGGTATCTGCCGGTGCTGCATTCGTCGACATCGAGGCTGCGGATCTGGTGGAAGCCGGGGCGCAGGCACCGACCGGAGCGCGGCTGGTCATCTCACATCACGATTTCAATGGCCGACCTTCCGACCTGGCCGATCTCTTTGAGCGGCTCGAAGCGATCGGACGCGATAGGTCGCCAGCAGGGTCGCCGGCAGTTGCCAAGGTCGCGTGGAAGTCGGAAGGACCCGTCGACAGTATCTTGGCGTGCGAGCTGATGCGGGTTGCCCCCGACCGGCGGATCGCCATCGCGATGGGCGAGAAGGGGCTTGCATCGCGGGCGCTGGCGGCCAAGTTCGGCGCGTTCGGTACTTTCTGCTCACCGGAGCACAACCGAGCCACGGCACCCGGCCAGGTGAGCCTTGCCGAGATGCTGCACCAATACCGGTGGCAAAGGCAGACGCCCGACACGCGCGTCCTTGGTGTCCTCGGAAATCCGGTAGCGCATTCGCTCAGTCCGGCCATCTTCAACGCCCAATTCGATCAATCGGATTTCGACGCGGTCTATCTGCCGACGCTGGTCGAGACAGAATCGGAACTGCATGCGTTTCTGGATGCGTGTCGAGAGCGGCCCTGGTTTGGCGCCCTGGGATTCAGCGTAACGGTGCCGCACAAGCGGGCTGCACTCGCATGGGCTGGCGATCACGTTGAGCCGTTGGCGCGCCGGATCGGCGCGGTCAACACCCTGCACTTCACGGATGCGGGGGTTCGCGCTTACAACACAGACTACTCCGGTGCGCTCGCAGCCATCACCCAGGGCATGGGAATCACTGATCCTGAATTTGCCAACTTGCCGGTGGCTGTTCTGGGCGCGGGTGGGGTGGCGCGCGCTGTTGTCGCGGGTCTCTGCGATCGCGGCGCCAAGGTCACGATCTACAATCGAACCGCTCAATCAGCGACCGATCTTGCGTCAGAATTCGGATGTGACGCCGCCAATTGGGATGACCGACACCGTCACGATGCGAAACTCATCGTGAATTGCACGAGTGTTGGAATGCATCCGCGGGTCGATGCATCGCCGATGCCGCCGGACGGTCTGAGCGACAAAGTGGCGGTCTTTGACACAGTGTATAACCCGCGCGAAACCAAGTTGTTGCGGCAGGCTCGGGAAGCCGGCGCGGTGACAATTGACGGCGTGGCGATGTTCGTCCATCAAGCGGCAGAGCAGTATCGCATCTGGACGGGGAGTGACGCAGACTTGTCACTCTTTGAGCGAATTGTGACCGACAGACTGGCGGAATCGCGTCAGACATCGGCTGATCGCGCAAGTGATACGCGCGAGGGCCAATAATCCACCATGAACCTCGTGCTCATCGGTTATCGCGGCAGCGGAAAGACCACGGTCGGCAGAATGCTGGCGGATGAACGTGACTGCGCATTCGTCGACACGGACGAACTCATCGCGCATCGAGCAGGAAAATCCATCGCCGACATTTTCGCCGACGACGGCGAGCCCGTATTTCGCAAGCAGGAAACCGACGCCATCAAGCTGGCCACGTCCCAATCAGGCCGGGTTATCAGTGTTGGCGGCGGGGCCATCGAATCGGAAAAGAACCGCAAAACGCTCCGCTCATACGGCACCGTTGTATGGCTCGAAGCCCCCGCAGCGATACTGTGGCAGCGGATATCCGGTGATGTTGCGACCGCATCGCAGCGTCCCGATCTGGCGGGCGGCGGTTTGCAGGAGGTGGAAGCCGTTCTGGCCCGCCGCGCTGCTTGGTACGCCGAGACCGCTCATTTCGTTGTTCGCGTCTCCGACAGGACGCCGAGGCAAGTCATGTCCGATATTGAAGAATGGCTGGCGCTGCAAGGACGCTGACGCCGCCGACCGCGGGCCGACCCGCGGCAGCCTCGGTACATCCTGTTTGTAAGGGAGATGTCGATCATGGAGGATCGCACCATCGACTGGAGGTCGTCCACCGTCCTCGTCACCGGCGGGACGGGGTCGTTTGGACGCAAGTTCTCGGAGATTCTGCTCCGCGAGTACCACCCGAAAAAGCTCATCATCTACAGTCGAGACGAGTGGAAGCAGCACGAGATGCGGTCGAACGGCTTCGGCCAGTACAACGTGCGCTACTTCCTCGGCGACGTGCGCGACGCCAATCGCCTGCACCGTGCGATGGAAGGCGTTGACGTGGTCGTGCATGCCGCCGCGCTGAAGCAGGTGCCCGCGTGCGAGTACAACCCCATCGAAGCCGTCAACACGAACATCAACGGCGCACGCAACGTCATTGAAGCCGCCCTGGATACCGACGTGAAACGCGTGCTCGCCCTGAGCACGGACAAAGCCACCTCGCCGGTCAACATCTACGGCGCGACCAAGCTCGTCGCGGAAAAGCTCTTCGCCCAGGCGAACTCCTACAGCCGAGAGCCGAACCCCACGCTTTTCTCGTGCGTGCGATACGGCAACGTGCTGGGCAGCCGGGGCAGCGTCGTCCCGCTTTTCCATCAGCAGCGGAAAAAGGGCGGGCATCTCACGATCACCGACCGGCGGATGACACGTTTCTGGATCACCATCGAAGAGGGGGCGCGGTTTGTGGCGTCTTCGATCGAGATGATGGCGGGCGGTGAGGTGTTCGTGCCCAAGCTTCCGTCACTGAACGTGGTCGATCTGGCCAAGACCATCGCCCCGGAGTGCGACATCGACGTCATCGGGCTGCGACCCGGCGAGAAGGTACACGAATCGCTGATCGCGCCGGATGAATCGCAGCTAACTGTTGATGCCGGCGATCGTTACGTGATTCTCCCAGCTCAGCCGGCGCGCTCGATGCAGCGTTGGATCGAGGGCGGGCAGCGCGTTGCGGAGGGCTTCCATTACAGCAGCGAAACGGCGGAGCAGCGGTTGCCGTCACGCGAGGAACTGGCTCAGTATCAAACGTAATCGATCGGGCGCGAGCACGTCGGATGGATTGGGCTGACGCGTGCCACTGCTCTTGAGCAGTGGAGTCAGACCAGTTGATTTCGACGTGGGAATGCACTGCTCAAGAGCAGTGGCACGAGGTTGATGCAAACGACTCGGGCGAAACTTGAAGTGGGTGGGCAACTGGCCATTGATGGCGGCAAGCCGGTGCGGTCTTCGCTGTTGCCTTACGGTCGGCAGACGATCGCTGAGGACGACATCGCCGCTGTTGTACGCGTGTTGCGCTCCGATTGGCTCACCACTGGCCCCGCAGTTACGGAGTTTGAACAGGCCTTCGCCGCAGTGACCGGGGCGGAATCTGCCGTATCGGTCAGCAGTGGGACCGCGGCATTGCACGCCATGATGCACGCGCTGCGAATCGGTCCCGGCGATGAAGTGATCGTGCCGACCATGACCTTCGCCGGTACCGCGAACGCGGTTCGTTTCGCCGGCGGTCAGCCGGTCTTCGCCGACGTCGATGCCGCGACTTTGCTGATAGATCCTGACTCTGTGGCCGCGAGAATCGGGCCGCGCACGCGCGCGATCGTCGCAGTCGATTATGCGGGCCAGCCTTGCGACTATGACGCGCTGTCGGACATCGCGCAAGACAAGGGTTTGGCACTGCTGTCGGACGCGTGTCACAGCCTGGGCGCGTCCTATCGCGGAAACCCCGTTGGCTGTCTGACAGCCATGACAGTCTTCAGTTTCCACCCGGTCAAGGCAATCACGACAGCCGAAGGCGGCATGGTGACAGTGTCGGACAACGGTTTGGCGGATCGGCTCCGGGCTTTTCGCAATCACTGCATGAACGCCGACCACCAGATTCGCGCGGCAAACGGAACGTGGGCGTACGAGATCGCGGAGCTGGGTTGGAACTACCGGCTTAACGATATGCAGTGCGCGTTGGGCCTGAGCCAATTGGGCAAATTGCCCGAGTTCATCGGTAAGCGCCAGGCGCTTGCGGGTCGTTATGACGAACTGCTCGCCGATGTTCCCGGGGTCACGCCGTTAGCAGTACTGGCAGAGCGTACGCACGCGTATCACCTTTACGTGGTGCAGCTCGATCTCGATGCGCTGACTGTGGATCGCGGTGCGGTATTCGCGGCACTGCGCGCGGAGGGGATTGGGGTGAATGTGCATTACCTGCCGGTACATCGCCAGCCGTTGTATCGCGACGCGCGCGGCTCGTGTCCAGTTGCCGAGGCAGCCTACGAGCGAATGTTGAGTCTGCCCATTTTCCCAACGATGACCATGACAGACGTCGAGGATGTCGTGACAGCACTGCGCAAAGTGTTGTACGCGTATCGGCGCTAGGCGGGGTTGCGTGAGAGGACGAACCAGATGAGTAGCACAATTGAGATTTCGGGGAGGCGGATCGGGGCGGGCGCGCCCATCTTGCTTACCGTCGAGACGGGCGTGACCTGCAACGGTGATGTGGATACCGCCAAGCGCGTGATCGATGTGGCTGCGGAGGCGGGCGCGGATGCCGTGAAGTTCATGATCATCGGTGCGGATCACTTCATGAGCGATCGCAGCGTGACCTACGACTACCAGTGGGCGGGTGGGCACAACAGCGAGAACATGTACGAGATGTTCAAGGGGCTCGAGTTCAGCGAGCGCGAGTGGGTGCAGATCCGCGATCACTGCGTCGAATCTGGGCTAATCTTTTACACCACCGTGGATTACATCGCAGGCGTCGACCTGGCGGAGGAGCTTGGCGTGCCCGCGTACAAGCTCAGCTCGTGGGATACCGCGAACCTGCCGCTGATCAAGCGGATGGTCCACACCGGTAAGCCCATCCAGATCGACACGGGCCCGACGACCGTCGGCGAGATCGACAAGCTGCTGCGTTTCATGCGCGATCATGGCGAAAGCGACGCGTTGCTCATGCACTGTAGCCATGCGTTGAGTGATGACGGGATCAATCTGCGGAGCGTTCCGTATCTGCGCGACATTTTCCAGGTGCCGGTGGGGTACTCAGCCGACAGTCGCGACCAGACGCCCGATCTGCTCGCGGTCGCGCTCGGCGCTTGTTGCCTGGAGAAGCGCGTCACCCTCGACAAGAGTTTCAAGGGGCACCACCACATCAAGGCGCTGGAGCCCGCGGAGTTTCGCGAATGGGTCGCCAGCATTCGTCGCGCCGAGTCCATGCTCGGCGCGGATGCGGTGATCCCATCGGCTGAGGATTTGCGCCAGCGCGAGATGTACTTCGTCAGTCTCGTCGCGGAAGGCAACATACCGGCCGGTACTGTGATTCGCGAAGAGATGATTCGTTGCAAACGACCTGGTACGGGCATCGCGCCGGAGCACGCACCGCTGATCATAGGCCGGGAGGCGCGGCGCGACATTGCGCACAACACGTTGATTTCATGGAGTGACGTCTGATGTCGGGTACACAGGCTGACAGCTTGGTCGCCGTGTCCGAGGGGTGTCACGATGGCGGTGCGCCCGAGACGACCCGGCTCGTGCGACTTTGGGCGGGCTCGTTCGGCCAGGCGTACACCGAGCGCAACGCCACAGCAGCACACCAAGCTGGTGCCGATCACGAGGCGCTGTTTCAGCAGTTGGGCGTGCGCAGCGTGCTTGAGGTGGGTTGCAACCTGGGTCTGAACCTGACGCGGATGGCTACGAACCCTGGGTTCACCGTGACGGGGATCGATGTTTGCCACCATGCGCTCGTGGCGGGGCGAAAGCGACTCGCCCGTGCAATGCTCGCGCAGGCATCAGCCTACGATCTTCCGTTCGCTGACGGCGCGTTTGACATGGTCTTCACCTGCGGGGTGCTGATTCACGTGCCGCCGGCGGGGCGCGAGCGCGCGATGCGGGAGATTCACCGTGCGTCGCGGCGCTACATCTGGTGCGGCGAGTACTTCAGCGATGCGGATACGGTTATTCCCTATCGTGGCGAGTCGCGGGCACTGTTCAAGTGTGACTATGGCGCGCTCTATGCGACGCTTTTTCCAGGGCTGCGGCTGTGCGATCGCGGCTTCTGGGGAAAAGCGGAAACCGGATTTGACGACATCACCTGGTGGCTCTTCGAGAAGCCGTGACGATCGACCGCAACATCGTGATCCGCTGCGACGGCGGGCCCGACATCGGTATGGGGCACGTTGTTCGCTGCCTGGCGCTGGCTCGGGCGTTAGCATCGCGCAGCATTCGTGCGCGTTTTGCGATGCGGGGCCCACAGGGCGGAGCGGCTGACCGTGTTCGCGACGCGGGGTTTCCGGTGGATGCCGTCGGGACGGCTTCGCAGTGCGGCGCTTGGCTCGATGATGCTGATTGCCGGGCAACGATCGAATATGCCGGGGCTGCGGATGCAGCGGTGGTGCTCGTCGATCACTACCGGGCCGATCCGGAGTATCTGGCGAAACTCGCGGATGCGGGGCTGCGGGTCGCACTCATCGATGATGTCGCGGATCGCGATTTGATCGCTGCGGACTGGATTCTGAATCAAAACCCAGCCGGTTTGTCACTGAAGTATCGCGTGCGCGACGACTGCACGGTGCTGCGCGGGCCGGAATACGCGTTGCTGCGTCCCGAGTTCGCGGACGCGCGCGCGTCGTTGCATCGAGAGTGCCATGACGACGCGTGGCGCGTGCTCATTACCCTCGGTGGCAGCGACGTGGCGGCACGACTGGCCGCGATCGTGGAGGCGTTGGAGCCAGCACGGCGCACGCTCGATGTTCGCTGTGTGCTGGCGGGGAGTGCGGATAACGCGGTGCTTGTCCAAGCAGCCGGTGATTCGCGACACCGCGTCCAGGTGTTGACGGACGTAGCCGACATGGCGGCGCAAATGGCGTGGGCTGATGTCGCCGTCACAGCGGGCGGGTCAACCTGCTGGGAGCTTTGTTGTCTCGGCGTGCCGATGGTAGTGACGGAATTGTCCGGCGATCAAACGTACAACACCGCCTTTCTTGGCGAACGCGGGATCGCGGTCAACGTCGGCAGGTGGGATGGCGCGGCGACGCCCACATCCGCAGCGGAGGCGGTTGGTGCGCTGCTGGGCGACGCAACGAAACGATCTGCGATGTCAGAACGGGGCGCGGCGCTGGTGGATGGTCGCGGCGCGGACCGGGTCGCGGACTCCCTGGGCGTACTCGTGCATGCACGCGGCGAGGTGGTGCTATGAACCCCGTACGCATCGGTGAACAATACGTCGGGCCGGGATACCCCGCGCAGCTCGTTGCCGAGATTGGGATAAACCACAATGGCGACATGGCGCTGGCCCGCGAGATGATTGCCGCAGCGGCTGGTGCGGGCGCGACAGCCGTCAAGTTTCAGAACTACCGTACGGAAGATTTTGTGCGCGATCACAGCCTGGCGCACACCTATCGCAGTCAGGGGCGCGACGTTACTGAATCACAGTACCACATGTTCAAGCGTTGCGAGTTGGATGTTGCGCAACTCGCGGGGCTTTGCGAACACTGCCGCGCGCGCGGTGTGATGTTCCACAGTACGCCCACCAGCGAAAGCGGCATCCGTGATCTTCGCGAACTCGGCGTGCCCGTGCTCAAGAACGGGTCGGATTATCTGACACATTTGCCGCTGATTCGCGCGATGGGGGAAAGCGGGCTGCCCACTGTGCTTTCAACCGGGATGGCCTCGCTCGCCGAGATTGACGATGCCGTGGCTGCGTTTCGCGCGACCGGCAACGCGCAGATCATTCTGCTGCATTGCACGTCGTCGTATCCGACCGCACCGGCTGACACGAACCTGCGGCGGATTCCTGCGCTTGCGCGGGCGTTCGGTTGCCCGACAGGCTTCAGCGATCACACC